>CAZJIB010000006.1:0-105586 GCA_964546085.1 uncultured Isosphaeraceae bacterium
CATGTTCAACCGGTTCAAAAACATGCTCGTGCTTACAAAGATGCACGTGCACGGGTCACCCAACAATGTGCAGGTTCTTCGAGATGCCGGTATCAACTATGTCGTACTGCAGCGGGACCTTCGCGATGTCGCGGTCAGTTACCACTTCTATGTTCAGAACACGCCGTGGCATCCCGAACATGCACTTCATGCCGGAAAGAGTGTGGCGGAAGGACTCGCGGTCTTTGCGGACCGCATGCTCCCCGCCTACGCAGCGTGGGTCCGATCGTGGCGAGACAATGCCGACCCGCACCACTCACTGCAGGTACGGTATGAAGACATGCTTGCCGATCCAATCAAGGGCATGACTGCGATTTCAAACCTGTTCGAACTTCCTGCCGACCCCGCAACGATCAAACGCATCGTGGAAACCAACAGTTTCAAACGAATGAGCGGCGGACGCGACCGCGGAGAGGATTCGACCACCGCATTTGCGCGCAAAGGCGTTGCGGGCGATTGGGTCAACCACTTCACGCCACAACTCAGGGAATCGTATGGCGCGTCGATAGCCGATCTTCTGATCGAAACAGGTGACGAGCCGGACGATGCATGGGTCACTTCCGCATGAAGATCCTGCACTACTTCCCCAACACACGACTCTCCGAGGGTGGCACCGTCCGGGCGGCACTGGACATTGCAACCACGCTTGCGCGCCGAGGCCACGAGATCATCTGGTTGACTTGCGATGACACGGATGCGCCCGAACCATGGAAACTCGGCGAAGACCTCTGCCCGCGCATCGTCAAGATCGGTGAGCCTGCCGGCTGGGCCGGCCGCCTCTCTTCCTCCCAGATCGATGCTGCGGCCGCCGCTGCCGAAGGGTGCGATGTCGCCCACATTCACGCCATGTGGATTCCATCCAACCCGAACATGGCAAGCGCGTGTCGAAAGGCCGGTGTCCCCTGGGTGCTCAGCACGCATGGCATGCTTGACGATTGGTGCATGCAGCAACGAGGTCTCAAGAAGCGACTGTATCTCTCGACAGCCGGTCGGTCGATGCTCAAGGGCACGCGGGTGTTTCTCACCACAGCCGAAGAAGAACGGCGACAGGCAATGCGATGGTTACCGCATGATGGCGTCGAGGCGATTCCGCTCATCATGGATCTCGAACCCTATGCCACCGTCCCGGACGCAGCGGCGGCGAAGGATGCATTCGGCGACAGTGATCTTCCGACCGTGCTCTTCCTGAGTCGCGTGCACCCGAAGAAGTCCATCGAGACGCTGATCGATGCGGCCGCGATGCTGCGAGATCGCGGCACGCCGGTCAGGGTGATCATCGCCGGAACCGGAGAAGAAGCCTATGTCAACGCGTTGAATCACCGCATTGAGACTGCCGGGCTCCAGGACCTTGTAACGTGCGTCGGCATGGTTGTGGGCGATCTCAAGTTGTCGCTCTATTCCATGGCCGACATCTTCGCCCTGCCAACGCAGCAGGAGAACTTCGGACTGGTGTACCCCGAGGCAATGCTCTGCGATACGCCAGTCATCACCACGCGCGGCACCGACATCTGGCGTGAACTCCAGAATGGCGGCGCGACAATCGTGGAACGGACACCGGAGGCGCTCGCCGATGGCATCGGCACCCTCTTGTCGGAACCGCAGAAGTTGACGGAGGTTGGTCGCCGCGGCCGCGAGCACATTCTGCAATGGCTCGATACCGATACGATCGCGGCGCAGTATGAACAACTGTACGAACGTGCGGCGGAGTGAGAGAGCACCGAGTCCGGACTTCCCCGCCGCCATCCTTCAAGGCACGTCGCGGCCATGCGGATCACGCTTGGCATCCCCCGTCTCTTCATCGAGCGCTCGCCGCAAGTGACCGCTCGTGACATGTTCCAATCGCTCGGCGGCGGGATGCAACTGGTGCGTGTCCTGCGGATAGTGGCGATCGAGGTAGATTTCCCAGAGGCGGTGCGACCGCACCAGCGATGTTGCGCGGTTGCGACCTGATGCCGTCAGCGTCCATCTGCCTGCGTCATTGGTAACGCAGCCACCGTTTCGCAACCGTCGCATCGCCAATGCGACGACCATCGGTCCGGCATCGAGTGCCGATGCCAGTTCACGACGATGCATCGCTGGCTTTCCACCAAGGCGTTCTTCCAGACGCCAAAGCAGGCCGAGAACATCCTCCGCGGCAATCCGAACTCTCGAAGCAAACTGTGATGCAGCGCGAATGGCGATGCCCTGCCGCGGAGAGAATATCCACGCGACGGCAAAGAAGACGCCAGTTGCCACTGCCATTGCACCTGCCGTGCTCGTTCCGCTGAATCCCCATACAAGCGGAACGGTAATCGCGCCGAGATGTCCGACCACGGCGGACGCCACGCCGATCAACACGGCCAGCACGATCATGATGCTGTATCGGTCCGTCAATAGATACGCCGTCGCCGCAGGCACGATGAACATGGCAATGACCAGAATGCTCCCCACCGTTTCGAACGCGGCAACGGCGGTTGCCGCCGTCATCGTCATGAGCAGATAGTGCATGATCCAAGGGCGGCATCCCTGCGAGGCAGCAAGCGCCGGGTCGAACGATGAGATCTTGAATTCCTTGAAGAAGAGCAGCAGCACACCTGCATTGGCGATCAGTGCCACGCCGTTGACGATAGCCCCTCGAGGAATGTCAAATCCGCCAATGGAAACCTGATCGAACCAGGCGAGTTCAATGGCGCCATACAGCACGCAATCCGGATCAATGTCAACATGATCAACTGCCCGGCGCATGAGTACGAGTCCAAAGGCAAACAGCGTCGTAAAGACGATGCCCATCGAAGCGCCAACCTCCACTCGGCCCATGGAGTGAATGGCCTGCACAAGGAAGGCCGTCAAGAGCCCGACGACAACTGCGCCAAGAAGCATTGGAAGTGGTTCCCTGCTGCCGGTCACAAGAAACGCAATCGCGATGCCCGGAAGCACCGTGTGACTGATCGCATCCCCCATCAGACTCATCCGCCTCAGCACCAACAGTGATCCCGGAATCGCACATGCTCCCGCGGTGAGGCCGCCAATGATGACGATCCATGTGTCCAGGATCGTCCAGGTCATGATGAACCCCCGTCAAGGTCGTGCGGACTCACCGGCAATGCATCTGTCTCCATTCCGAGAATTGCTTCCAGTCGTTCCACCATGCTGCGGCCGAGGATGTGTTCAACTTGATCGGCGTCGCGGTCGACATGGGTGGCGGCAATGTCGGCGAAGTGGACCAGATAGGCTTCCCAGAGTCGGTGATTCCGGACGATTCGCTGTGCATGATCGGATCCCTTGTTCGTCAGAGACCACGTACCACCGGCCTCCCTCCAAAACAGGCCCCGTCTTCGCCCTCGCGACAACAGTCGTCGCACCCGCCCGTCGCTCCACGACCGTCGCCGCACGATGTCGTCCAGCGATACGACGGCATCGTTGGAGGACTCGCAGCACTCCCAGAACGCGCGAAGAAGGTGTTGCATTGAGACCCGACGGGCGACCGAGATGCGGCGAATGGCCCGGAGCATGAGACCTTCGTTGGAACCAGCCACGAAACTGATCACAAACCAGAACCCGAATACCAGCACGATCACCGGTCCGGTCGGCATGCGTGGGACAAGTGCGCTGACAACACCGCCCAGCCACCCACCAAGGCACCCGATGATGGCGGCGGCAATGAGCATCGACGAGACTCTCCGCGTCCAGTAGCGGGCAGCTGCGGCGGGAATAATGAGCATTGCAACCGCCAGCACCAGTCCGACTGATTGCAGCGCGACTACGGTGACGGCTGCGACAAGAGCCATGAGCAGAACATCGAGCCAGAGTGTTGACCACCCCTGAGAGGATGCGAACGACTCATCAAAACAAAGCAGCGTGAGTTCCTTCCGCAGCAATCCCGCCGCAATGCCAGCCATCAGGGCCATCACCAGCATGCCCCATGCATCGGAAGGCACCATGGAGGCGGCCTTACCGAAGATGAAACCGCCGAGGCCGGCGGCGCTCCCTGATGGAAGTTCCTGCGCAAGCCGCAGGAGGCAGATTCCAAGCCCGAACATCACACTCAGCACGATGCCGATTGCTGCGTCGTCTTTCAGCCGCGTAGTGCGGCGGATGGCGAGGATCAGCAATACGCCGACGCAGCCAAGGACAAATGCGCCGATCAGCAAACCCCCGATGACCTTGCCCGAGCCACCGAATCCAACCATGACCATGAATGCGATGGCAATGCCCGGAAGCGTCGCATGCGACAGGGCATCTGCGGTCAGCGCTCGTTTGCGAAGCAGCAGAAAGGTTCCAACAAGGCCTGCCGCAACCCCGAGCGCCATGATGCCGAGCACCACCACCCGCGTGTTGAACTCCTCCAGGAGGAGGACGCGAACAACATGCTCCATCGATGGCAGTGTGAATCCGGAATCTGCGATCGAGTGTCCGCTCTTCACGGCGCGGATCCGCTGCGAGCGAATCGTTCCGCGGCCTCGGACAACAGTGTCAGCCGCCCACCATAGGTCTTTCGCAGGTTCTCTTCCGTGTAGGCGTCTGCAATTGTCCCGTGCGCCACAACCCGCATGTTCAGAAGAATCACATGGTCGAAATACTCGGGCACCGTCTGTAGATCGTGGTGCACGACGATGACTGTTCTGCCACTGGAACGAAGATCCCGAAGCACCTGCACGATCGCCTTCTCGGTCGCAGCATCGACGCTCGCGAAGGGTTCATCCATGAAGTAGATGTCTGCATCTTCGGCAAGTGCCCGTGCAAGGAAGACCCTCTGTTGTTGGCCGCCGGAGAGTTGACTGATCTGCCGATGCGCATAGTCGGTCATGCCGACTCGCTCAAGCGCAGCCATTGCGGCCTCACGATCCCGGTGGCGAACCGGTTTGCACCAGCCGATCCGGCCATAACACCCCATGAGCACGACGCCGATGGCGTCCACGGGAAAGTCCCAGTCAACCGACTCTCGCTGCGGCACGTAGGCGACCATCCGTCGCTGCCGCCGAAAGGGTTTGCCATAGATGAGGACGCGTCCCGACGCCTTGGGAACAAGGTCCATTGCTGCCTTGATCAGCGTGCTCTTTCCCGCCCCGTTTGGGCCGACGATCGCGCACAGACTCCCTTTCGGAATGTCCAGATCGATGTCCCACAACACCGGCTTTCGATGGTACGCAACCGTCAGGTCGTGGATCGAAACCGGCGCACTGACTGAGTGTTCACTTCCCGGTTTCATTTTCGCTGTCGCTCACTGATCCAGCCAGCAATCCGGACATGCCCCGCTCCGGCGCATCGCCACCAATCGCTCTGGTAATGGTCGTCACATTGTGATCGATCATGCCGATGTATGTGCCTTCGTAGGTGCCGCCGCGGCCCATTGCATCGGAGAACAACTGCCCGCCGATCACCACCTTGTGTCCACGGGATGCGGCGCCTTCGACCAATGCGCGGAGGTTTCGGTCCGATACGCTGGATTCAACGAACACGGCGCTCACGCCGCGATCAACAAGGAGATTGACCAGGCGATTCACATCTTCGATGCCCGCTTCCGACTCGGTCGACAGCCCCTGCACTCCGACGACCTCGATGTCGTATGCACGCCCGAAGTAATTGAACGCGTCGTGGGCAGTAATGAGAATCCGCCTCTCCCGCGGAATGGAGGCGATGGATCGTCTTGCGTATTCGTCCAGTTGTTCCAGTTTCTTTTCGTATGCCGCCGCGCGCGATCGAAATTCTGCGCAGTGTTCGGGGGCCTGCTCACACAGCGCGGTCGCTACGGCTTCCACTGCCAGTGACCATGCCGCGACATCCATCCAGACATGCGGGTCCCAGTGTCCGGCGAACTCGGGTGGTTCCAGCAACTGTGACTCGTCGATCAACTCGGTGACCGGGTAGACGACTTTGCCCATTCGAGCGGCCTTCATGAAGGTGTCGGCCATCCGGCCCTCAAGCATGAGCCCGCTGTAGAGCACCATGTCCGCCGTCATGATGGCCCGGGCATCTGCGGCGGTCGGCTTGTACAGGTGAGGATCGACCCCCTCGCCCATGAGTCCCACGATGGTGGCCCGGTCGCCGGCGACTTGCCGACCAATGTCGGTCACCATGCCGGTGGTTGAGACGACCTGCAGTGGGTCAGCGAGCGATGCGGCCATGAGGACCGCGGAAAACATTGACGAAATCATCATGGTTGCCCCTCTCTTTTTGGCTAGCCAAAAGTATATTCTTTGCTATCCTACAAGTCAACCATGCTCACCACGACTGTTGAAAACTATCTGAAGGCCCTCTACCTCCTTGAATCGAGCGATCGCGAGCAACGCATTCCGACTGGCCAACTCGCCGAGGCCCTCGATATCACGCCCGGGTCGGCTTCGGCGATGATCAAGACGCTTGCAGAAGCTGGCTTTCTCGATCACGAGCCCCACCATGGCGTCCGGTTGAGCGGCAGTGGGATGGCTGCGGCCATCCGGGTCGTTCGACGGCATCGCATCGTGGAGCGGTTTCTGGTCGACATTCTCGGCATGAATTGGAGCGAGGTCCATGAGGAGGCTGAGCACCTTGAACACGCCGTGTCTGACCGGGTCATCGAACACATGGATCGCATGCTCGGGCACCCCACGGTTGATCCCCACGGGGACCCGATCCCCGATGCCGGAGGTCAGGTACCGATGCGGCAGGTACGTCATCTCGCCGGTTGCGCGGTGGGTGACCGAGTAACCATCGCCCGCCTCGCCGACCAGCACCCCCGGTTTCTTCGCTTTGCCGAAGAACACGGGCTTCGCCCTGGCGCGGTCCTCGACATTCTCGACCGCGACGACATCGCCCAGTCGATCACCTTTCGCCGCGACGACCAGAACATGGTGCTCGCCCTTGAACCCGCAGGGACAATCGAGGTCGCCGCTTCTCCCAGTATGGGGTAGCCTGTCCCCCATCATGGGCAGATCCTTCCACGCCGCGTGCGCCACATGCCTGTTGATTGTCGCTGGCTGCAAAGATGCGGCATCCCCCGACACGTCTGCCCCGGTACCGCAACCGGTGGCTGTCGCCAGCAGCGGCGAGGAACTGTTCGGCATGTACTGCTCGCTGTGTCACGGCGCCGAGGGGCGAGGTGACGGCGTGCTGAAACTCGATCGTCCCGCGCGGAACTTCGTCGACGGCGGTTTCTCATTCGGCAATACACAGGAAGCGATTGAGAGAACGATTGCTGGCGGCATCCCTGGCTCGCCCATGCCGCCCTATGTCGATGCGTTGAAAGAAGAAGAGATCGCACGCCTGGCGACCTTCGTTCGAAGCCTTGCTCCCACTGCCGCCGAGGCTAGTTCCGATCAAACGGAGTTGATTGTCGGCGACCGCCCAATCATCGTCCGCGGCATGCTCGGCCCAGTGATCGACGAAATGGCGATGTGGCCGCGGGGACTGGTGGTCGGGAATCCCGACGGCCGTAGTTATGTCTACCGCGCCGATGATGTGCGACTGCTCGCCGTTCGACAGGGTCGGTTTGTCGGGCGAGCGGATTGGAATGGTCGCGGCGGTGCGCCGCTGGAACTTCTCGGAACGACTGTCGCGGACATCGACGACGGCGACGGTGTCGGCATGTTCGCGACAGCAGCTGAGCGACCTCTGCGCAGCGTTCTTCTGGAGACATCCACGCTCGGTGCTCAGGGCAGCGTCCGATACGCCCTCGCCCAAACGGACGGCTCAGTCGTTGGTACGGTCACCGAGTCCTGCCGCGGGGCGACGGTGGACGAGCGTGCCGTGATAGCGCAGCACCTCGAGATCGATGCATCCCAACCAATCATCGTGCACATTCCGGCGTCTGCGCAGCGAATGTCGGGCGGCCACACCATGACACTTCCGGCGGGCAAGACCGCGTTCATTCTTACGCATGCGGTGGGGGATGGGCCGTGACCGCTGCGTTGATCCTGGCACTCTTGATGGCCAGCGGCGATGAGTCGAGATACTGGAGCGTCGACTACCTCTCGCCGCCGCAGGGGGAAGTACTCGAAATCGGCGGTATGGGATTCCTCCCGGACGGAGACCTTGTTGTCAGCACGAGGCGCGGACAAGTTTGGCGAATCTCCGAGCCGCTTGCGGAGAATCCTGACGATGCAACTTTCGAGTTGATTTGCGAGGGGTTGAATGAAGGACTTGGACTTGCTGTCGTGAACGGTGAGATCGTGGTGTTGCAGCGAACTGAACTCTCGCGGCTCCTTGACAAGGATGACGACCGGATCATCGACACGATCGAGACCATCACACAGGACTGGGGCGCAAGCGGCAACTACCACGAGTTTGCATTCGGCCTCCCGATCGACGCTGATGGCAACATGTACATCGGTCTGAATGTGGGATTCTGGGGAGCCCAGTGGTGGCACGGCAAGTCCCGCGTTCCTTGGAGAGGCTGGGTCTTGAAGGTCGCGCCGGACGGCACGACTACGCCTGTTGCGCCGGGGTTTCGAAGTCCGTGCGGGCTGGGGATGATGGATGACGGAACGGTGTTGGTGACGGACAATCAGGGTGATTGGATGCCTGCGGGCCCCATCTATGCCGTGCAACCGGGCGGCTTTCACGGTCACCCCGCGTCGCTGCGATGGTCCGAGCAGTGGCCGAACGATCTGGATGAGGCGAGCGACACCATTCCTCCGGACACTCCGCGGGTTCCCGCCGCCATCTGGCTGCCGTACAAGTGGTCACGCTCCGCAGGCAACTTGGTGGCAGACACTACAGGCGGTGCATTCGGCCCTTTCGAGGGGCAGTTCATGGTGGCGGAGCTCACCAACGGGCAGATCATCCGCGCTGACTTCGAGGAGATCGATGGGACTTTGCAGGGGGCATGTTGGCAATTGCGGCAGCGAGTTGGTTCCGCCGCCCGCATCGCCTTTGCGCCGGACGGCACGCTCATCGTGGGGATGACCAACCGCGGCTGGGGTGGCCTGCCCCCATCCGATGGAATCGCGAGAGTGCGGTGGACCGGCGAACTTCCGATGGAGATGGAACGCGTTCACCTCCTGCCGGACGGGTTCGAGGTGTCATTCACGAAGCCATTGGGCGAGGTTCCGGGAGTAACGGCGGAATGGTACGACTATGACTGGTGGTGGGAGTACGGCTCCCCGGAGAGAAACACAACGACGATGCCGCTTGCAGGGTCTTCGCTTTCCGAGGATGGGTTGACGATGACCATTCAACTTGAGGGCATGGTCGCTGGTACATGCGCCCGTGTGGTCCTGCAGGACGCAGTGGCTGCCGACGGCACAGCGCTGTTACACGACGAATTCAACTACACCATCAACCGGCTCCCGGGCGAGGCGGAAGGAGTCATCGTGCCGGTTGCCAAGCAGGCCAGGCCGCCGGTCGAACGTGGGCAGCGGGTTGAGGGTTGGCTCTATCTCATGTGGGGCGATTCGTTCGAATTGTGGGATCACAGGAACATTGCTGTCGGCAATGCGGAGTTGGATATCGAGAATCCAACGCGATTCGCGATGCCGCCCGGGGGTAACTGGCTCGTGGCGGGTCCAGAAAGTGCATTCAACTCGCGGATGCGATTCGATGCCGACGCGGAGTTGTTGATTCGATTCATGCTTCCGGAGCAGGGCCGCGGCGTCTTCTGGCTCACGCAGGACATTGGGATTCAGATTGCCGACAGCGCGGAGCAGCCGCCGGGCACGATGGTCGATGGCGATGGTGGTGTGCTCTCTGTGCCTCGTCAGTCAGGGTATCTCGGACCTGGTCTTGCGCACGAGATGACGATCTGGCTCAACAAGGACCAGATCGAGCGGATTGAAGTCAATGCCGTGCCCGTCGTTGAGAACATGCCACTGCCCAAGGCAAAGGAAAGTGAATTATCGCTCGGTGTCGCGTGCCTCGATGGGCAGCTGGCATTTGCGGACATCCGGTTGCGGCGGACGGAGATTCCGGAATCGGCCGGCGGCCGGCATTCGTTGTTGCAGCAGGCCGACACATGGCGTGCTGTTGGTGACATCGAATGGGATCTCACCGATCAGACGCTCTCGCTCAAGGGTGACGGCGTACTGCTGATTCCTCAACCTCACCAGCATGCTGGCGGGGTGCGGCTTGATGTTTGGACCGATGGAGCAGGGTACGGCGGTGTCATCTTGCATCCGGACGATGATGGTGTCGGCACGACGGTTGATGTCGGCACCAATCAAGGACACGGCATGGGAGGAGTGCGAGGGGGGCGGTCGCTGCAGGTCACGCCCATCGGGGCGCACGAGTGGTGCACGCTGGAGTTGGTGCCTGGAAGCCCGGGCCGCGTCTTGCTCAATGGCATATCGCTGATCGACACCGAGGATCTCCCACTGCCGGGCGACTGGATCGGCATAGAGGTCCGCGACGGCGCGGCCATCCGCATCCGCCACCTCACGGTGTCTGACACCGGGGTCTGACACCGGTATCGGACACCCTCAGGGGCAGGTGCCCCAGGCTGAGATCAGGGCGAGCATGTCTTTGACATTCACGGCGCCACTGTCATCAAGATCGCCGCTGCATCCGCCGCATGATCCCCACTGCGAGATCAATACCAGAAGATCCTTGACGCCGACCATCGCGTCGCCATCCAGATCGCCGAGACATTCCTCACCCGTATCGACCGATTCCAACGCCGATTGTGCGTTGACGAAACCGTGTCCGAAGTTCGTGTCATAGCCGTTGCTGCCGTAATCGACCGCCGTCGACGAGAGCACATCCTCCAGTTCGTCGGGGCTCAGGCTCGGGTCCACGGAAAGCACCAACCCGGCGACTCCCGCGGTGTATGGCGAGGCGAACGACGTTCCATCGATCGTGGTGGTATTCCCGGAGCCGTACCCAGCGCTGCCGCTGCGATCTGTTGTCCGGATTCCTTCACCCGGTGCGCTGATGAACAGGCCTGAGCCATGGGTGCTGAAACTCGCAAGCGTTCCGTTCGATGACATGGCGGCCACTGCAACCACGCTACTGAGGTTGGCTGGCCAGCCGATCGTTGTGGATCCGTCGTTCCCCGCAGCCCCAACATGAAAGACGCCCGCTGCTCGTGTTGAGTTGAAGGCGCTGGTGATGCTCGACATCGGCGAGCCGCCACCCCAACTGGAGTTGGTCACTCTTGCACCGGTGTCCTCGACCCAATTGATGCCGCTGACGACCCAACTCTCCTGGAATTCCAGGAAACCGAGGCAGAACCCGAAGAGGTCCATTTCGTTGAACACCTTGCCGGCACGAACCCAGCAATGCGGGGCGATGCCAGTCACACCCTGCCCGTTGTCGATCGTTGCAGCAACGCATCCGCCAACAGCCGTACCGTGGTTGTCACAACCAGTGCTTGGATTTCCGTTACTTCCGCTTCCGGTGAATGTCTGGCCGGTCAACTGGTGAATGTCCGGGTGGGCCTGGTCGATGCCCGAGTCGAGCACGACAACGACAATGTCCTCGCTGCCCATCGAGATGTCCCACGCTTCAGGGGCGTCCATGTCATGATCGTTTGATTGGTGCAGGCCCCACTGCTGACCGAATTCCGGGTCGTTGGGAATGTGATTGCCGCGGACCCAGGCGATGGCATCGCTCTCGGCAAACTCGAACATGTCCATGACGGCCAGCGAATTGGCCGCCGCCAGCACATCGCGTCCATCGCGAAGCGATGTTCGAACGCGGTAGAGTCGATTCATCCCCGCAAAGTCTGTATCAAGAATGTCGCCGTGGGAGGAGAGCACTGCCTCGGCGGCCTCGGCATCGCTGCCCGCACTCCGCATGACCAGCAGATCGCGTGTCGGAATGTAGGGCAACCCGCTCTCGCCAGCAAAGACCGGTGAGACGAAGTCGAACTCGCCTTCCGCGGCCAACCGACTGATGACTGAGCCAATCTGCCGTGCGCCATGAAGCGACCGTGTTGTTTCCACATAGGTCCAGCCCGGCACGGTGCTCGGCGACATCATGGAAGTGTCAACACCGACGCTCGCAAGTACATCGCCCGGCGCTGCTGGTGAGCCGCCTTCGTCAAAGACCGCGATCATGGTGACATCCAGTCCCAGCGGAACTGCGTCCTTGAAGTGGTAATAGTTGTGGTTGGCAGCGGCGGCTACGCCCGCAAGGCACCCGATCACAATTCCAAACGCGGCGACATGTTGTCGTGTCATCTTGATCTCCTAGTTCCCTTCCCCGCGGTCACCTTAGGCAATGTATGGGGGCACCTCAAGGGTTCGGCGTCGATTTCGATCGGGAATCAGGTTGCCAAGGTCCGGGGGGAGGCTCCTGCCCGACATGTTTGACGATCTGTCCCCCGGCAGCAGGTGACACATCGATTTCACGGTTGCCCCGCCACCCGACAAAAACGCCCAGCGGCCAGTCCCGCAGGAGCCCGACCTTGAAGGGTGGCCCCTCACTTGGAAATGACAGGCGAATGTCCCAGTACACATTCTCCCGGGCCGAATGTGGGCCTCTTCCAATCGCGCCGCCGCTGCGAAGTGGTTGCTTCGGTGTGTCACTCTGCTCAATCACAATGTCCTGATGGAGGTTTCGAAATGCGCACGCCCTGTGACAATCCATCGCCAGTTCCCGGCCGCGGCCGCGGTGAAAGACATTGAAGTGACTCGACCAGGACAGTGTGGTGCCGTGCCGGTGGGGCGCATCGATCACGAAGTCCTCGACGAGACAGTGGTTACAGCCGCTGAGGCAGATCGGATGATGCATCGTGCGGCCGCTCATGGTCACATCCCGCACCGTCGTGAAGCCGCACCCACCGAGCAGTATGCCGCTGTCGGCATTCCGTGTGGAAATGCCCGACAGTTCGCACTCGACAAGTCCGCTTCCAGCAATCGCGTTGAATCCGCGTTCCTTGAGGTGTCCGGGATAGGTTTCCTTCTTGAAGTCAAAGGTCAGGTCGCGGACTGCGCAGTGCTGCAAGTAGGGCCGGCGAACAATCACGGGGCGCCAAGCGGCTCGCAGAGGCGCAGGAAGTGGCGGTTCGATCATCACTCGACCACCATTCACAGCCGTGACGCGCACCCAGGTCACGATGCGATACTTGTCCGATGCCTTCAATTCCGACCCGTAGCGTGCCTTGTCGATGACATCCCCGTAAAGCCATTGCAGCAGTGAGTCATCACCGGTGTCATTGAACCAGCGAATCTGCGCCCACTCTCCCGCGGTGACATGATTGCCCTCATCAATCCACCGCGCCGTGAACGAGTCTGCGCCATCGGGTTCGTCTGACACAATGTCCGCCACAACCACATCGGGTCCGCCGGGAGACAAAGCGAGCATGCCGCCGGACCAACTCCACTTCCGATCAGTGCCGCGGAGTTCCCCAAGCGGCTGCGGGCAATGGAGAATTGTCCCGCCATCGGGGTCGCCAAGCAGGTGAGTATTGCTTGTGGAGATCCGGATCGGTGCGTCGAGTATCCAACGGCCGGGTGGAACATGTACAGCCCCACCGCCATCACTCACTGCATCAATGGCCGACTGGATGGCTGCTGCATCGCCCAGGTCATCGTCGGGAACGCCGCCGTACTCAACAACACTGACGCTCCGCTGAACCGGAGGCAGCGCCGGGCACCCCGCGCGGGAGAAATCCGGAAGAGCAGCCAATTGCAGGAGCATCGCCGTCAGCATGACAAAGCCGACCTCGCTGCGCCGATCGCTTGTGGGAGATAGGAACGACCAAACAGGTTCACATGGTTGAGCAGGTGGTAGGCTTGGTAGACCGCGATTCGCTCTGAGCATGCCCGCTGCCCGGTGGCGGTTTCGTAGGCTTCGAAGGCTTCTTCTGGGAACCCGCCAAAGAGCCGCATCATGGCAATGTCGCACCAGCGATCCCCGATCGAGCACGCCGGATCGATGACTGCAATCTCTGGGCCGCACGCCACCGCGTTTCCCGACCAGAGATCACCATGCAGAATCGCTGGTGGAGGCTGGTGTGGCAGGATGTCGCCGAGGTGTTTGATCAGCGACTCAAAGACCTCTCTCTCTCTGCTGTGGAGAAGGCCGCTGTCTGTTGCCCTCGCGACCTGCGGTTCCAGCCGACATGTGACATTGAACTCCACCCAGTCCTTGCGCCACGTGTTTCGCTGTGGTGTTCGGCCCAGATAATTGTCACTCTCAAATCCGTAGGCTTGACCGGCATTGCTGTCGTGCAGTGATGCAAGTGTCGTGCCGAACAAGTTCCAGGCACTTGCTGCCGCTGTCGCATCCGGAAGATGTTCCATGAGCAGTATTGCACTCCCAAGATACACGCCGACAGCGTGTACATCTGGAACGCGCACCGTTTCAGTGGCCCGAATGACCTCCAGCGAGTTCGCTTCGGTGTTCAGCATGTCGGCATCCGACGCAGGAGCACACTTCGCGGCAAGGCGTCCTCCTCGCTCGAGCTTGACGACCACCACATCGTGCATGCATCCACCGCCGAGCGGTGATACCGCCTGCGCGGCGTCGTCAATTCCAGCGTCATCCATCGCTGCGGCGATGGCGCGCGTATCCACCGAGCAACTCACAGCGTTCACTCGCATCCCACGAGTGTCATCAGAACGGAAGGCGGCAGGGTGGTTGCAACTGCTCTGGAGAGATTCATCGACATGCTCCTTGGTCTCCTCAATGAATCCAATCGTAGCGGATGTAGTATGTCCCCATGACTCCATGCATCATTGCAGCGGTACTCACCATGTGTTCCCCGCCGGGCTGGACCGATCTGTTCAATGGCCGCGATCTCGCGGGGTGGACCATTGTCAACGGTGCGCCGAGTACATGGACAGTGCGCGACGACATGATCATCTGCAGCGGCATCCCCACCGGCGTGCTGCGGACGAATCGCATGTACGAAAACTTTGTTCTTGAACTGGATTGGAGGCATGTAGTTGAGGGCGGGAATGCCGGCCTCTTCATCTGGTCGGATCCGGTGACGGCCAAGGGCGTTCCGTTTACGCGCAGCATTGAAGTGCAGGTCATGGACAAGTGGGAGACCCCCAATTACACCAGCGACGGCGACATCTTTTCCATACACGGCGCCACAATGACACCGGATCAGTCCCATCCGAACGGTTGGGCGCGGTCACTGCCGTCGAAGAAGCGATCGAAGCCGTCGCCCGAGTGGAATCACTATCTGCTCACGTGCGTCGATGGATCGATCAAACTTTCGGTCAATGGCGAGTTTGTCTCGGGTGGGCACGCCATGTCTCCACGAAAGGGATACATCTGTCTGGAGGCAGAAGGCAGCGAGGCGCACTTCAAGAATCTTCGCATCATGGAATTGCCACCGTCGGCTACGCCCCTTCCTCCGCAGGATATCGCTGAGGCGGATGCGGGATTCGTGTCGATCTACAACGGCGTTGATCTGACCGGTTGGGTGACCGGCGAGGACACGGACGACCACTGGGTAGTTGCCGATTGGCGGCTGCAACATGATGGTGGCGGAGGGGATCTCTGGACGAAGGCCTCCTTCGGCGACTTCGAGATGATCGTCGATTGGCGTTGGACCGGTGAGCCGGTATTGACTGAGCGGCCGGTCATCGAGTTGGATGGGACGCCGAAGGTCGATGATCGAGGTCAGCCTGTGGTGGTGGAGGTGCAGGATGCCGGTGACAGTGGCATCTATCTGAGAGGTTCGAGCAAGTCACAGGTCAATGCCTGGTGCTGGCCGATCGGCAGTGGGGAGGTGTACGGGTATCGAACGGATGCAAGCATGGCTCCGTCGGTTGTTGCCGGGGTCACACCGTCGTCTCGGGCGGACGCGGCTCTTGGGTCGTGGAATCGTTTCCTGATTCGAATGGTGGGTGATGAACTGAGCGTCGATCTCAACGGCGTACGGGTCATCGATCGGGCGGTTCTTCCGGGTGTGGCGGGGGTGGGTCCTATCGGTCTGCAGTCGCATGGATCGCCGATCGAGTTTGCCAACATCTATGTGCGCCCCATCGACCGATAACATCGTCTGATCAGGTTTGCATTTCCTGAAAGGACTTGGATGGTCGATGACTCCTCTCGATGGCCATGCCACCTTCAAAACCGATTGTGAGTACTGTTCGGGGTGCCCGGGGGGTCCGGGGTGCTGATGAGGAGATTGCGCGTTTGCAGGCTGCCCTTGGGTCTGAGCGGGCTGCCCGCGAGGATGCCGAGCGGCGTCTTGCTGAGCGGGATCAGCGGCTTGATCTTGTGCAGCGGCGTCTTGCGGAGGCAACTGATCAGGCTGACGGGATGAACCCGCCCGCGTCTCGGGCTGCGATCATTGTTGGTTTGGCAAAGCTTGCCGAGTCGCGTGACGGTGACACGGGTGGTCATCTTGCTCGCATCCGGCACTACACGGCGACGATTGCCGGGAGTGTGACGGACGCGGAGTCGGCTTCGGTGATTGCGGCCACCTCGGTGCTCCACGACATCGGCAAGGTGGGTGTGCCGGACGACATCCTGCTTTTCCGTGGAACCTACAACGAGGAACAATTCGAGCAGATGAAGTGCCACACGACGATTGGTGCGGACATCCTGCTTGAGCTGTCCGAGCAGCTTGGTCGCGATCGCTGGATTGATACGGCCATACAGATCACGCTTGGGCATCATGAGCGTTGGAATGGTGCGGGGTATCCCTTCGGGCTCGCTGGCGAGACGATCAGTCTTCCGGGAAGGATTGTGGCGGTCGCTGATGTGTACGACGCCTTGAGAAGTGTTCGGGTCTATAAGCCCGCGATGTCACATGAGCAGGCTGTGGCGACGGTGGTCAAGGGTCGGGGCTCGCACTTCGACCCGGAGATCGTCGATGTCTTTGTCTCCCAGCAGGACGAGATCGAGGATCTGTCCGTGCGGTTGACCGATCAGTCCGCTTCGCCGGATCGTCGGCGGCCGGCTGCATCTACATAACAGAGCAAACACCAACCCAGCAGGAGTGCCAGCCAGAGCGCGTTGGTGATCAGGACGGCGGTCATGGGTGCATCGTAACAGGGTCGCGACGGCATCACTGGGGGATTTCTTCGGTGGCCAGAGGCATCTTGAGGGATACTGCAGTTGATGCAAGACACATCGCGCAAGAGTTTTTTCCTGTGGTATGGAGCGGAGGGCATGGTCGTCCCGATTCTGCTGGTCATCTCGTTGACCTGCAACATTCTTGGGCTGGTCCTCCCGTTCATGGAGATTGACGAGTTTCTCAAGGGCAAGGTCATCTACAGCCTGCCGCACTCCGTCAAGCTCATGTGGACCAATGATCTGTATTTCATTGCCGTTCTCATCACCGTGTTCTCCATCATTTTTCCCCTGGTCAAGATTGGGTGTCTCATTGCCGCGTGGTTCTTTCCGTGGGCGGCTGCCGGTCGCGTCAAGTTGTTGACGATCATCGAGTTGCTCGGCAAGTGGTCCTACATGGATATCTTCGTGGTCATCCTGCTGTTGGTGCTCACAGACAACCAGACATTCATCACCTCGACGCTGCATTCCGGAATCTACTTCTTCATTGCGGCCATAACCATCAGCATGCTCGTTTCGCAGGGTGTGCTCGCGCTTGCGCAACACCGCCTGCGAGCGGAATGCGGATGCACGGAGCTTCCCAAGGGTCGATTCTGGCCGGCTATCCAACTCGGACCGATCGGGTGGACACTGCCGCTGTTGGCAATTGTGTCGGCCATTGCACTGCTTGCTGCCATCGACCTGCCGTTTCTTCGAATCACGCAGGCGTTCCTTACTTCCTATGTTTACAGCATCAGGGAGGCTGCCATTGCCCTGTGGCAGGAGGATCTGTATCTGCTCGCCATCATCATGGCGGCCTTTCTCGGAGTCATTCCGCTGTTGCGACTTGCGATTCTTCTGTTGTCATGGGCACTTCCCTTGCGTCGAAAGAATCACGAACGAGCCAAGACGCTCTCGGCAGGTGTGTCCCGTTGGTCGATGCTGGATGTCTTCGGCATCGCTCTGTTCCTGATCCTCACCGAGGGACGGCAGTTCGTGAAGACCGAAGTGCAGCAGGGCCTGTATATCGTCATCGCGGCCATTGCGCTGAGTTACCTGTCGAGCTTTGTCGCTGGGCACTTGCACCGGAACTTCGGCGGCGCGGGTGGGGCTACTTCAGCAACCGCAACCACGCCATGACATCGCGAAGTTCTCGATGATCGAGCAGCATGCCCATGGGCGGCATGGTGGAGTACTCGCCGTACTCTTCGGCGATTTCTGCGCCGGGGATGAGCAGTGACTGTTGCAGCGACCACTCGTCGAGCCGGGATGCGACCCCGTCAAGAGCCGGCCCGGCTATGCCGCCAACGCCACCCACTGCGTGGCACCGCAGGCACTGGGCGTGTGGGTGATCGCGATAGATGTTCTTGCCCCGATCCGGGTCGCCTCCGCGGCTGAGCCACCATCCCTTGTTGGGGTCGCCGAAGACGACCGGGTTTCCCGAGGCCTCCTCGTATTCCACCCAGAGTTCGATCGGAAGATCCTGCGGCGTGATGTTTGCAAGGGCGACCTCATCGCGGCCGAGTGTCAGGACTGCGGCCTGGGCCTCCCGAAGCGAACCGGTCTCGATGGCATGCACAAGGAGTGCTGTTGCACGATCGCGATCAATGTCAAACAGGAGATCGCGGGCCGCCGCGCGAAGCAACTCATTCTCATCGGTCAATGACGCTTCGATCGTGGTTGCGTCCGAGAGGTGGCGAAGGCAATGTACGCGAACCGCGATGTCCTGCTCGGGGTCGGCCAGCAGGGAGGCAGCACGTTTGGACTGAACGGGTACATCGTGAGTGAGTGCGACCTGCAGCGCTGCGGTGAGTACCGGGCCTGTCGCAGAAGAAAGTATGGTGCCGAGGCGATCCATGAGCATGTCTGCGGATCGCGGCGACGAATCGACCGGACGCCATGTCCCCTCTACTCGTTCCCGAGGCGGTGGATCGAGCCAAGTGCGAAGAACATCGAGGGCAAGAAGTCGCATGGACTCCGGGGCTGTCTCGTCCGAAGCGAGAGTCACGAGGTCGGAGAGACAGGATTGGGTGCCAAGCCGATCCGCTGCGCTGATGGCCCGTCGTTGCCAGGGCGTTGTGTCGGCAATCGGAAGCGAGGTCGCGAGATTGGCCATGGCCGCCGGGATTGGTGTGTCGTGAATGGCCCTTGCTGCCTCGGTGGCGATGGCCGGATCGGCATCCTGCAGAAAGACTGCAATGATCGGATCTTCCATGGCCCGCAGCGCAAGCGCGGCAGCAAGACGCGTCGAGGAGTCCTCTGAGTTGGCGACTGCCAGCAGGTCCTCCGCCGTTGCTGACCTGGTAAGTCCGACGACCGCTGCGTGGCGAAGGTAGGGGTCGGCGTCGGCGTTGCGGCGTGCAAGGTCAAGAAGCAGCGGCACGGCCTCGTGATCGCCAAGCGTACCGGCTGCAATGGCTGCAAAGAACGCGACACGCGGCGATGGATCGTCAATCAGTGGAAGAATGGCCTTTGCGCGATGGGTCGATCCAGATTCGCCGACGATCCTCGCGGCCTGCGCGCGAATCTCTGCGTCGTCATCGCTCAGCAGTGGCATGATCAGATCAATGGTCTCGCAGCCACCGCGATCGATCATCGCCAGCCCCCACATGGCGTGGATTCGGATGCGCTGATCGGCTCGTTGCAGCAGTCCTGCGAGCGAATCTACGGCGCTGCGGTCGGCCAGCGCGAACTGCGCACGCAGCCGAACACGGCGATCGGCATGCCCGAGCATCGACACCAAGTCATCGGTCGGTCGGTCATTGAATCCGTCTGCGAAGATCGCCGACACATCGCCTGCGTTTCTCTTCGCAACATCCCAGATCGCGTAGACACGGCCAACATTCTTGACCCCCCACCCCCATCCCCAGTCGCTGACATATACGCGGCCGTCGTAACCGAAGTCGACATCGGTGCAAAGAACATCTTCGGCAAAGGGGTGCAGGTCGATCATCTCGAACCCCGCACCCTTCGGTTCGACTGCGAAGGAAAGAACATCGCTGTATGAAGCAGCGCCGCGAAAATCGCACATGAAAAAATGGTCGTCGTATCGATCGCTCAATCCCATGCCCGGATAGGCCACCAGCCCTGACGGCCCAGATCCGATTGTGGCGACCGCCGGAAGCAACCAGGCCGAGCGATCGTCGGCTGTCGGATCCCACGCGCTCTCCTGCACCCAGGGGCCGCGAAGGTTCTCGCCTTCGAGCGTCTGGTATTCCATCCGCCACCCTGTCTCGCCGCCGTCAACACAATAGACGAGGCGTGCCTTGTCGCCTGCATCGGAGTTGTTGTCGCCTGTGAACAGGTTGCCGTAATCGTCGAATGCAAGTTCCTGCGGGTTGCGAAGACCGTGGTGGAAAACTTCGATGCCGCTGCCGTCCCGCTCGCTGCGGAAGACCGCGCCGCTGCCCGGACTGTGCATCGTGCCGTCGTCGGTTTCGAGGTGGTATCCGCGGTCGCCGATCGACCAGTAGATGCGGCCGTCCAATCCGAGCGCAAGACCGTGCATGTCATGTCCGAGAAGAGCGATTCGAATGCCGAAGCCTTGGTGGATCGAGGTGCGTTCGTCGGCGATGCCGTCGTCGTTGGTGTCGCGAAGTCTCCACAGATGCGGGATATTCGTGTACCAGAGGTCTCCATCAATCGCCAGGATGCCGGAGCCAAGTCCGTCGAGTGGCTTGTTGAATCCGTCGGCGAAGATTGTCGATGTGTCGAACACACCGTCGCCATCACTGTCGTCGAGGCGGCGGATGCGATCGTCGTATTGTGAGTAGTACGCCATGCCGCCTTCTCGCTGGTCGGCCCATCGCTCGTACATTGAGAGCCGGTCTTCGACAGTTTGGGAGGCAACATCGTCCAGGAGCCAGAACGGGCTGGTACGGTTGTCTTCGACTCCGCGGTTGACTCGCTGGCTCTCGGCCACATACATCCGGCCCTGTTCATCGAAGCAGATGGCGATCGGATCCTCCAGGAGCGGCTCCGCAGCAACGAGTTCCTTTGACAGGCCCTCGGCGATGATCATGGACTCGAGCCCCTCCTGAGGAGTTGGATTCGGTCCACCCGCGGCAAGTATCGCTGCGGCGATTGTCATCAGGACCATGACAGTCCTTCCGGCAGCCGATTGAAGTTCTCGCACCCATCTTCGGTGACGAGCACCATGTCTTCGACGCGGACACCGCCGATACCGCTTCCGTATAGGCCGGGTTCGATGGTGAGCACATCGCCTTGCAGGAGTTCCGGTCCGGCACGATCCAACAGCGGTGGTTCGTGGACATCAAGTCCAATCCCGTGTCCCGTGCCATGTGGCATCGAGGGTTGGCCTTCGCCGAAGCCGTGCTCCGCGAGAACCCGCAGCGTCTCCAGATGTATCGCTTCGCCGGACACGCCGGGCCTGACTGCGGCCGTCGCCGCTTCCTTGGCAGCACAGACGGCGGCATGCATCGAGGCGATCTTTGGCGAAACCAATCCGTTGACGACGGTTCGCGTGCAATCGCCGTTGTACAGCGTGGCGCGGTCCATCGGAAAGATGTCGATGATGACTGGTTCGCCGGTCCGAAGAGGTCCACTGCCAAGTTCGTGGCAGTCGCTTCCTTGCGCACCTCCTGCGACGATGCTCGGGGGGTTCGAAAAGTTCTTTTCGAGAAGGAAGGTGTCGATCATCGCTCTGAGGCGCTCCGATGTCAGAGGTTGCCCGTCGCGCTGCAGCGTTCCGTCGTCGCTGACCTCTGCATGGCCAACTGTCTTGCAGGCCATGCGCATGACTGCCTCGGTGACGGATTGTGCCTTCCGGAGGTTGTCGCACTCCACACTGTCCTTGGCCCGGCGATCGGCGACCCCGATGTCCGCGTCAAGCACTACCTCGATGCCAGCTTCTTCGATGGTCCGGGTCACCAGGAGGGGAAGGGTTCTGTCGGCAGTGACACGGGAGACACCTCCTCGACGAAGGCACTCGGTGGCTACTTGGGCCACGACTGTTCCGCGGTCGCCGCTCAGTCCCGCCTCGGGTGCGAACTCCCCGTACCCAGCGACACGATCGACTCTGGCATCGCGTGCTGCGCGATCGAGTTCGATCTCCCGCAGAATCAGTGTCCGGGTTCCATCTGGAAGTTCAACCAACGCTACCGGGTCATGTACGAGAAACTGGATCGCCCGGTACAGCGACCGATTCGTCCCGGGATTCCCCACCATGACTCGCGCTTCGCCGTCTCCCATCGACGCGGCAGTGTAAGGGGTGTCCGGTACCGGTGTCCGGTACCGGTGCCAGGCACCGGTACCGGACACCTTCTTAGTGGAGCCGATCGGGCTCGAACCGACGACCTCTTGCATGCCATGCAAGCGCTCTCCCAACTGAGCTACGGCCCCAAATGGGTTGATTATTCATTCCAGCGGAACTACATCGCCGCATCAATCGCTGCGGCGAGATCCGCCTTGGCGGTGATGCCGGAAAATCTGCTTGTGATCTCACCGTTCTTGAAAACGAAAACGGTCGGAATGGACTGGATGCCGTATTGCATCGCGGTTTCGCGACTGACATCGATGTCCATCTTGCCAATCTTTGCCTTGCCCTCGAAATCACCGGCCAACTCGTCGATCGTCGGACCAAGTGCACGACAGGGACCACACCATTCGGCCCAGAAGTCCACCAGCACAGGCTGCTTTGATTCCAGCACTTCGCTTTGGAAGTTCGCATCCGTAAATTCTGTAACAGCATCGCTTGCCACGGGAAATCTCCTGTCCGTTGAGCCTCGTACGAAGGGCGGCATGGTACCACGGGGTTGGGTGAGGTCAAAGCCTGCCGGCGGCATCCAGCAGTTCAATCAGACGACGATGCCTCCGGACATCGTGTACGCGAATCAGTTGGACCCCGCCAAGTACCATCAGGGCCGCCGCAGCAGCCGACACCTCGTCACGGTCCTCTGCATCGGCGATGCCTGCAACAGCGCCGAGAAAACTCTTGCGGCTCGCACCGCCCAGGACCGGCAGGCCAAGCCCCACAAACTCATCCATCCGCCGCATCAACTCCCAGTTCTGCCGCACGCTCTTGCCGAAGCCAAGCCCGGGGTCGATCGCGATGCAGTTCCGCGAAGTGCCCGCTTCCACCGCGGCCTCGACCCGGCCTTCCAGAAACTGCCCAACGGTCTGCACGATATCGCCTCCAGCACACTGTGGCTCCTCGGCATACTCGGTCGAGAACCGGTCGTCCGGCGGCGCGGCGACACGGTGCATGAGCACGATGCCTGCTCCCTTCCCCGCCGCAAGGGGCAACATGTCGCCATCCTCCAAACCTGCCGATTCATCGTTGATGATGGAGACACCGGCGTCCATCGCTGCCTCAGCAACTCCTGCGCTTGTCGTGTCAATCGACAGAGGCACTGTGTCATGCAATCCACGAATGACCGGCAACACACGATTGATCTGTTCCTGCTCCGATACCCGCGCGGCGCCCGGGCGGGTAGACTCACCCCCAATATCGATGATGGAAGCACCTTCCTCCACCAGAGCATTGCCGTGCGCAATGGCAGCATCGGCGTCAATAAACCTGCCGCCATCGCTGAAACTGTCCGGCGTGACATTGAGAATGCCGACGAGTACAGGACGCTCCAGATCGATGGTCCCATCGCTGCACTGCCATGTCGTTGACGAGGCCGCCATGCCGTGGAGCGTAGCACGATGAGGGACCTCTTCATCAATAGTAGCACGCAGCACACGCTGCTCTTGGTCGTACCCTTCGTGTTCGCCGCACTTCTCCGCTGGGCGCGGTCGCCAGCATCCGCGATGCTCGGGGGCATCGTCGGCGGCATTCTTCTGGGGCCAGCGGTGCTCGGCCACCTCGATCCCGGCATGTGGGACAGGGTATTCAACGGTGGCACCGAAGAGCGGGCCGCGCTTGAAACAACGATACGTCGGCAGGAGGCGGACGAACGGGCCGCCGCTGCGGTTGGCGTGGATGCAGGCGTCTTGGCCCTCATGCGAGCCGAACACGCAACCGCCATCGAACAGGCGAAGGCCGACATCAACGCCGCGCAGTGGCACAGCCAGCGGCCGCTTCGCTCCTACGGCATGACACTGGTGGCCCTTGCGCTGTTTGTTGGAGCCAGACGCCGCACATCCGCCGGTACCGCTACGCCCGGCACCGCCGCTTCGGTCGGCATATGGGCATCTCTGCTGCCCGGTGGCGTTGTCGCCGCATGTGCATTCTGGTTCTGGGACGCATCTCCGCCGGTTGCAGTTGCGGCAGGAGCCTGTCTTGCAGCAGGTCCGTGGACGCTGGCAACCTGGGAACGAGCCACTGCCGATCGGGCGGAGGAGGGCGGCGCATCCTTGATGCTCCGCTGTGGCCGCGTGGCATGGATAGTCGCATCATGCGCGGCCGTTCTGGCGGGTTGGCGGCTCATGGGCGCCAGCGCGATCATCTGGCTCGCGCCGCTGGCAGCACTTCCGTTTGGATGGTGTCTTGCTCCCGGCCGCCGAAAGTGGATCAATTCGGCGATCGACTGGATCGTCATTCCTTCAATGGTGACCTGTTCGATCGTCCTGATCGATCCGATGGATGCCGTGCGATTCTGGCCCATCCTGATCATCCTTCTTCTCAGCGGCGACGGCCGCTGGCTCGGAGGCATGATCGGACTTCTTGCGCTCGGCGGGCGGGATCAGCAGCGATCCATGGCGCTTGCCATGCCGCTGGTGGATGCGGGCGTTTCGCAGGTGTGCATGGTCGTCCTGCTTGGCGCAATCGGCGCGTTGACACCGTCTCTGACCATCGCGATCGTTTTCGGGGGCCTCATGCTGGAAGTCTCGGCGCCGTGGCGACGACGCTTTGCCTTGGCGGTCACTCCACCGTAACGGACTTCGCGAGGTTGCGGGGCTTGTCCACATCGTGCCCGCGAAGCACGGCTGCGTGATAAGCCAGCAGTTGGAGCGGCACAACCGTCAATATCGGCTGCAGGGATTCCGGTATATCGGGAACGCGAAACACTTCATCGCAGTGCCGCTCAATCTCCCCATCCCCTTCCGTCGCCACCGCAATCACGCGACCGCCGCGGGAACGAACTTCCTCCATGTTCCCGATGACCTTTTGGTACTGGCTCCCACGGGTGGCCACAACGACAACGGGCATGCCATCATCGATCAGCGCGATCGGGCCGTGTTTCATCTCCGCCGCAGGCATGCCCTCGGCGTGGATATAACTGATTTCCTTGAGTTTCAGGGCGCCTTCCATCGCCACCGGATAGTTGGTTCCCCTGCCGAGAAACAGCCAGTTGTCACGATCGACAACTCGCTTGGCGACGCTCAGGATATGTTCACTCTGTTCCAGCACGCGATCAAGATGCTCCGGCAATTGCTCCATTGCCTCGAGCAGTTCGGCCGTCTCTTCCGGGCCTAGCGCGCGGCGACGGCCCATGTAGATGGCGAGCATGGCGAGTACCGTGACTTGCCCCAGAAAGGCCTTGGTCGATGCCACGCCGATTTCTGGCCCGACGCGGAGGTAGACACCCGCTTCGGTTTCTCGGGCTATCGACGAACCCACAACATTGACCACGCCGAGCGTGAATGCCCCGCGTCGCTTTGCCTCTTCAACCGCAGCAAGCGTATCAGCGGTCTCTCCGCTCTGGCTGACGGCGATCGCGATTGTGTGTTCCTCCACAATCGGGTTTCGATACCTGAATTCGCTGGCGAATTCGACATCCGTAGGCACGCGAGCAAGACTCTCGAAAAGGTATTCGCCAATCTTGGCGGCCTGCAGCGCCGTCCCCTGCCCGAGCAGAAGGATGCGCTGCGCCGAGGCCAGTTCCTCCGCATGGTCGGCGATGCCGCCGAGTACGATCCGCCGCTCCGCCGCATCAATGCGGCCCTGCATGCATGTCCTGACCGTGCTTGGTTGTTCGCAAATCTCCTTGAGCATGTAGTGCTCGAAGTCGCCCAGTTCGATTTGCTGCAGGTCGTACTCGAGTTCCTCAATTCGCGGACTGATCGGCACATTGTCAATTGTTGTCGTGCGGAAATCATCCTTCGTCAATCGCGCAACCGTTTCGTTTTCGAGCGTGAATGCTTGATTGGTGTGGGCGACAATTGCGCTGGAGTCCGAGGCGACGACATACTCTTCCTTACCGACTCCGACCAACAACGGCGAACCCTTTCTGGCAACAACCAATACATCCGGTTCCTTGTCGCAGAGGACGGCAATCGCATAGGCGCCGGACACTTCCCGCAACGCCGCCTGTACCGCGGCTTCCATATCCCCTTCGTACAGTTCGCCGATGAGATGGGCCAGCACCTCCGTATCGGTGTCGCTCTCGAATGCGTGGCCCTTGTCAACCAGATACTGCTTCAGTGCAACGTAGTTTTCGATGATGCCGTTATGGACCAGTTGAATACCGTGGCCGGAGGCGGCGTTGTCGCCATGCGGGTGTGCATTGGTGTCGGTCGGCGCGCCGTGGGTGGCCCACCGGGTATGCGCTATGCCGACCATGCCCTCGAATGTCTCATCCTGCCCGACCATGTCCTCCAGGACCCCTACTCGCCCTGCCGTCTTCGCCACGCGGAGGCCGCCGTTGAGGACAGCCATCCCGGCCGAGTCATAGCCGCGATACTCCAGTCGCTTGAGTCCTTCAAGCAGAATTGGAGAGGCGGGCCTGGTTCCGATGTAGGCGACGATGCCACACATGCTGGGAAAGGGTACCCCACAACCCCTGAGGAGCGCCGCCAATTCGTCGATCAATTCCGTTATGGGACTCTACAATCGCAGCATGCCCGATTTGTTCCATGAGCAGGCCACCGGCCGCCGCGAAGCAGTTCGCCCGCTCGCGGATCGGATGCGGCCAAGATCGTTGAGCGAGTTCGTGGGACAGGAAGCGATCATCGGCCCCGACAGTCTGCTGCGGAGGATGATGGCTGCCGACCGCATTCCGTCGGTCATTCTCTGGGGACCCCCGGGGACCGGCAAGACCGCACTCGCCGCCGTCATTGCCAGCGAAACGCAGTGGCATTTCGAATCCCACAATGCAGCCATGATCGGCGTGGCCGACATCCGCCGAATCATCGATGATGGCCTTGATCGAATCGATACGGCCGGCAGGCGCACCCTGCTCTTTCTCGATGAAATTCATCGCTTTCATCGGGGACAGCAGGATGTTCTTCTTGATGCAGTAGAGCGAGGGATCCTCACGCTCATCGGCGCAACGACCGAGAATCCCGCGTTCACCGTCAACAGCGCGCTCGTCAGCAGATCAACGGTCTTTCGCCTCGAACCACTCTGCGAGCAAGACATCCTGTCGCTTCTTCATCGGGCCCTGACGGAACCGCGAGGGCTCGGTTCACTGAATCTGCGAGTTTCCGACGATGCCCTGAACCACTGGGCGTCCCTCTCGGACGGCGATGCCCGAGCGGCATTGAATGCGCTGGAAGTAGCGGCGCTCTCCGCTGGCGAAAGTGTCATCGATCTGGGAGTCGCGGAAGCATCAATGCAGCGGAAGGCCGTTCGATACGACGCTCACGGACACGGGCACTACGATTGCGCGAGCGCCCTCATCAAATCCATTCGCGGCTCGGATCCCGATGCGGCCATCTACTGGCTCGCGTGCATGCTCGCAGGCGGCGAAGACCCTCGCTTCATTGCTCGGCGACTCTCCATTCTTGCCAGCGAGGACATCGGACTTGCCGAACCACGGGCGATGGAACAGGCGGCAGCGGCATGGCACATCACCGAGCGAGTCGGCATGCCAGAGTGCCAGTTTGCGATCAGTCAGTTGACGATCTTTCTTGCAAACGCGCCCAAGTCCAATGCCGCAGCGCAGGCCATCTGGGATGCGATGGAAGACGTGGAACACCAACGGACGGTCCCGGTTCCGAAGCATCTGACCGGCAGCGGCGGGGAGGGGTATCGCAACCCCCACAAGGAAGACGCTGATGATCAGGTCTACCTTGGCGTAGATCGAACATACTGGAATCCAGAAACGTGATCTCGAAGCCCGACTGCCGAAACCAAATGCGTCGTGTCATTGCCGGCCTCACCGGGGACCAGCGGACACAAGCAGACGCGGCCATTGCCGCCCATCTGGCCTCGCTTGCAACCCTTCGTTCGGCGAACACCGTCATGGCGTACCTGCCCCTCGACGACGAGATCGATCTGCGGCCGCTCATGGAGGGGTGGATCAGGGAAGGCCGCACCGTCTGTGTCCCCCTGGTGAACTGGGATCAGAAGCGCCTGCAGCCGGGCATTGTGTCATCGCTCAGCGAATCAACGCTCACCGCGGGGCCCCACGGAATCCGGGAACCTCGGGATCCACATCCTCTCCCTGCATCCATGCTCGAAGTGGTCATCGTCCCCGGGCTGGCGTTCGATGCCTCAGGTGCCCGGCTGGGCCGCGGTGGGGGGTTCTATGATCGATTCCTCGACACGGTCACCACAGCCGTCACGCTCGGGGTCGCGTTTCAAGAGCAGGTGCTTCACACTGTGCCCTGCGAAAAGCACGACCGCCACATGGCCGCGATCATCACGCCCAAGGGCGTCCTGACCGGCCCCCCGTAGTGCCGGCGAGACCGTACAATCGCCGCCATGGCGCTTCCCAGTCAATCAGGTCGTTCCGCAAGTCGCCCCTCCCGCCGATATCGACGGCGGCGACGCAATCGGATGTCGTGGATCCTCGTGATCGTCGCTGGCGGCGTGATCACATGGTATGTGTGGCCCCGCGGCGAAGCCTTGACCGACAACGCCGCCGATCCCGTCATCGTGCAGTTGCCGCCTGAGCCAGCGGAGGCGCTCCCGCAAGCGAAGCCACCAATTCCTCTGCGAAAGATCGTCCCGGCTGAACCGGAACGGATTGTTTCAGCGCCTGAACCAGAGATCGCACCCGAACCCGAGCGGCCAGCCGTTGCGCCGCCGCCGGTTGCAGCATCGCTTTCCGCGACCGGCCGCGCGGAGCGCCTTGCCGACGGACTGACATTGATCGACGACAACAACCTTGCCGAAGCGCGAAGCACGCTGACCGCAGCGCTCCTTGGAAATCGCCTGACGCCGGCTGAAGTTGTGCAAGCAAAGGGTGTCCTGCAGGACCTCTCCGAGCGAATGATCTTCTCGCCGGAAGTTGTCCCGGGCGACACATACGCGATGGAGTACATCGTTCGGGACGGTGATACATTGAGCAGGCTCGTTCAGAAGATGAACCTTCAGGTCGACTGGAGATTCATTCAGAGAATCAACGAGATTCCAAAGGCCTCGATGATCCGAGTCGGGCAGAACCTGAAACTGGTAACCGGCCCGTTCCACGCCGTCATCGACAAGGCTGGGTATCGCATGGATCTCTTCATGGGGGAAGCCGAGAATCGCGTCTTCGTCGCCTCAGTCCCAGTGGGTCTCGGTGAGTACAACTCCACGCCGGTTGGGCGCTTCCGCGTCCGGCGGAATTCCAAACTGGTCAACCCCACGTGGATCAATCCACGAACGCGGCAGTCATATGCGGCGGACGATCCAGAGAATCCCATAGGCGAGCGGTGGATCGGCCTCATTGGCACCGAGGAGCGTACGAAGGACCTCACAGGGTTGGGCATTCACGGCACCATCGAACTGGAGTCCATTGGCCGCGACGCATCGATGGGTTGTGTCCGACTTCGTCCTGACGATGTCGAGTTGGTCTACGAAATGCTCGTCGAAGGCGTAAGCGTCGTCGAGATCCGGTAGATCTGCTTCTCCAACACGCGTATTGGGTCAGGTCCCCCGGCTCAAAACTCCAACTGCAACTGTGTCCGGAACAGCCACTCGCCGTCGCGGGTGTTGCTCGTCCGCCAACCAACCATCAGATTCTGCATGCTGTGCGGCACTTTGCCCATGCTGAATCCGAAGTCGCTGGTGACCTTCAGTGACTGTTGCTCGAGATACCAATTCATCCCCGTTGTCACAATATTGATATCGGCACCACCAAGTTGTGTCGCCTTTGGGCCCCCGCCTTCCCATCGCATGAACCACTCCGTGTCGTCCGTCAGATAGGTGCTGCCCTGGAAGACCCATCCAAGCCATTCCACAGTGTTGATGTTGCCAACCGGTGTGCTGTAGCCCTTCTGGTGGTGATAGGTGCCAGAGGCAAAGAAACTGATGCCATCGAGCGCAAGCGAAAGATCGCCGGTGAATCCCCAACTGTCGGTCTTGGGGTTGCCGGTTCCCCGCCGCTCTTCGTGCTGGCCGTGGACGGCCAGACCAAGCAACACGCCATTGTCGCTGCCGGGAGGACTCGTGAACTCCTGAAACTGTGCCCAGTCGCCTCCCAGAAGCCACTCGGCGCGGGCAGTCAGCGCCCATTCGGCGTCGAAAACCAGCGCGCTCCACGGCGGGATCGTCGGCGGCAACCCGCCACTGGGTGTGGTGATCAGGCCGGCTCGGGTCAGCGAACCGTCCGAGATCGCCATGATGACACGCACCGCGTCGCTGGGCATCCATGTGAATTCGACACCCTGGGATCGACCAAGACCGAGTCGATAATCGATCAATGATCGGTCCACAGCTAGTTGCCGGGTGTCGGAAATGAGTGACTCCCTAGTGAACGGCAACTGAAAAATACCCATGCGAACGGCCCACTGCTCCGAGAGCCGCCGCCTGACCCACGCATCCCAGAGTCGCGACTCCATATCCGTGAGCGTGGTGGTTGATGCTGAATCTACGATGGCGTGTGGATCAGTCCAACCCCAGCCGGGTTGGATCAGGAAGGTCGTGTCCCGGTCGAAGAGCCACCCGCCGAGGTTCAGACGCATGCGCGTGTTCTCGAACCCGTACCGCCATTCATCGTCGGTCGAAGTCTCCCCCTTGCGAAGGCGGCCACCGAGAAACCGCTCCTGCAGGAGGCCGCCGATCTCCAACTTGAATCGACCATCTGCGCTGGCAAGGAAGAAACCGTCGGACCACCCACCGAGGAGACCGTCGCCCACGAGGTTGTTTCTCGAATCCGCATCAATCAGAACCTCGTGCACCAGCGTGCGAATCTCGTCCGCGCGAGCGGCGGTAAGCCATGATTCGCCCGCCTGTGTTCGAAGGACATCGAGATCATCCCGCATACGCGCAGTCTCATCCTGCACGCTGTTGAGGTGTTCTCGAAGTTGATCGATCTGCTTCTGAACATCATCCGCCTGCACGGATTGCACAGTCGCGGCGCACGCGGCAAGTATCACTGCGGTCCGCAGGGTTCGTCGACCTGATTGTGCCAGCAAAAAGAACATGTTCTTGTGTCAGAAAGCCAACTGAAACTGCGTCCTGAAAATCAACTGCCCTCCGTGATGGCTGTCCGGCTGAGTACCTGCCTGCGGCATCACAAATGCCTGATCCACATCGCCGAAACTGAAACCGAGATCAGCACTGATCTTGAGATCCTGTCCATCGAGATAATGGTTGACACCCGCAGTCATGATGCTGAGGTCCTTGCCATTGAACTCCGCCGCGTCCGAGCCACCCGCTTCCCACCGAAGAAAGACCTCGTTGCGATTGGTGACATAGGTGCTCGCCTGCAGAACCATGCCGAACCAGTTGACCTCCGGCACTTGCACCGAAAAGTCGCGAACACGCTGCGCGATCAAGCCGACATAGGCTGATGCCCCGTCAAACTGCAGCGTCGCATCAATGGTCGCCGCCATGTACCGGCCCTTTGGAAGACCCGCCGGAGGCGGAATCCCGTTGTCCCGTTCCGTGTGCTGTATGTGTCCTGCAAGACCGATCAGTACACCGGGGGTTGTCCCCAGCGGCGCAGTGAATTGATTGAACTGTTCCCACGAGCCGCCCAGTTTCCACTCATACCGCATGGTGAGCGCATATTCCACATCAAATTCGAGCGCGGCCCAGGGTGGTACCGGACTCGGTTGGCCGAAGATCGCGCTGTGGAAGAGCGATGTTGATCCGCTGCTGAATGCAACAAAGACTCGGCGATCAGGCGAGGCCCATGTAAGTTCCGCCCCCTGCGATCTGCCCAGGCCAAGGCGATGGTCAATTGTTGTTTTTTCAATCGCCAGTTGGGCTGAGGCGGCGACCAGCGACTCTCTGGTAAACGGCAACTTGAAAATGCCCATCGTGACCGCCACCGAATCACTCAGTCGTGTTCGGATCCATGCGTCCCAAACGCGGCCGGCTATCGTGTGAGAGTCATTGGTCAGGCTGTCGGGGTCGAGGCGCCCATACCCGGTCTGCACGAGAAACTGGAGACCGCGGCGGCCGATGTGTCCCCCGATGTCCAATCGTGTGCGGGTAACTTCAAAGCCATACCGCCATTCGTCCGGCACGGCATTGGGGTCGTCTACCGGCGAATCGACCCAGTTGCCAATGAACCGTGTCTGCATGAGCCCGTTGATGGTGAGTCCATAGCGACCATCGGCGCTGGCAAGAAAGAACCCCTCTGACCAGCCCATCATGACGCCGTCACCGGTCAGCGATCCCCGCATCTCGGCATCGGCCAGCACATCGTTGACGAGCACGCCGATCTGCTCCGCCCGCTCGGCGGTCAACCACTCATCCTGCAATTCAAGTTGAGCCTGATCCAACTCATCGCGAACAACAGCATTCGCTGATTCGGCGGCAGCGATCTCGTCCCGGAGTTGATCGATCTGATCTTGAAGGGTCGGCGGACTTGCACGGGCAGCCACCGCGGTCGCCCATGCGGCGACCATCGCCAGTGCAGTCCATTGCCAGCGTTGCGTATCCATCCGTGGTGTCGCGCCACGATTGTATCGGCCACGAAGAGGGTTGGGCGGGAATGGTGGCCAAGGTGCCGACCCCACCCCCAAAAAGAACAGCCGGCCCCCGAGGGGGCCGGCTGCGTGAGTGTCATCAGAGGATGACCTCCGGTTCGCTTCTCAGATCAGAAGCTGAACTGGAGCTGGGTGCGAAGGACCCACTCGCTCGCGTTGGCATTGGAGCCACGCCAGTTCGTGATGTTCGTCGCATCAACACCGAGCGGCGAAACGCCGTTCCAACTGTATCCCAGATCGGTCGACCACTTGGCGTTCTGTCCCGCCCAGTAGTTGTTCAGACCAACCGTAAGGATTTCCAGGTTGTCGGTATTGTCGTCAAAGTCTTCGTACTCGAAGCGACCGTAAAGTTCCCAGTCACTGTTGAGGTACGTACCACTCTGAGCGACGAAGCCGATCGGGTTGGTGTCGGTGACATCATCATCGGCGTACATAAAGAGCAGGTAGGCGTTGGTGCCACCCCACTCCATCTGTACGTCAGCCGTGAGTGTCCAGCGGTCATTGGAGATGGCCGCAAGGGTCGAAGGACCGTTGTCGTCGTAACTCATAGACACACCGACGAGGGTGCCGGACTCGCCACCTTCGGGGCTGGTGAACTCGTCGAACTGATCCCATCCGCTACCACTGAGTAGGAACTCAAGGCGACCGGTGAGGGTCCAACTGTTTGCGTTGCCCATGTAGGTGCTGGAGTTAGGTGTCACACCGTTGTTACGGCCGTTGCTCCACATGCCCCAGAAGCGAGCCTCGTCACCACTGTAGTTGCACGACAGGCCCGTTGAGGTCGTCGTACCCGTACCACCAAAGTAGGTGTAGGAGAGCAGTGAACGCTCAATTGCCTGCTGGTCCTCGGCGTTGATCAGCCATTCACGGCTCATCGGCACCTTCATCGAACCCATGGCCAGTTCCCATCCATCGCCGCAGTCAGCTGTGCCGTAAGCCCAGTCGACGCTCGGGTTGCCACTGGTGCCCCAGTCAAGCCGGATGTCATAGCCGTAGCTGCCAGCGATAGCACCGGAGAAGTTCAGCACGGTACGTGTCTGATCAAAGCCCCAGCGGCTGTCCTGTGCAAGTGTGTCGTCGTCGACGTCACTGTAGACCCAACGCTCCTGAAGAACGCCGTTGATCGTCAGTGACCAGTTCCCATCACCGCTACCGACCGTAAAGCCACCGTTGTAGCCAGCGGGGGAACCGCTGCCCTGAAGGCTTGCACGAGTGTCGGCGTCGGCGAGGACGTCGTGGACAAGGCCGCGGATCTCGTCACTGCGAGATTCGGTCAACCAGTCCTGGTTCTGCATGGCAGAAAGCTCGGCGATGCGAGCCTCAGCCGCCTCGAGGCGAACCTGCAGGTCAGCGTTAATATCGCTACCCGCATAGCCCATGCTCGTCAGCGTCAACGAAGTGACGCCGGCAAAGAGGCAAAGATGACTCATGGGTCAACTCTCCTGATCTGTCGAACGCCTCAGCCGACTCCCGTGGCCTCGTGCGTCCTTACCATCCACCCGCCCACTATGGATCCGGTCAACAAGACGCGGAGCGGACGATTCTTCCCTATCGGCCCACCCGGGCCGAGAAGTTGAAGGCGAGATAGTAGTGATTTCGCCGCCCTTGGCTACCCCCCCAGCGGAAAAGGGTGAAAAAAAGGGAAAGGCCCTCCTGGCGACCCTTTTTTCTTCCTCCTAACTGATGGCTCCAAACGGCTTTACATACAATTATGCCGGATCCAGATATTCCCGTCCGATAACCGCTCCATGCAGGCCTTCCTGAGGCCCATTTGGGGCAAAAAAGCTCGCCCCATCGGCCACATCCGCCACCCCATCGCCCCCAAAATCTGCCTGAACCCCCGGCACCAAGACCCGTTCATAGCCCCGGCGCTCCGCAACGTGGAGGCGTTGCTCCAGATGAGGCACCGGACGCACCTCACCCCCGAGCCCGATTTCGCCTATGACGCATGTCTTCGAGGGCAATACGAGGCCTCTGGCCGTTCCAATGATGGCCAGACACAGGGCCAGGTCTGCAGCAGGTTCCACCAATCGAAGCCCACCTACGACGCTGGCGAAGATTTCCCGCTCGCCGAGCGGAATGCCAGCATGCCGTTCAATGACGGCCACCAGCATCGAGAGACGCTTCCCGTCCACACCGGTTGCCCTCCGTCCGGCCTGACCCAAGTTGCCCCCTGCCACCAAGGCCTGCACCTCCGTCAACAAACATCGGCTTCCATACATGGCGGCGCAGGTCACGGCGCCGCTTCGCGGCTCCGCATCCGGGTCGAGCAACGAACCGGCATCGACCACTTCCCGCAGCCCGGTATCGCTCATCTCAAACAGCCCCACCTCCATTGTCGTCCCGAATCGGTTCTTCGCGCCGCGAAGTGCTCGCACGGCATGATGCCGATCACCCTCGAACTGCAGTACGACATCCACCATGTGTTCGAGCGTTCTCGGCCCGGCCAATTGACCGTCCTTCGTCACATGTCCCACGATGAAGACCGCCATCGTCATTTCTCTGGCAAGGTGAACCAGTGCGCGGCAGCATCGCCGAACATTGCTCACCCCACCAGGAGAAGAACCCCCGTCGCTTGGATGAACCATTTGAATGGAGTCCATGATCAAGATGGCAGGGCGCACCTGCTGTACTTGCTCGGCAATACTCGCCATGTCGCTCTCCGCAACTACGAAGAGATCGCTTGGGGGCGCACTGCCGCCCAGCAATCGCTCTGCGCGGAGACGACACTGGTACGCAGATTCTTCGCTCGTGGCGTACAACACCGGTCGATCCTCCGCGGCGTGCATGGCAACCTGCATCATGAGTGTTGACTTGCCGATTCCCGGTTCCCCGCCCACCAGCACAACGCTTCCCGCAACCAGTCCACCTCCGAGTACGCGATCGAGTTCACCTGTTCCGGTCTTGAATCGATGGACATCAGCTGGTTCGATGTCGGAAAGTCGCATCGCCCGTTGATGAGGGGAGAGCGATCCATGATTGGCGCCCCCAGCCGCCGCCTGGACGGTATTCCACGCACCACAACTGTCGCACCGTCCGGACCAACAGGGATGTTCGACGCCGCAGGCGGTGCAGTGATAGGACTTCTTCGCTCGTGTCACGCCCCGAAGCGTACTGCTACTGGGTGTTCGCTCCGGGCGTGCGGCTCTTTCTCTGCGCAAGTCGTCGCATCGATGAAGCCCACCTCGCCCACTCGAGCAATGCACGCCGTTTCTCGGCCGCAGTCAGGTCACCGCCGCCGAATGCGGTGTGTCTTCGCCACGCGAGGTACCCGCCGCCGAATCGCAACCGGCATCGGCAGGCAAGCACAGTCGCGAGCCAGAGGCCATCGATCGTACTCAGCCAATTTCTCATCCACCACCTCCCCCGGAGGAATCCGGTGGGCTGAAGCGACTTCCCACGAGACCGATGCGACGGTTGATGTCGCTTTTCGGAAGCAATGGGCTAACAAGCATCATGATCAGCACCGCCAACACCGAACCGGTCCAAAGCCAAGGCAGCCACCCCATGTATATATAGGAGGATACGATCAACACCAATAGAAGCGCCGTGGGGATCATGCCTTCCCACGCCAGTCGCATCAGTTGATCGAACCGGAAGCGTGGCAGCGTCCAGCGAACCAGCATCGTCAGGGCGATGAGCAGGAATACCTTCCCGAATACGATCCCGGCCTGCAGAAGGATGAGCCAGATACTGCCTGCCGCAGGCAAATCCCAGCCAGTTGCAGGATTCAGCGACCAGCCACCCATGAACAGTGTTACGAAGAAGGCGCTGCCCACGAACAGATGTACATATTCGCCCATGAAGAAGAGTGCCCACCGCATGGATGAGTACTCCGTATGCCAGCCGCCGACCAGTTCCTGTTCGGCCTCGGCGAGATCAAAAGGAGCCCGGTTCGCCTCGGCCAAGAGACAGGTATAGAAAAGAATTGCTGCAAGCGGTTGCTGCAGGAGATTCCATTGGCCCTCAAGTTGCTGAGCGACGATCGCCTGCGGCAGCAGTGTGCCAGATGCCAGAATCACGCACAACAGCGCCAGCCCCATCGGGATCTCGTAACTGATGATCTGCGCACTTGCGCGGAGACCCCCGAGGAACGAATACTTATTGTTCGACGCCCAGCCTCCGAGTGCCACACCGTATACGCCGAGCGACGCAGTCGCCACGAGGTAGATGACCCCGATGTTGATATTCGCGCCCATGATGGCAACAGATTCGCCGCCGCCCAGAATCAGCCAGCCACCCCACGGGATGACCAGAAACCCGATGAGCGCCGGCACCGCGGCGAACGCAGGTGCGAGCACAAAGAGCCCGCGGTCCACACCGCGGGGCATGAAGTCCTCCTTCATGAACAGTTTCAGGCCGTCAGCGATCGGCTGAAGAAGCCCGAGCGGGCCGACTCTGTTCGGACCAATGCGATCCTGCACCCACGCGCACAGTTTTCGCTCAAGCAGGATGAGATAGGCCGCGGCACCGAGTGACACATGCAGAATCACGAGCAGCACGATGACGGAAGTGATCAGTTGCGGCGTCAGGAAGGCGGGCATGGGGGAGGGGATTGTATCGGGAGAGCGGTCACGCGCCTGCGGTTGCCGTCTCGCCGGTCAGGCTTTCTCGAGCGAGTTCTGGGAAACAATCCTGGAGCGCGATGACGCTCCAGTCACCGGCGCGAAGCGCGGCGATCGCCTGCACTGCGGCGACTGCCCCGGTCATCGTCGTGATCATCGGGATTCGCTGCCGCACGGCCATCGCGCGAATCCGCCCTTCATCGGTGTGGGCGCCCGTTCGCGTAGGCGTGTTGATGATGAGATCGATTTCGCGGTTTGCAACTCGGTCGAGAATGTTGGGCCGCGCTCCTTCCGAGATCTTACGGATGAGCGTTGTCGAGACGCTGTGCGAACGGAGCATGTCACGGGTCCCGCTAGTCGTGTAAACCTGGAACCCCATGGACACGAGCGACCGCGCAACCTCGACCGTGCGGGGTTTGTCCGAATCTCGCGTCGAGAGGAAGACGTTTCCCTCTACGGGCAGGGGCCTGCCAACAGCCATCTTGGCCTTGGCCAGCGCGACCGGCAATGACCGGTCCATGCCCATCACCTCACCGGTCGATCGCATTTCCGGCCCAAGCACGACATCCACTCCGGGGAATTTCTCGAACGGGAACGCAGGCTCTTTGACTGAGTAAAACCCCGTCTCGGGCACCTCTACGCATCCGAGTTCCTCGATGGAAACACCCATCATGGTTCGCGCGGCAAGCCGGGACCACGGAACACCCTTTGACTTCGCCACGAATGGCACGGTACGCGAGGCACGCGGATTCACTTCGATCACATAGACCATCTCATCCTTCACGGCCAACTGCATGTTCATGAGCCCGCAGACCCGAAGACGCTCGGCCATCGCAGCGGCCTGTCTGTGAATTTCTCGCAGAATGGATGCGGGCAGTGAGAACGGTGGCACGACGCAACTGCTGTCTCCACTGTGCACGCCGGCTTGCTCGATGTGTTCCATGACCCCGCATATCACTGCGCTGGGCGTTGCTTTCGGCCTGGCGATCCTCCTCGACGCAGTCGCGGGATGCGGGTCAAAGTCGGCGATAACATCCACATCGATCTCGATCGCTTCCGAGAGAAACCGGTCGATGAGTACGGGCGCATCGGCAAGTTCCGACACATCAACGGCAGTGCGCATGTATCGATGCAACGATGTCTCGTCGTAGCAGATCTCCATACCGCGTCCACCAAGAACATAACTCGGCCGCACGAGAACCGGATACCCGATCTTCTCGGCAATGCCTGTCGCTTCCTCCAAGGAGTACGCGATGCCGTTGTCCGGCTGCCGCAACCCGAGTTCGTCCAGCACCGTCTTGAACCGATCACGATCCTCGGCAATGTCAATTGCTTCCAGTCCCGTACCGATGATCGGAACACCGGCGGCGGCCAGGCCATGGGCGAGATTCAACGGTGTTTGTCCGCCGAACTGCACAATGACACCCGCAACCCGACCAACCCGATCAGGTACATCGCTGCCACCACCGTTGAGCCTCTCAAGAATGTTCAGCGTGTCTTCGAGCGTGAGTGGTTCGAAGAAGAGGAGATCGCTCGTGTCATAGTCGGTACTGACTGTCTCTGGATTCGAGTTGACCATGACGGACTCGAAGCCCATTTCACTCGCCGCGAACGCTGCTTGGCAACAGCAATAATCGAACTCGATGCCCTGCCCGATGCGATTGGGTCCGCCACCGAGAATCACGATCTTGTCGCGCTCGCCAATGCGTACTTCGTCGTCGCAACAGGCCTCCTTGTCAGGCAGTTGCAAGGGCGATTCGTATGTCGAGTAGAAGTACGGTGTAATCGCCTCGAATTCCGCAGCGCAGGTATCCACCAATTTGTAGACCGGCTCGATGCCAAGCGACTTGCGGTATTGTCGAACCTTGAGAATCGTCTCCGTGGTGATTGCGCCAAGATAGAGGTAGGCCAGTTGTGGGTCGGAGAACCCCATCTGTTTTGCCCTCGCAAGAAGGTCAGCATCAAGCCCCTCCAGCGAGTCGATTGCCAGAAGCTCGCCTTCGAATTCCACGAGTTGCGCAAACTGATCCAGAAACCACGGATCGATCTTCGTCAGCCGATGGATGTGGTCCTGGGACCATCCGAGTTTCAAGGCGTACCGGATGTAGTACACGCGACCCTGACTCGGCACCGAAAGTTTTCGTACGAGCGTATCCTCATCAATCGGCCAGTCCGCCTCCGGATCACCTCGGCGGTGCCGAAGCCACCTGTCATTCCGATCCAGTCCATAGCCGAATCGCTTGACCTCCATGGACCGAATCGCCTTCTGGAAACTCTCCTTGAAGGTGCGGCCAATGCTCATTGCTTCGCCGACTGACTTCATCTGCGTGGTCAACGTCTCATCCGCCTCTGGGAACTTTTCGAAGGTCCATCTCGGCATCTTGGTCACGATGTAGTCAATCGATGGTTCAAAGCAGGCTGATGTCGTCTGCGTAATGTCGTTCCGCAATTCGTCAAGCGTGTACCCCACGGCCAGTTTGGCCGCGATCCTCGCGATAGGGAAACCGGTCGCCTTCGAGGCCAGTGCGGAACTCCGCGACACTCGCGGGTTCATTTCGATCACCACCATGTCGCCATTCTCTGGGTTCACCGCGAATTGCACATTCGATCCCCCCGTATCCACGCCAACCTCGCGCATGATCGCGATGGCGGCATCGCGCATCCGCTGGTATTCCTTGTCAGTCAGTGTCAGGATCGGCGCGACGGTTATGGAATCGCCCGTGTGCACGCCCATGGGGTCGATGTTCTCGATGCCACACACAACAATGCAGTTATCCTTGTGGTCCCGCACGACTTCGAGTTCATACTCCTTCCAGCCGAGCGCCGACTCATCGATCAACACCTGTCCGATTCGAGATGCATCCATGCCTCGCCGAACGATGTCGTCAAACTCCTCGCGGTTGTAGGCGATGCCACCGCCAGTACCGCCGAGCGTAAATGCCGGCCGAACGATGGCGGGCAGTCCGATCTCCTGCAGGAAAATCCACGCATCCTCCATCGACGATACTGCCGCCGAGCGAAGTTGCTGCAGACCGGATCCGTCGACAATGTTGCGAAACTCTTCGCGATCTTCAGCACGAAAAATGATCTCTCGACTCGCGCCGATCATCTCGACACCGAATGTCTTCAACACGCCCTGTTCGTCGAGTTCGCAGGCGCAGTTCAGGGCGGTCTGCCCGCCCAGCGTCGGCAACAGCGCATCGACGGGATTGCCGAGTTCCTGTTCCTTCTTCAAGACCCGACGGACGGCCTCGCAAGTAATGGGCTCGATGTAGGTCCGGTCCGAAAAAGCCGGGTCGGTCATGATGGTGGCGGGGTTGGAGTTGACCAGCACCACGCGGAATCCCTCCTCCCGAAGGGCTTTGCACGCCTGGGTCCCCGAGTAGTCGAATTCGCAGCCTTGCCCGATGACAATAGGGCCTGAGCCAAGGATCAGAATTGTCTTGATGTCATCCCGTCGAGGCATGGGCGGCGCAAACCTAGGGCAGGGTACCGGGCATCTGCTCGGATGGATAGCATGGGGTGGTGCCACCGCTCCTCATTTTTGCTCTCGCCTTCGCGATCTGGTCCTTGGTCGTGGTTCTTGGCCGACTCGTTGTCGCTCCGCGATTGGCGGCGATGGCGACTGGTAACCCGTTGACGGGGCTCATTTGGCTTCTGCTCAACATCCACTTTCGCCTGCTCCACGGGCTCCGCATTGAGCAGCAAGGCAAGGTGCCCAGGGGGCTGGATGCGGGGCCGCTCATAGTCGTCTGCAATCACCAAAGCCCGATCGACCCGCTGTATGTGCAGGCGGGCTGCCAATTCATGATTCGGTGGCTCATGGCACGCGAGTACCGGACCTCAGCGATTGACTGGTTCTGGGCCGCAGCCGATCCCATCATGGTGGCTCGGGACGGTCAAGATGCCGCCGGTTTTCGTGCCGCGCTTCGACACCTGCGTGGAGGAGGCGTCGTGGGGATCTTCCCTGAGGGAGGTATTCAGGAACAACGGCAGGCCATTCACCCGTTCATCGACGGGGCCGGGCTGCTCGCATCCAGAGCACCAGCGGCCCTCCTTCTGGTCACGGTTGACGGCACCCCACATACCGAGAACATGTTTGCCGCACTCTTCGAACCCTGCCAAACCACGGTGCGATTCATCGACCTGCTCACATTCGATCGCGGGTCATCCCCTGCGGACATCACCGCGACGATTCGGGGCCGCATGGCCGAAGCAACAGGCTGGCCGTTGGTAGACTGACATCGTGATTACACGAATCCGCGGACAACTGGTCGAGGTGAACGACAGCCGCGCACTCTTGTCCGTCGGAGCAATTACGTACGAATTGCTTGTGCCTGCCGCTGATGTTCCGGATCTTCACGGTCGAATCGGGAGCGATGCAGAGTTTCATACGCTGCACTTTCTCGAAGGTCAGGCTCAGGGTGCCAGTTTCTCGCCTCGGCTCATTGGATTCTGCAGCGAACAGGATCGCGCATTCTTCGTCCTGTTCACAAGTGTGAAGGGCATCGGAAACCGCAAGGCACTTCGGGCTCTGGTTCGGCCATTCGCGGAACTCGCATCGGCGATCGCCCGGCGAGATTCCGCCAGCCTGATGCAACTGCCAGAGATCGGTCGCCGTACGGCGGAGACCATCGTCGCGGAACTCAACGGCAAGGTCGAGGAGTTCATGGGACCGGCGGGATCGAGCGAAGAGGTAGCCGCCCCACCATTTGTTCAGGATGCCATTGCCATGCTTCGGCAGATGGGTGAGTCTCCGCGGGATGCCAGGGCGCTCGTTCAGGCCGTGCTTGAACAGCAGGATGAAGTCGAGTCGGCGGATCAACTGGTGCAGGCGTGCTTCCGCGTGAAGGAGGCGGTGTGAGATACGCGATGATCATGGCGGGCGGGTCGGGAACCAGACTCTGGCCCATCAGCCGCGGCGGTGTCCCCAAACAACTCGCCCCGCTCTTCGGCGGCGAGACATTGTTGGATGCCGCGGTGCAGCGGCTTGATGGCGTCGTCGACGGGAACCATCTTCTGATCTGCATGGGAGAGAGGCATCGAGAGGCGGTCCGCGACTCGTTGCCGGACATGGCCGACGAACAGTTGCTCGGCGAGCCGGAGGGGCGGGATACGCTGAACGCCGTTGGCTTCACAGCCGCCGTGTTGCAGAAACAGGATCCGGATGCCGTCTTCGCCGTGCTCACTGCCGATCATGTCATTCGACCGCAGAATGTCTTTGCGAACTGCATTCGCACGGGCTTCGATGTAGTCGAGGATGATCCGAGCCGGCTTGTCACCTTTGGCATCACGCCGACCTCCCCAGCAACGGGGTATGGATATGTCCAGCGGGGCGAGGAACTGCCGGGGATCGATGGCGCATACTCGGCGATTCGGTTTGTCGAAAAACCAGATGAGGCGACGGCGCGGTCCTATCTCGATGCGGGCACATTCTCATGGAACAGTGGGATGTTCGTGTTTCATGCGGCGACTGTTCTCGACGCGATTGCCCGGCATCATCCGAAGACGGCTGCGGGTCTCTCTCAGATCGCCGATGCATGGGGGACGAGTGATCAGCAGCGGGTATTGGACCGCGTCTATCCCACACTGGAGAAGACGAGTGTGGACTACGGCCTCATGGAGCCAGCAACCGACGATGACGACTTGACCATCTGCACGATTCCCATGGATGTCGAGTGGTTGGATGTTGGAAGTTGGCCGTCATTTGGACAGACGCTTCAAACGGACGCGGCCGGCAACCGGACGAATGCGAACCTGTGTGTTCTTGATTCCAGCGGCATGTTGGCGGTGTCGGATGATCCATCGCACACCATCGCGACGATTGGCTGTGAGGACTTGGTCATCGTGCACACATCAAGTGCGACGCTCGTTTGCCCGGCGTCGGAGGCGCAGCGGGTGAAGGATCTGCACGATCTTCTCGATCCCGACCTTCAATGACATGCGATATCTGTCGGTCGATCTTGGCGACAAACGGACTGGGCTTGCGGTGGGTGATGATGATCCGGCCATGATTCATCCGCTGCGGGTGCTCGACATTCCCCGCGGAGATGCTCTCGTTGCAGCGGTTGTTGCGGCGGCGAGAGAACACGACGCTGATGTGATCGTTGTTGGCCTGCCCTTGAATATGGATGGTTCCGAGGGACCGCGTGCGGTGCTGACACGGTCGTTTGGCGACGGGCTGGCGGCGGCGTGTGATTGTCAACTCGACTATCAGGATGAGCGCCTCACCAGTGCTGCAGCCGAAGAACTTCTGTCCGGTAGCGGCATGACGCACGGCGAGAAACGCCGTCGTCGTGATGCGATTGCAGCCGCCGAGATTCTTGGTGACTATCTGGTTAGGGGGAGCAGGGACCCCAGGCACTGATGAGCTCGAGCACATCGGCAACGTTCACCACGCCGTCACCGTTGATGTCCTCGGAACAACAGGAGACGCAATGCCATGCATTGATTATTCCCAGCAAGTCTAGAACACCTACTTCTCCATCGCAGTCGATGTCACCCGCGCATGTGCAGTTGATTTCGCACTCTTCGATGGAGATGCGTTGATCTGCGGTGACATAGGTGACAACCTGCGTGATACCAGACGGCCACCGCACCTCGATTTCCGTGACCTCCGTCGTCTCAGGGCCGAGGCCGAAGTGTTGCACCTTGGAGTCCTGCGACCAGTAGCCCGTGCCAGTCAGCACATCGCGAATCTGGGTGCGGCCGCCGGCAGTCACGGTGATTCGTGCGCCCACACCGTCGCGGTTCGATTCAACACCGTCGAGGTCGACTTCTATCCAATGGTTCCCGTTGTCAAGATCGTTCCGAAGAAGTCGGTTTTCACTGTGGCGATATGTCATGAAGAGGTCCATGTCACCGTCCTGATCGTAATCCGAGAACGATCCGCTGACACCGTTCTTGTCGGCGTAGATCGGGTCCGCGAAGATCTTCTGGTCGATGGACACAAACAGATCGCCATCGTTGATGTTCTCGAAGAGTTTGGTCGGGATCGCGGACCCCATGCCGACCACCAGCAGATCCAAGTCGCCATCATTGTCGGTATCCACCCAACTGCAACTCCGCTGGTTGCCGTACAGAACCAGTTCGTCGGGCGTCACATCGACGAATGTGAAGTTGCCGTCGTTGCGAAGCAACTTGTTGTACCCACCGAAGATTTCCGGATCATCGCCTTCCCATCCGCCAACGATGATGTTGCAGATGTACAGGTCCATGTCACCGTCGTTGTCGTAATCACCGGCAGCCACGCCTCGGGCGTGGTCGATGTTGATCGTGACGGCGTCAGTCATGTTTGTCAGGACGCCACCGTCGTTGGAGAACACCTGGTTCTCGGCTCGAATGAGCCAGTCGGCAGGTTGTGTTTCCCACTCGCATGGGCACCCTTTTCCCGCTGCGGCATAGAGGTCGACATCGCCGTCATTGTCAAGGTCGGTCCAGACCAGACCGCGTCCGATGTTCTGGGCATCAAAGACATCGGGTGATGCGTCGGTGAACGTGTTGCCGCCAGCATTTCGATACAACTTGTCGCGGCCGACATCCGGTTTGGCAGCGTTGGTGGCAACCATGACATCGAGCAATCCATCGGCGTCGTAGTCCACCCACGCGCCGCCCCGGCCCATCAGGTTCCCTGCGTTTTCGAAGAGGCCCTTGCTCGGAACATCCACAAAGGATGTGCCACCCTGATTCTCCAGCAGGTAGCACTGCTCGCCGAAGCCGACGGTGAACAGGTCTTGATCGCCGTCGTTGTCGTAGTCACCGAGCAGCGGCGCCCAGACCGCGTGATACCCGTTGAGAAACGGGCCGCCGATCTGCTTGAAGCCACCCGAGCCATCGTTGAGATAGATGTAGGTCGGCCCGTCACCGTTGGTGCCGATGATCAGGTCGTCATCGCCGTCGCCGTCGATGTCGGCCCAGGAGGAGCCGGAGCTCTTGCCGATGGTGTCCTGCATTGTGCCGGTGGCCAGATCGGTCCACTGTGCCGTCGCGGTTCCACAGCACAGCATGGCGGCAGATGCCACGCCAATGCGGTCAAGTATGGATGGGCCACAAGCCATCTGTTCTCTTCTTTCTTCTCAAGCCGGGGGGCCGGGGAACCTCTTCAGTATTTTAAAGATAGCACCACCGCAGGAACCCTCAAGGAATCACTTCTGACAATCGCACCGCCAGACCCCCCAACCCGCATCCGACGTCCGATAACAAGGAGTGTGTCCCCGGGTGTGTCCCTAAGGAAAGGCTGGAAACGGACATTCGGTGGAGAGATTTCGCAGCACCGCTGCGAAATGGGGTGCCGCTGCCATGGTGTCGGCCAAGTGCTGCGCACGTCACGTGCTGGGCGGCGCGGAGATATTCCAAGGCAAATCGGAAACACCGAGGATGAGCCGGAACCGCTCCATGTCATCCCGCAGTTGCGATGCTGCCCAGCGAATCGTGTCCTCCCGCGGCATCGCCTTCGCCGGCGCCTTGGGCAGAAGCAGACGCCGCAGCGAATCGCGCACACCCAGCGGGATCAAGGGGCGAATCACCCGCTGATACACACCGCTTCGAGATGCCATCGCAAACGGACCGCTGTGCACCGGTCTTCCATCTCCCTTGTTGTACACCTCGCCTTCCTCCAGACGATGCCCCTCCTCGACCCCGAGGAAATCGAGTAAAGACGAAACGGTATCGGAGCGACTCCGAATGTACTCCTCGAAGATGAGGATGCGAACCTGCTCCCGCCCAATGGTCGCAATCCAAGGCTCAATCTGCATCGCATACCTGCTGTAGTTGATCAGTGGTGCATACTCCCGGATGGCCGCGTCAATAGGAAGATCAATGACCCGATTGGACCGGTGATGGTGGTATTGGCTGATGAGCCGCGCTATGGGATCGCGCACGATGTAGACCACTCGAAGATCCGACGGAAGAAGCGCCTTCGCTCGCTCCGGCACACCCGTGATGTCCGGAAGTTTGCTGTACCCGGTTGACGCTTCCCCGCAGACTTGGCCCGCGGCAGCGCCGCTGAAGAAAGCTTCGTATCGCTGCCTGCCCGCGTCAGTCAGTACTTCATCGGTATTAAGATCGTGCAACTCCTTGTCGCCAGGCATGAATACCCCCGGGCTGCTGCGAAGGTCGCGGAACAGCGTCGTTGTGCCTGCCTTCATCGCACCAATGACGAGAAAACTCGGCAGCATCATGCTCCGTACTCCGGTGTCAGATACCACTTGAGCACGCCGCTTGGGTCGAGTCCCGCGGCAGGCATGCCGCTTGGACTCTGTCCCAGTTGAATCAATGCCGATTCAACGCAGAGGTCGGCCGCCCAGACTGCAACTAGCCGGGCCGTGTTGAGAAGTGTGAGCGTCATGGTCAGTCGTTCGCGGTCCGTGCCGTGCGGAGACTCCGTGAAAGCCATCCATCGCTTCGACGTATCGGGTTCTTCCTGGGCAAAGATCGAGGCAATATGGCCATCTGGTGCAAGATCCAACAGCACGCAATCCAGTCTGTCATGACCTCGCTCCCGCCAACCGAGTGTGTCGCGAAGAAGTTCCCCATACTCGCGATCCGCCGTCTTGCGGTCGGCGTGCAGCGGATGTATCTGCTGCTCCGGGATATCCGCATGGTCACCGATCGTCTCGCGGATTGTAAGAAATGTCGATGCAGTCGACGCCGAATCGACACACCGATCATCGGTCATCCAGAGATGTGTCCGCCGCCACGGAAAACCCCTGACATTCGGGTCGTACATGAGTCGCTCGTACAGCGGAAGAAGTCGTTGGTTTCCGCTGACTGCCAGATGAAAATCGCCAAACTCCGAAACGCAATTCTGTGCATGAACATAGAGATCCGCGGTAACCCGATCGATCAGTTCATCCTCCGGGGCGACCTCTACTTCCCCAGGAAGCGGTGGTGCATCTTCGGAGTGGCCTGACGAAGCAATGTCATACGGCCCAGTGCTTGTGACGGGGACGGTGATCTCATCCTTAGGGCGTGTCTCGTCGTTGGCTGGCATGCCGATACACCATCATTGCAGTTTCCTGCCGACTTGTCTTGGCGAAAAAACGCCGCACACGAGCAATTGACCTCTCGATCGCAATACCGTCTCGGCATGTTGCCTCTCGTCATCATGCTTGCAGCATCTGGACCGCTTCTTGTGGAACCGCAGGTACCGCTCGATGTACGCATCAATCCCATGAAGGTATCGACCCGCGGGCTCCCCCCGCTGCCGGCCAGCCTCTCTCCGCCGCCGCCACCAATCCACACACTCGCCTCTTCGCCCGAGCAGGCCTCCATGAACGCGGCGCAGTGGCGAGCCGCGATTGGATCGCTCGCGCACGGTGCCGGCTTTCTTGCAGATGGACAACATCCGGACGGGCTTTGGAAAAGCGGCCAAGCATCGCCGACCGATCGGCCTGATACCGCCACTGATGTTGATCTGGCGACATCTGCACTGGCCGCCCGAGCATTGTTGTTGGCCCCGGATGTGTGTCGACACGAAGATGCCGCGAACCGTTCTGTGACCGCGCTGCTTGCCGCCCGCCGCCCGGACGGATCCTTTGACAGCGGTCCGCTGGCCAACTATGTCACTGCATCGGTGACGACCACGCTTGCCTCAACCAACCACCCAAGAGTCCGCATGGCGATGGACGGTGGGATCCGATGGCTAACTATGGCACAGTGGGATCAGGGCGAGGGACTGTCACCAAGGGCCGACTGGTTCGGGGGTGCCGGGTACGGCAAACACGGCCGCCCCGATCTCTCAAATACACAACTCATGCTTGATGCGCTCTACGAGTCGGGGCTACCCCACAATGACCCGGCGTTCGGCCGGGCCGTGCTCTTCCTCACGCGAACACAGAACCTCTCGAGCACGAACGATGCCACATGGGCCACTGAGGACGGCGGATTCGTCTACACCTGCGCCGGTGGAGGCGAGTCCATGGCGTCCGAGTACGCAGGCGAGGGTCGCAAGGGAAGCGGCGCAAGCCTACGGAGTTACGGGTCGATGACCTACGCGGGTTTCAAGAGCCTGCTCTATGCGGGGTTGACCGCGAACGATCCCCGCGTTCAGGCAGCACTTGGCTGGATCAGCAGGCACTGGACATTTGATGAGAATCCGGGCCTCGGACCACAGGGCCACTTCTACTACCTGCATGCCATGGCCAGAGCGATGCGTGCATCAGGGCTCAACAACATCGTGGATGCCGACGGCGCATCCCACAACTGGCGCAATGAACTGGTTGACACGATTGTCTCCCTTCAGCGGGATGATGGGTCGTGGGTAAATGACGAACCGCGGTGGATGGAGGACGACCCGATTCTGGTCACTGCGTACTCGATGCTGGCGTTGCAGGAGGCGTTGAAGCCATGTCCCCCGTCAGGCGGGCCATGATTCCATCGTCAATCTGCAACATCAGTCGGGTATTCATGACCGAACCGTGATCACCACCCTCGATGACGCGGACATCGGCATCGAAGCCCTTCTCCTTGAAGAACTCCTTGAGTTCAATGACCGGCTGCTCCAAGTAGAAGGTGTCCTTGCCACCGGCGACAATGTTGATCTTCCCACGTAAAGCGGGCGAGAGCGTTCCCCATTCGTCGGCCAGCCTGCGCTGAATGTCGTACTGCTTCCAGTGCTCAACGACCTCGGGATCCACAACGCCGGTCTCATGATCAAACATGGGAACGGGTTTGCCATCTTCGCCTCTGGGACTGAACACCCACTCGAACGACCGCATCTGCCCGCCCTCGCCAATGACATTCTCCATGGCGACGAAGCCCGGCATGAAGAGAATCGGCGTCTCTCCTGCGCGGGCGACCGGCCGCGGCGATCCGTCCGGATAGAAGAGCATGTTCGCATCTTCGGCGTAGAGGTCAGCGGTCTGAAAGGCGTGAAACCCCAGCGGGTCCGGCGCAAGTGGCCAGAATCCGTTGAAAGCGTCCGGCGCCTCGACCGCCAGCCACATTGCCGCCCACCCTCCGGATGAATGTCCCGCAACGAATCGGTTGCTCCCACTGCCGCCAAGGTTGTACCGCTCTTCCAGAAGCGGAATGAACTCATCCAACAGCGCCGTCAGGCGCGGACCGTTGTTCTGCGAATCGGCGAAAACATGGTGGCCACCGTAGCACTGTGCATTCAGAATCACACGCGCAATTTCATCCTCGTAGGGCGATGCGCTGAACAGTGATTTCATGAAACGCCCGCCGTAGTGATCACTGCCGAACCCACCGATCCAGTAGAGAACGGGATACGGTTTCTCTCGATCCGGATCGTAGTTCTCGGGAACCACGACGCACGCGCCGTTCATTACATCGCGGCCGTGAAAGTCACTGAGCAACTCACTCCTCTCTTCGACGAGCCGAAGACGCTCATGTGGCTTCCATGTGCGTTCGGGAACCTGTGTTCGAAGCGGCAGTGATACTGCGCCGCCATCGACCCCGCCCCCTTCGAAGGAAACTACTTCACTGTGAATCGCCCATGGGGCGACAAGTCGAGAAAAGTCGGGATGCCGTCGCAAGAGGGCCTGCACCCGCCACTTCCCCGCCTGCAAGGTACTCGGTGGCCCGGTCATTCCGGTCGCGTCATCGCCCACCACAATGATCTCTCCGGCCTTCCAATCCTCTACATCAAGTGCGAAGAATGGCTCAGGATTGAACCAATTGGGACCGCCTATTGGCGGCATCGGCCGCTCCGTCAACAAAACATACAGTCGCCCCTGAAGCGATTCGCCAAACGAGCCGTCATGGACGACCTCGAATCGAAGCGCCTCGGCGGGCGAGAGAGTAGACGGCGGCTCCTGAGACAACGCCGACATGGCAAGGACAAGTACAGCAATCATGACCCGATAGTAGCACTCCGGAGCCGCATCGCCCAGCCTGCCGCCAAGAGGGTTGCCGCAAGCAACAGCGCACCGTTAGCCTGATGTGCTGTCGTGAGAATGACTTCCGCAACAGGGGGACCTTCCCCGGGCTTCGCCACAAGGATGAGCACCAGTGCTCCCACGCCGAGAGCGATCTGCAGCGAAACGAGCAGGAGAATCGCTCGCCCACACTTCTGCAGGATCGAACTGCGGGGCCTCCGAATCTCCAGCCGCACACCGACGATCACCGCCGCCGCGAGAACCAACAACGCAACGCCGAGGTGTCCCATCAACGCATGGTTGGCGAACTCCTTCATTTCTGCATCGGCGGACATGTGACGATAGAGCGCTCCCATGACAAGTTGCACGAGCATGGCGATGACCAGCACGCCACACCATCGCCCGTCCGCGCGGCGAGCGACGAGCGCCGTCGCGGCACTCCTCCATGCCCGCGACATTGCCCCTGCGACCAGGCACAGAAGAGCGAAGATCGTCTGGCCCAGGACACCGTGAAGCACGCCGATCCAGAGATTGGGCGAGAGAACCTCGCGATCCTGACTCAGCGTAAGGTGGCCGGTAACACGCAGACCCCCGAGAAGTCCCTGCACACACACCAGCAGGAATACCACGACCATGATCCACCGAACGAGCGGTGACCGACTCCATCGCCAAGCTGCAATGAGCCCAAGAAAACTCGCAAGCCCGATCAACATGCCCGTCAGACGATGAGCGTGCTCGAAAAAAACACCCTCGTTGGCAGGATCGGTCATCTCCGAGAGTGGATAGAGCAGCATGTTGTATCCGTAACTGTTCGGCCAGTCGGGAACCGCCAGCCCCGCTTCCATGCCAGTGACCAGCCCGCCTGTTACCAGCATCAGGAACACAAGCGTGGAAACAACAACAAAGAACCTGTATCGCCAGTCCACGTCGCCGGCGGTGATTGGAGAGCAACGGCCAATCGCACCGCCGACGGTTCCGAGAATCGTCGAACCTGCAAGCAGCCCTGCCGCCCATGCAAGTCCCTGTGTCAGGACGCTCTGCCCGGTATCCCCGCCGACAATACTGCCGACGAGCAGGAGGTTCAGCGTCCCGGCGACCAAGCCGACCTTCACACCATCCATCACCGATCCCCGGCGCCCCGCGATCGCTCCGGCCGCGGGGAGACCGAGCACCGCGAGTGCAAAGAGCACATTGCCCAGAGACAAGCCGCTGCAGAGCAGTGCCACATAGGTCATCAACCACATCCAAGTGGTGGCGGCGACGGCGAGTGCGAGTGTGCGTCCTTGGGAGTTGGTTTCAGCCATGCGTGTTGCTCGATGCAGCGGAGGGGCGGGGTATACTACGCGACCATCCATGCATGAAGCAGCTGTGCATCTTGAGGCGGCAGACGAAGCCGCGGCGCCACGCCCCGGCTTGCCGGGGCTTTACTGCGAACTGACCAAGATCCGGCTCAGCGGACTCGTCGTGTTTACAACGGCAGTTGGCTTCGTGATGGCGAGTCCATTCGGCGTGAATTGGGGAACGCTCGGCTGGACGCTACTGGGCACAATGTTGTCCGCATCAGCAGCAGCAGCGCTGAATCAGGTTGTGGAGCAGACTCGCGATGGCCGAATGCACCGGACGCTCTCGCGACCCCTTCCGGCCGGTCACCTGTCCACCACGCATACTTTTGTGGTGGGCCTGCTGTTGGCCTATGCCGGAACGTGTGTGCTGGCGTTTGGTGCCAACCCGGCATCGGCGGGCATTGGTCTCTCAACCATTCTGCTCTATGTCCTGGTGTATACGCCGCTCAAGGCGAAAACATCGCTCAACACGATCATCGGTGCAGTGGTCGGCGCGCTTCCGCCGGTACTCGGGTGGATCGCCGCTTCCGGTGTGATGGCCAGCGGTGCGTGGCTGCTTGCAGCCATCCTGTTCACTTGGCAACTGCCGCACTTCCTCGCGTTGGCATGGATGTACCGCGACGACTATCGCCGCGGCGGGTTCAGGATGCTGCCAGTGCTGGACACCACGGGTGAGTTGACCGGGCGTGTGTGTGTCATCGCCAGCCTCGCCCTCTGCCCGCTTGCGCTCGCAATGACGATGATCGGTATCGAAGGGATGCTCTTTGGCATCGTGGGCTGCGGGCTCGGACTTTGGATGACATACCGGTCGGTGAAGCTTTGGCGGTCGCGAAACACACAGGCGGCCAAGCAACTCTTCCTGGCGAGCATTACCTATCTCCCGCTTCTGCTGATCGTCATGTTGTTCGACCGGCAGACGGTGGAGTGGATAGACACAGCATCGTTGCTGCCATGACACCCAAGAACGCACCTTCGGGACTGACGATTCGAGAGGGCGGCTGGGTGCTCATTGTGCTGGCAGTACTCCTTCTGTCGCTGGTGATGTGGGCCGTTGCGCCGGCGTTGTTCCGTCTATCCGCCGAACATCTCGGCGACGGGCGATCCCTGGAGTCCTACGGATTCGATCTGACCGATCTTGAGTTGCCCCGTGAGCAGATCGTCCCGGCAATGCAGCACCGCGACATGGCACCGGCGCTCACGGACCCGGCTGTTCTTACGATGACAGAGGTCGAGCAGCGCGATGCCCATGCCCGCGACCCCCTTCTGGTGACAGACGACCTTGTCATCGGCCTGTTAGTCAACGGCGAAGCACGCGCCTATCCGCTCCACATGTTGCATGTCCACGAAATCATCAATGATCGAATCGGAAATCTGGCTATCGCCGTGACATGGCACTGGCCCAGCGGAAACGCGGCGGTGTTTTCCCGGAAACTCCTGGATGGCGAGGCGGAATTCGGAAACAGCGGCCTCGCTGGGAATGGCGGCATGTTGATCTATCCTCGCAGCAACTCCGCCGGTGGAGAGAAACTCTACTCGCCATTGGCCGCTGGAACGGCGCTTCAGCATTTGCCCTTTGAACTCACGACCTGGAAGCGGTGGCTCGCATCGAACCCTGACACCTCGGTCCTCTCGCCTGTTGTTGATCTGAAGAAGCGATATCGAAAGGGCAGTCCGGACCTCTACTTTTCGACGAGCGACATCTACTTCCCCGGATCACCAATGCCCGATGCCGCTGTGCTTCCCCATAAGGCTCGCGTGCTTGCGGTGGATCATGGGGGAGACCGCCGCGTGTATCCGCTTTCGTGGCTGTTGGAAGCATCGCAGGATGGACGCGTCACTGACGAGCTCGGCGGAACGACAATCGTCTTCGATGTTGAGGACCACCCGCTCAGTGCCGTAGCCCGCACCACCAATGGCTCACCCGTCGATGCTCGCCCGGCTCTCTGGTTCGCCTGGCACGCCAACCACCCCACCGACCCCCTCTGGGGTGTCCGACACCGGTGACAGGGACCGGTGTCGGACACCTCAGTGTAGTTCGTCAATCGCCTGTTGCACCTTCGGGGTGTTGCCGGGAATGATCGATTCCTGATACTCCATTGTGTCCGTCATCGCGAAGGCGATGAAGAGGACAACGAAGAGGATCGATCCCACAAAGATAAAGCCGATGAATGGTCGGTCCCAGAGCAGGTGCATGAAGATCAGCCCAACGATCGTCGCCTTTACGCACGCGATACCCATGGCAACGATGATGTTCATCTCCGACATGTTGGCCTCAGTGAAGTCCAATCGGACAGCGAGAATTGTCACCGCGGTAAGCACGAGCAGTGCCGCGCACACAGTAACGAGGAGTTTGATGGACACGACATGCCCTACTCCATGATCATCATGGCCGCCATCGGTGGGAAGTGTGGTCATGCCGTGTCCTCCGCCGTCGGATGAGGCACATCCGCCTTCCATGTGTATCCCTGCTCCTTCTCGTCCCACTGGAGTACGGAGAAGTCATAGCAATCACCTACCGCTGGCTGCTCCGCGAAGTTATCCCATGGCGGCGGTGATGAGCACTGCCACTCAAGACTTCTGCCGCCCCACGGATTCGCCGGTGCCCGCCTGCCGCCAAAGATCGACTGCAGCAGATACGCAAGCATGATGAAGAATCCGATGGCCAGAACAAACGATCCGATCGTCGAGATGATGTTGTAGGTCTGGAATTGAGGCAGATAGGTGGCGTATCGCCGAGGCATGCCCTGCGAACCCAGCATGAACTGCACAAAGAATGTCAGGTTGAAGCCCACAAAGACGAATGAGAAAGCGATTCTCCCCCACAACTCACTGAACATCTTCCCGGTGATCTTCGGCCACCAGTGGTGAATGCCGCCGATGAAGCCGATCAACGCCGATCCCATCATGACATAGTGGAAGTGGGCGACCACAAAGTACGTGTCATGCAAGTGAACATCCGTAGCCAGCGTGCCAAGGTAGAGACCTGTCAGGCCGCCGATTGAGAAGATGAACAGGAACCCCAGCGCATACAGCATCGCCGTGTTCAGACTGATAGATCCCTTGTACAACGTTGCAAGCCAATTGAATATCTTGACCGCCGAGGGGATCGACACACTGAATGTAATGAGCGAGAAGACCACGTTGACCAGCGGCGACTGGCCAGCCACGAACATGTGGTGTCCCCACACCAGGAAGCCGAAAATGGCGATCGCAATGGAACTGAATGCAATGAAGGTGTACCCGAAGATGTGTCGGTGTGAATGCACCGCGATCAGTTCGCTGATGACACCCATGGCGGGCAGGATCATGATGTACACGGCCGGGTGCGAGTAGAACCAGAAGAAGTGTTGATAGAGAACGGGATCACCGCCCATGGCCGGATCAAAGATACCGATACCGAACCCTCGTTCGATGGCAAGCAATAACAGCGTGATGCCGATGACCGGAGTAGCGAGCACTTGAATGACCGCCGTCGCGTAGATCGCCCAAAGGAAGAGCGGCATTCTGAACCAGGTCATTCCCGGAGGCCGCAAACGGTGAATCGTCACGATGAAGTTCATCCCCGTGAAGATGGAACTGAACCCCAGAATGAACGCACCCGTGACCGCGGGAATCACACCGCCCATCGCGGATGACTTGTCGATGCTGTATGGCGTATAGAAGGTCCAGCCGGTGTCCAGCCCGCCGGAGACGATCGCCAGAAGGAAGAAGACAAGACCGAAAATCCAGAGCCACCAACTCAGGAGGTTGAGCCGTGGAAAGGCGACATCCTTTGCGCCAAGCATGATGGGTAGTACAAAGTTGCCAAGCGCTGCAGGTACTGCCGGAATGATCACCAGGAACACCATGATCGCACCATGGAGTGTGAACGCCTGGTTGAAATCGTCCTGCGACATGATCGCACCCTCAGGTGAGACCAACTGGATGCGAACGAGCATGGCGAACAGGCCGCCGAGCAGGAATGCGGTCAGAACACAAACCAGATACATCACCCCGATCCGCTTGTGATCGAGGGTAAAGAGCCACGAACGAATACCCCTGGTATGCGTCAGGTAGTTGTCGGGGGCCCTGTTCGTTGTGTCGAGAGTCGTCATCGCAGGAGTATCGCTTGCATCATGGGACGGGTGTTCCATCCGGGTTTACGAGAATGTTTCCTTCACTGTCAGCGACATCGTTCAGGTGCTTGAACATTTCGATGATCGCGGTGATCTGTCGGCTCTTGAGTTGGCCCTGGAATGAGGGCATCGCTCCTGTGTACCCTTGAACGATCCTCTTCTGAGAGTTCAGAATCGACTCTCGCAGGTAGTTCTCGGGAAGTTCATAGGCCTCTCCGGGATCCATCTCGTCTTTGAGCGTCGTACCGTCGCTGAAGGCCGTGCTGCCGCTGATCGTGCGATCCCACAGACCGACGAATGAGGGACCTGTTCCGTCTGAACCATCAAGAGAGTGACAGGACACACACCTGTTGTAGAGTCTGTTGATCGCATAGGCGGGCAGCTGCCCGATGGATATGTCCTCATACTCACTGGCAAGTTTCTTCATCGCCGCATCGAAACCAGCCTGCGGAATGACGTGCACCGTGGCGAGCATCTTCGAGTGATCCTTGCCGCAGTACTCCGTGCAATAGAGTTGGAAGTCGCCCGAGCGGGTCGCTTCGAACCACAGAGAGGTGTAGCGTCCCGGAATGGCGTCCATCTTGACGCGGAAGGACGGGATGAACACGCTGTGCAGCACATCGTTGGATGTAATGAGGAATCGAACGGGTCGGCCCTCAGGCACCGTCACTTCAGCCGCCTCCGTCACGCCCGACTCCGGGTGGTAGAAGGTCCATGACCACTTCTGCCCGGTCACCTGTATCTCGTAGCAGCCCTCGGGCGCAGTCTGGATATTGAGATACCCGCGCATGCCGACCGTAAAGATCACTACAACGAGTATGAGCGGGATCACTGTCCATGTGATTTCCAGCGGTGTGTTGTGTGTCGGTCCCTGAACATCAGCCACATGTGACCGCCGTCGGTATTTGATGGCGAACACAACAATGAGCACAACAATGAGTGTGAAGAAGAAGTAGTTGATCCAGCTGATGACGCTGAAGGCCAGATCAACATCTGGCGCGAGCGTAGATGCCTGCTCGGGCATCCAGAATGTCGCTTCGGCGCCGGAGGCGAGTGCAAGTTCACTCATGAGTTGCAGGAGTTCGGTAGTCATGGGGTCGAGTCACTCGCATCCTTGTCGTTGTTGACCAACCGTTCCTGTCCAGCGCGAATCCGCTTGGGACTGGCCCACCCGAGAACCGTGAGGCCGCCAACAAGCACCACGAGCGTCAGCACGCCAGCTGATCGCATGAGTTTCCATGCACTTGGCGTGTAACTGTTGCTCTCCGGATCGTATCGAAAACAATTGAACAACAGTAACCTGTCCAGCGGCGATCCGATCTTTCCCTCCGAGGCCTCGACCAGTGCGAATCGAAGATCACGCGGCAGGAATCGAACATCGTTCATGTATTTCGAGATCCGGCCGTCCGGCGTAATGAACATGATGCTCGCGGTATGCAGGTACTCGCCAGTGTTCTCGTCCTGAACATAACCAAAGCCGACGGCATCCGCCAACGCCGTAATGTTCTCCTGACTCCCTGTGAGAAATCGCCAGCCTTCCTTCGCCGACTCCCGGCCGTACTTATCGACATATCCCTGTTTGTTCTGTTTGGCGAGCGCAGCGGTTTCCGTTGGGTCGATACTGACGGTCACGACACGGAATTCGTCGCCGCAGTCCCAGGACATTTCCGACATGCCGTCGGTCAATCCATTGAGCGTCAAGCTGCAGAGCATCGGACACCCGTAGTAGTTCAACGTCAGGATCACCGGCGCCTCGCCGTCGAAGCAGTCGCCAAGTTGTATCTCGCGGCCTTCCGCATCCGTAAATGCCAGATCCAGTGGAACCGGGGAATCCAGATGTTCTTCAATGCCGACACCCTGCAACTCCAACGGCTGTTCTTCCGGGAGTTTCTGCGCCGCAGCAACGCTGGCAGAAGCCAGTGCCGCAAGCGTCAGGATGGATCGTTGAAACTGCATCAGTTCGGCTCAGTGTTTCCTGCAACGATGTTCATCGCCTGATCGATCGGGATGACAAGCCGGTCGACAACTTGCCCACTTGCCGGATCGTGTTCCTTGATCCAATGAGCACTTTCTGACAGTACGGCGTGCTGCGCAGCGCGGACCATGTCTCGCTGTTCGTACCGGACATCCACATGCTTGATCCTCGCCTCCCACGACTCGGCGCGGAAGAAGATGCCAGAGGCAAGGGCGACTGTCGCGATCATCAGGAACGACCCGCCGATCCCAATGGCCCATGTGGCGATGCCCGAGGGATCCTCGGTGTCGCCGGCCTCGTGCCGGTGCTCGTGTTCGTGATCGTGATGTTCGCTCATTCGATGTCTTTCATGATCAGAGATTCTCGAACGCCAGCGACTCGTTCAGTCGCGGATCCTGCAACGGCACGATTGCGCACTTGCGCAAATTCAAGAGCGTGCCTCCGAGAACCAGCGACACGACGCCGGCGATGCATGTGAAGTTGATGATGTGCCAACCGTATCCCAACGAGACTGCGCCCGACTTCACCGCAGCCGCGAGTTGGTCGTAGCTGCTGGAATCGGCGATGGCCTGTTCCGGCACAACCGGCATGACCAGCCAGTAGACATCCAGGCAGAACATCAACACCATCCAGCAGGCGATGAGGGGAAGCACATTGTGCCACCGCTTCGGCCAACGCGAAATCAAGAGGAGGAACGGAAGTACGAAGTGTCCGAACAGAAGCAGGAGTGAGACACCTGCCCATCCTCCCAGTTGCCTGGCGATATACCAGTTGGTTTCCACCGGCAGGTTGGCGTACCAGATCAGCATGTATTGACTGAAGGCGATGTACGCCCAGAACACGACGCCGAACGCAAACAACAGTTTCCCGAGGTCATGGTAGTGCTCGGTCGTGATCGACTTCCTCGCGTGTCCGGTCCTCTGAAGGAACCAACAGAGGATGATCATGATGGAGAAGAACCCCGCGGTGCATGCGCTGAAGAAGTACACACCAAACATCGTGCTGAACCACTTCGGTTGCAGCGTCATCATCCAGTCGATGGAAGCGAAGGTCTGTGTCAGGGCGTACAGAATCATGCCGATCGGCGCCCACCGCTGCATGCGGTGAGTCCATGACACGTCACCGCTGCCGTCCTGATTGACGGACCATCGGAAGTAGAGCGTGCCGAGTACAGCCCAGATCACCAGATATGCAACTGCGCGAATGGACCAGAAAGTCGCAGACAGGTAGCCAGCCTTGGCATGGAGCATGTGATCGTGCTCCATCAACTCACGATCGCCCCACTGGTAGAGCAACTCTCCATGACCGGTCACGACAAGGATCAGGATCGGGAGGAACAGAATCCATATCCACGAGAGGTTGCGAGCGATCGCCTCGGCCAGTCGCCGCACAACCACACTCCATCCGGAGCGGGTGAGATGTTGCAGAAGTACAAAGAACAATGCGCCCAACGACAATCCGCCGCCGATCATGAAAGCAACCAAGTAGGACTTCCAGAATATCGTCCAGCCGACACTGATTCCCAAGGCCGCACTGATGCCCAGCAGCAGCAGTCCAATGACGGCGAGCACCGGGCCGGCCTTGGCCGCGCCGCCGCCCAATCGGAGACGATCGCTGGCGATGTCGGCGGTCGTCATTCGCCTGCTCCTTCCGTGCGATCAACCCGCGGTAGGCCGTTGGGGTCCTTCACTGTTTCCGGGGGTGCATGCTGAGAGAGTTGCAGTGCTTTGATATAAGCCACAATCGCCCAACGATCCTGCGTTGGAATCTGCGACCCATACCCGGCCATTGTCCGCACACCGTTGGTGATCGAATTGAACAACTGTCCAACGGGCTGTTCGCGGACAGCGTCTTCATGGAGATTCTTCGGCGCTACCCAGGATGTTCCGTTTTCACCGGTTTCGACAAGTTGCATGGCGCGGTGATGTACAAGCCCGTCGCCAAATCCACCCGCGCCGTGGCAGGGCTGGCAGTAGATGTTGAATCGGTCTCGCCCGCGATCAAGGAACTCGCGGTCGACGGTCAACTGCGATGGGAAGTCCGTCACCCACGCCTCGCCGGCAACACCCCTGAAGAACTGGGTGTCCCCCACCATGTCACCCCTCGCCACAGCGCCAGGAACTGGCGGACGCAGCGTGCGACCGTCGAGGAACAGTTCGTTGGGTTGTTGCCCGACGAACTTCGGCTGATTGTCCATGTTCTGGATGATGTGAATGCGGGACTTCGGACTGATGGTCGTTCGGGCGCGATAGATGGCCGCCAGTGGAATGGTCGCCAGACACGTCATGACGATCGCGCACCACCAGATCCATGCTGGTGTTTCTCGAAGAATGGTGCGGGTCGATCGTGGCATCCGGTCAGTGCTCCAGTGGAATCACGGCGTCTGGGTTGAGTGTCTTCAGAAAGGACTCCACCTCGTCGCGGCGGAAGCGGGGATCCCTCGCTTCAATGACGAGATAGAAACGATCGTCAGTTGCCCGCGCCAATTCGGGAGATTTCAGAACCGGGTGGTACAGCATCGGCAACTTGTTCAGCAGCAACACGCAGGAGACGGCCGTCAACGCCGCCAACAACACTGTCAACTCAAACGCGACTGGCACGAATGCCGGCGCGCTGATCAGCGGTTTGCCTGATACATCAAACTGATATCCGATGACGGGCACAATGGCCCAGAGATCGATCTGCAGTGAATTCGTAAACACCTGCAGGAAACAGGCCAGCAGCAAGCCGGTCAGGCCACCGAAGAACACGATGACCGGAAGAATGGTCATCTTCACGCCCATCGCGTGATCCAGCCCGTGCACCGGAAACGGCACATGGCAGTCGAACCACTTGAACCCTGCTTCCCGCGTCTTCTTCGCAGCCTCATAGATTGCCGGCGTCGAGGAGAACTCGGCCGCCAGCCCATACAGGTCGTCGCGAGGAATGTCGTGACTGAGCGTCGTCATCAGCCTCCGCCCTCCTCGTCGTCCGGTTCACCCTCGAACTCGTAGTAACTGTGGCCGTGCCCGTGCGGATCCGCCTCCGGCATCACGGATTTCAACTCGGCGATCGCAAGCACAGGCAGGTATCGCACGAAGAGCAGGAACAACGTCATGAAGAGGCCGAAACTTCCGAGGAATGTCAACACGTCCACCCATGTCGGCTCAAAAGTGCCCCAACTGCTCGGGAGGAAGTCGTTGGCCAATGAACTGACCACGATCACGAATCGTTCGAACCACATACCGACATTGACCAGCAACGACGCGAAGAACATGATCCAGATGCTTTGCCGCGCCTTTCTGAACCAGAAAATCTGGGGCGTGATCACATTGCAACTGACCATGATCCAGTAGGCCCATGCGTATGGGCCGGTCGCCCGGTTGATGAATGCGAATGCTTCGTAGATTTCGCCGCTGTACCAGGCAATGAAGAACTCCATCGAATACGCATACCCGACCATCGAGCCGGTCAGCAGGATGATCTTGCACATGTTCTCAAGATGGCGAGGAGTAATGAAGTTCTTGAGCCCCCACAGTTCGCGGGCGGGAATGGCGAGTGTCATCACCATGGCGAATCCAGAGAAGATTGCGCCCGCTACGAAGTAAGGAGGAAAGATCGTCGTGTGCCAGCCAGGTAGTTGCGCTACTGCGAAGTCGAATGAGACCACGGAGTGCACTGAGAGTACGAGCGGCGTGGCCAGAGCTGCAAGCAGCAAATATGCTCGCTCGTACCGGTGCCAGTGCCGCATGCTGCCTCGCCAGCCAAGTGAAAACACGCCATAGGCAATCTGTCGGACCCGAGTTTTCGCACGATCTCGCAAGGTCGCCAGATCTGGAATCATGCCGAGGTACCAGAAGAGCAGTGACACCGTGAAGTAGGTGCCAACCGCAAAGACATCCCACAACAGCGGTGAGCGAAACTGCGGCCACATTTCCATCTGGTTTGGAATCGGGAAGAGCCAGTACGCCAACCAGATGCGGCCGACATGGATCCCGGGGAACATGCCGGCGCAAATGACCGCAAAGATCGTCATGGCTTCCGCAAGGCGGTTGATGGCCGTGCGCCATCGCTGCCTGAAGAGGAAGAGAATGGCGGAAATCAGTGTGCCCGCGTGGCCGATGCCCACCCAGAACACGAAGTTGACGATCGGGTATCCCCACATCACCGGGTTGTTGTTGCCCCAGACTCCGACACCGGTGACGACCAGATAGCCGATCAGGATGCCGAGCATCGCAAGAAGTGATGAGGAGATCGCCAGCGACAGGTACCAGGACCGCGGTGGCTTGGGCGATTCATTCCCCTTCAGGATGTCGTCTGTGACCGAGCCGAAATCGTGGTGATTGAGAATGAGCGGCGGCCGCCACCGAGGATCCTCGCTGGTCACGTCGACATGGCCTTGGGCGGGAAGTGTCGTCATCAGTGATGCGATCCATCTCCGCTGCTCTGCCCGGCCACCGGATTCGTCAACCTCGCGAGGTACTTCGTGCGGGATTTCAGGTTGAGTTCTTCGAGCATCTCATAGGAACGAGGCTCGGCATGCAGTTTGGCAACACGGCTGTCCTTGTCCATGAGGTCGCCAAAGACAATGGCGCCGGCGGGACAGGCTTGTTCGCACGCCGTCACGATGGCGCCGTCGCGGAGAGCAACCCGCTGGTCCGCCGCCTTGGCGTCGCCGCCATTCTTGACCCATGCGTTCTTCGTCTGAATCTTCACGGCTTGAATCCGCTGCGTGCAGTAGGTGCACTTTTCCATGACGCCGCGCATGCGGACGGTCACTTCCGGGTTGAACTGCATGGCGCGAAGCGTCTTCCCTCCGGATTGACGCTTGATGTAGTAGTCGGGCTGCACCTGCAGCAAACCGGTCGATCGCAACGGGTCGCGGCGGAAGAAATCAAAGTAATTGAACCGCCGCACCTTGAAGGGGCAGTTGTTGGAGCAGTACCTGGTTCCGATGCAGCGGTTGTAGACCATCGAGTTCAGGCCGTCGGTGTCATGTACCGTTGCCGCCACGGGACATACTTCTTCGCACGGCGCGTTTTCACAGTGATGGCATGTCACAGGCTGTATGGCGACAGCCGACGGGTGATTCGCGTTCCACTCTCCGGACGCATTCTGCTCGAATGCGAAGTACCTGTCGATGCGGATCCAGTGCATCTCGCGGCCCATTAACACCTGATCCTTTCCGACGATCGGAATGTTGTTTTCGGCCTGACAAGCCATGACGCATGCGTTGCATCCGGTGCAGCTGGACAGATCAATCGACATGCCCCACTTGTACTTCGCGCCGTCGAACTGCTGCTCTTCCCACATGGACAGCGTGTGCACGCTGTGGCCGGCTTCGCGGGCGAAGTGTGGATCCTGTTGATAGGTGTCGAGGGTTCCTTCGCGGTAGAGAAGTGGGAGCCGCTCATGCAACCCCTTGCCGAGCGTGCTGTCGACGGGGAAATGCATCTGCGTCGTCGCAAGCGGATAGGTTCCACCCGTTCTTCGAACGCTCTTCACTGCATCCACCCAGGTCGCCGAGGTTGCCCGCAGTGGATACACATCCGTGCCGCTTCCAGTGCAGACTCGACCAGCAAACTGTCTGCCGCCCCCCATCGGCAGGACGAGGACATCGTCCGCCGTGCCGGGGACTGGCAGAACTGGAAGTTCCACCGTCACATCGCCGACGCTGACTTCAATGATGTCGCTGTGGGCGAACCCGTTGGCCTCGGCAGTCGCCGGGGATACGAGCACGGCGGTATCCCAGGTCAACTTCGTAATCGTGTCCGGAAGTTCCTGAAGCCATCCGTTGTTGGCGAACCTGCCATCCCAGACGCTTGCGTCAGGAACGAAGACCGCCTGCAGTCCCACGCCGGTCATGCCTGCCGGTAAACCTGACTCAATCGCATTGGAAATCGGCGGTGCTTCCGGATCTGCGGTCGATCCGCGAACAATGCCGTCGTGAATCGCTGCTCGCCACTCCTTGTTCCACTCGTCTTTTGCGCCGTGCGTTTCCCGAACAAGCGCATACCCATCGGTCTTCGACTCACCGGCGAGCATCGCGAGAAACTCGCTGGCCGTAACGCCATTGAACAGTGGGCGGATGAGTGGCTGTTGCATGCACATCGTGCCGTCCGCAAATCGACCGTCGCCCCAAGACTCCAACCAATGGGCGGCGTTGACATGCCAATCGGACTGCTCGGAAGTTTCGTCGTCGAACAGAGACAGGTGGGCGATCTTCTGGACCCCCGACATCGCCGCAGCGAAGTCCACGCCGCCGGGGGCATCAAAGACGGGGTTGCCGCCGAGGATGATGAGCGTCGCCACCTCCTGCTTCTTCATGCGGTCGGTGAGATCCTCAAGTGTCGATCCACCGACGGTGACCGCTGGCACAAACGACACGGTTGTGCCAACTGCGCCGATGTGGTCATTCGCAATGGCGGCGAGATGGTGTACCAGCGGCGGCTGGCCACGGCCCGCGACTACGAGGCCGTGTTTGCCGGCGGCGGTGAGATCCTTCGCCATCCTGCCGACCCACGCCTGTTGGTCGGCTGACAACTCCGCGAGGCCATCAATCTGAGTTCCCTTGATGTCCGCCAGTGCCGCGGCCACGGCGACGATCTCCGCCGGTCGCATGGCCTGCCGCTCGTCGGCGTTCGCGCCGGTGAGTGTCATCGCGGTCTCCGCCACCCACATGCGATTCATGTGTCCATTCGCCGCCGTGCGACCGTCCGCCCATCCTCGCGTGTTCCGAACCTGTTCGGGACCCGCTCCGAGAAGATCGGCCCCGAGCGAAACGATGACGCGAGCGTGCGAGAGATCGTGCAAGGGTCGCCACGCCCCGCCCGTCGCACTCTGCATTCCCTGACGCTCGTTCTGGTCGTTGATTGGCGTGTACTCGGTCCACGATGCCTTCGGATAGGCGGTCATGAATGCGCGTCGCATTCGATGAAGTGTCGGCGAACTGTTTGGCTGGGCGAGCACCGCCACGCCCGCGCCGTCACCCATGCGCTTTCGGATGTCCGCTGAGATTGCCGCAACGGAGTCGCCACGGCGGACCGCCCTGCTGCGATCAGGGTCGTAGAGTTCCAGAATGCTCGCTTGCGTGAATGCATCCGTCGCACCACGACTGTCTGATTGATCGGGATTACCTTCGATTTTGGTCGGTCGCCCGTCATTGCTCGTGACCAGCACCCCCTGCGCTACGCCATTGAATTCCATGCAACTGGCGAAGAACTCGGCGACCCCCGGCATCGTTCCCTCAGGCCTGTGGGCGTAGGGTGCGATGTGTTCTGTCGGCCAACGTCGACATCCAGCAACGCCGAGCCCGGCCATGGCCATCGATGCGCCCATGATGCGAAGGAAGTGCCGGCGGTCATGCCCGTCAGCAAGCATCTCCGCGGCGCCGGTCGGGAACTCCTGCGATAGATGGTCGGCAAACTCAGGCGACTCGACGACTTCGTCGAGCCCACGCCACCAGACCCGTCCGTTGTCGCCTACCGATGACATGCCGAACAGTCCTGTGATGGGTTCAGATTGTTGTGGGCTCGCCACTTCTCGCTCTCGGCCATCCGCTGGGCCTCGGTCAGGTCCAGACCCCACTCCAACTGCGTGACGAGATCGGGGTTTCGGACATGCGGGTCGGGGTCGCGGTGACAGTTGAGGCACCAGCCCATGCTCAGGGGAGCAAACTGATAGACCGTCTCCATCGTGTCCACGCGGCCATGGCACTCGACACAACTGACACCTCGGGTGACATGCGCCGAATGGTTGAAGTACGCGTACTCGGGAAGATCGTGCACGCGTACCCATTCGATGGGCAAACCAGATTCATAACTCGCAAAGAGGGGCTGCAGGTCGCCGCTCTGCGGATGAATCTGCGCGTGACAGTTCATGCATGTTTGGGTGGGCGGGATAGCTGCGTGGGCGGTGTACTCAACGGTGTTGTGGCAGTATCGACAGTCAAGACCCAACTCCCCGGCGTGCAATTGATGATTGAACGGAATCGGTTGCGACGGCATGTATCCGACATCCGTCGCAACAGGACTAAACCCATACGCCACGACAAACACGACATACAACGGCGCGGTCAACGCAAAGAGGAGCATCGCGGGTAGCGATAGATTCGTCCAGCGAGGAAAGCAGTACCGAGTATCTGACATGCAGGGGTTCCGACCACCGCCGAGGGATCGTGCCAAGGCGCACAATCACGAGATGAAGGCGGCAATGATAGTGGCGAAACCACCGTTGGCAAGTCGGAAAAACGGGATCTGGGCGCTTCCTACCGATTCTCTAAACCGAAACATTTGATGGCGTTTTGATCCAGCGTGCGTTCGAGTTCGGGGAGCGGAAGATCTCGAAGTGCGGCCAGGCACGCCGCCGTGTGGATGACACATTTTGGCTCGTTCGGCCGGATCTTCCGAACCGGCTCCGGGGACAAATACGGCGCATCCGTCTCGACCAGTATTCGATCGCCTGGCACAAACACCGCAGCCTCAGCAACTTCCCCGGCATTGGCGAAGGTCACAACACCGGTGAATCCGATCCAAGCGCCGAATTCGATGATCCTCTTTGCCTGCGCCATCCCCTCCGTGAAACAATGAAAGACGAAACGGTTCGCCTCGATGCTGCTGGATTCAAATCGAGGCAATAAATCATCGACAGCACGCCTGCAGTGCACGATTATCGGACGATTGTCGCCATCCTTCCCCTCCACATGGGCCAGTTGCTCGTCCAGGAGCCGGCTCTGCAACGCCAGTGGCGGGTCGTCATAGTGGCGATCCAGCCCCATTTCGCCCCACGCCACGCACCGATCGCTGCCGGCCACAGCGTCAAGAACTCCCCAATCCCACTGTTCCTCCGCATGCAAGGGATGAATTCCTGCGGTGCAGAAAACCCTCGAATCCTGCTCTGCAAGGGCCAGAGCCCGCTCCGCATCGGCGGGGCCAGTCGCCACGGTGATCATTCGTGTCACGCCCACAGCGGCGGCCGCGTCGACCACCTCCTGCCAACGGGGTTCCAATTGCCGGCTTGTCAGATGACAATGGGTATCAATCACGGCCCCAATGGTACGCAACCGCGCATCCATATTCACGAACCTGATAGTACGCAGCAGCCCCATGCGGATCCCAACCTCCATTTTCGCCCTCCTCCTGACCGCCAGTGCCGCGGCCCAGGTCGCTCCGAGCATCGAGGAGACGATTCCTGTTCGCGGAGCCTCGGGCACGGTACAGAACGATTTCGACCGGACAGCGGTGCTGTACCAACATGTCGTCCGAGTCGATCACGCCACCTCCATGCGGCTGCACTTCGGGCGGACCAAACTCGCCGCCGGCGTCACCCTTCGGCTGACCTCGGTGTTTGACGGGGGCCGCCAACACCTCACGCAGACGACGCTTGAACAGTGGCGATACGGGTCGGCGTGGTTCAATGGGCCGATCGTGGTTGTTGAACTGGTCGCAGAGGGTGGCACCGGGCCAAGCCATGTCACGATGGAGTCTGCGACGGTGCAACAGTGGATGAATGCACAACGAACGATCTGCGGTCCGGTCGATGATCGACAACTTCACGATGATCCGCGATGCGGACGACTCATGCCCATTGGGTGCAGCACATGGCTCATCGATGATGTAAACCATGGGTTTCTCTCCGCTGGCCACTGCGCCGACGACATGGACATCGTTGAATTCAACGTTCCTCTCTCGGATGGCAATGGCGATCCCCAGCATCCGGGACCGGAAGATCAGTACGCCGTTGATGAGGAATCCGTGCAATTCGACTACACGGGTCTTGGGAACGACTGGATGTATTACGGGTGCTTTCCCAATACCGAAACCGGACTTACGCCAGCGCTCGCGCAAGGCGACTTCTTTGCGCTCGCGTCGGCCGCACCACCTGTTTCCGATCAGACCATTCGCATCACCGGTTACGGTTCCACCTACTGGCCGGTAGATCCGACCTGGAATCAGGCGCAGAAGACACACTCCGGGTCGTACGACACCATGCAGGGAACGATGATCGCCTATGTCGTCGACACTACGGGCGGCAACAGCGGATCACCCGTGCTCAACGAGGACACCAACGAAGCCATCGGCATTCACACCAACGGTGGGTGCAGCGCTGGTGGCGGGGAGAACTGGGGTACCGCTGTCCATAACAGTGCTCTGCAATGGGCGCTTGACAATCCGCAAGGCGTCCTGATTCCAAATCCCGGCGTGCTCATCACCTTTCCCGGCGGCGTGCCAAGCGAGATCATGCCGGGTGTCGAGACCCCGCTGACCTTTCTGGTGACAGAAGGGCTGGAGGAACCGGTTCCTGAAACGGTGCAATTCAGCATCGTCACCAATGAGGGTTCGCAGGAGTTACCGGTTTCGTCGTTCGGAAACGATACCTACACCGTCACCATTCCTGCGTTCGAGTGCGGCGATGACCTTTCCTTCTTCGTTCGCGCAATGGGCGACGAAGGCGGCATTACGTACGAGCCGCCAGGCGCGCCGGATGATGCGCACCCTCTGGCGGTCGGAACACCGGTGACGACCGACATTCTCTCCGCCGATTTCGCTATCGGACTCCCGTTTGGCTGGGCGATCAGCGGTCTCTGGCATACGACAAGTGCTTGCCCGCCGGATGGCTCCTGTGACGGTAATGGCTTTGCCTATTTTGGGCAGGATTCAAGCTGCGACTATGAGACGGGAGACACGGTGAGCGGCAACCTGACATCGCCCACATTCGAGATTCCGCACGGGGCGGAGGCGATACTGACATACTGCTCCTCGCTGGAGACGGAAGAATTTGCCAATTACGACCTTGCGTCGGTGTCAGTCAACAACATCCCCGTCGAGTTCGTCTCAGAGTCATCTTCGTGGGAAGAGCGAGTCATCGACCTCAGCCAGTTCGCCGGTCAGACCGTGACATTGAGGTGGCAGTTTGACAGTGTCGATTCCAACTACAACGACTTCCCGGGTTGGCGGGTCGATGGCATTCAGGTGTCCATCAACGATGTCGACTGCACCAATCCGCCCGAGTGCGATGAGGATGTCGATGGGGACGGTGTCGTTGGCGTCAACGATCTTCTGACGATCATCGGGCTCTGGGGAACGGGCGCCGGCCCTGCAGATGTCAACGGTGACGGCAGCGTCGATGTCCTTGACCTCCTCGGCGTCATTGCGGCATGGGGATCGGACTGCTGAGGGGCCCGGGAACACGACCCACCGGAAGATCGGTCACGCCTTCGTTCATCACCACAACCAGCGGCGGCGCGCCTTCAACATGAACCGTGAACACGGTCCCCGGCGGCGGGGTTGACGCTGCGGCAATCGTCAGCGTCGCTCCCATGATTCGAGGAATGTCATCCAGCGGTCTCGCGGCTCGCTCGATCCGCCAGGGGCCTGCCGCAATGGTGATGCCCTCAGGCACATCGAAGGTCGGAGGTGGTGGATCGCCCTCGGCAAACCACTCGATTCCGAGCATGCCCTCGGCACTTCGCTGGGAGACAACCGAAAGGGGAAGTGGACGCACATACATTGGCTGGGCCATGCGGCCGATCGCCCGTACACGCAAGACAACATGGGCGCCGTCATCGAACGCGATTCGCACGGTCGCATCTCGCGAGCGGCTGTGCCGCAATCGCAGGGACACGGGAATCTCCAGCGTCTCCCCGGGGGCGATCGGTTCCAACGGAACTCTGGCAGTGGTACACCCGCAGTTCGGGGCTGCCTCGACAACTCTCAGAGATGCGTCCCCTTCGTTGGCGAGCGCGAACACATGCTCGACAACCGTCTCTGGCGGATAGATTTCTACGATGCCGAAATCGTGCGACCGCGGACCAGTGAAGTCCCCGCGCGCCAGCCACCTCGCAAGGAACCACCCGCCGATCGCCAAAGCGGCCACGGTCAATGCTGCAAGCATCAGGCGATGCGCGGGTTGATTCTGCATGGTGCCATAGCATCGTACCCACGCCACACCGTCAATAGGGCGGTTTTTTTGCTGCGGCCATTGGCATGTGGCTTGCGGTCGACTACACCATGCGCATGGAACAGTTCACACACCTTGCTCAGCAGGCTCTCAGTGAAGCGCAGGGGATGGCCATCTCGATGAAGCATCCCGATCTCTCGCCGCTGCACCTGCTCGCGGCGATGCTCGCGGACAACAATGGAGTCGCCGGCTCGATTCTTGAGCGGGCCGGTGGCAGTGCCTCACGCGTTCTGGAACTCGCGACGGCGGAACTGAATCGTCTCCCCACCGTCACTGGTACACAGCCCCAGGTCTCCACTGCATTCACCGCTGTCCTGGCCGATGCGCAGGAACGGGCGAAGTCAATGGGCGACTCGTACACGACGCTTGAACACCTCCTGCTCGCCATCGCCGACTCCACCGGCAAGGCCCATGACGCTCTTGAACTTGGCGGCATTACGGCCGCGGAATTGCAACGAGCGATCGACTCCATGCGCCGCGATTCCGGCGTTGAGAATGTAGAGGACCCGGGGGCAGAATCGACATTCGAGGCATTGAAGAAGTACGGCATCGATCTCAATGAGCGTGCGCAATCGGGAAAACTCGATCCGGTCATCGGCCGCGACGAAGAAATCCGTCGTTGCATGCAGGTGCTGAGCCGCCGCACCAAGAACAACCCCGTGCTGATCGGTGAACCCGGCGTAGGAAAGACTGCGATTGCAGAGGGGCTCGCCCAGCGCATCGTCAATGGTGACTGCCCGTCGAGCATGCGGCAATCCCGCATCGTCGCGCTCGATGTCGGTCAACTACTCGCCGGTGCCAAGTTCCGGGGCGAGTTCGAGGAGCGGCTGAAGGCGGTGCTTCGCGAAGTCACATCCAGTGATGGTCGCGTCATTCTGTTCATCGATGAACTTCATACGATCGTCGGCGCAGGTGCGGCAGAGGGCGCCGTCAGCGCCGGCAACCTCCTGAAACCCGCGCTGGCCCGGGGCGAACTGCACTGCATTGGCGCAACGACGCTCGATGAGTACCGACAACACATCGAAAAGGACGCGGCATTTGAGAGGCGCTTTCAGCCGGTGTTCGTTGATCAGCCATCGGTAGAGGACACGATCGCGATCCTTCGGGGATTGAAACCCCGTTATGAAGCGCACCACGGCGTTCGGATTCAGGACGGCGCGCTCGTGGCAGCAGCGACGATGAGTTACCGCTACATCGCCGATCGTTTTCTTCCGGATAAGGCGATTGATCTTCTCGATGAAGCAGCCAGCCGTCTTCGCATCGAGAACGACTCGATGCCGGTGGAAATGGACGAACTGCGTCGCAGCATCATGCAACTGGAAATCGAGCGGGAAGCGCTGCGGATCGAAAAGGACAAGGCCTCGAAGGATCGCCTGCCGGAGGTCGATCGCCTGCTCGCGGAACTGGAGGTACAGAATCGATCACTCACGGCGCGGTGGGAGGTCGAGAAAGCGGAATTGGAAGAGATTCGAGCGGTGAAATCGGAGATTGACGCCCGCCATACGGCCCTTGAACAGGCACAGCGGCGAGGTGATCTGGAAACTGCTGCCCGCATTCAGTATGGCGAACTTCGTGAACTTGATAAGCGCCTGTCGGCGGCGGAGGAGAAACTCGCCGAGCGACACCGAGAAGGGCTCAACATGGTCCACGAGGAAGTTGACGCCGAACAGATTGCCGAGGTCGTGTCGCGGTGGACGGGCATTCCGGCGACCAGACTCGTCGAGGGCGAGCGGGAGAAACTCCTCCGGATGGAAGAGTCGTTGGAAACCCGAGTGGTTGGGCAGAACGAGGCGGTCACGGCCGTGTCGGACGCCGTCCGCCGAAGCCGCGCGGGCCTGGGCGAAACAACGCGACCAATTGGCTCGTTCCTTTTCCTCGGTCCCACGGGTGTTGGAAAGACCGAACTCTGCAAGGCGCTCGCGGCGTTCCTCTTCGACACGGAGGAGGCGATGGTCCGCATCGACATGAGCGAGTTCATGGAACAACATGCCGTAGCGAGGCTCATTGGCGCACCCCCCGGGTATGTCGGGTATGAGGAAGGCGGCCGCCTGACCGAGGCGGTGCGGCGGCGACCGTACTGCGTCATCCTCTTCGATGAGATGGAAAAGGCGCACGATGATGTGACGAACATCCTTCTGCAAGTGCTCGATGACGGCAGATTGACTGACGGTCAAGGTCGCACGGTGGGCTTCCGAAACACCATCGTCGTCATGACCAGTAACCTCGGCTCGGCGGAACTCCTTGACATGACCGAGGCAGGAGAGAGTGAAGAAGCCATCACGCAACGGATGCTGGAACTCCTCAAACGGACCCTTCGCCCCGAGTTGCTCAACCGCATCGACGAGACCGTTGTCTTTCACCAGCTCAGTCGCGATCAACTCGCGGACATTCTGGAGATCCAACTGTCCCACCTCCGCAGTCGTCTGGCGGATCGAGGTATTTCTCTGGAACTCACCGATGAGGCTGTCTCGCTCATTTGCGATGAGGGGTTCGATCCTCAGTTCGGCGCCCGACCACTGAAGCGAGTCATTCAACAGCGGCTTGAGAACCCGATCGCCACCGGTATCCTCGCGGGCGAATTTGACGCCGGCGACATGGTCATGGTCAGTTCAGCGGGTTCAGATCTCCTGGTGGCAAAGGCGACCTCGACACCGCAGGAAACTTGACAGCCCCTACAATCGCGGGCATGTCGAGGCTGCGTTGTTCCACGGCCGGCGAATCCCACGGCCCCTGTGTACTGGCGATGATCGAGGGGATGCCCGCAGGCGTCGAACTCGACCTTGCGTGTATCAACAAGGAACTGCGACGAAGGCAGGGTGGATACGGCCGCGGCGGACGGCAGCAGATCGAAGAGGACGAGGTCGTACTGCTTGCGGGCGTGCGTGGTGGCAAGACCACGGGTGCCCCGATCGCGGCGCAGATCATCAACCGCGACAGCCGGTTGCAGGATCAGGCAACCACCCCGCCGGTCTATCGGCCGCGACCTGGTCATTCGGATCTCGCTGGCGCAATCAAGTGGCTTGATGCGGACTGCCGCAACACACTTGAGCGAGCGAGCGCCAGAGAAACGGCGGCCCGCACTGCGGCGGGTGCAATCGCGCGGTGTCTTCTGCACGAGTTCGACATTCATGTGTTCGGCTTTGTCCGCGGGATGCTGGATGTTTCGGCGCCTACCGAACTCACGGTAGAAAATTGGCGGGCGATTCGCGATGCTCGTGATGATTCTGCGGTCTACTGTCCTGATGACACAACCTGCAAGGCGATCATCCACCACATTCGAACTGCGAAGGAAGAGAAGGACACCGTGGGTGGCATGTGTGAAACCCATGTGTTCGGGTGCCCGCCGGGGCTTGGCTCCTGCGCAAGTTGGCAGGAAAAACTCGACGCACGCCTTGCCGGAGCAGTCATGGGGATTCAGGCATTCAAATCCGTGGAGATAGGACTCGGCAGCGAATGTGGCCGTCGACGCGGGTCGGCGGTACACGACCCGATTGCCTGGTCACCGGACACCGCACAGACTGCCACCTTTGGATATGACAGACCCTCCAACAACGCCGGGGGCATCGAAGGTGGGATGACCAACGGCATGCCGGTCGTGGTTAGGGGCACGATGAAACCTATTTCGACGCTGTTGCAGGGCATGCCGAGTGTGGACCTTCGCACGGGCGAGCCGCACCAGAGTGACCACGAGCGGTCGGATGTCTGCGCGCTTCCGGCGGCGAGCGTTGTGATGGAAAACGTGGTTGCCTTTGAAGTTGCGGCAGCGTTTCTCGACTCGTTCGGTGGCGACACCCTGCAGGTAGTGCGGGCTGCTCACGATGCGTTCGCCGACGCGGCTCGTCGGATTTCGTCCCCGTGACACTTGTCGTCGCGTGTGTGCAGGGGCAGCCGGGCGAGGCTACGCAAGGCGCCGATGTCATCGAGTTTCGGCTCGACCTCTGCGAGGACGGAGCAGACATTGCCGCCATGCTCGACGCCTGTTCACTACCAGCCATCGTGACCTGTCGCTCTCGCGAGGAAGGCGGTCTGTTTGAAGGCGACGAGGAAGCACGCATCTCCCTGTATCGCGAGGCACTGAAGGCGTCGCGGCCGCCGCGTTACATCGACATCGAGCATGAGTCGCTTTGCCGCCACGAGGGTTTGATTGAGGAATTGGAACTCGGCGAGTGTGGCGTCATCCTGTCTTGGCACGGGCCGTCGGGACGACCGGCGGATCTCCTGCAACGGGCGGAGCGGATGCAGGCAATCGACGAAGCGGCCGTCGTGAAGTTGGTGTGGACTGCGCGATCCGTGCGAGACAATCTGGAGGCATTCGAACTGCTGCAATCGCGCACGAAACCGATGATTGCGATCTGCATGGGTCCCTCAGGACTTCTCAGCCGTGTGCTTGCGCCCAAATTCGGGGCATTTGCGACCTTCGCTGCCGCAGATGAAGACCACCTCACTGCCAGCGGGCAGCCAACGGTACGGGCGTTGCTCGACTGCTACCGCGTGGGGGACATTGACCGAGACACTCGTGTCTATGGTGTGATCGGCGATCCCGTTGAACACTCCGCAAGTCCCGCGTTTCATAACGCAACGTTCGCAAGGGAGGGGCGCAATGCAGTTCTCGTTCCGATGCCGGTGCCGGCGGGGTGGGAGTCGTGCAAGGCAACGCTCCTGACGATGATTGATGCGGCAGGATTGGACTTTCGCGGCGCGGCTGTGACCATGCCGCACAAGGCGAATCTGGTGCGGCTGCTGCGTGAGACGGGAGGCAACTTGGACAGCGCATCGAGGATGATCGGCGCCGCCAACACTTTGATCGTCAGCGATGACGAATGCTCCTGCGTCAATACTGATCTGCCGGCAGCAGTGGAAGTGCTTGGCGGAGATTTGTCCGGCCAGCGCGTCTTGTTGCTCGGGGCGGGCGGAGTCGCCCGGTCCATCGGCACGGGGGTGTTGGACGCAGGTGGAACGGTTGCAGTTGCAGCGAGGAATTCGGAGCAGGCCGCGGCGTTGGCGAGTGATCTCGGTTGCCATGTGGCGGTCGAGGGCGAGCCGGCGACGATTGTCGTCAACTGCACGCCGCTGGGAATGGAGGGAGGGGACGAGCCGGATGGTGACCCCGCCGAGGCGCTCGTGCCATGGCTGTCGCTGGTACCGCCGCTGATCGTCTTCGACACCGTCTACAAGCCATCGGCGACGCCGCTGCTCACTCGAGCCTCCGCCGCCGGCTGCGAAACGATCCCCGGCATCCAACTGTTCGACCGCCAAGCCGCCCTCCAACAAACCGCCTGGCGTTCGTGAATTCCCGCATGCGTGACGGTCACAATGGTGGGATGCGGATAATGCCGAAGGCGGCACGGATGTCCCAGCCGAGGGGATCAATGCCGACGAGGATGGGATTGGGGACATCCACGCCAAGGGCGGCGCAGGCGTCGCGAAGATCGTCGGTTCTCGAACCATTGACCTCACGGCAGACCGATGCCTCGTTGTCGACCAGCGGATTGGGCCGCACCAACGCCTCACCATCGACAAAGCTGTCGTGATACCGCGCGGCATCGATCTCGGCAGCGGCCCATCGCACATCCGGCGGTTCGCCGTGATACACCCTCCAGCGATCGGCCATCGCACCACCGTCCCCCTGTTCCTCGAACGCCCCCAGAGTCACGCTGAGTTCCATCGCTCCATCCTCATACCCGGGAACGAAGAGGCTGAGCCCTGCCGGTTCGAGCATCGCGACCATCACCGAGAGAATCAGCCGTCCATCCGCGGCGATGACATACCGCACATCCCGAAGGTGCTGGCCAAACTGCAGCGACCCTGTCGAGTTCGATCGTAGGAAAGCCCACGCATCATCGGCAACGGCAGCCTCGAACTCTGGATCCTGCATCAGCGTGAACTCATGAGGCTCTCAATGTCGGCAACCTTGCGAGGAATCGCAGCTGAGAGATTCCGGCGACCCTTTGGCGTCACCAGGATGTCGTCTTCAATGCGAACACCAATGCGCTCATCCGGAAGATAGATGCCCGGTTCGATCGTGATCACTGCGCCGGATTTCAGCGCCTCGTTGCCGCAAGCGTCGTGCGTCTCCAGTCCAAGGTGGTGCCCGATGCCATGTATGAACGCATCGCCGAAGCCCGCATTTGTTATGACCTTGCGGGCCGCAGCATCAATCGCGGCAAATGTCGCACCGGGTTTGACGGCGCGAATTGCCGCTTCCTCCGCCTGCAGAACGATCTCGTAGATTTCCCGTTGCCGCTGCGTAAACACGCCAGACGCCGGAACCGTTCGCGAAATGTCCGCGCCATACCCGCCGCACCTTGCGCCGGAATCGATCAACACCAACTCGCCATCTTCGATCGCTTGATCGTTGGCGGCATAGTGCAGCACCGTCGTATTGATGCCGCTTCCTACGATTGAATCGAAACCGAGGCCATCACTTCCGCGCACGGCGTACCCGTGTTCCAATGTGGACTGCACCACCGACTCATTCATCCCTGGTTCGATCGACCTGACAGCATCCTCAAACCCGCCGGCCGTGTACTTGACGGCCTCCTTGATCAACGCCACCTCCGCAGTCGACTTCACTGCACGCAGCGAACCGATCAGCGACGACCTGTTGACAACCTCCAACCCCGGCGCTCGTTTCGCGACCTTTCGCCAGATCTCAAGGTCGGGCGGCAGGGATTGATCAAACGCCGCCGTCGGATGAAGCGTGGCCAACTGCCGAACTCGCTCTGAAACGATCGCCAGCACCCGTCCCAACATGCCGGTTCGATACACCGTCTGAAACCCGGTCCGCTCCCGCAGTGACGCACTGATGTGACTCCTCAGTCCGTCCCATTGCTCCTTCTCAGGATCGAGTGGTCGAAGAAACAGGACATCTCGCCTCGACTCAACTGGATGGGTGCTGTCAAGAAGCAGGATCGCACCGGGCTCATCCGCCACGCCCGTGAGATACTCGAAATGCGGATGTGGGCGCCAAGAGGCGTCCCCATCGCTCGCATCTCCAGCAAACACCAACCCCGCGGCACCCTTCAGGCCGCGATGTACTCGACCCCGCCTCGCTCGATACTCGCTCTGCGGTATTCCGCTCACATGTCGCCCCGAATTCGCTCGACCACCGCCGTGCTGCCGAGTCCCGGTCGATGGGCGAGCACTTCAACTTCGATGCCGAGTTCCTTCAACAGCGGGTACTCGATGATGTCCGCGGCGGCATAGTCGCCGCCCTTGACATACACATCTGGACGAACTGATCGAATCAACGCTTCCGCGGTTTCTTCCTCGAACGGAACAACGATGTCCACACACTGCAGTTCGCCGAGGATCTCCATGCGCTCCCGCAGCGGATAGATCGGCCGGCCCTCTCCTTTGAGCCTTCCCACCTGATCGTCGCCATTGATGCCGACAATCAGGATGTCCCCCCGTCTTGCTGCCTCTCTCAGATACGCCACATGGCCCGCATGGATGACATCAAAGCACCCGTTGGTCAACACGATTCGGCGATTCGCATCACGAAGCGTTCCGAGTTCGATTTCCAATTCTTCACGGCTGCGAATCTTCCCCGCATTCCCTTCTCGCAGCAGTTCCTGTTGCACATGCGACATCGGAATCGGTGTGGCGCCGAATGCCTCAACTTCCAGTCCCGCAGCCACATTTGCCAGTTCCACCGCGTCAGACCACGAAAGCCCACCGCCTCGTCCCACCGACATCGCTGAGACAACCATGTCGCCTGCGCCGGTCACATCGTAAACGGACCTCGCGCGTGTCGGAAGATGCGACGGCGCGGACCCACGCTCTGCAAGCACTGCGCCATGCCGATCAAGAGTCACCACCACTGCATGTAGATCGAGCGAGACTCGCATTGCCTCGGCCAACTCCATTGCGCCCTCAACAGGATCAGCATCATCGAGACGACAGTTCATCGCCCGTTCAAGTTCGCTTCGATTCGGCGTGATGATTGTCGCGCCTCGATAGCATTCGTAGTCATCTGTATTGGCGGGGTCGACAACGACCTCAACGCCCACATCGGCGCATCGTTGAATGACCGCCCTCGTCCGCTGGTCCCCCAGCACGCCCTTGCCGTAGTCCTCCATACACACGATGTCGGATGTTGGAAGGACCTCGGCGAGCGAGGCGAGCAACGCCGTAAAGTCCCCTTCCGAAAGCGGCGCTCTGGACTCTTCGTCAAGCCGAAACATCTTCTGCGGATGGCGGTGCTGCGCGAGCCCGACAATGCTCCGCTTTACCGTCGTGGGACGATCGGAACACGCCCGCACTCCCGCCACATCAATGTCCGGTGCGGACAGCAGTTCACAGAGTTTTTGTCCCGCGTCATCTTGGCCAATCACACCGATGCATCGAACCCGCGCGCCGAGTGCGGCGGCGCACTTCGCAACATTGGCAGCGCCTCCACATCGCCAATGGCGACTGCGAACATCGAGTACCGGGACCGGCGCATCGGGGCTGAGCCGTTCAGCATCACCCTGGATCAACTCATCCAACATGACATCGCCGACAACCGTCACGACGGGCGAATCGACACTCAGAACACGATCAAGCAGGCTCTTCACCCACACATCGTACCGCGACTGCGCCGAGAATCGCCGCCTGGAGTGCGTCGCTTCCCGCCACCATCTCCAATTCAAGGTCGGGAACGACGATGGGACAGGCAAGAGCAGACATGTCCACCACGCCTCGGGCCTTGACCCAGTCCTTGAGCGTCATGACGATCGCATCGACATTGCGGGCTGCTGCTGTCAACTGCACGACCTCACCGGCCGAAAACGGTTCATGGTCCCCCGCCGGAAGATGCCTCGCAACGCGGCAACCCAGCCGGACCAACGCCTCGATGACCGGCCCGGGATGCCCGATGCCGAGGCGAACAGCCGCCGAACGACCGGTCAGCCAATCAAGACCCTCTTGACGCTCGCCGTCGGCGTCGTGTACCTGCAGCGAACGCCAACGATGCGCGGTCCAAGCAAGAGGTTCCTCTCCGGCTGCCGCTGCCACCTTCGCGGAAAACGCAGGATCGCTCCGCTCCGCATGACTGACAACGATCGCATCCGCCCGGCGAAGTCCAGACACTGGTTCGCGAAGCCAACCCAAAGGAAGCATGCGCTGCGTAAACGCATCGCGCAACAGATCAATCACCACGATGTCCAAATCGCGATGAATCCGGCGGTGCTGAAATGCGTCGTCGAGAACCACGCAATCGGCCTTGCCACCGTGAGCGACATATTCCAAGACTCCCTTGCACCTGTCCGGGCCGACAATGATCTCGATATCGCCGAGCCGCTCGCGGTATTCCAGTGCTTCGTCCGCTCTGCTCGGATCTGCCGATCCGTATCCTCGCATGGCAATCGCAGGGCAATGACCGGCCTCGCGAAGTTGCCGCACGATCCATGTGACCAGAGGCGTCTTGCCGGTCCCGCCAACCGTCAGGTTGCCGACTGCAATGACTGGAAGCGGCATCCTCTGCACTTTCCAACCGCGGTCGTACAAGTGATTGCGAAACTTGACCACCGCGCCGTACAGCCGGGATGCTGGCGCGGCCAGCACATCAAGCCAATTGGGCAGCGGTCCGTTCATGAAGCCAGTTCCATTGCAAGTCGATCCATCGGCAGTCCCATCACACTGGTGGCATCCCCTCGGCAAGTGATCGGCCAACCGCTGCCGACGCGCTCAGCAAGGTTGTAACCGCCCGCCTTTCCTCGCCATCTCCTTGAGTCAATGTACTGATCGATCTCCCCGTCGCTGATCGCTCCAATGCCCACAGTGACCACCTCCGTGCCATGTCGAGTGCACCTGCCATCCGCCGTCATCAGGCACCAACCCGTGAGCACTTCGTGATCTCGCCCGCGCATCCGGTCGAGCATTGCACGGGCCTGTTCTCCATCCGTTGGTTGTCCGTAGGCCTCGCCGTCCACCAGACACATCGTATCGGCGGCCAGCACGGTGCCGGATCGGTGCCGCAACTGTGCCATCACATCATTGGCCTTCATGATGGCCAGCACGGCCACCCATTGCTGCGGCGGACAGTCTCCGCATTGGAGCCGTCCGTCGTCCATGCCAGGCGGGCACGGTAGCGCTTCGATGCCCGCCTTGGCGAGCAACTCGCGGCGGCGCGGCGATGCACTTGCCAGAATCAGTGGGCGAGGCCACCGCATCACGCCCCGCTGCTTTCGCGGAGTTTCGCATCGACGCGGGCGATGACTGCATCCAGTTCGATCTCTCGCATGAGCCGGTCCCCAAGCGATGCGTCGCGGTAGTGCGTCCCGTGCGGCCGATGGGCCGCGACAACATCCTCCGTGTCCGGCCAAGGACCGACAGCGGACGGAGGCGTGGGTCCGAAGAGGCCGAGACAGGGGCGGTGAAATCCAGCGGCGATGTGCAGCGCAGCGGAGTCATTCGCCACGGTGATTGCCGAGGTGCTGATGATGGCCATCAATCGGCCCACGGTCATGTCGTCAAGGAGGTCATGAATGCCGTCAACGGCGGCGACCGCTGCAACCTGACCTCGCTCCCAGGGGCCGCCGACAAGCACGACCGGACCGTGCACCTCACGGAGGTGCTCGGCGAGTGCGGCGAATCGTTCGCCCGGCCAGCGTTTGGACTCCCAGCGGGCAGTGGGCGCAAGGACGGCCGGGTTTTCGGTGATTCCCAGTTCCGTTCGTCGCTGCGACCACCAGACAAGATCTTCTTCCCGCGCTGCCAGAGTTGCGATCGTTACCGGCGAAACGCCGATCGCCTCAACCAGTTCCAGCATCCGCTCGACCGTGTGCGTCTTGTGCCGTTTGACCCGCTGCGTATACCCCAGCCAGCCAAACTCCCTTGCGTCATCCGGACCAACACGGCGAGGCGCCCGGGTGGCTCTCGCAAGGTATCCGCTTCGACCGAGCCCCTGTCCATCGATAACCAAGTCGTATCGGCGCTCTCGAAGTTGCCCCACGAGAGTTCGGATGCTCCGCAGCCCCCCCGGGAGATACCACCGACCCAACCTGCTGCGATTGAACGGAATGACGGCGGTGACATCCGGATGGGCAGCCACTGCATCGACGAACTCGGTCTGCACGAGCCAGTCGATCGTCGCCTCCGGGAAGGCCGCCCGCAGGCTGGCCACGACCGGTAGGCTCCGGACGACATCGCCCAGCGCGCTGGGGCGAATGAACAAGATTCTCTGTGGATCTCCCATGGTCGCTGGCCCCTGAGGGGGGTGCATGCTACCGCCTGCCTTGACACTACCGGCATACCGGTCAATAGTCCCCTTCTGAGGAGCAGGCGCATGTCCGACGAGACACCGACACAATCCGAATCCGACGGGCCGACCAGCCCCGGTGGAACGACCAGCGGCTTTGAGACGGCGCTGGGCAAGATCGTCGTTGACAATGGACTGGTGACCGCCGAGGAACTGGAAGAGTGCAACTCACTTCTTGATGGAGGTGACGGGGAGGGCGTCGGCCGCACACTGGTCGATCTCCTGATCAACCACCAATATGTCACTCGGCGGCAGATCGAACGAATTCACACGGAGTTCGACGCGAGGAGGTCGACACAGCGGATCTCCGGGTATCGCATCATTCGCAAACTCGGCGCCGGTGCGATGGCGACTGTCTTTCTTGCGCAGCAGGAGAGTCTTGACCGGCCCGTCGCCATCAAGGTGTTGCCCCAGAAGTTTTCCGACAACAAGGAATTCCTCGATCGGTTCTACAAGGAAGGCCGCGCCGCGGCAAAGTTGAATCATCCAAACATTGTGCAGGCCTACGATGTCGGACAGTCGGGCGATCATCACTACTTTGTCATGGAGTATGTGGATGGCGAAACGGTCTATGAACAGATCGTCAGCGAGAAGCGACTTGGGGAAGCGGATGCCATTCGGATCATCAAGCAGGTAGCCGCTGCACTGCAGCACGCCCACGACGCTGGTTTCATTCACCGGGACATCAAGCCGAAGAACATCATGATCTCTTCGCGAGGAACCGTGAAGCTCGCCGATCTTGGTCTCGCCCGCGCACTGGCGGATCAAGAGGCCGCGGAATCCGAGGCAGGTCGCGCCTACGGCACACCGTATTACATCAGTCCAGAGCAGATACGCGGCAAGGTCGATATCACGCCCGCGGCAGACATCTATGGTCTTGGCGCAACCTGTTACCACATGGTCACGGGCCAGGTGCCCTTCAAGGGGAAGAACCCCTCCGATGTCATGCACCGGCACCTCAAACAGGCGCTTACCCCGCCGGATCACATCAACCCCTCGCTGTCACCGGGACTCTCCCAGGTGATTGAGATGATGATGGCCAAGAGTGTCGCTCGACGCTACCAGACGGCGATGGATGTCATCGAAGATCTGGAAATGGTTGAGCAGGGGAAGACGCCGCACTTCGCGCAGCCCACCCTTGACTTTCAGATGCTTGCAGAAACGGCTCATTCCCCCGGACCGCCGACGCCGGTCGCCGCGCAACGACCTGATCCTGCCAAGGCTGCCCCCCAGCCCATCGGACTTTGGGTCCTGCTGGGAATCAGTGTGCTGGCGAATCTGATTTTGCTTGCGTTTGTAGCGGCGGCGTAGCCGAGAGTTCAGACGGCAGCGGCCTGTCGCGTCGACTCCCAGTCGGCGAGGAACTTCGCCAGCCCCTTGTCTGTAAGTGGATGGTCCATCATCTGCGCGATCACCTTGTACGGCACCGTGGCGACATCTGCGCCGATGAGCGCACATTGCACGAGGTGTAAAGGGTGTCGAATGGACGCGGCGAGGATCTTCGTCGTGAATCCATAGTTGTCGTAGATCGTTCGGATCTGCTGGATGAGTTCCATCCCGTCGCCGCCGATGTCGTCAATGCGGCCAAGAAACGGACTGATCAGGAAGGCGCCCGCCTTCGCTGCGAGCATCGCCTGCAAGGGTTGGAAGCACAGCGTCATATTCACGCGGACACCGCGGTCGGACAGCGTCTTGCAAGCGCGAAGACCGTGCACGGTGCAAGGCACCTTGATCACGATGTTGGGCGCAATGGTCAGCAACTGTTCCGCTTCGGGAATGATCTCGTCGTGTTCGGTCGCCACAACTTCCCCGCTCACCGGGCCGGGAACGACGTCGCAGATTTCAGCGAGACGGGTATGAAAGTCAACGCCTTCCTTTGCTACGAGACTCGGATTGGTCGTCACTCCGTCGAGGACGCCCATGGCGGCCGCTTCCCGAATCTCGTCGATGTTCGCTGTGTCGATATACAGTTCCATGGCACCCATGATAGTCCGGATGTGCGTATCATCGCGGCCATGCCCGGTGTTGCACAGCGACTGGCCGAACTCGGCATTGTCCTCCCCGAACCGCCAAAGCCCATTGCGAGTTATGTTCCGGCCAGGTTGGTGGGCAACCTCCTGTATGTGAGCGGCCAGCTTCCTCTGAAAGATGGATCCATCGCGTGCAAAGGAGCAGTGCCGTCGGCTGTGTCAATTGAGGAAGCGAATGCTGCTGCCCGGCAGTGCGGCCTCAATGCCTTGGCAGTAGCCGCAGATACGCTCAGAGGGGGCCTCGATCGGGTGATCTCCGTGGTGCAAGTGCGGATTTCGGTGGCGTCCGATGCCGGGTTTGGCGATCAACCGGCCGTGGCGAACGGTGCGAGCGATCTCTTTCAGGAGGTCTTCGGCGAGGCCGGCCGCCACACGCGGGTGGCCGTCGGAGCCATTGCGCTGCCTGCTGGGGTGTCCGTGGAGGTCGATGTCGTGTTCGAAGTGGAGCCGAATGATGGCTGATTATCGGACGCGCAGAGAAAAGTACGCCGATTTCATCTCCTTGGGGGGTTGACGGGATCCTTGCCCGCCCCAACCATGTATAGATTCTTCGGGGAACAGACCGCTGTGGCAACCATGATTCGGTTGACCGCTCTTATTCGCCTGCTTTTCTGCGGGCAGATTCTTCCGCCGCACTGGTCAGACAATGTGATCGCCGACGACTCGGCCAGAACCCGCCATGTCTCAATTCAGCGGGTCGCTACAGGGTTCGTCGTCGGTGCGTGCGGTGCCATTCGATCAATGTGATCGATCCGCTCAACGGCAGGGCAATGAATGTCCCTGTCGGCCATGTACACCGGCTTGTCGCCGGAGTCACCGTCCTGTTCGCCGCTGCGTTTCTCTCGTGTCAGGGAGAGGGACCTTCACAGGCGACGATGGGCGACTCGCCGACTTGCCACCGTTCTTATTTGATCTTCAACCATTACGGAGAACTGCGAACATGCGACACATGCGACACACAAGAATACGAGGCTTCACGCTGATCGAGTTATTGGTCGTGATTGCCATTATCGCACTACTGATGGGCCTGCTCTTGCCGGCGCTTTCAGGTGCGATGGCTGCGGCACGAACACGCCGAGATCAGGCGCAGGCGAAGGGTATCTACCAGACCTTCTCCATCTTTGCGGCCGAGAACAACAACGATATGCCCAAACCCAGTCACATCAATCGTGATCGGGCAGACATGGGCAGCACCGGCGGCTCGTACACGGGGCCAATGGGCAGCCAGGAAATCCCTGGCATGGGCCCTCCTCAGTACACCTTCAACAGGACGGGCTACCTCTTTTCGGCCATGATCGCTCAGAACTACTTCACGCCTGATGTCTGCGTCGGCCCTGTCGAAGTAAATCCGATCGTCATTGCCAAGGGCGACTCCTCCAAGGATGCCGCAGAGGTGGCGTACGACTACTCGATGTACGACCCCACCGGCCAGGATTCCTACTGGGATCCCGACTTTAGCGGTGATCCGTCCGGCGACCACTCCGGCAGTGGGTCCGCGACGGACAACTGCCATGTTTCATACGCCCACCTAACATTGTGCGGCGACCGAATGAAGCGACGGTGGAGCTCGGAGGCCAGTACCGACGATGTCATGCTCGCTAACCGCGGGACCAACATGGGAACGATCGAGGGCGAGGAATACTCCAAGTCCCCGACGCTTCAGTTCCATGGCCCGGACCAGCAGTGGGAAGGCATCTTTGTCGCGGGCGATGCTTCCGCGCACTACAGCAAGTCGTTCTGGGCCCAGGGTGTCCAGTATGAACCCCGCGATGGATTTGGCTTTGTCAAGGACAACATGTTCGACGCGGACTTTTCCGACTTTGCAGGCGGCCTGACCTATCCCGGAGCCCCCTCTGGTGATGTCTGGCTTTCCATGTCATGGCTGGCCAGCGCCGATGGCAAGAATGTCATCGCATCATGGGATGAGTTGCTGCCGTAATGACCAACACCGATGAAATGGATTATCGACTGGAGACTATCCCAATGAACCGAAGGAAACAGGGCTTTACGCTCATCGAGTTGCTGGTGGTCATGTCCATCATCGCACTCCTGTTGAGCATCCTCGTGCCGGCGCTTGGACGGGCGCGGGCACAGGCCATGCTCGTCAAGGATGCGAGCCAGGTCAACGGCATCTTTAAAGGCTGGACCTCTTGGGCCGGCGATCACGCTGGGTATTTCCCGATTGCTGGACTTGAGAAGCGACAGCAGGATACTCAACTCGGCCAGTACATCAAAGGCCGTGGACCCGAGGACTTGCAATGGAACGACCACGGGTCGCTCCTCGCGCTCTGCATCATGCAGAATCTCTACACGCCAGATACGCTCATGGCACCAACGGAGCCCAACGGCAATGTCGGCGCGATGACCACATACAACTTTGAAGTGTATGAGCCGCCAAATGGCAGTAATGAAGGCGTATTGTGGGACGAGTCGTTCAGCAATGAACTTGAGATTGGTGGCAGCGCGATCTGCAACAACAGTTACGGGATCATTCCTGTGACCGGCGAGCGACGTGTTGACCATTGGGGCTGGCACAAGATCAACGACAGTTCGTTTGCAGTCGTTGGCACACGCGGCCCGGCCGATGGTGACATCGCTGCCAACCCAGACTCGTTGTCGACCCAGTTCCATGGCATCGACGGCGAGTGGAAGGGCATCGTCTGTTTCGGCGACAACCACACCGAGACACTTGATACCTTCTATCCGCAGAACGCTAACTACATCAGCAACGCCAGCGGCCTGTCGATTCCCGACAACCTTTTCGAGGAAGAGCCCGATGCTCTTGCTGCGAACCCGGCGAACGGCACGGGTGACGGCACCGGACACGACATCGTGCTCACGCATATCGCCTATGGCGACATCAATGAGACCGATGGCCGATACGGCGGCGTATCCCAGTTCCGCCACGACTGAGTTCAGTTCATCAGTTCTTTATCTCGCACCAGCCGCGACCCCCAAGGTCGCGGCTGGTGCCTTTTTGCCCCCCCCTCTGCATTTTCGCTCGCGATCTGCTCCCGCTGCCTTTCCGCCGCACAATGCGTAGACTGGCGGGCATGGTGATTGCGGAAGCGTTATTGGCGGTTGTGTCGTCGTCCCCGGCGGCAGTGCCGGCCTATCGGCAGGCGGATGAGGTAGTGGTCATCACCATTCGGGGCGGTGTCGATCAGGTCACTGCGACCAGCCTGGAACGACGGCTCGCAGAGGCCGCAGATGCTGACGCCATCGTCATCGAACTGAACACCCCGGGCGGCGGCCTCCTGCCCACGCTCGACATCTGTCATACGCTCAAGACGAAGGCCCCACCCAATACGGTGGCATGGATCCACCCGAGAGCCTTTTCCGCAGGCACGATCATCGCCCTTGCCTGCCGCGACATCATCGTCTCCCCCGATGCGACCTTCGGCGATGCCGCACCGATTACCGCACTGGGCCCAATCCCTGCAACAGAACGGGCCAAGGTCGAGTCGCCCATCCTCGTCGAAGTCGTCGATTCGGCGCGCCGCAACCACTATGACGAACGCCTCGTCGAGTCATTTGTGAGTGTCGGCATTGAACTCTGGCTGCTTCGCAATACGAAGACCGGTGAAACGATCTGCGTCAACGCCGCAGAGTACGAAACAGTCTTCGGCGAACCCCCTCCGCGCAATTTCTCTCCCATCCACAATCCTCAAAGCGCAGCTGCGCCAATCGTCCCCTTCTTTCAATCCCTGCGAGATGCTGCTGCACCTGATGAAGGTCCGCCGATTGATCCCACGATGCTGATGGAACTCCCATCCTCTCGCCTCGCATTGACATCCGACGATGCCGACTGTTGGGAACTGGTCGAACAGATCGTTCCCAACGATCGCTTGTTGACGCTCAAGCCCGGTGCCGCGATGGCCTACGGTCTGGCAGACACATCGATTGCAAATGACAAGGAACTCGCCGACTGGTTCGGCGCAACATCGGTGCGACGTCTCAATCGCACGTGGTCGGAGTCGCTGGTCAGGCTCCTGATCAGCTGGCCGGTCCGGCTCGTCCTCATCGCCATTTTCATTATCTGCATCGTCGTCGAAATGGCGACGGGAGGCGCAGGATTCTTTGGGACGGGAGCGGTGATTTGCCTCGCCATCCTGCTCGGCGCACCCTGGCTGGCGGGACTCGCCCAAACATGGGACATCGTGCTGGTTGTGTTCGGCCTGGCGCTGATCGCCACCGAACTCTTCCTGATTCCCGGAACGGGCATTGCGGGTGTCGCGGGCGTGCTCTGCCTCTTCCTGGGGATGATCGGAACATTTGTCACCGGTGATCTCGACTCGCCCATCGGCCAACAGCAACTCCTGACCGGACTCCTCACCACCATCGGCGGTGGTGGGCTCGCTGCGATTGCAATCTGGATCATGCTGCGGTTCTTTGGCGGCGCAGCGCTCTTCCAGAGGCTTGTCCTCGATGACCAACTGCTGGGACAATCGGTTCCTGTCCCACACCCCAATCTCTCGCCGCGGCCCACAATCGGAGACATCGCCATCGCCGCCACCGACCTGCGACCCAGCGGCCGTATCGAACATGACGGACAATTACATGATGCGGTCACAAGTGGCCAGTGGATTGACGCCGGATCAACCGTGCGTGTCATACAATCAGGACTCACGATCGAGGTTGAAGAATGCCCGAGTTGACGAGCCTACTTGCCCAATCCGCACCCGCCGCCAACGGCGCCATGTTGATCTGGGCCTTCATTCTCATTGCTGTCGCACTCGGACTCTTCTTTGTCGAATTGTTTGTGCCCTCCGGTGGCTTGCTCGCCCTTCTCGGCGCTGTCGCAGTTGTGGGATCGCTTGTGGCTTTCTTCCTGCACGATGCCACGATCGGAATGGTCGCCCTCGGCACGTATGTCGTTCTCGGCCCAGTCGTCGTGTGGATCGGGTTCCGAATCTGGGCCGCCTCGCCGCTGGCCCGCAGGATGATTCTCGGCGGCCCGGTCATTGAAGATCCAGACGATGCATTTCAGGCATCAGAAATCGAACGCCGGGAACGTGCTGAGGCCATGCGGGGAATGGTCGGAAAGCAGGGTGAGTCCGTCACCGTGCTTCGACCTGTCGGTGTCGTGCGGATCGATGGCGAGCGGGTGGATGCCATGGCGGAAAGCGGGTCGATCGAAGCGGGGCGGCCAGTAACCGTCGTAGACGCCTACGACAATCAGCTCAAGGTCCGTGAATCCACCCCTTGATACACTGTCGCCCCTGAAGGGAAGGACTTGCACATGACTACGCTCCTTGCACTCTCTTATTGGGCCATCGGCGGCCTCATCGTCGGCGGACTCTTCCTGCTGATCATCGTGGGGATGGTGTTGAAGTACATCGGCCTCTACCTGCAGGCGTGGATCAGTGGCGCCAAGGTCAGATTCATCGACCTCATCATGATGCAGTTCCGAAAGGTCAACTCCAAGACCATCGTGATCAATCGCATCAGCGCCAAGAAAGCTGGCATCGATCTGCCGACCGATCTTCTGGAGGCACACTTTCTCGCCGGCGGCCGGGTCACCAATGTCGTGCGCGCGATGATCGCCGCGGACAAAGCGCGCATCGACCTGTCCTGGGACAATGCCACCGCGATCGATCTCGCGGGTCGCGACATACTCGGCGCCGTGCATACGAGCGTGGATCCCAAGGTCATCGACTGCCCTTCTCCCACCTCCGGCAAGAGCACCATCGACGCGGTCGCCGGTGACGGCATTCAGCTTCGCGCAAGGGCACGCGTGACGGTGCGAACGAACATCGCCCGCCTCGTCGGCGGCGCCACTGAGGAAACGATCATCGCCCGGGTCGGCGAAGGCATCATCTCCACCATTGGTTCCGCCGGCACACACTTGGCGGTACTTGAGAACCCGGACAAAATCTCCAAGACCGTGCTCGCGAAGGGGCTCGATGCCGGAACGGCATTCGAAATCCTGTCGATCGACATTGCGGATGTCGATGTCGGCGAGAATATCGGTGCAAAGCTGCAAGCCCATCAGGCCGAAGCCGACAAGGCACGATTCCAGGCCGAAGCGGAGAAACGCCGAGCCATGGCCGTCGCAGAGGCCGAGGAGTTTCGCGCCGAAGAACAGAAGAACCGCGCGTTGGTGGTCCTCGCCGAGGCGGAGGTTCCCAAGGCCATGGCGGAGGCTTTCCGAGCAGGTCACATGGGAATCATGGACTACTATCGCATGCAGAATGTCATGGCCGATACATCGATGCGATCATCGATTGCCGACGACGATGACAAGGACGGTTAACGCGTGACTTCGCCCGCAACGACCGACAGTCTGCCCGCCATTCTCGGCGGCTCGCCTGCGGTGACGCTCGATCAGGAGGATGCGAATCGTTGGCCGATCATCACGGCCGAGGATGAGGATGCGGTACTGCAGGTCCTCCGCAGCGGTGACCTCTCCATTCACCCGGTTGTAGGCGAACTCGAAAGCGATTTCCGAACACTGACCGGACGCGCACACGCTCTCGCACACAACAATGGCACGGCGGCGATCCTCGCCGGCCTGCATGCTCTTGGCATCGGACCGGGCGACGAAGTCATTGTTCCGTCGGCAACTTGGTGGTCGAGTGTGATGCCGGTCCTCCACTGCGGTGGAATACCGGTCTTTGCCGAACTCGAAGGTGAACGCCTCGGTCTGGATCCAGAGGACGTGGAACGAAGAGTCACCGAGCGCACGAAGGCTATCGTTGTCGTCCATCTCTTCGGCATGCCGTCGAAGTTGAAGGAACTGAAGGATGTCGCCGATCGACACGGACTACGAATACTCGAGGATGCGTCGCACGCACACGGCGCGACCTGTGACGGCCAGCCGATTGGTTCCTTTGGCGATGTCAGTGTCTTCAGCATGCAGGGCAACAAACTCTGCCCATCCGGCGAAGGTGGCATTCTTCTGACCGATGAGGAAGCGATCTGGGAGTCGGCCGTACGGCTCGGACACTACGAACGATTGTTGCACCTGCAGTCAAAGAACAGGTACTTCGCCGCCACCGGATTCGGTTTCAAGTTTCGCATGGCCCCGCTCGCCGCCGCGCTGGCCCGCACACAACTGCGACACATGCCCGATCGCAATGCCAGACGCAACGCGAACTGCATCCACCTTTCGTCGCGCTTACGGGAATTGGGTATCGAGTGTTTCCTTGCGCCACCGGATGTGGAGCGGGTGTACTTCGAGTTTCTGGTTCGATACGACGAGCAGGCCTCCGGGCTGCCGATCGGCGATCTGGCGAATGCGCTTCAGGCCGAGGGTGCCCATGTTGCGGCGCCGCGATACCCGCTTCTTCATCAGCAGCCGGTGTTCACGCACGGTGTCTGGTCGAAGATCGCCAGGCTACCGGCAACACCCGAGAACCCGATCCATGTGTACGACCCAGCCGATCTTCCACAGACAACCCTCGGAAATGGGTCACTGCTGAAGTTGCCGAGTTTCCCCTCTGCAACGACAGAACTCCTCGACCAGTACGCACTCGCCTTTGAGAAGGTGCTGCGACATGCCGGGGAGATACCACGGACAGACGCATGAGGGAGCAGTCCCGCGACCGCGCGCCCGACGCTGACGCCATCGAGCAGAGGTTCAAACTTCCCATGGTCAGGCTGTCTCGTGGGGCGGTTCTGGGCGGGCTCTGTCTCGCCAAGTGGACACTCCGCGTCGACTGGTCCGCGACCGGCCTCGAACATGTGCGAGGTCTCGTGCCGCCGTTCATCCTCGCCTCCAACCATACCAGCCACATCGACACGCACGCCATTCTTGATTCGCTGCCTCGACGGATTCGGGAACGGACTGCCGTCGCCGCCGCATTCGATTACTTCGGCGACAGCGAGAATGACCTTCGCGGAAAAGTACTGCAGTTCGTTGTCGCGTCAGCCTGGCACGCATTCGGCTTCGAACGAGGCAAGACGCCCCTGCGATCCCTCCGCGCAGCATCGCAACTGCTTAGTCGCGGCTGGTGCCTGTTGCTCTATCCGGAGGGCACGAGAAGTCGAAGCGGAGAGATGGCGGCATTTCGACCGGGGCTGGCCGTTGTGGCGAGGCTCGCCCGGCGTCCGGTGGTACCGGTGCATGTCAGCGGCGGTCGAGGGGTGTTGCCACAAGGTGTGTGGATTCCGAGGTCCGGTTGCGTTCACGTTCGGTTCGGGTCGCCCATGATGATGGAACCTGACGAGTCGGCGCCTGAGTTCACGGAGCGCGTGGAAGTTGCCGTTCGACAACTTGCCGCAGAATCCTGATGCTCGCAGAGGTGTCCATTTTCGGACCGGGAAACATCGCGATCCTGATCTTCTTGCTGCCCTTGCTCGTGTGCAGCGCATTCTTCAGCGGATCCGAGACTGCACTCTTTCGTCTGGGTGGTGCGCAGCGGTTGGAATTGAAGCACCGGAACACTTCGTCATCACGAGCGGTCCTCCTGTTGCTCGAACAGCCGCGGGGGCTTCTCATCACGATTCTGCTTGGCAACATGACGGCCAATGTGCTGTACTTCGTAGCCGGTTCGGTACTGCTGCTACGAATACGGGGCGGCCTCCTCACGGACATTGCCATTGCCGTCGGCACCCTGCTTGCGCTCACACTCTTTGGTGAAGTCATCCCCAAGATGGCAGCTGCTGCACGCCCTCGGGGTATGGCGTTGTTCCTGGCACAACCACTCCTGTTGATCCATCGCGTCATCGGGCCACTGAGAGCACTTGTCGACATCCTGGTCGTCACGCCGCTCTCCCGGTTGGCAACAACGGATTCGCCAACACCACTTTCTGCGGAGGAACTTGCATCACTCATCGATCTGTCCAGTTCCGACGGCGTGATCGATCGGAACGAGCAGGAGATCATTCGGGAGGTTGTGGAACTTGGGCAAATCCGCGTGAGGGAAATCATGACACCCCGGGTCTCGATGATCTCCATCGACTCCGATGCCGACGAGCAAGCCATTCGAGAAGTCGTAACAGCAACCAGGCTCACGCAGTTGCCTGTACAGGGCGAAGATCTCGACCACATTCTCGGCATGCTGCATGTGAAGCGATATCTCTTGCGGGCTGCGGCCGGTCCGACACTCCTGCAGGCCAACATGACGCGGCCGCTGTTCATCCCGCAGAACGCCACGCTTGATCAATTGTTGGGTCACTTCCGCGACAAGCGGTGCCGGCTTGCCATTGTCGTGGACGAATACGGTGGTACCGCAGGACTGGTGACGCTGGAAGATGTGCTGGAAGAACTCGTGGGGGAGATCGGCAAGCAGACGGAAGAACAGACCTCGCCACCCCGCCGTCTCGACGGAGATTGCTGGCAACTCAGCGGGAGCACCAATGTTCGCACGTGGGCCGATTCCGCAGGGCTGTTCCTCGACCGCTGTCCGGCCGCAACGCTCGGCGGCCTCGTTCTGTCCAAGTTGGGTCGCATTCCCGAACAGGGTGATGTTGTGCGGGTCGGCGCCTTGAGACTGGAGGTTGCGGAGGTCGCAGAGCACCGCGTGACCAGTGTCATCATTTCCATTGACGGAGGGTCCGCATGATCCCCGCAATCATCATTCTGTGTGTTGGGGTTCTCCTCAGCGCCTTCTATTCGGGTCTTGAAACGGGGCTCTACACGATCAATCGTATCCGCGTGGATCTGCGCGCGGCCGCCGGTAGTCGATCCGCCCGTCGCATTCTCCGCATGCTCGACCAACCGACCCGGATGCTCGCCGTCCTTCTTGTAGCCAATAATGTCGCCAACTATCTCGCTAGTTACGGCGCTGCAAGCCTGCTGGATTCGCTGGATCTTGGACCGTGGCAAGCCATCATCGTCAACTCGTTGGTACTTGTACCTGTGCTGTTCGTGTTTGGCGAGGTACTTCCCAAGGACCTCTATCGGGCACATACCGATCGATGGACCTATGCGACAAGTCTGCCGTTGGATTGGTCCGGACGCATGTTGCAGGCAACAGGCCTTGTTGCGGTCGTATCTTCGGTGGGTTCGATTACGCAACGCATCATGGGCAGCGATGACCTTCACAACGCTACGCCGCGGCAGCGATTCGGAATCCTGTTCAAGGAAGGTATCGGCTCCGGCGCAATCAGCGCCGAGCAGACATCCCTTGCGGATCGAGCACTCTCCATGCAGTCTCTCACGGTTCGCAGCGAAATGGTGCCGTGGCAACGGGTCAATCGTCTGGCCGAAACACTACCGCCGCAGCAGCGGCTCGCCGTCATTGGTGAGGTTCCCCATACAAGGTTGCCCGTCGTCGATACATCCGGGCGAGTCACAGGCATTCTTCCGGTTCTGGATGCGCTGCTCAAACCCGAAGCGCAGACAAGTGAACTTGTGAAGGACACCCTGCATTTCTCACCCGACATGCCGGTTCGCGAAGCGCTGCACAAACTGCGAACCAGCAGCACCGCCATGGCAATTGTGGTGGACTCTGGGGGCCCACCGTTGGGCATCGTGACACTCAAGGATCTCGTTGAACCACTGGTCGGCGAACTAGCCGCCTGGTAACGCGACATCCAGAATCGTCAACTCCGGGTTCCCACTCCAGGAACTTATCGCCGGTTTTCCGACCAGATCGATCAGGGTGCCGGACGGTAATTCGGCGGCCCGTTCACCCTGATTCCACCAGACGCACCGCAGCGTTCTGTTCCCACCTCGCTCCCTCACGCGAAGTTGCAGGTGTTTGCCCCCGCTGCCCATGGCGCCGATCGTCTGTACTGCAACGCCGCGAACGATCACAACTGGCTGTGGGTTTCCCATGCCAGTTGGTTGCATTCGTTCGAGTCCAGCGACATTGTCCCGGGACAACTCTCGCAGATCGCTCGTGGCATCGACCTTCACTCGACCAATGAGCATGGACTCGTCGATGGCGGCGTTGGCATGTTCGGTCATGCCGGCAACAAAGTCCTCGAATGAGTCCTTTCGAAGACTCATTCCCGCGGCCATCGGGTGACCGCCCCATGAATCCAGATGCGCCTCGCAACAGGTCAGTCCTTCCAGAATCGAATAGCCCTTGATACTCCTCGCCGATCCATGCAGCACGCCCTCCTCGTCTTCGGCAAGAAGAATAACCGGCCGGTGATGTCGCTCCTGTACGCGCGATGCCGCCGTTCCGACAACGCCACGGTGCCAACCCGCCTCACTGAGGATGATGATCCGTCGATCGTCGCCAGTCATGCCCGCCTCTTCCGCTGCTTCCAGCGCACTTGTCACAATCGCTTTCTGCACGCCCTGCCGGTCCTTGTTGAGGCAGGAGAGATCCTCCGCCGCAGCCCGCGCCAGATCGCCATCAAGATGCGTCAGAAGATCCACCCCTTCGGATGCGTGCGCTAGGCGACCAGCGGCGTTGAGGAGCGGTGCTATTCGAAACCCAACATCCCCCGCGGAAATGGTCTTCGCATCGGCGAAGCCGCTTGCTGCCAACAGCGCCTTCAATCCTGGAATCGCCGTGTCCCTGAGACCGTTGAGTCCCCAGTAGACCAACGGACGATTGTCGCCGATCAACGGGACCAGATCGGCAATGGTGCCGATGGCCACAAGCGGGAGCATGTTCAACAAGGTGTCCCGCAACTTCGGCGTCGCCCGCTCGCCGCCGGACACTTGTGTTGCGAACGCCCACGCCAGTTTGAACGCGACACCGACCCCGGCCAATGGCGTTGCGGGCGTTCCCTCCAGACCAGGATGCACGATGGCCGCGCAATCCGGCAATGACCCGTCGGAAAGGGGCTGGTGATGATCGGTGATGATCAGTTCAATACCCGCATCGCGAGCAACATCGGCTGCTTCCACAGCCGTAATGCCGCAATCCACACTGACAATGCACTCCACGCCATCAGAGGCGAGTTGTTGCACCGCCTCGCTGTGGATGCCATAGCCCTCGTCAACGCGGTGAGGAATATAAATGCCCGGACCCTCTCGCCCGGACGCAGCCGCAATGACATGGTGGAGCACTGCAGATGCAGTGATGCCGTCAGCGTCGTAGTCGCCGTAGATCATGACCCTCCGACCGGTCGCTACCGCGTCCGCCAAACAGGCGGCCGCATCCGCAACCCCCGGCAGTTCGCCCGGTTCGGCCATTGCACTCAACTTCGGATCGAGAAAATGCTCGCGATCGTCAGGGTTTACAATTCCGCGACCTTCGAGAATCCGGTCGATCAGTCCCAGCCGGGGATTGACCGCCGGCGGCTCTTCCCAGCGACGGGTGAGTCCGTTCATCACTGGAGGATGGTACTCGCCACGACCAACCCGCTTGCCACAGCGAGCCAAACCGCCATACTGTGCGCCCGTGGCGCCCCGCTACCCATCCATTCTGTTGTTCGGCCCGCCCGGTGTCGGGAAGGGTACGCAGGGCAAGATCCTCGGATCGATCCCGGGTTTTTTTCATCTTGCCACCGGCGACATGTTCCGCTCGCTGGACAAGGAGTCAGAACTCGGCGCTGAGTTCCAACGGTACTCCTCGCAGGGTCTTCTGGTCCCCGACGAATTGACAATTCGGCTTTGGGAACAACATGTCGCACAACTCATCTCAAGAGGTTTGTACACCGCTGACCGCGACATTCTGTTGTTGGATGGAATTCCTCGCAGTGTGGCGCAGGCCGAGGCCATGCACGACTACATTGATGTTCTCCTCGTCGTACACATGATTGCGGCCAATTTGGATGAGATGGTTCGGCGGATGCAACAACGCGCAACCGAACAAGGTCGCACCGACGACGCGGACGATGCAGTCATTCGAAGGCGCTTCGAAGTCTACGAACAGGAGACTGCGCCTGTCCTTGGTGCGTACGACGCCTCGCTGATTGCATCGGTTGACGGCCTCGGGACGCCAGTGGAGGTGTTGTTGCGGGTTCTGCAGGCCATCGTGCCATGTGTCGCGAAGTCCGGCGCAAAACCAATGGCTTGAGACTCAGAGGGGGCTATACTGTCGTCGTTCATTGACAATTGGGGCCGACCTGGTTTCGACCGGACAGGGAAGATTATTCGCTGCGGGCCGTGGAGCATCCATGCCACGATAAAAGGATGCACAATTTGTTAGCTGGCAACGCCAACTACGCCCTCGCGGCCTGATCGCCGCGACGGATCACGCTTGACGCCCGATAGGGTGTGATCCGAAACATCGGGCTGGTTCCAAAGGGTTGACAGGCCCCGGAGGAACGAGAACTTTGTCTGTCATGGCGGCTCCGACGCTCGTCGTCGGTGCTCGGAGTTGCCGAGATTGAACCGACGAATACGCTCGTAGACGCGGATGGTTGACTGTTTCGGGACGGGAGTTCGATTCTCCCCGGCTCCATTGAAAGGCCCGGATGGGACCCCCACCGAAATTGTGAGGGGCCGCCATCCGGGCCTTTCTCATATCGCCTCCTCACTCGCGTCGCCGCTGCTCCCGCAGCGGCACCGTCGATTCTCCCCCCCCTCCATTGAAAGGCCCGGATGGGACCCCCACCGAAATTGTGAGGGGCCGCCATCCGGGCCTTTCTCATATCGCCTCCTCACTCGCGTCGCCGCTGCTCTCCCGAACCGCTCCGAACTGACCCCGCGACTGCCCCTGGAAAGGATGATGGACGCCATTTCACAGAAAAGGATGCCCGGAACCGCCTTTTTCGATGGTAGAATGAGAGGCCGGCTGGGAATGACTCTCAGTCGCAACGAGAATCTGATGACTACCCCCGATTCGCCCATCCTTGATGATGACGCCCTGCTTGAGCAGCGCCTTGCCGAGTCCTACAAGTGGGGTCTCGTCACCGACATCGACGCTGACGAAGCACCTCCGGGGCTGAATGAAGACATCATCCGGTTCATCTCGGCAAAGAAGGATGAACCGCAGTGGTTGCTGGACTGGCGCCTCAAGGCCTATCGCCACTGGCTCACCATGGAAGAGCCCGACTGGGCACACCTGTCCTACACGAAGCCCACCTACAACGAAATCATCTACTACTCGGCCCCGAAGTCTCAGGCCGACGGACCGCAGAGCCTCGACGAAATCGACCCGAAACTCCTGGAGACCTACGAAAAACTCGGCATCCCGCTGCATGAACAGGCCGCGCTGGCCGGCGTTGCAGTCGATGCTGTGTTTGACTCAGTCTCCGTTGCAACAACATTCAAGGATAAACTCGCCGAAGCAGGCGTGATCTTCTGCCCCATGTCAGAAGCAGTACGGGACCACCCGGAGCTCGTGAAGAAATATCTCGGCTCGGTTGTCCCCTATTCGGACAACTTCTTCGCCACCCTCAACTCTGCCGTTTTCACTGACGGATCCTTCGTGTTCATCCCCGCAGGCGTGAAGTGCCCGATGGAACTGTCGACCTACTTTCGCATCAATGCAATGTCCACCGGGCAGTTTGAGCGCACACTCATTGTCGCCGAGGAAGGCGCATCGGTCAGTTACCTCGAAGGATGCACGGCTCCCATGCGGGACGAGAACCAGTTGCATGCCGCGGTCGTCGAACTTGTTGCACTCGACGATGCCAACATCAAGTACTCCACCGTGCAGAACTGGTATCCGGGTGATGAGAACGGTGTCGGCGGCATCTACAATTTCGTCACCAAGCGGGGAAAGTGCATCGGCGATCGCAGCAGCATCAGCTGGACACAGGTCGAAACCGGATCAGCGGTCACCTGGAAGTACCCGAGCTGCATTCTCCTGGGCGACGACAGCAGTGGCGAGTTCTATTCCGTCGCTCTGACCAACAACTACCAACAGGCTGATACCGGTACGAAGATGATCCATGTCGGGAAGAACACCCGCAGCACCATTATCTCCAAGGGGATCTCGGCCGGCCACGGACAGAACATCTACCGGGGTCTCGTAAAGATCATGAAGGGCGCAGAGAACGCCCGGAACTACACACAATGCGATTCGATGCTCATGGGTGACCAGTGCGGCGCGCACACCTTCCCATACATCGAGGTTCGCAACAGTACAGCTACTGCTGAACACGAAGCATCCACATCGAAGATCGGCGAGGATCAATTGTTCTATTGCAACCAGCGAGGCATCAACACGGAAGACGCCATCAACATGATCGTCAATGGGTTCTGCAAGGATGTCTTCCGCGAACTGCCAATGGAGTTCGCCGTAGAAGCTCGTCGACTGCTCGAAGTCAGTCTTGAAGGAAGTGTTGGATGACCGCCATGACGCCACTACTCGAAATCACGAATCTACACGCCTCCATTGACGGCACCGAGATCCTCAAGGGGGTCAACCTCACAGTCAACCCCGGTGAAGTGCATTCAATCATGGGCCCAAACGGCAGCGGTAAGAGCACACTTGCGCAGGTGCTGGCAGGACAGGAGGCCTACGACATTACGGAAGGCAGCGTACTCTTTGAGGGCAGAGATCTTCTGGACATGAGCGCCGATGAGCGTGCATGCGAAGGTGTTTTTCTTGCCTTTCAGTATCCGGTCGAAATCCCGGGGGTCAGCACCCGGTACTTCCTCAAGGCGGCAATCAACGCAGTTCGCAAGTACCGCGGACTGGAGGAACTCGACGCCATGGACTTTCTCGATCTGGTCCGGGAGCGAGCGGAGTTCGTCCAGCTCGACGAAGACCTGCTCGATCGGGCTGTCAACGAGGGCTTCTCCGGCGGCGAAAAGAAGCGAGCAGAGATCTTCCAGATGGCGATGCTGGAACCGACGCTGGCGATTCTCGACGAAACCGATTCCGGGCTGGACATTGACGCCCTCCGGACAGTTGCTGATGGCGTCAACCGGCTTCGCAATGCCGAACGCGGCATGATCGTCGTGACGCACTATCAACGGTTGCTGGACTACATCGTGCCGGACTTTGTTCACATCATGGTAGACGGTCAACTGGTGCGAAGCGGCGACAAGACCCTCGCCCTTGAACTGGAGGCGAAGGGGTACGCGGGAGTTGCTTCGTGACCATGGCGACCACCAACAGCAAGTTCCTCGCCGACCTGCATGAACAGGCATTGGCGGATTGTCCCGCGGCGGATGATCGACGCGAGTCCTGGCGTTCGTTCACGGTTGCGGGCCTCCCCGGAAAATCCGACGAGGCGTTTCGGTACACAGGACTGTCTCATCTTGCTGAGACGGAGTTCTCCCAAGGTGATCCAGCGGCCGATGTTGACATTGCGCCGTTTGACTTCAACCCGAATGGGCCGTTGCTGGTCTTTGTGAACGGCTGGTACCGCGCAGACCTCTCCCGAGCCCCAAAGAACGCCTCGCCCCTTCGAGACTCCGATGATGCGAACATACACGGCGTCGCGGGCCGCGACCAGTCTCCGATGACGCTGCTGAACCACGCGACCTTTACCGACGGCGCATCGATCACGGCAGGCGACACACTTGTACACATCCTGCACATTGCCGCAGGCGATCGCCCGGTCGTTGTGTCTTCGCGGTGCGTCGTGCATGCGGAGGTGGGCGCGACCGTCAAGGTTGCCGAAAGCCATGTCGCCCTCGGCTCCGCCGATCATCTCCTCTTGCCGTCAACCGAAATCACCGCCGAAGCGAAGTCCTCCGTGTCGCTCAGCCGAGCAGTTCGTGGCGAATCGTCGGCAACGATCCTTGGTTCGCTTCATGTGCAACAGGCAGAAGACAGTCATGTGCTCACGCACACCATCACCTTCGGCGGTGGTGTCGTCCGCAATGAAGTACATGCATACCTGGACGGTGAGCGTTGCGATTCCAATTTCGACGGCATGTATCTGCTCACCGGCGAACAGCATGTGGACAATCATCTCCGCGTCGAACACAACGCGGCACACTGTGACAGCCGCGAGTTCTACAAGGGTGTCCTTGCAGACAACGCGAAGTCAGTCTTCACCGGCCGCATCTATGTCAAGGAAGGCGCGCAGAAGACCGATGCCAAACAGACCAATCGGAACATCCTTCTCAGTGATGATGCCGAGGCGGTAGCCCGCCCGCAACTTGAAATCTACGCTGATGATGTCAAGTGCACCCACGGCGCGACGATCGGTGTGATCGATCCGGATGCGATGTTCTACCTGCAGGCACGTGGCATCCCGAAGGACGCTGCACACACACTGCTCATCTTTGCATTCCTGAACGAAAGTCTAAGCGAATTGGAAGATTCCGATCTCCGCGCATCTCTGGAGCACGAACTGCTCGACCGCCTGCCGCACGGTGAGTTTGTTCGGTCCCTGTGATGCCCGCAGTCGGTGCCATCACTTCGATTCGCTCGCAATTTCCTGCGCTCCTGCAACAGGTCAACGGCAAGCCGCTTGCCTACTTGGACAACGCGGCGACAACGCAAAAGCCGCAGCGGGTCATTGACGCCGTATCCCGGTATTACCAGCATGACAACGCCAATATTCACCGAGGCGTGCACGCCCTGAGCCTGCGAGCAACCACAGCCTACGAGAATGCCAGAGCCGCCATCGCAACCTTCCTCACCGCCGATCGCCCTGAGGAGATCATATTTGTTCGTGGGGCAACGGAGGCCATCAACTTGGTAGCGCAGGGCTGGGCGCGGCCGAGGCTCTCCGAAGGTGACGAGATCCTCATCACCGAAATGGAACATCATTCCAACATCGTCCCGTGGCAAATCCTCTGCGAACAGACCGGCGCCACTTTGAAGATCGCACCAATTCACGACGATGGGTCGCTGGACATCGATGCCTTCCGTACTCTGTTGAGTGATCACACGGCGATCGTCGCAGTCGCCCATGTTTCCAACGCGATCGGCACAATCAACCCGGTCGCCGAGTTGTGCGAGATGGCCCGCGAAGTCGGCGCTACAACACTCGTTGACGGCGCGCAGGCCACCGGCCATCTTGCGGTGAATGTGCAAGACATTGGCTGCGATTTCTACGCCACTTCCGGGCACAAGATGTACGGTCCAACCGGCATCGGTTGCCTCTATGGCCAGCACGCATTGCTGGACGAGATGGAACCATGGCAGGGCGGCGGCGACATGATCCTGAGTGTCTCGTTCGAAGAGACCACTTGGAACAAGGTTCCGTTCCGATTTGAGGCAGGTACGCCAAACATTGCCGGGGCAATTGGTCTCGGTGAGGCGGTCGCCTTCATCCAGGACACCGGGCTGGATGTCATTTCGGCGGCAGAACACGACCTTCTCGAGTACGGCACGGCATTGCTGCAATCCATCGACGGTGTTCAATTGATCGGCACCGCCCCAAGAAAGGCTGCGATTCTGGCATTCATCGTGGAGGGCGTACACCCGCACGATGTCGGCACGATCCTCGACCACGCAGCCGTCGCCATTCGCACCGGTCATCACTGCGCCGAGCCGCTGATGCGGCGTTTCGGAGTCGCAGCTACCTGCCGCGCGTCGATGGCGGCCTACAATGAGCGGAGTGAACTTGATCGCCTCGCAGAGGCGGTTCAGGACGCGATTCGGATGCTTGCCTGACATGCCAGACCTGCGAGAACTGTATCTGGAGATGGTGACCGACCACGCAAAGCGACCCCGGAATCGGGGTGCTGTTGCGGGGGCTGATCATCAGGCACATGGCAACAACCCACTCTGCGGCGACAAACTTCGCATCACGCTTCGACTTGACGGAGATCGCATTGAGGAGGTTGCGTTCGATGGCGAAGGATGCGCCATTTCGACAGCGTCTGCGGATCTGATGGCCGAGACCATCTGTGGAAAGACGCTCGACGAGGCTCGGGTTCTCTTTCGGGGGTTCAAGGACATGGTGACCGGAGTGCAGGAATCGACGGACCTAGGAAAACTCGCGGTCTTCGCGGGTGTTCGGGAGTTCCCGATGCGGGTCAAGTGCGCGACGCTTGCTTGGCACACGATGATCGCTGCCCTTGAAGGCCGCGGCGAGGCGACAACCGAATGAGTGATGCGCTTCGCGATGCAATTGTCGCCGCAGTGCGGCAAGTCAAGGACCCGGAGATTCCGGTCAACCTCTTTGATCTTGGCCTGATCCGGGACATTGCCATCGACGCCAATGGTTCGGTGCACATCAGCATGACATTGACGACACCGAATTGCCCGGTTGCGGAGTTGTTGCCGGAACAAGTGCGTGTTGCGGCCGCCTCGGTCGATGATGTTGGCGAGGTCACCGTTGAGCTCTCATGGGATCCGGCGTGGTCGCCAGCGGACCTGACTGCCCGCGGCCGCGCTGAAATGGAACTCATGGGCCTCGACATCGAGCACATGATCGCCAAGCACGACTCGGGCCTTACCGATCTCACTGTCCGCAAGACCAGCAAGTAATTGGTTCGGTACTCAGCCTTCGCTCTGAGCGGCTTCCCAACCATTCGAGAGGCCGCGAATTGCGACCTCCTTTTCGATCCACATGCAGTCGATGTCCACGTCGATCGCCAGCAACGAGGCTATATCACGCAGATGCTTCGCCGAGCCGCCTTCTCGATGAAACTCCAGTTTCCGCACAATCACATCCTCGCTTGGTGCGACCATCACCGTGATATCGCCAAGTACGCAGGCCTCTCCGTGTTCGATGGCCCAGCGATGCAACGGATCTGAACCCACGGTGTAGAAGTCCGCCTTCATTCCCGAATCCATTTCGATCACATCTGCCGCAGCTTCGCCGATGTCCAAGACGATGTCGACATCCATCGTGAGTCGCGGCTCGCCTCGCAGGACACAGGCGACCGATCCCGTCACAACATAGTCAATGCCGGCGGTATGCAGGGGCTCAACAAACCGCCGAATCCAGTCAACCTGTTCCACGAAGGACAAACTCTCGCAAGCGTTGTTTCAGTTCGGCGTCGCTGATCTCTGGGTCCTCCTTCTTCAGCCACGCGGAATGCAGTTCGATCGCCATGGTCCGGAGGCGATCACTGCATTGCAGCCGCTGCAGGGGGGGTCATCGCCCTCCAAACATCCAACTGCCGCGGGTGGGGCCGATCGAAGAGGTCGTGGTTCATCGTCTCCGCCAGTATATGCACTCCATCACTGGCAGAATCCAAATGCTCCGATCACCCTCAGCAGGTCGGTCAGATTCACAACGCCGTCACCAGTGACATCCTCGTCGCATCCGGGGTCGCACGCGCCGTCGCACGACACATCATCACCTCGGTACAGCCCACCTGCATCCCAACACGCCACCGCGGCGGCTTCGATACATGCGCCTTCCACACAACATGCGCCACTTGGGCCGCACGCCTTTCGGATAGTGACGATCTGCCCGTCATCCCAGCCGATGCTGTCGCCGGCGAATGTGCAGGTGGTCATCGCCGGATCACAGTGACTGCACCAGACACCATCGCCGTTGCCGGCGGTATTGAAGGAAAACACACACGACTCGATTGACGGTTCGCCGCGATCGACGAAGATGCCTCCGCCCTTGTCTGCGCTGTTGAATTCGATCAGGCACAGCCGAATCGTCGGCGACGCCCGAACAATGCAAATGCCGCCACCAAGAATCGCCCGCCCGCCCTTGATGGTGAACCCCCGAAGTTCCGCGCTGCGCGACTCCCCGCTGTGGAATGTCACAACGCTACCCCGGAATTGACCGCCGTCGATGACGGTTTCTTCCGCACCGGATGCACTTCGCACGAGAATCGCCTTGCCGAGGAAGTCGATCTGTTCCTGCCAGCGACCCAGACCGACGAGAACCTCGTCGCCAGCGGCTGCCGCGTCGATCGCGGCCTGAATCGAAGGGCAGTCACCTGGCACATGCCACGTCTCGGCCGCTGCCGCGGCACTTGCCGCGAGCACCCCGGTCATGATGATTGATCGCATGCTGGAAAGGTAGTGGCACATTGCCGCGGCCCAGAGATTGCGGCCGTATTTCGCCGCGCTTCTTCCAACTATCATGCGGGGTCCCCATGACCGTTCACCTTGACATTGCCGGTCAATCGCCGCCGCCGAGGGCGCCCAAGGAGGCACTTGGCGGCCCGCTTCGCGATCGCCATGGGCGGGTGATCCGCGATCTTCGGCTCAGCGTTACTGACCGTTGCAACTTCCGCTGCGTCTACTGCATGGCGCCTGATGTGCGGTACATCCCAAAGTTGCAACTCCTCACTCTTGCCGAGTACCTTCGGATCCTTCGCATCGCCATGTCGCTGGGGATCACCAAACTCCGCATCACTGGCGGCGAACCGACGCTGTACCCGCATCTTGATGAGTTCATTGAGCAAGCAGGAGCACTGGGCCTTCACGACCTCGCCATGACGACCAACGGTTCGCGTCTTCGCACCCATTGGGCACAGCGGTGGAAGCGTCATGGCCTCAAACGATTGACAATCAGCCTTGACACGCTTCGTCCAGAGCGAAAGGACGCGATCACCCGCTCTCAGACTTCGCTGGATTCGATCATTCGCGCGGTCACCATCGCAAAGGACGCGGGCCTTGAGCCGGTCAAGGTCAACGCCGTCATCATTCGCGGTGTCAATGATGACGAACTTGAAGACTTTGCCGAATTCGCCGTAAAGCACGCCATCGACATGCGGCTCATCGAGTTCATGCCTCTTGACGCGGGTGGGCGATGGGAACGCCGGCATGTGGTCACGGCGGATGAGATGATTGAGCGGCTCTCAGCAACGCACGATCTCCTGCCGAAAGATGATCCGCCCAACAGCACCTCGATCAACTACCGCATTGCCAATTCCGCGGGCCGCATTGGAATCATTGCATCAGTCTCGCGAGCATTCTGTGACGGTTGCGATCGGCTTCGCATCATGGCGGACGGGCGCCTGCGTCCGTGCCTCTTCAGCGATGACGAATGGGATCTCAAACCGCTCTTGCGAAAAGACGCGGATGATGCCACCATCGCCCAGTTTCTGCGGGATGTCGCCTGGGGCAAATCGCCCGGTCACGGTATGAACCGCGATGACTTCAAGCGTCCTTCACGGACGATGAGCACGATCGGCGGCTAGATTCACCGCAGCCACACAATCGCCGCATACGCTGCAACGAGCAGCAGGCACACGATGATGGTGATGAGGTTGAACCAGCGATCGATGATTGGCTTGGCCTGCGGGCCGATCCACCAGAAGATCGTTGCCACAAGTCCATACCGCAGCGACCGCCCCACAATGCACGCGATGGCAAATACCCCGAAGTTCAAATCCGCGACGCCCGATGCGATGGTCAACACATGAAATGGGACAGGTGTCAGTGCGGCCACGAACACATAGACATCGCCCCGCTCGGCGAACTCTGCGACCAGACGCTGCACATTCTCCGCCCCGACGATCCACTCCCCTGTTCCGGCGAGGCCGGATCCGATCAGATACCCCATGAACGCTCCAAGCACGCTGCCGATGACGGCGATCACTGCGAAGAGGAGTGAGCGGCGGCGGGCTCCGAGGCACATGGGTGCCAGGAGCGCATCGGGCGGCACAAAGGGGACGAATGCTTCGACGAACGCCACCACCAGCAGTACCAGTGGCGCGGCGGGTGTCTTTGCAAACCCGAGAATCCAGTCATAGAGCCGGCGATGGATCGCCCAGCGGGGGACCGGCTGCGATGTGTCGGGGTGTTGATCCATGCCCGTGCATTATCGGCCATGTGCTGCTCTACACTGTGCTGATGCACCGTGTGGCCGTGGCCTTCAAACGACTCTCCTCTCTTGCGACGGTACCCTCCTACCAGAGCGAACATGCCGCGGGTATGGACCTTTACGCCGCCTGCGAGCAGCCCGTTCACATCGATCCGGGTGATGTCGCGATGATTCCGCTGGGATTCGCGATGGCACTCCCCGATAACTACGAGGCGCAGGTTCGGCCTCGCAGCGGTTTGGCATCCAAGCATGGCATCACGCTGCCCAATGCGCCGGGGACGATTGACGCCGACTATCGCGGAGAAGTGTGCGTGCCTCTGATCAACCTCGGAAGCGAATCATTCACCGTCGAGACGGGCACTCGAATCGCCCAGATGATCGTGGCCCCGGTGGTGCAGGCGACCTTCGAGGAGGTCGACGACCTCACCCCCACCGCTCGCGGCGCTGCTGGTTTCGGGTCAACCGGCGCGTAGTGCGGCCCATGTCTCAGGCGAGCGTATTGGGTACCACAGCCCGATGTCGCCAATCGTCGGCTGTC
>CAZJIB010000007.1:0-65782 GCA_964546085.1 uncultured Isosphaeraceae bacterium
CCGGTACTCTAACCAATTGAGCTACCGCCCCAATCGAGAGACCTATAGAGTAGCCAGAGCCGCTCGATCGTCAAGTCGATACGAAAAACCGCGATGAACACGGCTCGGTTTCTGAGCGGCAGTATGCTTCGGCCATGACAACACTCCTACGCACGATCTGCGCCTCGCCCCTGGGCACATTGACCCTCTTCTCTGATGATGACGGCATCTGCCGGCTCGACTTTGACTGCCGTATGGACATCGACCGGCTGAATCCCTGGGGTGACGATGTCAGTTGGAGAGCAGGTGACCCCTTTGGTGCACGAACCGCCCTCCGGGCCTACTTCAAGGGACAGACGGCCGCCGTCAACGACATCCCCCTCTCCCTGAGTGGCACCGAGTTCCAACTGGATGTCTGGGATGCGCTGTGCGACATCCCCTGCGGCGAAACTCGATCCTACGGAGAAATCGCTGCGGCTGTTGGACGACCAGCGGCAGTACGCGCCGTTGGCATGGCAAACAACGCCAATCCTGTCGGCATCATCGTGCCATGCCACCGCGTCATTGGCAGTAATGGATCACTGACCGGCTATGGCGGTGGCCTTGATAAGAAAGCGTGGTTGCTCGCACACGAAGGCGCCATCGTGGAAGCCTAAACGAGTTACTTGGTATCGGCCCAACACTCTGCGATGGTCGCATCAACTCGCAGCGGCACGACCAGATCCATCGACGATTCCATGACGTCCACCATCATCGCCTTGACATTCTCAGCGGCATCGCTCGGCGCCTCGATGACAAGTTCATCGTGAACCTGCAGCACCAAACGGGCATTGGCACTTACGCCTGGAAGACGCTCGTGCACGCGCAGCATCGCGACCTTGATGAGATCCGCTGCGCTCCCCTGCACCACACTGTTGATCGCCTGCCGCTCGGCAAGCCCCCGTTGCATCGGATTTCGGGCATCGATGTTGGTGATCCTTCGGCGACGATGCAGGATTGTGTCCACCCATCCCTCATCCTGCGCCTGGGCGATACATGACTGCAAGAACGCATTGATACCGGGGAAACGGGCCTTGTAGTCATCGATGATTGATTTCGCCCTTGCGACATCCGCCCCCAGCCGCCGCGCAAGCCCCCACGCTGACACGCCGTAGATGATCCCGAAGTTGACCATCTTCGCCGCACTCCGCTGTTCACCGGTGACCTCAGCAAGGTCCACATCAAAGACCTCGGCGGCCACTGCACGGTGAATGTCCTCGTCCCCCTCGAACGCCGCAATCAACGCATCGTCACGGCTGAGGTGGGCGAGCATGCGGAGTTCCACCTGCGAATAGTCGGCCGTCACCAGTTGATATCCCGGCTCGGCCACAAATGCCCGGCGAATCTCCCTGCCGACAGAGGTGCGAATTGGAATGTTCTGAAGGTTGGGATCGCTGCTGCTCAAACGACCGGTCTCGGTACCGGTCTGATGAAACGATGCGTGAACCCGCCCCGTTTCTGGATTGATCGCCTCAGCAAGGGCGACCAGATATGTGCTGACGAGTTTCGTCAATCGGCGGTTTTCCAGAATGATCCCCGGCAACGGCGTATCGACAGACTCATCTGCATCGAGTTTCTCAAGCACCTCGGCATCCGTCGATGGACCCGTCTGGCCCTTCTTCACCGGTGACAACCCAAGTCCGGGCTGTTCAGCATTCGTCGGGTTGAACAATGCCGCAGCAAGTTGCTTGGGAGAGTCGGGATTGAACGGATGGGGCGCCACCTCCGCAATCTCCACGTGCAACTCACCAATCCTCGCTCGCAGGATTTCCTCCTGTCGGCTCAGTTCATCGCGGTCCACGCGAACGCCCGCTTGCTCCATGTCGGCAAGCACAGCGACCAGCGGCATCTCCACCTCTTCGAACAGCCGGTGCAGATCCAACTCGGCGATGCGTGGCTCCAGCGCACTCCAGAGTCGATAGGTGATGTCCGCATCCTCAGCCGCATACGGAGCCGCCGACTTGAGCGAAACCTGATCGAACGGAATCTGGTGCTTGCCCCGCCCGATCAACTCGCTAATCGGTAGGCATGTGTACTCGAACTCGGCGAGCGCAAGCGGATCCATGCCGTAACTGCTGCGAGTAGCGTCATCGACATAGGCGGCGATCATCGTGTCCAACAATTGACATCGCACATTGATCCCCGCACGCCGCAGCACGATCAAGTCGTACTTGAGGTTGTGGCCGATGATTGTCGTCTCCGCTTCTGCGAGCAACGACTTGAACGCCTTTACAACCTCCTTCGATCCCAGGTGGGTGTCCTTCTCCGGGGATCGCACTGGCACATAGACACCATGTCCGGGTCCAAGCGACGCACTGATGCCGCACAGTTCGGCCCGCATGGGATGAACTGCTGTTGTTTCCGTATCAATCGCCAGCATGCCTTCCTTGCGTGCCTTGTCGATGAAGGTTGCCAAGGAATCACGGTCTGAGATGGTCTCGTACCCGGCGGAGAAACATGCGAACGACCTGTCCGGCCCGGTGTCGAACAATGTTCCCGCCATGGATGGCGCCGCTTGTGAAGACTCAACTTCTGACAACGGTTCTACCCGGGGATCACTTGTCGCCAGTGAAGCGATCTCGTCCTGCAACCGCCCGAAGCCGAGTTCTCGGAAGAACCCTTTGATGTCGGACACATCGATGCCAAGAGGATCCCATGTGGCGTCCTCCAGATCAAACTCCACAGGGGCATTCTCGATCAGCGAGACAAGTTCCCGGCTGAGATTCACAATTTCTCGCGACTGTGCAAGATTGTCGTGCCGTTTTCCCTTGATCTCGTCGAGGTGATCGTAAATGCCCTCGATATCGCCGTATTGCAGGATCAGTTTCGCAGCGGTCTTCGGTCCGATGCCCGGCACGCCCGGCACATTGTCAACGGTATCGCCCATCAGCGCAAGAATGTCGCGGACCATGGACGGCTCCACACCTTCCGTCTTGAAGACATCGGACGGTGTCACAAGCGCCTCCTTGTGCGCATCGAACATTTCGACATTTGGACCGATGAGTTGGGTCAAATCCTTGTCGCGAGAAATGATTCGAATGGTCAGGTCATCATCGGACTCGTGCCTCCGAACCAACGTTGCGATCGTGTCGTCCGCCTCGACACCCGGTATGCCCAGTACGGGGATGTGCAGCCGGTCAAGCAGTTCAATGCAACGGTCCACCTGCGGGGAAAAGTCATCTGGCGCCTCTTCACGGTTTGCCTTGTAGTCCTCATAGATTTCGCTTCGAAATGTTTCCTGATCACCCGCTGCGTCGATGACAACCGCCAGATAATCCGGACATTGCTCGCGGAGTAGCCGCACCAGCATCGCGGTGAACCCGTAGACCATGGATGTCGGTTCCCCGGTCACCGGGCTGGTCATCGATGTGCGAATGGCGTAGTAGGCCCGAAAGAACTGGGCGTGTCCGTCAATGAGGTACAGGGTGGGCACGGTGTTACTCGGCAAGCGCCCGCAACTTCGATTCCGCGGCGGAGCCCAACTCGCGGTCGCGGCGGGCCATTACCGTGCGGGCGACATCGAGGAACTTCTCAATCCGGTACGCCCGGGGGCTGGCGTCAGTACACCACTGGAATCGCGGAGTCGGTGTCGGCGGCGGCGTGGTGGACGCCACCATGGCCCCGGTGCCGATGACCGTGCCGGTCATGATGCGGGTCTCGATCGCGAATTTCGCATGATCGCCGATGAATGAGCCGACGAACTGCCGCCCCGTTCGGTGCCGCTGCCCATCCAATCCCTTCACAACGACCTCGCCGTACGTATTCAGCAGGTTGGAATTGCTGGTGCCAGCACCGATGTTCACCCACTCGCCGATGATGGAATCGCCAATGTGTCCCGGGTGGGCTTTGTTACTGAAGGCTTGCATGATGGTGCCGCCGACCTCTCCACCGACCTTGCAGGAAGGTCCGATTGAAGTGCAGGCCTTGATGTGCGCTGCGTCCACCACAGTGCTGCCTTCGCCGATCCAGCACGGCCCGCAGAGAACCGCATTGGGTCGTATGACCGCGCCTTGCTCAACGCGGATTGCACCGCCCGTTGCGTCGAACACAACACCGGGGAAAATAATTGCGATGGGATCCACATCCACACGGTGATCGCCCGCAACTGACGCGCCGCAATTGCATCCAAGTTCTGGTGCCTCGGCGAGATCTGCCTCCAGCAATTGTGGCAACTGATCGAGAACTTCCCAAGGCGTAGCAGGACCGTCGCTGAGGCCCTCTCCAACTATCCGGGGAAGCCCCGTCCGCTCGCTGATGAGCGCGGCACGCCCATCGTCATCGCAGGTGAATCCCGTCGGCGGACAACCACGACGCCGCGTCAGACGCTCCAGCGTGGTGAGTCCACCGGTTCGTTGTTCGAATGTTGCACGCAGGTCACACAGCCCCTGCATGGCCTCCGCGTTTCCATCACTGATGATCCAGTCGTTCATGACTGCTCAGAAGTCTACCGCCACAGGGTCTTCCGGCCCGAAGGCACCTGAAATCGCCACAACCCGATCGTGGCGAAGAGGCCCCACCCAAGAGGCACCGCAAGGAGGCCACTGTAGAACGCCGTTGCGATCAGCCGGGCCAGAGCGGGCATACCACCGCCGGTTGCTGTCGGATTCCACGGCATGAGCCCGCGGACGATCAGAAGTAGTGCCTCCACTGCACCCATGGCTACGACGCAGCAGGCCACGAGGATCGCCATGGTCAGGATGCGGCGGCGAAAAACTACGGTGCGGATGCGGAGAATGACCAATACGGCCACCGGATAGCCCAGCGTGTGAGGTCCGAGAAGATGCATGCCGCCGATCAGGTCGCTTTGGCCGGGCGAGAGATCAACGAGCATGCCGATCAGCCAAGCGGAAACCAGCGCCGCCGTCGGCGGTGCGAACAGCGCAACGAACACAACGATGCAGGGAATGGCAAGTGGCGTAATCGAGCCCAGTGAACGCAGCGTGAACAGCCCGCCGAATCCCGAGTCGAATGCGAGTCCGAGAATCACCGCGATGACGAGCGTAATGATTCTCACCGCGATTCCCCCTCCCCCGTTCCAAGCACAACGACGAAGGCATGATCCCGCGCGCGTCGCCGCGGGATGATGATCAGTTCGCTGCGAAGCGGTGCTTCATCCAGCGGGGCCATGGAGTCGATCGTTCCAAGCACGAGCCCTCGCCCGCTTTCCGGCCAAGAAGGATCATTCAATACCACAAGATCGCCAACTGCAACTTCCTCGCGGCCGTCCACATGCGCCCGCATCACACCGCGACTGTCGCCAAGAACCTGAATCGCGATGGAGGTACGACCGGCGGCGGAAGTTGCATCGGGCGGCCGAATGGCCGCCCAAACAAGACCCGTTGCGTTGTTCGTGACCGGCATCATGTCGAGGCGAAATGGACCCACACGGGAAACCCGCCCGACCACATCGCTTCCGGAAACGACGACATCGCCGACCTGCACACGATCTGCCGCCTCTCCCCCCCGCTTGAGTTCCACGAGCGATGACACTTCAGCAGGGTTCAGTCCGGTCGTATCCACCGTGATCGTCAGCGGTGGGCGAGGGCTGCGATAGGCGCCCTCTGGCAACTCCTCGAGTTCCTTCAGACGATTCGCAAACTCATCGGCCCGCAACCGCTGTTCGTCGTACAGCCTGCGAAATGCATCTCGCTCGGTCCGGGCGTGATCAGCACGCTGCTGGGGATCGCCGGGGACTTCCTCCTCCGCATCGGTGGTTCGTATCCAACTCGTCAATCGCGTGCCCACATGCGAGAGCGGAGTCACCGGAATCCGCAGGAGATCGGACAAGTCCCGCGTCCACCCCAGCATCGAGGTCGGGAACATGGCAATGGCCAGCGTCAGGGCGACGAGTGCTATTGCAAATGTGCTGCGTTGTCGAGCCTGAGCACGCATGGGGGCCTGAGGTAATCAGCCCTCGTCCATGTCCGAGTCCATGGTGGCCTTCCACTCCTCGAGATGGTCAAGGTAGATGCTCGTGCCACGGGCCACGCAGGTCAGTGGATCGTCGGCGATGCGGACATCGAGGCCGGTTGCTTCCGACAGCACAACATCAATGCCCCGAAGAAGCGCGCCGCCACCAGCGATGCAGACACCATTGTCCACAAGATCCGCTGCGAGTTCCGGCTGCGCCCGCTCAAGCGTTCTGGTCACGACATCGACAATGGCCTGCACCGGTTCCTGCATCGCCTCCCGGATTTCTTCACTGGTGACCGTCGTCTTGCGAGGCAAGCCGGTCACATTGTCGCGGCCGCGAATGTCGACAGTAGTTTCTTCGACCACCGGAGCCGCTGAGCCGACTTCGATCTTGATCCGCTCGGCAGTCTGTTCGCCGACGGTCATGTTGTAATTCTTCTTCATGAAGTTGATGATCGCCTCATCCAGATCATCGCCTGCTACCCGCACAGACTCGCAGGTCGCAATATCGGCCAGTGACATGATCGCCACTTCGGTCGTACCGCCACCAATGTCGACGACCATGGATGCGGTTGGCTCGACGATCGGCAGCCCGGAACCGATGCCGGCGGCCATTGGTTCCTCGACGAGATAGACCCGGCGTGCTCCAGCCCGTTCGGCTGAGTCAAGCACTGCTCGCTTCTCCACCTCGGTGATGCCTGATGGCACTGCGATGACGACGCGCGGCCCGATGATTCGGCCGCGACCCGAGACTTTTCGGATGAAATAACTCAACATTGACTCGGTGATCTGAAAGTCACTGATCACCCCGTCCTTGAGTGGACGGATAGCGGTAATGGATCCCGGTGTCTTGCCGAGCATCTCCTTGGCCGTCCAGCCGACGGCATTTCCGTTATTCAATACCCGGGTCGTACCCCGCTTCACGGCTACGACTGACGGCTCGTTGAGAACGATGCCTTCGCCGCGCACGCATACCAGCGTGTTGCACGTCCCCAGATCAATTCCCATGTCAACGCTGAACCAACTCAGCAACTTGTCGAACACCTGATACTCTCCTCGATGATCACCGCAACCCCCACCGGGGGCTTCCCAGTGGGACTGGGGATCATACGGGATTCAGTTACTGACCGTCGACCAGTTCCAGAGGGCCCCCACCCTGTCCATCGATAGTCTTGGAGTATTCGGCGTTGGTCAGGACCATCCACGCAACCCCGCCGAGCAGCAGGATCGTTGCCACAAGAAGCAGTCCTGTAAAGACATCCGGCCTCGCCGATCGAACCGCTGCTGATGGGTTGAACTGCGACATCGGGGGTGCTTAGTCCCGTCCCTTGATGGCGTAGGCGGTGGCACCTGGGCCCACCAAACCGCGACCTTCGCTCTCAAGCGTCACCCGCCCGATGGAGCGGTTGATGTCGACCTCTTCGATCTGGAATCGTCCAAGGAAGGTGCCATCCTGACCGATCGTCATGATCCAGTCCTTCTGGATGCCCTCGCGGGAGCCTGCGTTTATTTCAGCGAGAACACCGCCGCCTTCGCGAGCAACGGCAAGAATCGTCGCTGTCAGTGTGCGATCCGGAGCAACACCCGCACCCGCGTCGGCAACGGCGTCGATTTCACCGTACCGCGCGACATAGGTCTCGATAGTCGTCTGCAACGATGCCAGTTCCTTCTGCAGTCGATGCCTCTCTTCGCGAGCCTTTCGCTCCGCTGCGCTGGCCGTCTCGTATTCCGAGCGAACCTGCCGCAACTTGTCCTCGATCTCCATGACGGCCTGCTCTGCATCCACGATGCGATCGCGAAGGTCGTAATTCTCGGTCACAAATCGTTCCTTGATGCGGCTGTTCACATCGCTGGCAGCAGCGAGCGCCTGCATGTTGGCATTGCACTGGGCAAGCTCCGCCCGCAACTGACCGGCCTGTGACTGAATGGTCTCGGCACGGGTGCGGGCGTCGCTCTGTTCCCGCTGCAAGCGATTGACGATCACATCGCGACCATCGATTTCCTGCTGCATCTGGGCCCGCTCGGCGATGAGGGCTTGTTGGGCCTCCGCCAGTTGGGTGGACACCAGACGCCGTTCGTTCTCCGACTTCTGGTACTTCGCCCGCCAACTGTCATCGTTGACCGTGTAGACAGCCACCAGTGGCACCATGGCCACGGCTGCAAGGGTCACGAGCACAATGAAAATCTTAGTGAGAATATGCACTGTCGTATCCGTCCTCGCTGAGACGTCCTCGCTGAGAAATGAGGGCTGCTCCTACCCAAGAGAAGCCCTTCGAGGGCATGCGTTGTACCACCGAAAGCATAGGTCTGTCAATCTGCCGTTGCCAGTGAATCGGCATCGAGAATCTGAAGAACGGCACTGGCGGCCGCAACCTGCACCAACGGGTCCTCGTCGGCCAGGAGAACCGCCAAAGGACCAAGATTCAACTGGTTTCCCTGCGAGCCCAGAACAACGGCCGCCTGTGCCCGCAGCCCGGGCTCATGGTGACTCGTAAAGGGCAGGACAGCCTCTATGGGCACCGCCGAGGGGGCCAACTCCGCCACCGCACCCGCCGCGACGAGCCGCACCTCGTCCCCGTACCGCCCTGGAGAGGTCCCTGCGGCCAGATCCCGAAGGTTTGCGGACACATCCTTATCGCCGAGCCGCCCAGCGATCTGGCAAGCCAGGGCGGTCGCCTCTGATTCCTCGGCGCTGCTGAAGATGGCAGCCCGAATTGTTTCCAACTCCTGTCGTTCCCCTAACTGCACCAGCGCTTCGGCCACCTGCAGGTTCACGAGTCGGCGGCGGATCGGCGAAACGCCGCGCATCGGCTTCTGCACCGCCGCACGGAGCATCGGCACAGCCGACGCATTCCCCAGCCGCCCGAGAACCATCGCGGCATTGGCACGCCATTCCGGCTCATCGCTTGCAAGCATCGTCGCCAACAGGGACATATCCACCGGTTGACCGCAACGGTGCAGTGCATACATTGCCGCCGTGCGAACGGACAGCGATTCGTCCAAGAGGAGTGGTTCGAGGAGTGTCGCCAAATCGCAGAGTTCCGCATCGCCAACCGTCATGGCCGCGACGAAGCGAACCCCCCGGTTCTCGTCGCCCAACGCCACGAGAGATGCGCCTCGAAGCGCATCGGCTGGGCCTTCCCGCAATGCCTCAACGGCGTTGGCACGCAGGCGAGGATCCTCGGAAGAGGCGGCTTGCGTGAGCACGCCCATCGCGCGGTTGTAGACCGTCTTGCCGCTGACCACCATGGGAACAACCGGCCGTTGGGCCGGCAATCCATCCGCGTTTCTTGTTGCAGACTGATCGCTCGTGCTCCACGGTTCGCTGCTGGCCCGCTGCATGGCGCGGTCCCCGCAGCCGGCAACTGCGAGCCAACAGGTGATGAGGATCGTCATTCTCCAGAACATGAGTCGGGCTCCGTGCAAAACGGGAGAAGCCGGGCGATGACCAGAAGGATACCGCCGAATAGGGAGAACCATGCAACGCTGTCGCCCACGAATCTCGCAGTCGGCATGCGATCATCCGATGTCGTCTCCACCAGCCATGTGCCGCTGGAGCGCATGAGCGGGGACTCCTCGGCCGTCGGCCCAGTTGCGTGCACAGTGCCCTCGCTGTCAATGAGGCAGCTCACGCCAGTGTTGGCCACGCGCACCATGGGCGTACGGTTGGTGATGCAACGCATTCGTGCCTCAAGTACATGCTGCCATCGCCCCGCATCGACCGAACCAAACCAGCCGTCATTGCTGAGGTTGACCAGCAGATCCGCCGCACGATCGCCGGACTCAAAGCACAGTGCCCGGCATACCCAGGGGACCGTGTCCTCGAAGCAGATCGGAGTGGCGAGGCGCACCACGGTGCCATCCTGCCGCTCAAGCGATAGCCTCGTCGCTTCGTCGCTTGCCGTCAGGTCGAAGAGCATTTCGGTGCCTGCAGTCTGCCGAGCCCACTCGGCCAGCCCCGGCCAGTATTCGAGATACGGCATGCGTTCGCCAAATGGTGTGAGGAAGAGTTTGTCGTATCTGGAGGTCGCAGCTCCGGGAGTTACAAGCACGGCCGAATTGAACTGCTGCTCGAATGTCGCACGCAGCATCTGCCCGTCCTCTTCGACTGCTGCACCTATCCATGTCTGCGTACCGACAAGCAGAGGTTTGCCGATCGATGTGGTGAGTTGTTCAGCGACTATTGACCACGACCAGAGCGCTTCGAAGGACTCCGGCGAAGGCAGGAAGTCCGCCATCGACACTTCGAATCCAGCCCCCGGGAGCATCGTCTCGGGCCAGACCACGACATCCGCCTTGGTCAAGTGCGGCGATGTCACGGTCAACGAGATTGCCTCCGCCACATCCTGTTGTTGTTGTTCCCAGGTCCAGGCCATCTTGTTGGTCTGCGGCACATTGGTCTGCACGATCAGGACCGATGTGGTCTCGCCGCCGTGTTCTTCCCGCAGCCGCCAGAATCCATATCCCCACGCGAGCATCATCACGGCAAGCACGGCGATTGCCGTCGAGCGGTCACCCGACCGCCAGTCGGCGAGTACACCACTGATGGAAATGGCGAGCAGGCTGACCAGCCAGACGCCGCCCAGATCAGCGATCTGCGCAAGGGGCATCCCAACCAGTGAACTGCCGGCGAGAAACCACGGGTACCCATCAAAGATCACGATGCCCCGAAGACACTCCAGACCAACCCAGAGCACGGGTGCCAGCACTGCCGAGGGCCAGTGGCGAAGGCATCCCTTGGCGGCGACGAACCGCAGCAGCAGGCAGAAGGCCACGGGCCATGTAGTCATGTAGATCGCCATCGCCGCCCATCCGGCATTGGCGATCGGGCCGACCCATCGCTCCAGCCAGAGCCAGAGGGGAATCTGCAGCACCGCCACCCAGATCGCGGCGTGGGAAGCCCGCCTTGCCCGGCGAGCGATGAGGATCAGCGCAGCAGGTCCAATGATGGCGGCTACCGCAATCTGCAGAGGCGCGGCTGCCAGCGCAGTGCAGACCGATGCCACCAGCGCGGCGGCGGCGATGCGGGGCCATCGCCATCCTTGGTCGTCATGCATGGATTACTTGCCCGTGTAGTCGATGATGCTGGAGATTTCGCTTCGCAGGTCGTGACGGGACACCACCCGATCGACGAATCCACACTGCAGGAGGAACTCCGCCCGCTGGAACCCCTCGGGCAGATCTTGTTTGATCGTTTGCTGAATGACGCGGGGACCGGCAAATCCGATCAGCGCGCGAGGTTCGGCAAGGATGACATCGCCGAGCATTGCGAAACTGGCGGTGACGCCGCCGGTCGTTGGGTCTGTCAGCACCGAAATGAAGAGTCCACCCATCTCCTCAAACCTCGCCAAAGCAGCGGCGGTCTTCGCCATCTGCATGAGCGACAAGCCCGACTCCATCATGCGTGCGCCGCCCGATGCTGAGACAATCACCAGCGGCATGTCCTGGTCGGCAGCCGCCTCGACTGCGCGGCAAATCTTCTCGCCAACAACACTGCCCATCGAGCCGCCAAGGAATGTGAAGTCCATGACAGCGACCATGGCCTTTCGGCCTTTGATGAACGCCTGCCCACACTGGATCGCGTCTCGGAGGCCCGTCTTCTTGTGCGCCGCCTCCAGTCGTTCGGGGTAGGACTTCAAGTCGACAAAGGAGAGCGGGTCCTGCGGCGAGAGATCCTCATCCATCGGTTCGAAGGTGCGCGGATCGCACAGTTGTTCAAGCCGTTGAGTGGAGTTGACACGGAAGTGGTGAATGCATTCCGGGCAGACCCAGAGGTTGTTCTCGACACTGCGTCGGAACAGGATCGCCCCGCATTCGCCGCACCGCATCCACAAGCCCTCGGGAATGCCGCGTCGCCGCGCAGGCGAGGTCGGTTCGTCGGCCCATGTTTGTATGGCTGTTTCCGGCATGTCACCTCTCTGGACCACGCCGAGTTGCTCGGGCGTGATGGCGGGCATGATCCCGGCATTGGATCGTCCAAGCAAAGGGGGTACCTCCGTTTTTTCAAAAAAACGCGCCGAATCGTCCCTCAGCCGCGAAGAGTGGCGATGGACGAGGCGTAGTCATCGGTCTTGAAGATGGCTGAGGCCGCAACGAGCACATCACAGCCAGCCTCCCGGCAGGCCGGGGCGGTCTCGGGCGAAATCCCCCCATCCATCTGAAGACGCTGATCGGAGCGCAAGGTTCCTGCAACGGCGGCAGACTTCGGCAGCACATCGGCGATGAATGACTGTCCGGCGAAACCTGGATTGACGCTCATCACCAGCACGAGATCGAATGCGTCAATCATCGATGCAATGGCATCGACAGGCGTCGGTGGGTTGATGGCAATGCCGGCTGTGAGCCCGGCGGCGTGGATCGCGGCGCAGACCTCGCGTGGATCATCGTCCGCTTCCACATGCAACGTGAGGTGATCCGCGCCGGCCTCCGCGAACGGAACGACATACATCATGGGGTTGGAAACCATGAGATGAACATCGAGCATGGTGTCGGGCAACCTGTTGCGAAGTGATCGGCAGATCGCCGGGCCCATCGTGAGGTTGGGAACGAAGTGCCCGTCCATGACGTCAAGGTGCAGCAGATCCGCGCCGCCAGCGATGGCGGCTTCGCACTCGTCGCCAAGACAAGCAAAGTCCGCCGAAAGAATGGAAGGCGCAATGAGAGGCAGAGTGTCGGGCGTCCTCAGCAACGACATGGAGGACTCAAGCGATGTCACTGTGAAGAGACCGCCTGTCGTTGCATCTGCCGCCGGTAGTTATCGAGTGTTTGTTTGTAGGGCGGCTTCTTCAATTCGGACGCGGCGAAGTACGCTTTCTTCTGGAACTCAATTGCCTCTTCGATCTCGCCGCGGTGGAACTTGACCGTTGCCATGACGGAGAGGTACTTCGGGTCCCCTTCCCGTCTTGCGTTTTCCATGGCACGCAGGGCGGCAAGCAAGGCGAAATCTAGATCACGGTTGGCATCGGGGATGTCCGGGTCATTCACAACCATGTCGGCAAACCATGTCAGGAGTTCCGGATCGTCCTGCTGCCGGTCCTTCAGAACCACGGTCGCCCAGAGATAGGCCATTTCGGGCTCGCCACGGTGCAACAGCATCGATTTGAATTGCTCGATGTAGAGGTTCGCAAAAATGACAGGGTCGATCTTCCTTGCCTCGTCGAACTGCAGGTCGGCCTGTTGCCAGTTGCGACCCTGGAGATTCCGGCGAGCCGCTTCGATGAGTGGCCGCGCTTTCTCTTCCTTCGCCTGGTCGTATCGTCCGGTCATAACCTTAGCGAGCACGCTCTCAAACTCCTCGTTTGCAGGATGTGGGGATCCGATGAACTGGATTGTTCCGGTCTTGTCAACGATGAAGGCAGTAGGAATTCCGTTCTTTCCGGCCGCCTTCATCCATGCTCGCACCGTTGCGCCGCGGTGATCGATACCCACGGCATATTCCATATTCGAACCCTGCTTGCGAACGAATGGCTCGACGGTCTCTATATCTTCATCGGAAATACCGATGATCGTCAGTCCATCCTGCCCATAGGTCTCCTGCAACGCAGACAGGTGCGGAATCGATTTGCGACAGGGTGGGCACCAAGTCGCCCAGAACTCGACGACATAGACCTCAGCCTCTGCCGGGTCGAATTCACCCTTGACCCATTCAGCGACATCCAGCCCCGGGGCCGGATCACCCACGGAGAGTTGCTTGCGTCTCTGGCCGAGCGCAACGGGTGTTGCCATGAGCAGGGACACGAATGCGACAAGCATCAGGTGGTAGAAACGCATGGGGATACCTCCATGGTTGATTATAGGAAATAAACAGTGTCGGACATAGGAAAAGGAAACGGTGTCCGACACCACAGTTTGTGTTCTTAGTCCAACGCCTCTACTGCGGCGAGAGCGGCACCTTCAAGCACCTGCAGGCTCGCACCGCCGCCCGTCGAGATGTGGGACATGTCGCCAGCAAGACCAACTGCGGCTACTGCTGCAGCCGTATCGCCACCACCGATGACGCTGACTGCACCGCTCTTCGTAGCCTCTGCGATGGCCTCCGCGACCTTCCTCGTTCCCTTGCCGAACGGTGCAACCTCGCACAGGCCCATCGGACCATTCCAGAAAATCGTGCGGGACTCGTGGAGAACCTCCGAATACCGCTTGACGGTTTCCGGACCAATGTCGAGACCCATCCAGCCCGCAGGAATGGGATCCGAAACGATTTGCGTCGGTGTGCCTGCAACTGGTTTTTGTCCAACCACATGATCATGCGGAAGAAGGATTTTCGTCATGCCCGCAGCGGCCGACGCGAGCATGGAGGCCGCCTCTTCGAGACGATGACGCTCAACGAGACTCTCGCCCACCCCGATCCCCTCCGAGGCGAGAAAGGAATAGGCCATTGCTCCGCCCACAAGAATGACATCGACCGTCCCGAGCAAGTTGGCGATGACACCCAACTTGTCGGACACCTTTGCGCCGCCTAGAACAGCGACACTCGGTTGCTCTGCATGCTGAAGCAGATCATCGAAGTACGCCAACTCGGTCGCAAGTAGGAAGCCGGCAGCCCGCGGCTTGTCCCCCATCGCCTGCGGCACGGCCACCATGGATGCGTGCGAACGATGCGCCGTCCCGAATGCATCGTCGCAGTAGATGTCCCCGAGCGATGCCAGTGACTCGGCAAACGCTGCGTCCCCCTGTTTCTCCCGCGGATCGAATCGGAGGTTTTCGAGCAGGACGACGTCGTGCCCGTTGAGTTTGGCCGCATCGACGATTGGATCATCGCCAGGGATAAACACCTCGCGATCGATCAACTCGGCGAGCCGCGCCGCCACCGGCCGCATGCTCAGACCTGGTTCGAATCCAATGCCCGCCGGACGGCCGAGGTGACTCATGAGCACCAGCGATCCGCCTCGGTCAAGGATACTTCGAAGCGTCGGCAGGGCACGACGGAGGCGAAGGTCGTCCACCACGGCTCCTCCTTCAATGGGGACATTGAAATCCACCCGCACCAGCACCCGCTTGCCCGCGACATCGACCTGATCGATCGTACGCTTCATGGGCGTATTGTACGCCGTGCTCATGGACCGCCCAATCATCCTGATCCTCGGACCGACAGCCTCTGGCAAGACACCGCTGTCCCTCGAACTTGCATCCCAACTTCCAGGGGGTGGGGAATGCGTCTGTGCCGACTCCATGCAGGTCTACCGTGGCATGGACATCGGTACCGCCAAGCCAACCCCCGAAGAACAGGTAGCGGTACCGCACCATCTGCTGGACATTGCCGATCCCGCGGCAGACGGATTCACGCTGGACCGGTGGCTGGCTTCAGCCGAAGAGGCCATCAGCGACATCCGCGACCGGAATGCCTGGCCAATCGTCGTAGGCGGCACGAATCTATACGCACAGGCCCTTCTCTTTGGTGTGTTTGACGGCCCTCCCGCACATCCTGAGCGGCGTGCGACTCTGGAACAGTGGGACAATGACAGGCTATCGATACACCTCAAGGCCATTGACCCGGCTTCGGCTGCCAGGCTTCACCGCAACGACCGCCGCCGAATGATCCGGGCGATCGAGGTGCATGAGCAGACCGGCACAGCGATCAGCGAACACCAATCGCAATGGGACGCGGCAGAACCTCGAGAGGACATCGTCATCGTCGGGCTGGATTGGCCGACACCGCAACTCAACCAGAGGATCAACGCTCGCGTGCTGGCGATGATGGAAGCCGGGCTGGTCAACGAGGTGGAGGCTCTGGCAACCACCGGGTTGGGGGAACAGGCCGCGGCAGCGTTGGGCTATCGTCAATTGCTGGCATGCCGCGGAGGCACGTGTTCGCAGGACGAGGCGGTTGAGCAGATCAAGATTCAGACCCGCCGATTTGCCAAGCAGCAGCGAACTTGGCTACGGCGATTCCGTGTACTGCCGCGGGCGATCTTTCTTCCGGCAGATTCTTTGTCTACCCAAGACCTTGTACTACAAGCAGTTACGCATATTCTAGCAGCGGCTGTCCCGCCCACCGCCTCTTGACATCGGTTGACAGGACGATCCAATGGCCCCCCATCGCCGGAGGAATCCACCCCGCTGGACCGATGGAACCGGCGGGCGGGATGCATCGCAGCCATGGCCAAGAAGAAGAAGAAGACAACCCGAGCGAAGACCGTCGACGCCACCGGCAAGCATCTGGTGATCGTCGAATCGCCCGCAAAAGCGAGGACCATCAATCGCTACCTCGGTGATGACTACGCCGTCATGGCCAGCGTAGGACATGTCCGCGATCTTCCGCCGCGGGCTCCGAAGGGTGTAAAGCAACCTGTTCCAGGAGTAGATCTGGATCACGACTTTGCCCCGACCTACACGGTGCTCAAAGGCAAGGGAAAGATCCTGACCGAACTGCGGCGGGCGGCAAAGGTAGCCGAGGATGTCTGGTTCGCCACCGACCTCGATCGCGAAGGTGAAGCCATTGCCTGGCACCTTGCCGAAGCGTTGACGGTCGATCCCGCAGAGGCGAAGCGTGTCGTCTTCAACGCCATCACGAAGAAGGAGATCGCGCACGCCTTTGAACATCCCCATCTGATCAACATGGACTTCGTCAGCGCGCAGCAGGCACGCCGGATCCTCGATCGCATTGTGGGATATCAGGTGTCTCCCCTGCTTTGGAAACGAGTCGCTGGTGGACTCAGCGCAGGCCGCGTCCAATCGGTTGCTGTCCGGCTCATTGTGGAGCGTGAGCGTGAGATCATGGCGCACATTCCCGACGAGTCATGGTCGGTGGCAGTCCGACTGGCGATGAGCCCTGCAACGGCATCATCTTTGGTAGAGCCATGGGCAGCACTGTTGTCGGAAGTAGACGATCGAGGCCGCGGCCCGACGAAGAAGGACATGAATGCCTTCCTCTCCGAACACGGCAGTTTCGAGGCAGAACTCGTCGAACTTGGTGGGGAGTCCTTCAAGGTCGGTAGAGCCAGCGATGCCGACGTTGACCTTGGCGCGTACCGCGAGGAACTCGCCGCCATTGCCGCCGCTGTAGGTCTGCAAGAACCGAGCGTCGATATTGAAGAGGACCCGGACGGCAAGGGGCCTGCAGCGAATCGCATGGCGATACGCGGGGAGATTACCGATGGCGTTACCTATAGCGTCAGCAATATCTCCGCAAAGAAGACGACCGTGCGTCCACCGGCGCCTTTCATTACGTCCTCACTGCAGGCAGCGGCGTCGACGCAACTTGGGTTCACGGCATCCCGGACGATGCGAGCTGCGCAGAAACTCTACGAAGGCATCACGATTCGCGGCGAGGGTCAAGTCGGTCTCATTACCTACATGAGAACTGACTCGACGCACCTTTCGACCGAAGCGATCACATCGGTACGAGCATGCATCGAAGACAAGTTCGGCGCGGCGTATCTGCCGGGCAAACCCAATACCTATGCGTCCAGTGATGCATCGGCCCAGGAAGCACACGAGGCCATCCGTCCAACCGACCCCTGGCGGCATCCGGACAAACTGCCGGGCAACGTGGATGACGACCTTCGCCGTCTTTACCGCGTCATCTGGACGAGATTCGTCGCCTGCCAGATGACTCCGGCATCATGGGATCGCACTGAGATTCTCCTCGCGCGGCAGGATGAGAACACGGGTGCCGTGCTCCGCACGAGCGGCCGGACCCTCGCCTTTGACGGGTTCTACCGTGTCAGTGGCGTGCCCTCTTCCGATACCGAACAGAATCTCCCCGAACTCGCCGAAGGAACCGATACTTTCCCCTTCGACATTGCGCCGCGGCAGGTGTTCTCCTCCCCGCCGTCCCGCTACAGCGAAGCGTCACTCGTCAAGGAACTTGAAAAGCAGGGCATCGGCCGTCCTTCCACATATGCATCGATCATTGACGTGATTCAGAAACGCAATTATGTGGAGAAGATCGAGCGGGCGTTCTACGCAACGGATCTCGGCATCGTCGTCACAGACAAACTGGTAGAGGCGTTCCCGATTCTCATGGGCGTCGAGTACACGCGATCGATGGAAGATCGCCTTGATCGCATTGCCGACGGTGATCTTTCGTGGACGGAAATGCTGCATGACTTTTATGATCGTTTCAGCCAACGGCTGGAGACGGCGTACGAAGAAATGACGCACGCCAAGGCTGAAACGCAGCCCGCCGTCTACAAGTGCCCTGAATGTGGCAGCCGAACGGAATACCGGTTTGGGAAGAATGGGCGGTTCCTTTCGTGCACCGCCTACCCCGACTGCAAGTACGCCGCCCCGATCGATCGAGATGGCAACCCGACACTTCCAGAGCGGGTGGATGTCGCATGCCCCGAAGACGGCTCGGCAATGGAACTCCGGAAGGGCCGCTTTGGCCCATTCCTCGCATCGGTGAACTATCCGGATGTGAAGACTGTCGTGAATCTCGACAAGAAAGGTGGCATCAAGTACCCGGCCCAGCCACCGGTGGTCACGGATCTGGAGTGCGAAAAGTGCGAGAGCCCGTTGAATCTGCGGCGTGGCAAGCGCGGCCCGTGGCTTGGTTGTTCGACATTTCCCAAGTGCCGCGGGCGGCTGGGATGGAAGACGCTCGAAGATGACGTGCGGGAGAAGCTCGAAGCGGAACTGGAGGCCTGTGAACACCAGAATCCGCAGGTAGTGATCAAGACGCTCTCCGGTGAAATCATTCCGGAAGGTACGCCGGTGAACGATCTCCTCACGCCCGGGGGCGTTCAGGAACTCGAACGCTACGACTAGCGCTTCCGCGACCTACAATCAGGATATGGAACGGCGAAGCACCCGACAGATCAGTGTTGGCGACATCCTCGTCGGCGGTAGTTCGCCCGTCTCCGTACAGACGATGACGACCGGCCCGACCTCGGAAATTGATGCCTGCGTTGCGGAAATCAACACACTCGCGGACGCCGGCGCCGACATCGTTCGGCTCGCGGTTCCTCGGCGTGCCGACACCGCAGCGCTGACTGAGATTCTTCCGCAGGTGACCGTGCCGATCGTCGCCGATGTGCACTTTCACTTCGAACGTGCCATCGAGGCCGTGGAGGCCGGTGTCCAGAAAATCCGACTCAATCCTGGAAACATCGATGATTGTGACCAAGTGCAACGCGTCATCGACGCCTGCCGCCAGAGTGGTATTCCGATTCGCATAGGTGTCAACGAGGGGTCGATCGTTGAGCGTCGTGACAAACAACAACGCCGTGAAGAACTGGCAGCCGTCTTTGCGAACCGCACATTTGGCGGACTGCTCGCGTTGATGATCGCAAAGCTTGAGGAGTACCTCGAACTCTTCGACAGGTGCAACTTCCACGACATCTGCCTGAGTGCCAAGTCGATGAACGCGATGCTCGCCATTGAGGTGTATCGGGAAGTCGCCGACCGATTTGACTACCCGTTGCATCTCGGTGTGACCCACGCGGGCCCGCGCGATACCGGTGCGATTCGATCCATTGCGGCGCTCGGCACGCTGCTCGCGGAGGGTATCGGCGACACCATCCGAATCAGTTACGCGGGTGACTCGCGTGATGAGGTCACGGACGGCATCGAACTGCTCTGTTCACTCGGGCTTCGGGAGAGATCGTCCGCCGAACTGATTGCATGCCCCACCTGCGGACGCATTCAGGTGGATCTGGTTTCACTTGTAGAAGATGTGCGAGCCAAACTCGCCGATGACATTGATGTGCCGATCAAAGTCGCAGTCATGGGGTGCGTCGTCAACGGACCCGGCGAGGCGGAGGGTGCGGATGTGGCCGTCTTTGCCGGCGATAGGCGCGGCATCATCTATGTGCAGGGTGAGCGAGTGGCGAGCGTGCCGGAGGGGGAGATTCTCGATCGGCTTCTGGCAGAGTGCCGTTCGCTGCAGGATCGAGTCCGGACTGGTGATACTTTGCTCGGTGACAAGGCGGTCTCAATTATTCCGCCCGATCCGCTTCCCCTGCGTCCTACGGTCGAAGGTACGGCTGCCTCGGGCGACGTATGAAACGCGGATTCACCATCATCGAAATGCTGGTGGTGATCGTGGTCATAGCCATTCTCATGGGGCTCCTGATTCCGGCGATCAGCGGCGGTATCCGGCGGGCGAGGAAGACAACGGAGTTGAATGCGATCCGCCAGGTTGGTCTCGCCTGGCAACTGTACAGCGGATCCAACCGGGAACACTTGTTGCCTGGGTTTCTGCGACCGGAGGTGCAGGAAAACTGGGAGGTGGCTTACGCCTATCCGGATGGGAGCATTGTCGAACCGGCACCTACCTATGAGGAGGGCCTGCCCAACATGGCCGGCGCGTGGCCGTGGCGGTTGCTTGACCGAATGAATTACGACTGGCGGACGCTTCTTGGGTACGACGAAATCGAGTGGGACGACACCACCGTCGTGGAACATGCTGCTGAGATCGCATTGTCGCCAGGATTTGCGTACAACGGGTATTACCTCGGTGGTTGGTGGGAGGCGGAGGGAGCCGGTCGAATTCCGAAACCGATGTTCAACTCGGTGCAACTTGCCGATGGACGCACGGCCAATGTCGTGGCAACCACTGCGGCGCAGGTGCGGAGCCCGGGAGAGGTTCTTGCATTCATCAGTTGTTTTCGGGCCGAGCCGGGTGTGCACGGACATCTTCCCGACTACACGCCCGGCGCGGATCTGGCGATTCCTCGGTTGCTTGCGGATGTCGAACAGTGGAATCTGTTGACAAGCGGTGACATCGAGGCGTTTGAGTTCACTTCACCGCCAATCGGTCGGTACAACGGCCTGCCCGCCGTCTCGTTCGCAGACGGGCATGTGGACGATCTGCCTCTTTCCGATGTGACCGACCAGCGACTCTGGATTCCAACTGCGCAGGAGGTTGCGGGCATCCCAGCCCGCGACTTCAGCCACTCCGAGCAGGGTCACTAACAACCCCAGGGGGACCCTAAGGGGTCACACTCCGGGTGTGACTCCTGGGGCGGCGTGGCAACATGGGCTTCCAACGCCACCAACGGTCCTCGCGCTACTCGCTCTCTTTACTCATCGAGTGCAACTGGTACCGCAGATTGAAGCGGAGCTGCAAGAGGTCGCGGCGGGAGAGCATCGTCTCATCAATCGACGCGGTCATGGATGGAAGCCACCGCTCCTCCACCGGCGCATAACCAAAGGACTGATCAAGCCGCTCGGCCATGTCCACCATGTGCCCCGCACCGTACAGCACGGCAATGGTCAATTCGTCCTCTGAATCATCCGCCAGCAATATCTCAATATCAGCAATCACCGCCTTGTTTCGATCTTCAATGATGACGACGTGCAACTTCGGCTCAATGCCCTGCAACACCCTGTCACTGTCCGGCATCGCAAGCATCTCCATGATCAACAGCCGCGCAGTCGCGGAGGCCGAACCACCGGAGATCGCGTCAAGGGCCGGAAACATCTGCATGATGCTGGACGCAAGTTGTGCCGGCAACGATGTTCCCGCAACCGTCTCAAGAAGTTCGGTACTTGCGCCCTCTTCGACCAACCGCGCCGCAACTTCATTCATTGTCAGATCGCTGCATTGCCAATCTGGATGATCGTACGGAAGCGATTCAAGTTGGAAGGCCAGTCCAAGCACATCAGCCAGTTGCTGCTGAATGTTGCCACTCTCCTCCTGATCTTCCGAAGTTTCAGTAGAAATGCTGCGGCTGATGCGAATGTCAGCAGCCTCGCCCTCGCCCCCTGCCGTGCCGTCCGAACCAAGGCTGACCACCGTGACGGTTCCATCGTCAGCGTCCTGTTCCAACACAAACAGGTTTCCCCAGGCATCCCGCGACACTTCTCCAAGCCAAACTGCGATGCGCGGATCGATGTCGTTCGATCGGCTGATCACATCATCCAGATTGTCAAACGCCATTCCCGAATGTTCTGCCACCCGCTTCGCAACATCGGCGGCAAACTCCAGCGAACGCGTCGTCGACTCGATTCTCTCTTCCGCCGTCGCACCACTCGGAGGACGCGTTCCAGAGGGAGCAACCGACTCATACAAAACGATGTCGGCCTCCTTCAGCAGCGCATCTATCGCAATGTAGTACTCCGCATCGGCGATGTGCGCAACACCGACGAGCCAGACGTCCGGATGATCCTCTGCCGCATAGCGGCGGGAAGCGAGTTCCAGAGCTACGATTCCCTCGGCTTCCGACCGCCGCGCCCATTTCGGCGGCTCCGCCTGCGCGACCTGCAATGAGAGGATGGCTGCGACAAGCATCATTTCGAATCGCCCCCCTCATCGAGCCCCTGCTGCGCCGCGGCGATCAGCGTCTCAAGACGGCCAATCTCTCGCGAGGACCAACTCCGAAAGAGCATGTAGGGAAAGAGCGTCACGAGCGCGATGATAAGCCCAAAGGCTGTCGTGATGAGTGCCGCTGCAATTCCGCCAGCAACATCGGTGGGATCGGAAAGCGCCGCTTGTTCGCCCAGAAGGCGAAAGGACTGAATGATTCCCACCACCGTGCCGAGAATACCCAGAAGAGGCGCTGCGGTGATGATCGTCGAGAGCGCCACCATGAATCGATCGATCCGCGGCCGCTGCATTTCAACCGCTTCCATCGCAACGGCCTCCGACGCGCCCTGATCCAGCATCGTGCTCGCAACCTCGCCGCAAGGCGACCCATCGCGCCGTACAAGACGTCGAACGATTTCGTTGTCACCGCGTCTGAGCACGCCATTCAACTCTTCAAGTCGACGAGCCGACCCGCGGCCGCCCACCATCAGCCAGAACCAGCATCGCTCCAGAATCAACGCCAGACTTGCGATGCTCAAGATGAGCAGTGGAATCATGACATATCCGCCGCGCTCAAGCAGCAACCCCGCATCGCTCAGGAAACTGTCAATCATGCAGGGATTGTAGAGCCACGCCGTATCCCTACAATCGGGGTGTGTCCAGTACCTCCACATCCCAACCGCCGCCAGCCCTGCTGCACGCGGCTGCCTTGATCGAGAAGGAACTCGAGAAACGAGTCCAGAACATCGATCTGCCGCCCAATCTGAAGGATGCCGCCCACCATGCCGTGCTCGGAGGAGGCAAACGCGTACGCCCAGCGCTCACGCTCCTCTGCTGCGAGGCAGCGGGGGGCGAGGCGAACGATGCACTCTCGGCCGCCACGGCCGTCGAATTTGTGCACTGTTTCAGCCTGGTTCACGACGATCTGCCGGCACTTGATGACGACGCCATTCGCCGAGGCCTGCCGACACTGCACATCAAGGTCGGCGAGGCCATGGCCGTGCTCGCCGGCGATCTGCTGCTTGCCATGGCGTTCGAGCAGATTGTCGCCGACGGCTCACCTGACGCAAGGTCCGCTGGCCTCACTCGGCTCTTGACGACCGCAACGATCCACACGGTCATCGGTCAGGTGTACGACACGGTAGGTGGATTTCCGGAACATCTGGACGCCGAGGGCCAACTCGACCTCATGCATCGAAACAAGACGGGTTCGCTCATTCAAGCCGCTTGCGAGATGGGTGCTGTCTGCGCCGATGCAACCGAATCGGACAAGAAAGCGATCGCAGCTTTCGGCCGCGCCGCCGGGCTCATGTTCCAGATCGTCGATGATCTCATCGACATCGACGGGTGCCCGGATCTCGTGGGTAAGGCTGTCGGAAAAGATGCGGACATGGGCAAACTGACATTTCCGGGTGTTGTCGGCGATGAGGCTTCCCGCCAAGCCATCGAAACTCTTCGCCAAGTCGCAGCAGACGCACTAAAATCGCTGAATAGTCGGGGAGAAGACCTCAAAACGGTCACGGAATGGATGGCCCAACGAACCCATTGAACCTACCCTGTGTAGTTCCTGAGCGCGACCATGCCCCAGAACCTTCTTCAACAGATCGAATCACCGGAGGATGTGCGACGCCTCTCCGTCAATCAGTTACCCGAACTGGCCGCTGAGGTGCGGCGTGCCATCTACGATCAGGTCAGCCGGACCGGCGGCCATCTCGCCCCAAATCTCGGTGTCGTGGAGTTGACCATCGCGCTCCACTATGTCTTTGACTTCTCCCAGGACCGGCTGCTCTTCGATGTGGGGCATCAGTGCTACCCACACAAACTTCTGACCGGACGTAACCACCTGCTGCCGAAACTCCGGCAACGGGGCGGCATGGCCGGCTTTCCATGTCCGACCGAGTCGGCCTATGACCTCTTTGCCGTCGGTCACGCCGGCACGGCCGTCTCGACAGCTGTTGGCATGGCGCGGGGAGACACGCTGGCAGGGGAAGCATTTGATCCATCGGAGAATCCCGATGGCAGGCGAGTCGTGTCTCTTGTCGGCGATGCGAGCATCGTCAATGGCCTTGCAATGGAAGGACTCAACAACGCCGGCACGCTGAATCGGCAGTTTCTCGTCGTGCTCAACGACAACGGTATGGGCATTGCCCATCCCCAAGGCGCTGTCGCTGGCTATTTCGACCGCCTTCGCGTCGGCTTGACCTACCGACAGATGAAGAAAACGGCCAAGGATGTCATGCGTCGCCTGCCGGGCGGTGGCACCATGGGACAACTCTCCCATCGACTCACTGAGATGCTGAAAGATGCTGTTCTTGCTGACTCGTGGTTCGAACATTTCGGCCTTCTGTCGGTCGGACCAGTAGACGGACACGACATCCCTTCGCTGATCGACACCCTGTTGGAAGTGCGGGATGTTGATCGTCCCCTGCTTCTCCATGTCCACACCGTCAAAGGGAAGGGCTACGACTTCTCTGAAAACAACGCCACGGCGTTCCACGCATCGCGACCGTTTGTCATGGAGGACTGCGGCAGTGTGGCCATCGCCTCGGCCGACCGCAGCTTCACCGCGGCATTCGCCGATGCACTTTGCGACCTAATGGATCGCGACGAGCATGTCGTCGCTTGCACAGCCGCAATGCCGGACGGAACAGGGCTGGACAAGGTACTGGAACGGCATCCACGCCGATCGTGGGACACCGGTATCTGCGAATCCCATGCAATGGACATGATGGCTGGACTTGCCCGATGCGATCGAAAACCTTTCTTTGCGGTGTACTCGACCTTCCTGCAACGAGCATTTGATCAGGCATTTCAAGAGGCGTCCCTACAGGGTCTCCCTGTCCGGCTTTGTCTCGATCGCGCCGGCCTCGTCGGCGGCGACGGCGCTGTTCACCACGGTTTCTGTGACATTGCGCTGCTCAGAGTTCTGCCCGGATCGATTCTCATGGCCGCGATCGATGAACCCACACTGCGCGCATCACTGGACTTCATGGCCGACTGCGAATCCGGAATCTCGGCTGTGCGATATCCCCGTGACGCGGTGCCGAACTTGCAGGACACATGCGAACCGTTCACGCTTGGAAAGGCCGCGTCACTCGTCGAGTGCGACGAGCCGAATGTTGTCGTGCTGGCATATGGCGCACCGGCGAAAGATGCCATGGAGGCGGCAGAAAGGCTGCGCGGTGACTGTAGTGTTGCCGTCTATGACGCACGATTCGCCAAGCCCGTGGACGGCGATCTAGTCGAACATTTCCTCCGCCGCGACATCCCGATCATCACGGTGGAGGATCATTCCCTGACAGGCGGTTTCGGTTCGTGCGTTCTTGAAGAGGCGGCGCGGCGCGGCCTGGACTGCCGCGGCATTCTTCGACTCGGACATCCGGAGCGATGGATCGGACACGGCTCCCGTAGCGAGCAGTTGAAGGAAGTCGGGATCGACGCCGACGGCATCGTCTCTGCCATTCGTCGCGTATGCGGCTCGGCACACGGGACGGAACACGAGGCAACGGTCGTTACGGTTTCGAAGTAACAGGCACATGTCCGTTCTCGTCATCGAACACAGTGAACTTACCGGTGCGGAGAGGCTCGGGCGGCACTTGATGGATTTGGGCGTGCCCATGGAAATCGTGCGGGTGCACCGCGACGAAGCACTGCCGAGCGACCTCGACGACACCGACGCAATTCTCTCCTGCGGTGGTCCTCAGAGCCCGTTTGCCGATGAGCCCTGGCTGGAGCGGGAGTTGGACCTGCTTCGAGAAGCCGATGCAAGACAACTGCCCCTGCTCGGCCTCTGTCTGGGCAGCCAATTGCTTGCTCGGGCACTTGGCGGTGAAGTGGTGGAATTGCCCGGCGGTCCCGAGATCGGGTGGTTCGATGTACATCTGACGGCCAGCGGCCGAGAGGATGTGCTGCTCGCCGGTCAGCCGTGGTCGTGGATGCAACTTCACTGGCACGCATGGCAGGTCGAGACGGTGCCGCCGGGAGCACGTGTGCTGGGTTCGAGCGATGGGTGCGAGGTCCAGATGTGGGCTCGCGGCATGCGGACCTACGCCATTCAGTTTCACCCGGAGTGCGACATCACGACCCCCGTCGCCTGGGCAGGCGACGATGCGGACATGCTGCGAACAGCCGGCATGACGGTGGAGATGATTCAGCAACAGACCGACGCTCACTTCGACACGTACCAGCGGTTGACGAGCCGACTCTATGACGCTGTCGCCAGCCTGCTCTTCCCCTCAAAGCACAGACAACCGGCGTGAGTGACTCCGCTCCCGATTATCTGCAGCCGTATCGGGATGCCGTGGACAAACACGGTGGAACATTCGAAGCAACACTCTGGCGAAAGAGAGATGGACAGCGCCGCAGGTTCGACGCCATGTGCCGGCTCGTGGACTTCACATCCTTCAGCGTGCTGGACGTCGGATGCGGGATCGGCGACTTCGCGTCCTTCCTGCTGGAGAGAGGCGTCGTGTTTGCGTCGTATCGCGGCATCGATGCGATGGGCCCAATGATCGACTCTGCTCGCGAGAGAGATCTCCCCGGTACTTCGTTCTTGGTTGGAGATGTGGTTTCCGATCCGGCGCTCATCGCCGGCGGCGACTGGATTACCCTCTCCGGGACGCTCAATGCCATGGGACAGGACAGGGCCATGACGATCATCCACCGCGCATGGGAAACCGCGCGAAAGGGTGTTGTCTTCAACTTCCTCTCCGACCGGCCTGCCCCTCCGAGCGGCGAAGATCTGTCCCCGGCATCCAGATTCGACACACTTGGCATGCTCACCATGGCATTCGACTTCGGCGGCCGGGTCGGATTCCTGCAGGATTACCTTGGATGCCACGACGCCACGATCGCCATCGCGAAAGAAGGCAATTGAGTATTCCCGGCAGGCGGTGAGCGTCTACCATGGGAACCGAGGAGGATTTCCACCATGGAGAAGACAACGGACCCAACCAACAAACCCGCGACGATTCGCGTTCTGGCGACCACCGGCGGGTTCCGGACATTTGTCGCATTTCTCGCGGCGCTGCTCATTTTCTCGGTTGTCTTTCTCGTCGGCATCATCGCCGGCGCCGCGGGTACCGCGGCAGCAACCCAGGACAAGGGTGTGGTGCAAGTCAAGACAATGCACGATGGCGGCCGGGATGTCGTGGCCATCCTTGATGTCAGCGGTGTCATCAGTGGAGCAACGGCCGACTATGTTCGCTCAGCCGTGGACGGGATGCTCCTGGACGAGAACATTCGCGCTGTCGTACTGCGCGTTGACTCACCGGGCGGCGGCGTCACTGCCTCCGATGAGATCTGGCATCAGGTCGGCCGCCTGAAGTCCGCCGAACTCCCCCTTGTTGCCAGTTATGGTGGCCTTGCGGCTTCCGGCGGGTACTACATCTCGTGCGGCGCGGACACAATCCTCGCGCAGGAGACAACCATTACCGGTTCCATCGGCGTCATTGCAAAGGTGCTGACATTCCAGGGACTGCTCGAGAAACTCGGCATTGCACCAGTGACCCTCGTCGCGAAGGGTTCTCCCGACAAGTCAATTGCCAACGATGTCTTCCGGACTTGGGACGCAAAGGACAGAGCCGAGGTCGAGAGCATCCTCAATGCTGCTTATACGATCTTCGCTGATCGAGTTCGCGAGGGTCGAGGCCATGTGATCGAGAGTCCAGCCGCGCTCGCGGCTATTGCCGACGGTTCGGTCTACACGGCGCAGGAAGCCCTTTCCAACGGGCTGATCGACGACATCGGTTATCTCGATGATGCGGTGGTGCTGGCAACAAAGCAGGCCGGGCTGACCGGTTCAGATCCGACCATTCGCCGCTACAAACGCCGCGCAGCAATGTTCAGCCTGTTGGGCGCATCGTCCTCAGGTTTTTCGAGCAGTGACATCCGGGGATTGTTGCAGGAACTGACACTGCCTCGGCGCATGTTCATGCTGGATTGAGGGGTGACGGTGCCGGGGTGTTCTGTCTTGGTGACTGCGATCCTGTGCGCCACCGGTTCAGCAACCAGCGGCAGCAACGACATTCCCGCTGCGATCCAATCGATTCAAGCAGAGTTGCTTTCTCGCCATGTAACACCTCACTGTTGGGACGCCGCTCGCCCAAGTTCCGGTTGGCGGCGGCGCAACTGGGGCGGAACCACTGCGCTGGTCGTCGATGCGTTGTTGTCTGCGGGAACACCTCCGTCGACACCGCAGGTCGCCGAGGGCGTTGCATTCATCCGCAATGTCGAAAACCCGGGTACCTACGTGCTCGCCCTTCGGACCTCCGTATGGTCGCTTCTTCCACCGAGGTTCGAGCAGGATCTGCAAAGAGATGCCGCACGGCTTGTTCAAACAATGGGCGGGGCCTGCGGTGGATGGGGATACGAGAGTTCCCCGCCCGATCAACTGGCGGATGCGTCACCGTCGGTTCGACAATTCGGCATGCTGGCATTGCGGGCTGCTGCACGGCGTGGCTATCGCGTACCCCGCGATTGCTGGGTCGCCATTGCCAGAGCAACTCTCAACACCCAGCAACCCGACGGCGGCTGGAGTTATTACCGGGATCCCGGTCGGCGACTGCGAACCACCGGCTCCATGACATCGGCCGGGCTCAACTGCCTGTTGGCGGTGGATGAGATCCTCGGGCCTCGCCTCAACAACAGGGATCGTGAAAACCTGGAACGGGGCGTCGCCGGCGGCGTCGCGTGGCTCGATGCCAACTTCGCGGCCGATCGCAATCCGTTCGGCACCAATCCTGCCTATTACCTGTACAGCCTTGAACAGGCCGCAATGACATGCGGCACATTCTCTCTCCGCGGTCATGATTGGTATGCCGCCGGAGCGACTTCGCTCATCGATCGACACTGCACCGGCAGTTCTGTCCGCGGCAGCACGATCGATCTTGCATTCGCCCTGCTCTTTCTCTCCCGCGGATTGGCGCCCCTTGCCGTCCAGGAACTTGTGAAACCTGCATCTCCCATTGATCACTGGAGGACATGCGATCGTCTGACGACACGGTTGAGCACGATGATCGAACGCCCTCTGTCATGGCGGCGCATTTGCCTCGATGATGACATCAATGCGCAACTCGCCTCACCGGTGCTGCTACTGCAGGATGCATCGCTCTTGCAGGTCGCCGGTGAGCGCATGCAGAAGTTCTTCGATCGCGGCGGTACGCTGCTGGTTCTCTCTGATCGGCGAGACGCAATGACAACGATCGATCGCTGCATCGAGAAGGTGCTCCCGCATGCGGAACGCCGTCGCACCGACGCCGATCACTGGTCGCGGAGTTTGCAGAGGCGGGCCCCGGGTGTCAACGTCACGGCATGGAACGACGGACTGCGGGACCGCATTCTTCTTGTGCCCGGCCATCCTCGCACGCTGCTCAAGGAGAACTCGCCACTGGAGTATGCGCTGCATAACATCATGCTCGGCTGCGCTGAGTTGCACCGCTGGCGATCCGGTGGGCAGGTGGATGCACCGACCGGGAACCTGCCGCCCATCAGCGTCGCCCGTCACAGCGGTCGGTGGGATGCTGACCTTGCGGGCTTACGGCTGTTGGGCGGAAAGGTGATCGACCTGAAGAGTGCCGTCGGACCAGGTCTCGTGATGTTGGGTGGGATTGCTGCATCCGAAGCGACCGACGATCTAGCGAGCGAGGTGTTGGCCGCGGCGGAGCGCGGTGCGGCGGTGTTGATTGAGACGATCGGCGGCCAAACGGGTTTCGCCCGCGCGCTGAGGCGATTGATTGAGGATCGTCTTGGTCGCAAGGCCGCTCCGCTGGATCACCCGCCCGAGGTTTCTTTCCGAGGATGGACGATATTGAGCGGGGCCGATCGGCCCGAGATGGCGAACCTGCCGGTGGAACCTGGCAGGATCGTGTTTACGGATCTCGACTTGCGGAATGCGCTGCTCAATCATCCTTGTTGGGGTGTCCACGGATATGACGCGGCAGCCGCGGAGGCCATTCTGCGGCGGCTTGCTACGCCCGGGTAAACTCCGCACATGCGAGTCCCGCGGTGGTTGTTGCTGGTGCTGACTGTGGTGATTGCGGCCAGTGTCGGCATCGTTGTTGGAGAGCGGCAGCGCAATGCGTCCATCGCACTCCTGTTGCAGTCCCCCGCTTCTACCGACCGGCTTGCCGGCGTGAGCCGCCTGGAGGCCAAACAACTCAGTCTGGCCGGCGCATTGCCGTTGTTGGCGCCGCTTCTTGCAGATGCCGATCCGCAAGTTGTTGACCGCGCCGCTGAAGCCCTTGTACGTGCGGCTGCTGCATCTGGCGATCTTGAGAGGCTTGGCGATCTCGCTCCACCGCACCCCCTCTTCGACTCGGCAGTCTGGTGGGCCTCGCGGACCGATGATGATTCTCCGGATGCCACGCCGTATGTGCAGATCGCTGGCGACCCCGACATCGAGCCGTGGATGCGACGTCTTGCCTCACTGCACTGTGAAACGCTCACCGATTCCTGCGCGGAGGAGCTGGCCGCGCTTCCGCCGCGTGACCGGGACGGCAGCGTGGCGATGACCGCTCTCGCCGTGCAGCGCCACGGCCGCGGTGACACATTGGTTGAGATTTGGCTGAAGAGTCCAGATGTGGACAAGCGAGAAGCTGCAACGCTGCTCGCCGCAATGCAGGGTGCGAGCGTGGCTTCGCTGAGAACTGCCGCGGAACAGGAGAGCAACCCTGCCGTTCGAACGCTCATGCTGGTCTGCGGCGGAGCGGACTCCGCCACCGCGCTCCGCACCCTTCACGATCCCGACGGGCTGATCGATCCGGACCATGCGCTCGCAGCCCTGTGTGTTGATCGAGAGATGTTTCTGCCGCTGGTGATCAAGACGGCCAGGGAGAACCGGTGGTCCTGCCCCGAACATGCTGTAGAACTCGCTCGCCACTTCGCGCCAAGGGCAACTGAAAGCATCCCGACGCTCATGGCATTGGAGAATCGCGATCAATGGTGGTCGCTGGTCGCTTGCGGGCTCCTTCTGGAGGACTGATAATGGCAGACATAACGCAGGAAGAACGGACAATTTCCTTGAGCGTGACAATGATGCCCCGCGACTCCAATGTCTACGGGACGATCTTCGGCGGCGTCATTCTCTCCTATCTTGACCAGTCGGCGTTCATCGAGGCAAGGCGGCACGGACTGCATCGATGGGTCACCGCTTCCGTGGACCGGGTCGACTTCAGGAAACCAGTGTTCATCGGTGATGTTGTTCGGTTTCTGACCCGCACAGTCACTACCGGCACAACCTCGGTAACCGTTGATGTTGCCGTGGAAGCGGAGCGGTTCGACGGGGGTGATCGCGTCATTGTGACCGAAGCTACGCTCACGATGGTCAGCGTGGGCGAGAACGGCAAACCCATTCCCTTCGCCGACTCCGATCAGGAGGCATCGTGACCGTACCGAGGATTGCCGTCCTGTTCAGTGGCGGCGGACGAACGGTCCTGAACCTGCTGGATCACATTGAAGCGGGAACATTGAACGCGACTATCGATCTGGCGATCTGCTCACGCAGTGGAACAGACGGCGAACCTCGCCTCGCGGCAAGAGGGCTCGGTGTCCAAGTCGTTCGTGGACCGGGAGACTCCGCCGAGGTCGGCAATCAGCGGACCGACGAGTTGCTGCGAGCCAACCGCCCCGACCTTGTTTGTCTTTGCGGATACCTTCGGCTGCTGGAGCTGCAGGAGTGGATGGACGGACGCGTGCTCAACATCCACCCATCGCTGCTGCCCAAGTACGGTGGCCGCGGCATGTATGGCATGCGGGTACACAAGGCGGTGCTGGAAGCGGGCGATACCGAATCTGGCTGCACGGTCCATGCCGTGGATGATCGCTATGACCATGGGCCGACGATTCTCCAGTCGACCTGTCCCGTATTGGCTGGCGATACGCCGCAGGATCTGGCCGCTCGTGTGTTCGCCTTGGAGTGTGAAGCCTATCCAGCAGCGATCGCCGGCGTTCTTGATGGTTCGATTATGATTGACTCGGTGGACCGCATCCAATGAGTCAGTCTTCGCGACGATCCTTCGGTTCGGACTTCAAACGGTTTTTTCTGCGCGGACTTGCCGTGCTGTTGCCATCAGTGCTGACGCTGTGGCTGATGGTCAAGGCGTACCAGTTCATCGATTCCGCAATTGCCGAGCCGATCAACAAGGGCATTCGCCTGGCTGCCGCGCACATTCCCACCCTGTTTCCGGCTTCATCGGACTGGTTTCCACCTTCGGCCGAAATGCTCGCCGACCACGCGGCGGAACGAGGTGTTGCTTCTGATGATTTCGCCGAAATGGCGGCGCTGGCGTCGGAACTCAGAATGGCAGAAATTGATGCATGGTGGGCAGCCCACCCTTGGATGAATCTACTCGGCCTGCTGGTGACGATCGTCACCGTCTACATCGCGGGCCGATTTGTCGGTGGGTTTCTCGGTCGCACGATCTACCGCCGCCTTGAGAAAGTGTTGACTGCCGTGCCTGTCATCAAGCAGGTCTATCCGTACATCAAACAACTGATCGACTTTCTCATCTCGGAAGATAAACAGAAGCAATTCAGTCGAGTGGTCGCGGTGGAGTACCCCCGCAAGGGCATCTGGTCGGTTGGATTCCTGACCGGCTCGACGCTCCGTGCGATCGCGGGGAAGTCGCCGGACAGCGTCACCATCTTCATCCCAAGTTCTCCCACACCTTTTACCGGGTACACAATCACTGCACCGCGAGCAGACATCATCGATCTTCCGATCACGGTGGAAGAGGCCATTCGATTCGCAGTGAGCGGAGGTGTGCTGGTACCAGAACGTGAAGTCGAGCGTGAGGTCGATCCTGCTACCATGGGTACATCGGCCGCGGATTTGCCGACGGACACGGAAGAGTCGAGCGACGAACCAGGGAATGCGTAATGCAGATCAATTTGACGACCAAGCACATCGACCTGACGCCGACGATTGAAGAATTTGTCAACGCAAAAGCCGGTAAGTTGACGCGATACTTCGATCGGGTCGAGCAGATCAATGTACTCATTGAAAAGACGACGCACGGGTTCTCCATTGAGATCATCAGCGATGTCGAGCACCACGATCCGATTGTTGGAAACGCGGAAGACGAGGACATGTATGTCGCAATTGATGCCTGTGTGGACAAGTCGGTACGGCAGCTGACCGACCTGAAGAGTCGGCTTCGCGACAACAAACACCACAGATCGACTGGAGGCAAAGAACGATGAAACTGCTTGACATCGTCGTCAAGGATGCGATTCTTCCGCAACTTGTTGCCGAGCGGCGAGACGATGCCATCGCCGAACTCCTCGACGCGCTCATTGCCGCCGGGAAAGTCGATCCCCTTCAACGGGATGATTTCCTGAAGTCGGTCATTCGGCGTGAGAACAAGGGGTCGACGGGCTTTGGTCACGGGGTCGCGGTCCCGCATGTGAAGCATCCGGATGTGGAGACAATGGCCATCGCCATCGGCAACAGCGGCGAGGGGATTGAGTTCAAGTCACTCGACCGCCAGCCCGTACATTCGATCGTGCTCCTGTTGAGTCCAGAGGACAAGCCGGAAGATCACCTTGACGCCATGGAGGCCATCTTCGGAAATCTCAGTCAGGACACATTCCGTCGATTCCTGCGGCAGGCGACGGAAGCCGATCAGGTGATCACCCTGCTTGAAGAAGCCGACGCTGCCGCCCGCTGAGCGGGGGCATCAAACGATCATTTGCTGGGGGTAACGCTGTGACCAATTCATCGACACAGATCGTCACAATTCCAAATCGGCTGGGCATGCATGCGCGGCCGGCAACGCTGTTTGCAGAGACGGCCGGCCAGTTTGGCAGCGATGTGACCGTTCGCCGCGATGATGGTGGCGACCCGGTGGACGGAAAGTCCATCATGCAACTCATGATGCTCGCGGCAACCGAGGGTACGGCCCTAGTCATCGACGCCACAGGCGAGGATGCCGATGCTGCAGTATCGTCGCTCGTGGGTTTGGTACAGGGCGGATTCGACGAATAACACCGCCGACACCCCGGGTTTGACCCTTGGGGCGGAGTCCGCGGTGGATGTAGAACGGGGATGGCTACCCGATATGGGTAGGGTCAGCCCAGACGCTCGGCCTTCAAGTCCCGAGACATGAGACGCTCGAGCGCATCGACAATGGCCAACCCGCTGAAGAGCACATCATTGACGGCCTCTGAAATTGGCATTTCAATCTGATGTCGACGGGCAAGTTCCATGACCGCCTTGGTCGTTGGAACGCCCTCGACCACACTGCCTGTTGACTCCGTGATCGAGTCAAGATCTTCACCCCGGCCCAGCCGCTCACCACAAGTCCGGTTACGACCGTGCGGACTGAAACAGGTGGTGGCAAGGTCGCCCACCCCCGCAATGCCGAAGAATGTGTCAAGCGCCGCTCCCATCGCGGTGCCGAGCCGGGAAATCTCCGCCAATCCACGGGCCAGCATGGCCGACTTTGCATTGTCTCCCAGTTGCATTCCGTCGCAGATACCCGCCGCAATGGCAATGACATTCTTCGTCGCACCAGCCAACTCCACACCGACCGGATCACCATGGGTGTAAACCCGCAGCCACGGCACATCAAAGAGATCTTGTACCGCCAGGGCAAGGTCGTGGTCATCAGACGATGCGACCATCGCCGCCGGCTGGTGCCGCGCCAATTCCGTCGCAATCGTCGGTCCGGAGAGAACGCAAGTCGAGGAACTGCCGCCAAGCATCTGCTCGATCACCTGCGTCGGTCGAAGAAGCGTTCCCAGTTCGATGCCTTTCGCCACACTTGCCACCGGCATGCCATGCGGCACATGCCTCGAAAGACGCTCCCAGACTCCCCGAATGAACTGCGTGGGAATGGCGTTCATGGCCACATTCGCGCCATCAAGCACCTCCGCCGCGTCCGGGCTTACCAGGATCTCATCCGAAACATCGAACCCCGGCAATCGCGGCGACTGCCGAGTGGACGCCAATGAGTCGACCGCCTCCTCGAATGGCCCCCACAGCGACACCTGCAAACCTCGTCCCGCAAGCGCATCCGCCAATACGAGCCCCATCTGGCCATCACCAATGATTGCGATTCGCCTTCTCATCACAACGAACAACCTACCCGGAAATGGCATATAGTGGGGTATCGAAGGAGAGGAGTGCCTTTCCCATGTCTGAATTGACCGTAGCCGGGGCCCAAGATATCGACGCCCAGATCGCAGACGACAATCAGGCCGGCGGACGCCGTCTGGAACACCGTCTCCTCGTCGCTCTCAGCGGCGGGGTGTTGCTGGGCGTCTCATGGATCAGCCGATCCCTTTCGGCCCATGAACTGGTATCAGACATTCCGGCCGCCATCGGCGCCATCATCCTGGTCATCCCCCTGCTCTCCGGTGCATGGACCGAAGTCAAACGAGGCCGCCCGTCGAGCGACGCACTGGCATCGCTGGCGGTGGTCGCGGCACTGGCCGCCAACATGTATCTGGCAGCCGGATTCCTAGCCCTCTTTCTCTGGACCGCCAACCTGATCCTGAGTCGCACGGCATGGGGGGCCCAGCGAGCCATTCGAAACCTCGTTGACCTGACGCCCGACCAGGCGCGCATTCTCGACAATGGAAGTGAACGCATGGCGGGACTTGCCGAACTGGCCATCGGCACAATCGTGCGCGTTCGCCCGGGCGAGAATCTGCCGGCGGACGGCGTTGTCATCGCGGGACACAGTGACATCAACCAGGCATCACTCACCGGCGAAGCGGTTCCCATCGAAGCAAACGAAGGCACCGAGGTCCACGCCGGCACCACGAATCTCACAGGGCAGATCGATGTCCGAGTCACCGCGGTCGCCGGCGAAACGACCATCGGCAAGGTCGAGTCGCTCATCCGCGAAGCCGAGTCGACTCGCACGCGGCGGCAGGAACTCATTGAACAACTCGCCTCCTATTATTTCTCGATTGTCGTCATGGTCGCTGCAGTCGTGTGGTTCTTCACCGCCAGAAGCGCCGACGAATTTGTCCGGGATCAAGCCGCCGTCCGCGCAATCACTGTGCTGGTAGTAACCTGCCCCGGCGGTCTGCTCATCTCACACCCGACGGCCATGGTGGCCGCGTTTGCCGCAGCCGCACGGCTGGGCATCATGATCAAGCAGACGCGAACACTCGAAGCGGCTGCCGGCATCGATACCGTCATCCTCGACAAGACGGGTACGCTGACAACCGGCAACTTCGCGGTCAGCCGACTCGCGCCGGCCGAGGGCGTGGAAGGTGCCGCGCTGCTGCAGGCCGCTGCGGATGCTGAACAACACTCGAATCACCCTCTTGCAAAATCCATTCTTGAAACGGCGGAGGCTGCGCGCATTGTGCCTGCGCAGATCGAGTCATTCGAGGAGAAACATGGCCGCGGCGTCGTCGCCCATGTCGAAGGTGCCGACATTTTTGCCGGTCGCGGCGCCTGGATCTGCGAACTCAACCCGGCCGCGGCAGATGCCGTCGCCGCGGTGGAAGAGAAAATCGCCGGCATGTCGGGCGTGCACCTGATGCGAGGTACGCAATACCTCGGTGCGGTTGGACTTGAAGACAAGTTGCGACCCCACGCGGCGGAGGCCGTTGAAGACATGCGGCGGCACGGCGTTCGGTATGTCTCGATGTTCACTGGCGACCGGCTGGATGTTGCAAAGCGAGTCGGTCGGCTGGTGGCGGTCGATGCCATCGAGGCCGAGTGCCTTCCGGAGGAGAAACACGCGGAACTCACCTACCTCATCAAGCGAGGACACTCGACAATGGTCGTCGGCGACGGCATCAATGACGGCCCGATTCTTGCAACGGCTGATGTCGGCGTAGCGATGGGCCTGTCCGGATCGGATATCGCGACGAATTCGGCGGGCGTTGCGCTGATGAACGACGATCTTCGGAACATCCCGTTCCTCATTGCCCTTGCGAGGAAGACACGCAGCGTCATCAGCCAGAATATCGGTGCGTCCCTGCTGCTCGCGGCGGTCGGACTCGCTCTTGCCGCAACCGGCAACATCAACATCTGGGTTACGCCGTTCTACTACGCACTGGGTTATGTCATCGTCATTGCCAACAGCCTTCGGCTCGTGCGGTTCGGGGATGACTTCACGGCCCAGGTGCAGGCGCAACATCAACTCGAGTCAAGCCGCGTACACAAACCCGTGCGACAACTGGCTGGTTGAGTTGGGGGGGGTTGAGTGACCGTAGCGGATTCCTGGGGACACCCGCACCATCGCGGTGCTGCCGCACCGCGTACCAGCGGATGTTCTCGCTTCTATTCCATCGCCACTGACCACGATCCATCCCGGGCGGCACCGTTGCACCTCGCACGATGAAGATAGGCGGCCTGCGCTTGCTCCACACGGGCGGCATCTCCTTGCCACGCGGCAAGAACCGGCGCTTGCAGCGCCCTGCCGTAGGAGAAACTGACTTCCCAAGGCAGGTCCACGCCAAGCGCGTTCATCGCGTTGAGATGCTCCGTCGCTTCCACATCGCTCTGGCCCCCTGAGAGAAAGACAATGCCAGGAACTTCGGGCGGAACATGCGCGAGCAGGCAGCGAATCGTGGCCTCCGCCACCTCCTGCACCGACGCCTGCTGAGGACAGTCCTTGCCACTGAGCACCATGTTCGGCTTCAGCAATGTGCCCTCCAGCACAACACCTTTGAATGCCAGCGCGTCATAGACAGCATCCAGCGTGCGCCCGGTCACTTCCTCACACCGTTCGATCGTATGGTCGCCATCCATGAGCACTTCCGGCTCGACGATCGGCACCATCCCCGCATCCTGCACATCCTTCGCATAGTGCGCAAGCGCCTCGGCGTTGGCCTTGATGCACGCATCGGTCGGAATCCCGTCCCCAATCGTTATGACCGCACGCCACTTTGCAAAGACGGCGCCTAACGAGGCGTACTCCGCAAGACGACCCGGAAGACCATCAAGGCCTGCGGTCAACTTCTCGTTCGGCGAATCCTCCATCGGATGGGCACCCTTGTCGACCTTGATCCCGGGAGCAATTCCAGCATCCAACAGCACCTGAACAAGGCTCCGCCCATCGGAAGCGCTCTGCCGGATCGTCTCATCAAACAGGATCACGCCGCCGATATTCGATTCCGCTCCCGCAGTCGTAAACAGCAGCTCGCGGTAGTCGCGGCGACTCTCCTCAGTCGACTCCACGCCGATGGTGTCAAATCGCTTCTTGATCGTGCCGTCACTTTCATCAGCTGCCAGAATCCCCTTACCCGGGGCGACGATGGCCTCTGCAATGGCGGACAGGTCGGTGGTCGTCATGGTGATGCTCCTGCTCTTGGGCACTGGGAAACGCCGGATGATACCACCTGCCCCGCGCTCACATGGCGACGGCTTGTCCATCGCGGCGAGGATCGCTTGCGCCGAAATACCCCTCGCTGAGACGGAATATCGCTTGACCGCCACCAAATGCGACGGTGCGGGCATCGGCGATTTCCAGATCATGCCCCATCTTCCGAAGACCCTCGTAGACCTCACCGGGCCAACCCGGTTCGACTGCCAACCTGTTGCCGCCAAGCAACCGCCACCGCGGCGCGTCGATCGCGGCCTGTGGGTTCTGAGCCCCCACCAGCATGCGATAGCCAACCTGCAGATGCCCCTGCGGCTGCATCGGTCCGCCCATGACGCCAAACGCCCCCACCGCCCCCCGCTCATCGGTCACGAATGCCGGAATAATCGTGTGAAACGGCCGCTTCCCCGGGCCAACCTCATTGGGATGCCCCTCCTCAAGCGTGAACCCTCGCCCTCTGTTCTGCAGCGCAATGCCGGTTCCCTCAACAACGATGCCGCTGCCGAAGCCCTCAAAGTTGCTTTGAATGAAGGACACCATGCCCCCTTCCTCGTCACCGGCGGCGAGGTAGACGGTCGAACTGTACCGCGGCAACACACAGCCATCGATGATCGACGCCGAGCGGCCGATGTCCTTGGCGTGTAGTTCGATTCGATCCGCAGCGAGCATGTCACCCACTTCACACTTCATGTACTCCGGGTCGGCAACCAATTGGTGCGCATCGGCGAAGGCGCGTTTCATGGATTCAATCTGCATGTGCAGGACCGGCACTTCGTCGCCGCCGCCGTCAACGCCCAACTCCTGAAGAATCGCTGCGGCGATCAGCGCGGCGATGCCCTGTCCGTTTGGTGGAAGTTCGTGCAGAACGCCGCGCCCGAATGTCGTCCCGATCGGCTCCACCCACTCAACCGTGTGCGACTCCAGGTCACTGCGCCGCAGCAACCCACCATCTCGGCGAGCGGCGCTGTCCACGGCATCCGCAAGATGCCCTCGATAGAACGACTCTCCTCCCGACTCGGCGATCTCGGCAAGAGTCGCAGCCATGTCCGGTGCGCGGAACATGTCACCCGGCGAGGGAACGGGAAAAGCAGAGACCCAGCCGGGCATGTCCTTGAAGCGCACCGCCGCTCTGGCCCACGCCTCCGCTGTCTGACGGGAAACCGGAAAGCCCCTCTCTGCATACCGGATAGCCGGGCCAAACAGATCGGCGAAGGGAAGTCGCCCAAGGCGACCGTGCAATGCAACCCAGCCCGAAACCGCCCCCGGCACCGTGACCGGAATCCAGCCGTTGGAGGGCAACCTGCCGGCGGCGTCTGATGTCAGCAATTCCGGTGAACGCCCCGAGGCGTTCAGCCCGTGCAGTGTCTCGCCATCCCAGGCCATGGCAAAGGCATCACCGCCGATGCCATTTGCCGTCGGCTCAACCACGGTCAGTGTGATCGCCGTCGCAATCGCAGCATCGGCTGCGGTACCACCACGCCGAAGCATCTCCAGACCTGCCTGCGCCGCCAAGGGCTGCGAGGCCGCAACGGCTGCCCCCCCAAGTACGCCCTCCCGCTGGGAGGAATACGGCAGCGACCAGTCAATTGTCACAGCGACGCCTCGATCCACCCGCCGCAGATGACGCGATCATCGTCATAACACACCACGGCCTGACCCGGCGCAACACCTAACTGAGGTTCCTGAAAACGAACCTCAAGGTGTTCATGATCCCCACGCACTTCCACCTGCACCTGCGGCGCGTTGTACCGAATCTTCGCCCTGCAGGACCGCCAGTCCTCCCAAGCGTCTACCAGCCAATTCACGCCTCCCGCGAAGAGGCCGACAGATCGAAGCATGGACTCCCCACCGATCGTCACCGTGTTCGTCACGGGGTTCTTGGCAATGACATAGGACGGTTCGCCGGTTGCGATACCGAGGCCCCGCCGCTGACCGATCGTGAATCGCTGATGCCCGCCATGGGAGCCAATCACTGCCCCGCCGCTGTCCAAGACATCTCCTTCCCGCAGCGATCCCGGAGAGCGGCGCTCGATCATCGCGGCGTAGTTGCCATCTGGCACGAAACAGATGTCCTGCGAGTCGGGTTTGTCATGCACAGGCAATCCAAGCCGGCGGGCCTCTTCCCGCACCTGGTCCTTGGTCATGTGCCCGATCGGCAACAGCATCTCGTCAAGGCGGCGGCGAGGTGCTCCAAACAGGACATAACTCTGGTCCTTCGCCGAGTCGGCGCCGCACCGCAGTTCCGGGCCATCGTCGCCACAAACGATCCTCGCGTGGTGACCGGATGCAACATGGGTCGCGCCGATGTGCGACGCATACTCGTGCAGCCGGCCGAACTTGAGCCAGTTGTTGCATTGAATACAGGGGTTCGGAGTCCGACCGGCGTTGTACTCGCTCACGAAGTCGTCGATCACACGCCCAAAGTCGTTCTTGAAGTTCAAAGCATAGAAGGGGATGCCGAGATGCCCCGCCACTTCCCGCGCATCGTGCGCATCGTTGATGGAGCAGCATCCTCGTGAAGCGATGGACAGACCGGTGGCTTCCTCTAACGCCTCGCCCGGCGACCCGAGCCGCATGAAGCAACCCACCACATCGCGGCCCTGTTCCACCAACATGGCAGCGGCGACCGACGAATCTACGCCGCCCGACATCGCCACAAGTACCTTGTTCGCTGGGTTGGTCACAGTGGTATCGTAGTAACCATGCTTGTGCATGCAGGAATCGACGAGGCGGGCTACGGACCCATGTTCGGCCCGCTCTGTGTGGCGGCCTGCACCATCGTTCTCGACAACAGTGATCCAGCAGACGGGCCTCCGGATGTGTGGGAACTCCTTCGAAAGTCCGTTTGTCGAAGTCCTCGCGATCGTCGCAAGCGGATCGCCATTAACGACTCAAAGAAACTGAAGGCTGCCGGTGGTGGGGTTGGTTCGCTTCGACACTTGGAGCGAGGCGTACTTTCATTCCTCGCCGCAGCAGATCCTGAACATCCCATCGCCGGTGGACGCGGATGGAGCGATGTCACAATGCTGCAGTTTCTCGGTGCAGAGACGCCCATGCGTCCATGGACAGGCGACCCAAGAAACATCCCCGTGTCCAACGACGAGTCGTCCCTTCGTGTCGATGCCGCGCGGCTGCGAAGGACGCTTGCAGATAGCGGAGGACACATCGGTGCAATGTACTGCCGCGCCATTGACGCCGGCACCTACAACGAACGAACATCGCTGGAGTCCAAGGCTGCCCTGAACTTTGCGACGGCCATGGAACTCGCCGACGCCATCGCCCGCCGACATCGTGGCGAACATCCACGCATCCTCGTCGATCGTCACGGCGGCCGGATCCGCTATCTGAGAGCGTTGCAGCAATGCTGGCCGGATGCATCGATTCAGGTACTGGCCGAGGACGAGCGGATGAGCCGGTATCGACTGCGGAACGACGAGGTCGAGTTCACCTTGTCCTTCGAATCCAAGTGTGACGAGCGGTACCTGCCCGTGGCACTGGCATCGATGATCGCCAAGTATGTACGGGAACTGCACATGCTGCGGCTCAATCGGTTCTTCCACAAACGCCTTCCGGACCTTCAACCGACGGCCGGCTATGTCATGGATGGCCGTCGGTTCCTCCGCGAGATCGAACCGGTGCTGGATGAGGACGGGCTCGACCGATCGCTGCTTGTGCGGAATTCGTGATCACTTCTTGACCCGCCCCCCCTGCGAGATACAATGCATGGCTTGATTCCCTGCGGCGGCGGTCGCCGCGGATGGAATGTTCGGAATGGGCGATGACTCGCTTGAGAAGCGGGCCAGCGACGGAAGGAGCACACCGTTGCAAGAGGATGAAGACATCGCCCGGCTGCGCTGACGGAACCCCCCGTACTCAAAGGGGCCCCGTAGCAGTCGGGCCCCAAACAGCACAGCACCAACGATCACGCGATCGTTGCCTGCAGAGAACCAAACCAACCGAGGTGTACCGCATGGCGATGCAGCCATGCCGGTCTTGGAACTTAGAAACCATGTCTACCGATCTGACCCGTGTACGAAACATCGGCATCTGCGCCCACATCGACGCCGGCAAGACGACAGTCACCGAGCGTGTGCTGTTCTATACGGGCAAGAACTACAAGATGGGCGAAGTCCATGAGGGCACGGCCACGATGGACTTTCTCGAGGAGGAGCAGGAGCGAGGCATCACGATCCAGTCTGCCGCCACAACCTGCCCCTGGGAGTTCAACGGTGAAACCTACACCGTCAACTTGATTGACACGCCCGGACATGTGGACTTCACCATCGAAGTAGAGCGATCGATGCGCGTGCTCGATGGAGCCATTGCAGTCTTCGACGGCAAGGAAGGGGTAGAAGCGCAATCGGAGACGGTCTGGCGTCAGGCCGACAGATATCATGTCCCCCGCATCTGTCTCATCAACAAGATGGACAAGATCGGAGCCGACTTCGAGTTCAGTTTCAACTCGATCCGCGAGCGACTCGGCGCAAATGCCGTCGCCGTTCAGCTGCCGATCGGTGCCGGTGACTCGCTGGCGGGACTCATAGACCTCATCGAAATGAAGGCCTATTACTTCGACAGCAGCGAATTGGGCGCCGTTGTGGAGCAACGCGATATTCCTGACGACATGGTAGAAATGGCGGAGCTGTGGAGGCACGACATTGTCGAGCGGATCGCGGAACTGGATGACGAGTTGACCGAGCTCTATCTGGAAGACGAGTCGGCAATCACCGGCGATCAGTTGAAGGCTGCCCTGCGACGAGCCACGCTGGACATGCGGGCCGTTCCGGTCTTCTGTGGCGCGGCGCTCAAGAACATCGGCATTCAGCGGGTTCTCAACGGCGTCATCGAGTATCTGCCCAATCCGGCCGAGGTGCCGGAAGTACAGGGTGTGGACCCACGGGACCCCTCAAAGGAACTGAAGAGAACCCATGACGAGGACTCGCCGTTTTCTGCGTTGGTCTTCAAGGTCGTCAGCGATTCACACGGCGATCTCACCTATGTGCGGGTGTATTCCGGAGCGTTGGAAAAAGGTACGCGAGTACTGAACCCCTGTAACGGCCGCAAGGAAAATGTCTCTCGCATCTACGAGATGCACGCCAAGGACCGGCAGAGCCTTGACTCCGCCGGTGCCGGCATGATTGTCGCGGTGATCGGGTTGAAGCACTCCGCTACAGGTGACACGCTTTGTTCCACCACTGAACCGATCATTCTGGAACGCATGGACTTTCCGGAACCGGTCATCTCCATGTCCATCGAACCGGCGACCAACGATGACAAGAAGAAACTCGGTGAGGCGCTCGGCACAATCGCCCGGGAAGATCCCTCATTCCAGTCGCGATACAACGACGAGACCGGCGAGACGATCATCTCCGGCATGGGCGAACTCCATCTGGAGATCATCAAGAACAAACTCGTGCGAGACATGAAGATCGGCGTCAATGTGGGAACGCCCCGCGTCAGTTACCGCGAGACGATTACAGGGGCTGCTGACGGTGTTCGCGGCAGGTTCGTCAAACAGACCGGCGGCCGCGGTCAGTTCGGTGACTGCATCGTCAACGCCAAACCGATGACGCAGGCCGAGGCGGAAGCCGAGGGTGTGGAGATGAAGGACGGCGTCGTCTTTATCGACGGCATCTCGCACGGGTCGATTCCTCGCGAGTACATCCCGTCGATCGAATCGGGCATCCGCGCAGCGGCCGGCTCGGGCATTCTTGGCGGATACCCGATGGTCAACGTCTGCATCGAACTGATCGACGGGTCCTACCACGAAGTCGACTCAAGCCAGGTGGCGTTTGAACAGGCCGGGGCACTTGCGTTCAGGCAGGCGTGCACGCAGGCGGGACTGGCGCTCCTTGAGCCCATCATGAAGGTCACCATCACCACGCCGGATGAGTTTTTCGGCACAGTCAGCAGCGACTTGGCCAGCCGCCGCGGCCAAATCAGCGACTCAGATCTCCGAGGGGTCGTCCGCATCATCAATGCCGAAGTGCCCCTTTCCGAAATGTTCGGATACACGACGGTTCTGCGCGGCATGACGCAGGGTCGCGCCTCCAGCACGATGGAACCGGCGGAATACCGCCTCATGCCGGAGAACCTCAAGCAGGAAGTGCTCAAGTTGCACTGAATGGTACCGTGCTGCGATGTGCTGCCACGACACGATGATGCTTCGTCGGGCGGCTGCCCTGGCCATTCGCGGTCACGGCGGCGCCGAACCCAACCCGCTGGTTGGGTGCGTGATTGAGGACGCTGGCGGCGCGGTTGTCGGCGAGGGATACCACCGAACGTGTGGCGGCCCGCACGCCGAGATCGTTGCACTTGAAAATGCGAGAGATCGGACCGACGGTGGCTGTATGTATGTCACTCTGGAGCCATGTTCACATCATGGGCGCACGCCACCGTGTACCGATGCGATCATGGCCGCCGGAATCAAACGCGTCGTGATCGGCACGCGCGATGCCCATCCGGATGCCGGCGGCGGCGGGAAGGTACTTGAACAAGAACGAATCGATGTGGTGTTCGCCGGTGACAGCGTCTGCGATGACCTCGCAGCGCCCTTCCTTCATCGAATCATCAGCGGGCTGCCATGGGTGACCTGCAAATGGGCCCAGACGATTGACGGATTCATTTCAACTGCGTCCGGCGATAGTCAGTGGATCAGTGGTGAAGCAAGCCGCCGGCTCGTGCACCGAGAGCGCGGCCGTGTTGATGCGGTCATGGTCGGCATCGGTACTGCGATCCAGGATGATCCGAACCTCACAGCGCGGTGTCCTCGACCTCGCCGGACGCCGCTGCGGGTCGTCGTCGATCCATCACTTCGACTCCCGGCATCGGCAAAGGTGCTCGACCAATCCGCTCCAACCATCATCGCGCACAGGGAATCATGTGCACCCTCGAATCTCGATGCCGAGTTCATTGCGCTGCCCGATCTCGAAGACGGTTCGATGGATCTCGCTCCCTTGCTGCGACACCTCGCCTCGGAACATGACGCTGCAACGGTACTGGTTGAGGGCGGCTGCGGCCTCATGAGCCACCTCTTTGCACAGCATCTTGTCAACGAGGCGTGGGTCTTTACGGCCCCGCTGCTGCTGGGTGATGCCGCTGCGACTTCGCCGATCACCGGCAGGCATGTGTCGGAGATCTCCGGAGGCATTCCTCTTCGTCTCATGGACAGCAGGCGCCGCGGTGGCGACATTGTCTCCCGCTATCGACTTGCTTCTACGGAGCGGTGATAAAGGGCAACAGCACATCGCCCGCGCTCGATTCGTGCCGGCGAAGTACGCCGTCGCCGTTTTCCAACAGCCACGTGCCGTCGTCGCTCCGCGCAACCCGGACCGTGTCAAGCGGGCCGCCGTCATACCCCTCGAAGATAATGATCGCCGCTTGCTGATCGATCGGCCACGGCGCGATGGCTACTGACGCGGGTTGGCTCTCAAGCAACCAGTTCAAGAGTGCAGCAACCGCCTCGCGATCCACCAAGCGGCCCTCACTGTCAATCCACCGATCAAGGTCGCGTTGCAGCAGCCGTTCTTCACCGCCGCTACGCACGCGAACTCCCTTGACATCGCTGACGCCAATGCCGCTGCCACTGACATCGATGAGCATCTCCGACATCGGAAAGAGTCCCGTGAGATCCGCTGCGGTTATCCGGAAAACAACCGGCTGTGACACCATCATCGCGTATCGATCCTGCGTACCCGCTGCAACCCGATTCCCTATTTGCAGTTCCTCTGCGACGCCGTCACCGTCTTCTATGGCAATGCTCAACACCGGATCATCGAGCCCGAAGGGAGCAAGGTCATCAGGAAACTCCATCACGAACGGGCCGCGATGTGCCCCTGCCAGTTCCACGATCCACTCGCCGACCACGGCGTTGTCGGCCCGTGTTCTTACAGGCGACAACATCATCCATCGCCCATCCTGCCGCTCCAATGACAAGTAGTCATCACCCGCCCGCCGCTCCAGCCTCTTTGCCTCGATCGCGGCGCTTGGAAACAATCGCCGATCCCTCCACTGCCGCAGGTCTCCATCGACCAAGAGCCTGTGAAGGGATCTGTCGACAACGATTGCTTCTCCACCGTCTACGGACGCAAACGCACGGTCTCCCAGCATGGCACGGCCGAGGGCAAACTCGGTCCTCTCTCCACCTGATTCGAAAGAGACGATCGCCGCCGCATTCGCGAGGCCCAGTACCTCTGCCGTAGTCTCACTCGCAACCGGCCCAAGTGATCGCAGTGTTGATGCCGTCTCGATCAAATGCTCTATCGCGCGGGGATCCACGCGGCATGCAAACGGCTGAACCTGGCGCCACGAACCACTGCCCTTCTCAAAGACGAATTGCTGATCCCCCTTCGCAACCACGATCCTCTCGGCGTTCTCGACACCTGCAGATGCAATTTCATCCACGATGGATGAACGACCGCCGCTCGCATCTTCACCTTGCACTTTGAAGCGCACGACGCTGTCGATCGCCACGAGCGCCGCCGCCACGCACAACAGCATCACCAGCGAGCGTGATTGGACAACATCTCTCATGCCGCCCTCCTTTGAATCGCCACCATGAGGGCGCTGAACAGGAGAAGGGCGGGCAATCCAACAACAAGGAGTATTGTCCATGTCATCCACGCTGCCGGCGCAATCGCCCCCATTCGCGGCACCTGCCTTCCCAGCGGCCCCGCCGCCACCCAGTCATCCAGCCCCGCCAGCCACGCGGTGGATGCAAGCAACAACTCCGTGTTACCGGGATTCATGAGCGCCATTCGAGAACCGCCGATCGAAACGGCGCGGTCGGAGGCCCATGACAACAACCACCCACCCGAGCCAATCACGACTGCACGTTGGCCCCCTGGCCGCTCAACAGCAATGGCGGCTGCGATCGGCTCGATGAAATCTCCGCCACCGAATCCACCTGGATGCTCGGCTGCCCAGTCTTCGTCTATCCAACGGTCCGCCGATGGCTCGATCAAAATGAGCGCCTCACCAAAGGTGCCGCCATCAAGTGGAATCGGCAGCGGCAAATAGCAGCGGCTTGCTTCGATTGCTCTTGCAACAAGATGCTCTGACCCCGTCCGATCGATGTACTGGCCCCGTTGCACATCCTGTTGCCCCGGTCCCACCGGCACCCTCTCCAGCACGACGCGGCCTGTGTCGGCAGAGCCACCAAGCGTTTCCACCAAACCTGCCCAAGGATCCCTCTGGCCGTACCGCGGCAGCATGCTCGGCTGCAGATTGAGAAGCACCGGTTCACCCTCTGCAATCAGGCGACGGGCCGCGGAAAGCACCGCCATTTCGCCCGCGGTCGCCTCCAATCCAGAACGGCGTGAAGGTGGAATCACAATCCACGCGACTGGACCTGAGGTGATGAGCGGACGATCCGCCTCGCCGCACCGCCACTCCACCACACGGAACCGATTGGCCTCCAACGCAAGCCGCGCCGCGTTGAGATCCACATTGTCATCGTGCGCCTGCAGGAGGGATGTGTCCTCGCCATGCATGAAGACAACCGTCGGGAGTTGCCCCGACGCCAGTGACCGCATCGCGGCGGAGATGACCTCTTCTCCTCGGAATCGCTGGTCGAATGCGACCCCGCCATGTGCCTCTCTTCGCAAGCCCGTTGCGGGAAACAGGACGGGGGCGGGAATCATCGTCGCGGCCTCCTGAGACATGATGACCGCACCCTGACCTGCGACCAATTCCGCAGCCAGTTCGCCCAGATGAAGGTCGCCCAGGGCGCGAAGTTCGTCGTAGGCGGCGTTGACTTTCGCCGTCATGTCGTCATAGTCGCCACCCTGCAGCCGCGCCCATGACGCCAGGCCCCCACTGCGACTCTGCTGCATCCACCAACCAACCTGCGACAACTCGCCGCCCCAGCGATCAAGCGCCGTTGCGAGTATGTCGCGAGCGAGCCCGAGCCGCGGTATCGGCTGCGATGAGTCGATTGCCATCGCCCGGTCGACCTCGTCCAGAATCAGCCCACCTTTTTCGGAGAGAAGGGCGAGTCCGCTGCCTATGGCGGCGAGCGTCTCTCGTTCTGATGCTTCGGCAACCCCGATGGCTTCCTCCGCCGCCAGCGAATGTACGCCGGCAAACTGCATCAAATCCCGGAAGACCGCGGTTGCATGGGCCACCGCTTCGTCGCCGGCCTGGAGTTCATCACCGTACAGATCGATGAGATTCCGAACCAGTTCCTCATACTGCGTGACTGCTTCCGGCTGTGAGGGGTCGAGTCGATCCACGGTGATGAACGAACTTCGTTCTGCGTATCTGCGAAGCACTTCGTCCACCTGTCGTACAACGCCGCGATCAGTCGTCGATTGATCAAGAAGCACGACAATCCGCCACGGTTCATCGATGGAATCGAGCAGATCTGCCGTTTGATCGCTGAGTTGGTATGCCCGTGTGCGGGTGGCGTCGAAACGGCCTCGAACATGCATTGCGAGGTCGTTGATCGCGACCAGAGAGATGACCAACAGGACGACGCCGCCGCAAATCCGCAAAGGTCGCCCGCGGCAACCTCGCGTTCGAGCAACGCCGGAAGCTGCCGCCATCAGCAGCGCCAAAGTGATTGAGAGGAAGTAGACGATCCCGGCGGTATCTACCAGCCCGATGATGAACTCTCCCGCCCGCCTCAGCGGGTTGAGTTGATACACAGGATCAGCCCAGGCCGACGGAAGGTAGGCCGGCAGCACGCGAACTGAAAGTGAGAACACGAGCCATGAGAATGTTGTTGCAAGGTAGGCGACAATTTGCGATTCGGTCAGCGTGGACACGAACAAGCCACTGGCCAACACCGCGCCGCCAAGAAGCATGAGACCGATGTACCCGCTGAGGACTTGTCCGTAATCTGGATCGGCATATATCTCCAGCGGAACAAGAAGTGGAAGGGTCGCCGCCAGTACCAAGGCGAGAAACACCCACGCCGCCAGAAACTTCGCGGCGATGATCTGCCAGTCCCGGGCGGGTGCAGCAAGGACGAGATCCCATGTGCCTGCCCGCCGCTCCTCGGCAACCTGTCGCATTGTGATGGCGGGGCACAGGAGAAGCAGCAACCATGCGGCAAGTTCAAAGACGCTCTGCAGGGTTGCGGTGTTGCCGGTTCCAAGAACATTCGCGCAGAACCCGACACCCGTCGCCATCGCCAGAAGCGCTGCAACGATAGGCCCGGCTGGTACCAGCACCAGCAACCGGAACTCGCGGCAGATCAGGCTGGATAGAACCTTCATGGGGTTGAAACTCCAACCCAGCCCGCGTAAGCCTCTTCGAGCGACGCACCAATGGGCTTGAGCAGCCGCAAACGCCCCCCCGCCGCAACAATTGCCTCGGCGGTCTGCTCCGGCGTACCCGGAACAACACAGGCAATCCAATCATCGTCAATCACCCGGCGATGCTCCCCGTCAATCGCCGCAGCGACGGTATGTGGAGACACCTCGACAGCCGTGCGCTGGCAAGGCGTATCACGCTCGTCGAAGCGTCCGTCGAAAACGATGTTTCCGCATGCGAGCACTGCCACGCGGTGACAGGTTGCCTCCACTTCCGCAAGGTTGTGGGAGGAGTAGAGCACGGCGGCTGACTCTGCGATCTCAGCGAGCAATGTCCGAAGTTCGGATGATTGCGAAGGATCAAGCCCGGTGGACGGTTCGTCCAGTACCAACACCGCTGGGTCATGCAACATCGCGGCGGCCAACGCTACCCGCTGCCTGAACCCGCGGGAGAGTTGTGATATCCGCCGCCTGAGAACTGTGTCGATCTGACAGCGATCTGCCCACCTGCCGATCGCCTCTCGGGGAATACCCCGGATCGCCGCGGCGGATGCAAGGTATTCCGAGACGCGGAATTCGCCGGGTAGTGGCGCCCCTTCCGCCAGCCAGCCAATGCGGGCCTTGGCGCGAACCGGAGCGGCGGCGAGCGAGACGCCGTCTATCTTGATGTCCCCTGCATCAGGCTCGAGCACCCCGCAGAGCATCCGGATTGTCGTGGTCTTTCCAGCACCGTTGGGACCGAGCAAGCCAACCAGTTCCCCCCGCTCAATGGTCAAGTCAATGCCACCGACGGCTGTCAGGTTGCCGAATTTCTTGACCAGTCCTTGAACATGCAGCATCGCAAGGGGTGGATTCTCCGTCGGAGCGGCCGTTTGTCAAGATAGGAGGCGCATTCTCCCGATGCCAAACCGATTGCCTGTCCGCAAATCGGGGCTAGGCTTGCAGTGGAGAGTTCCGCATGACCGAAGAGCGACCCCGCCTGCTCATCGCACCTGATGCAGCGATTCCACCTGATGTTGAGGCTGCGCTGCTGTCCGTCTTCAATCTGGTGCAGTCCTCCGGCCAGGAAAAGGTAGATCTGGTGCTCGGACCGCCAAGTGGACTGGAGACGAGGCTGGAGGCCATTCGCAAGGCGGGCCAGGACTTGACGGCGTTCGAATCCTCGGATGTCCGAAGTCTCAATCTCGCCCAGCGGCTCCACCTGCTGGAAGAAAAGGTGGTCCGCCACGCCCGGGACCTCCTGGGAATGGACCACTTTGAAATCCGCCTGCTGGACCGCCGATCCGGTCAACTCGAACTGGTGATCGCAGAGCGTATCTCGCCACTCAAGATTGGTGAAGTTCTTCTGGCGGATGAACACGACAACGGGATCTGCGGGCATGTCGTTGCCTCCGGCACAAGTTATGTCTGTGGGGATGTCGCAGGCGACCCCCTGTATCGACCCGGCATCAAGAACGGTGCGTCCTCACTCACCGTACCTCTTTGGCTGCATGACCGCGTCATTGGCGTGTTCAATGCGGAGTCGGAGAAGCCTGACGCATTCGACGACGATGACCGGCGACTCGCAGAAACATTTGGCAAATACATCGCCATCGCAATGCACATGCTCGATCTGCTGGTCGTGGAGCGATACACCACCAGCGAAGAGTTGTCCCGCACCATGCTCTCCGAATTCGAACAGCCGCTGGCGGATCTCGTCGCATTGGCTGAGCGGGCGCGCACAGATGATCCATCGCTTGCCGATCAGATCGCGACGATTGCCGTGACCCTGAGGCACCGACTGGACACATGCACCGCCGGTCCCCAGACCATCATTGACGCCGACCGCGTCGCGTCCATTCAACGACACCCGGAGCTTGAGGGACGGTCGGTTCTGGTTGCCGATGATGAAGATGTGGTGCGCCACGGAGTCGTCGACGTTCTCAAGAGGCTTGGGTGCTCAGTTACAGATTGCGTCGACGGCGATCAGACCATTACGGCACTGAAGGAAGCCCACGCCAAGGGCAATTCGTTTGATCTGGTGATTTCCGACATTCGAATGCCGGGACACAACGGGTATGAAGTGTTCCGAACCGCCCGAGATATCGATCCTTCCCAGTCGGTCATCCTGATGACGGGCTTCGGATACGACCCGCACCACTCCATCATGCGAGCAAGCCAGGACGGCATGCAGGCCGTGCTGTTCAAACCGTTCCGAACGGAACAACTGATCGATGCAGTGTGTGTTGCTTGCCGAAAGAAGGCTGGCTGCTGACGATCCACGGTGGATGACCTCTACAATCCACGCCATGGCACCCTTGGACGCCGAAGTCTGGACAAGCCGCTCGCTTCTCGACTGGATGAACGAACGCTTCACCACTTCGGGTATCGAGCCGCCGCGTCTTGTCGCCGAAATGCTCTTGTCGAGCGTCCTGCAGCAGCAGCGTATCGACTTGTACGCAGACATTGATCGCCCCGCCACCGATGCCGAACGCGCGGCGCTCCGACCCCTCGTACAGCGAGCCTTGCAGGGGGAACCAGTGCAGCACATCCTTGGTGAAGCGTGGTTCTTTGGCATGCCTTTCCTGGTGGATCGCTCGACGCTCATTCCTCGAAGCGCAACGGAAACCATGGTCGAACATGTCCTGCAATGGTGGCGATCACGAGAGACCATCGACAATGGTCGCATTGCAGACGTTGGAACGGGCGGCGGTTGCATCGCCATTGCGCTGGCAACCAACCTCCCTGACGTTGAGGTCATTGCAACTGACATCTCCGAGGAGGCTCTGGACCTGGCGCGGCGCAATGCCGAGCGACACGGCGTTGCCGATCAGATCGAATTTCGCCTTGGTGAAGGCCTGGCACCGCTGGAGAATGACGATTTCTTTGACGCCATCTGTTCCAATCCGCCTTACATCCCGGATCACGAGTTTCAGACGCTCGATGCGTCTGTGGCGGACTGGGAGCCAGCGGCAGCGCTTCGCGGCGGGCCGGATGGGCTTGAGGTGGCAGGTCCGCTGATCAGTGGGGGTGGCGAGCACCTCCGCCAAGGCGGCATGTTGATCGTGGAGATCGCCACCTCCTCCTCCGAAGACGCTCGATCGCTCGCTCTTCAATCCCCGGACCTGCAGAACGAGAAGATCCTGCGGGACCAGCACGGGGATGCCCGGTTCATTACCGCAGTTCGATAGAATCCCAGTCCCTCATGGCGATCTTCCGACGAACCAAGCCGACCGGCAGCGGCGTTGCCCAACTGCGTGCCCCATCGGGGGAGAGCATCTTCGACGCCGCAACCGAACAGCGGATTCTCGCCATTGGCACGAAGCTCTTGGATGCGGCCCGCTCGCAGAGGTCAAGTTGGCTCTCCTCGGCCTTCTGGTCTGACAAGTTGATGGACTGGGCCATGCAGGACGAGGCCTTCAAGGTCCAACTCTTCAGATTTGTTGACGCTTTCCCCTCACTCGTTTCGCCAGAGCAGGTGCATGACCATCTGGTGGACTATCTCACACAGCCGGAGGTGAAACTTCCTCCGGGCATGGGACTGGGCCTGAAAGCCGGCGGCCTCCTGCAAGGAACCTTGACCAAGACCGTGACCGGTCGGATCACGGCCATGGCCGAGCGGTTCATTGCGGGAACAGATGCGGCTAGTGCGCTTCCGGTTCTGGAATCGCTGTGGAAAGACGGTGTCGCGTTCTCGGTTGATCTTCTCGGTGAAGCGTGCGTCAGCGATGCGGAGGCCGTGGCCTATCGCGAGCGGTACCTCGATCTTCTTAGAAACCTCCCTGCCACGGTCAATGCATGGCCATCGCAGCCGATCCTGGAACACGATCATCTCGGCCCGATTCCACGAACCAATATCTCCATCAAGATCTCCTCTCTGTTCGCCAACACCGACCCCATCGCCTTCGACACCTCCATCGCCGGACTCATGGAGGGCTTGCGACCCATTCTTGAGGAGGCCGCGAGCAGCAACACCTTCATCAACTTCGACATGGAGCAGTTTGAGTACAAGGATCTGACCCTTGAACTGTTCATGCGATGCTGCGAGGAAGTCGACTTCCCCGCCGGCCTCGCCATGCAGGCATACCTGCGTACCGGCGATGAAGATGCCGCTCGCATCATTGACTGGTCGCAGCGAGTCGGAAGGCCAATCACCGTGCGACTGGTCAAGGGCGCATACTGGGACTACGAGACGATCCACTCGGAAGAACTCGGCTGGCCCGTACCGGTGTGGAGCCGCAAGGTGGATAGTGACGCCTGCTTTGAGAGGATGGCGGCCGCGTTCATCGAATCGACACCACGAGAGAGTGGTGAGGGCGGTGTGACCCTTGCACTCGGATCCCACAATCTACGATCGATTGCCGCGGCGCTGGCGCTGCTCGAACGGCGAGACCTTCCACCTGCAGCACTTGAACTCCAGATGCTCCGTGGCATGGCGGACCAGCTGAAGGATGGTGTGATCGCGGAAGGGCTGCGACTTCGAGAGTATGTGCCCGTCGGCGAGATGATTCCGGGTATGGCCTATCTGGTCCGTCGCCTTCTTGAGAACACATCCAACGAGTCGTGGCTCAGAAGCAGTTTTCTCGAAGACAGCGAACCGAGTGCGCTATTGGCATCGCCGCATGTTCAACATGAAGGCCCGGACCCGGGCATTCTGTTGATTGAAGATGCGCCCGAGCGCCACCATCTTTCGCCCGCCGTCGAGGGAGTCGGTGATGGCCGCCCCTTCTTCTCAGAGCCGCCTCGTGACTTTGCAGACACATCCCAGCGGAATGTGTTCGCGGCAGAGGTTGGGAGCACGTCGATTCCTTCGGTCGAACGCGTGGAAACGGCAGAGCAAGCAGTTGCCATTGTCGATCGGGCGGAGGCAGCATTTCCCGCATGGCGAGACGCCGAGGCGAGAACTCGATCGGCAGTGCTGACCGGCGCGGCGAAGATCATGCGTCAGCGGCGGGATGAACTCTGCGGTGTCCTCATTCGCGAAGCTGGCAAGGTCTGGCGAGAAGCCGATGGCGAGATCTGCGAGGCAATCGACTTCTGCGAGTACTACGCGCGGATGGCCGTGGGATTGTTCGAGCCCCACCGCCTCGGAGAGTTCATCGGAGAATTGGATCAGGAATTCCATCAGCCGCGAGGAGTCGTCGCGGTGATCAGTCCCTGGAACTTCCCCGCCGCCATTTGCATGGGTATGACCGTTGCTGCATTGGTGACGGGCAACAGCGTCATGGTCAAACCCGCAGGGCAGACCCCCGGCATCGCCAAATTGTTGTGCGAGATTCTCTGGGAGGCCGGGGCCCCACGGGATGTCCTTCAATTCACACCCGGTCCGGGGTCGATCATTGCCGCGGCCATGGTTCGCGACCCGCGCGTTGCCGTCATTGCGTTCACCGGTTCAAAGCCCGTCGGTCTGGACATCATTGAAGCGGCCGGACATACGCCACCTGAACAGAGGCATGTCAAGAAGGTGGTCTGTGAGATGGGTGGTAAGAACGCCATCATCATCGATGCCTCTGCCGATCTGGACGAGGCGGTGCTGGGCGTTCGATACAGCGCCTTCGGATACCAGGGGCAGAAGTGCTCTGCGTGCAGCCGAGCGATCGTCGTGGACTCCGCCCACGACCTCTTTCTGGAGCGGCTGGTCGAATCCACCAGGACGCTGGTCGTAGGCGACCCGCTCGATCCCGCAACCGACATGGGACCGATCATCGATCAGGGTGCGGCCGACGACATTCGCAAGTACATCGACATTGGCATGCAGGAAGGCACGCTTGCCTTTGCCGGAACAGCACCGAAAGGGCTGGAGGAGCAGATCGGCAAGCCATATGTCGCGCCGCACATCTTCTCCGGCATCAGCGACAGCGACCGACTGGCGCAGGAGGAGGTCTTCGGACCGGTTCTTGCGGTCATGCGTGTGCGAGATTTCGACGAGGCTCTCGCTGTGGCCAACTCCACTGCCTACAAATTGACAGGTGGTATTTTCAGCCGAAAGCCGTCCCACCTTGCAAGGGCAGTCCGCGAATTCCGCGTCGGCAACCTCTACCTCAATCGCGGTTGCACCGGTGCACTGGTGGCCCGGCAGCCCTTCGGAGGGTTCGGCATGTCCGGCGTCGGTTCAAAGGCCGGCGGCAACGAGTATCTGCTCCAGTTCGTCGAACCCCGCGCAACCTCCGAAAACACGATGCGACGAGGATTCGCTCCCGGCCTGTAAGCAGGGTGTCGGGTACCGGACACCTCAGTGTTTCACTGACCCAACTGTCGGAGCGCGGAGGCGCCAAGGGCGTCGCCGACCCGATCCTCCTCGTCGATGACGATGTCGGCGCCCGCCTTGGCAAGTGCCGCTGCATGCATCGCATACCGCGCCCGAGCCACCACCGTAATCCCGGGAGCCATCGCTCTGGCCTGCCCAATCGCCATGGCCGAGGCGCGATGATCCGGCAGCGTTGACACCAGCAGCCTCGCATTCGATACCCCAGCATGATCCAGATGTTCCCGCCTCGTCGCGTCTCCGAGTACCGCGGCAAGGCCGATCGCGTGGGCGCGATCCACGCCACGGCGGCTCATGTCGATAACGACAATCGGAATGCACGCATCCTCCAACGCCGTGATGACATGACTGCCAGCCGGACCAAATCCCAACACGATCGCGTGATCTCGCATGGCGGAAATTCGGTCCTCCTCCTGCTCCTTGACCTCCGGTGCGGTGCCCCCAAGAAAGGAGTCGATCCACCTTGCAATCGGCCGAGCACGTCCAACCAGCAACGGCGCAGCAAGCAATGTGAGCAATGACGCACTGACGAACAATTGAAACGCGTCGTCATCAATGATCTTCTCCGCCAACGCCATCGAGCCGATGACGAAACTGAACTCACCGATCTGCGCAAGACAGAGCCCTGAACCGATTGCTACCCGCCTTGGCAACCGACACACAAGGCCCGCCACCCACGCAATCGCAGCCTTGCCGGCAATGATCGCTGCAGCCACCCCAAGAACAAGGAGCCAGTGCTCCTCGACGAGCAACCACGGCACATCGGCCAACATGCCAATCGAGACGAAGAACAGGGTGAGAAAGACACTTCGCAGCGGCGCAAGATCGGCCCGTACCTGCGCCGAGAAAGGTGAGCCCGCAAGAATCAGACCAGCCACGAATGCGCCCAGTGCGGGTGACAGCCCAAGCGAATGGGCCAGGATCATCGCCGCGAAACATGTCACTACGCCGAGCACGATCGGAAGGTCAGCACTCCGGCGAATCGCTCTCGCGCCGAGCACCCGAGGGAGCACGAAGACGCCGACGAGGAAGATGGTTGCCAACAGACCCACAAGTCGCACCGTGGCACCGCCGAGCGATGCAGCGACTGATTCGCCGCCGGCATCGCCCAACAGCGACACCAGCAACAACAGCGGAACGAGTGCAAGATCCTGCAGCACCAGCACGCCAAAGGCGACCCGACCGTGGGGCGAGTCAAGTTCGCTTCGATCCTGCAATACACGAGCAACCGTTGCGGTCGAACTCATCGCCACCATTGTGCCGATCACAATGGCGGCCTTCTGCTCCGCGCCCATCAGCAGCGCGATCGCCCATGCAACGCTGCCGGTAACGATGATCTGAAGGAGCCCGAGCAGAAGACTCCGGCCAGCGAGACTGCGCAGTCGCCGTGGGCTGATCTCCAACCCGATGGTGAACAGCAAGAGCGCAACGCCAATCTCGGCCATGTCACCGATGACTTCCTCACCGGAAGTCACCCAATCCAGAACGCCGGGCCCGACAAGCATTCCGGCAAGCAGATAGCCGACAACTGCGCTGACACGAAACTTCTCGAGCACAATGCCCGCAAGCACCGCCACGCCCAGCAAGACCGTGATGTCGCCAACCAGATGCCAGAAGGTCATGGGCGACGGATGATACGCCATGCCCTGTCCCCTACCATGCCCCCCCAATGGGCCTCTACGAGATTCTCTTCCTTCTGCTGCTTGGACTTGCCGCGGGCGCCTTCGGCGGCATGCTCGGGATCGGCGGCTCGGTCATCCTGATTCCTGGCATCGCCATCGTGCTCGGGTGGCCCTTCCATCTGGCACAGGCCATCGCCATGACGGTCAACCCCATTGTCGCCGGATCATCCGCTCTGCGGCATCGAAAGGAAGGCCACATCTCACGAAGGGTCGTATTGCGGGTCCTGCCGGCCGCGCTCCTGTGCATCGCCGCGGGTGCATGGCTAAGCAATCTCATCCCATCGCAGTGGCTGGAAGGAGCATTCGGCGTCTTCCTCCTGTGGGTTCTGTGGAGCCTCATTCGGGGGCCACGGAAGAATCAGACCGCCAGTAATTCTGGGGAGAAGTCAACCTGGCCTCGCTCGGTATTGACCGGAGGCGTCACTGGATCGCTCGCCGGTTTGCTTGGTATCGGGGGCGGACTCGCACAAGTGCCGCTGTTGCATCTCCTCTGCCGGCTTCCTCTCAAGGTCGCCATTGGCTCCTCCTCGGCCATCATGCTCTTTACCGCCATCCTGGGCGCAACTGTCAAGGATGCATCGCTGTCCAACGCGGTGGGTGAGCAGGGAGAATCGCTTTCGGCCATGGATGCGATCATCGGATCACTCTGGTTGATCCCCGGAGCGATTGTGGGTGGCTGGTTGGGCGCAAGACTCACTGCCATTGCCTCGGTAACGGTCATCCGCATTGTCTTCTCGTTGTTGGTCGCGGTCGCAGCCGTGCGGTTGCTCTGGTCAGCCTTTGCCTGATCGTGCCGTGATCCGCGCCCGGCACCGCCCTCGAAGTTCCCCGATGCGATCGCGGAGAACCGCAACACCCCGCTCCGCTCCCATGTCAAGAAGCGACTGCCCCGCAATGGACTCGCCGACCTCGAGTTCAATCCACCCTCGATATCGCATCGGCCCGTTGATCGGCCAAACATCGAAGGCGCCGTCGATCGCCGCGGGCAACACATCGGCGCCGGTTCGCTCCAAGATCACCCACCATCCGCGTTTGAATTCCTTGAGTTCTCCATCCTCCGATCGCCTGCCTTCAGGGAAGATCGCAACGCACCTCCCCTGTTCAAGTTCCTCAATGGCAGTCCGGATAGCGACCATGTCCATCTGGCCGCGGCGAATTGGGATCACCCGGAATCGCCGAAGGAGATAACCGAGAATCAACGACTTGAGAAGTGAAGCACGCGCGAGGCCACGGAAGGGTCGGTCGCGCATCGCGATTCCAAGAAGCATTGGATCGAAATTCGACTGGTGATTGGCCACAACCAGCACTGGGCCAGTCCGTGGCAAGTTGTGTCTTCCATGCAGCCGAAGTCGGTACAACAGGATGCCGACCCCCTGCAGCAAAACGGGGACCGCAGTCCACCAGAACAGGGTGTTCCACCATGAAATGCCACGAGCCCTTCGTTTCACTTGGAGAAACCGGAACATGTTCATGCCTGTTGCAAAGCGTCCAGTCGATCGCGCACCACCCGCTCCATTCGGTCGACTACTTCGTCAATGGAGAGGTTCGAAGAGTCAATCGTGACACACCCTTCCGGTCGCACGAGCGGGCTGTCCTCCCTGGTCGAGTCGATGCGGTCCCGTTCTTCGATGTTCCGGCGAATCGACGCTGGATCCGCGGGCTTGCCAGCCTGTTCGAGTTGCAGAATCCGCCGCCTTGCTCGCTCGTCAACAGTGGCATCCAGATAAAACTTCGCGGTTGCATTCGGAAAGACAACTGACCCCTGATCCCTTCCCTCGGTCACGAGGCATGGATGATCTTTCCCAATGCGCCGCTGCTGCTGCACCAGTGATCTTCGGACCTCACTCTGCTCCGCAACAATCGAGACAATGCTGCTGACATCGTGATCGCGGATACGACCATCCACCTGCCGCCCGCCAAGCAGAATCGGCGCAGGCGTTTTTTTCCAGTCGAATCCAATGCCCGTCTCTGCAACTGCAGCAGCAATCGCCGGACCATCATCCGGGGCAATCCCCAATTCCACCGAAAGCAGGGACGCTGCACGGTACATCGCACCGGTATCGAGACAATCGGCTCCGAGCCGGGCAGCCAGTTGGCTTGAAACCGTCGACTTACCGGTTCCAGCAGGGCCGTCGATGGTCACAATCATGGGCAAGGGCATAGAGATTACTCCGACTCGATGACGGCGATCATCTCGTCACGAACCTTGGCAACCTCGCGGATCGGATCACCCTTGCCGACATAATCGATCGAAATGGTGTGGGCGTATCCGACCTCGACGACCGCACGAAGGCCATCACCCGCCTTGACCGCCTTCTTGCCACGGCCAGTTGGATAGTCCGCAACGACGCCGCCGGCATAGGGCGCAAGTTTCCTCAGCACCGCACTGCCATCCCCAGTCTCGCCAGCGCGTCCAAAGGTCGGAAGCGCGCCTATGCGAAAACCACCGATCTGCTTGATGAGTTCGATGTGCTGATCCGGATCCGAAGTGATGCCTTCAGATGGTTCCAGCAACAGGTTCAATTCCAACCTGTCAATCCGGTGCATGGATCGTTGCAATGTTCCCACAGCGGCCTGAACTGACTGGTCGCCCGGCTCTATCACCGGCGAAATGGTGATCGAACTGCAGCCAAGCCGACCCGCGGCTGCCGCGAGTCGATCAATGCGCTCCTCGGCTGCGCCGCCATCGCCAACAAGATCCATTGGCGTCGTATCGCGAACCAACAGACATGGGCAGTTGGATTTGTCGCCTCGATCGCGGAATTGGTCGTACTGCTTCATCTCCCATCCCGACAAATGAGCAGCGTCAATCATGAGGCCCCGCAGCCCAAGTTGCTCGCTGGCGATGGCCGGTACATCCATGAGATCGACCTTGCCGCTTTCGAGCAATGAGTCGAGCGAATGCACGGCGAGCGTGAGCAGCACTGTCATGGATGCGATCTCCCCCCGACAAAGTGGGGTGAGAGGGGTACTATACCGCCCTGCCTCTACATTGGGAGTATGAGATGTCCAGCCCGAACACCTGCCTGTTTACCGAGTCGCACGAGTGGTACCGCGTCGACGGCGATGTAGCCACTGTCGGCATCAGCCAATTTGCCACAAACGAGTTGACCGATGTGACCTATGTCGAGATGCAGCCTGTGGGAACCAAGGTATCCGCCGGCGATTCCCTTGGCGAAGTCGAATCAGTAAAGACGACCAGCGATGTCTTCGCTGCGGCAGCCGGCGAGATTGTTGAGGTCAACCCGCTCGTGTCGGATGACCCGTCGCTGCTGAACAGCGACCCTTACGGCGATGGATGGCTGGTTCGTGTTCGCCTGACTGACGGCATTGACGCATCGACAATGCAGGACTTCGCCGCGTACGATCAGAAGTTCAGTTCCTGACGCTCGCACATACCCTGGGGGAGACGCTGTTGCATGCCCGGCCCTTTCACCATCACCAGTGACTACGACCCTACGGGCGATCAGCCTCAAGCCATTTCGGATCTTGTCGAGGGTGTGCGGAGCGGCCAACCACGACAGACGTTGCTGGGTGCCACCGGCACGGGCAAGACCTTTACCATGGCGAATGTCATTGCAGAGACGGGCAAACCGTCCCTCATCATCAGCCACAATAAAACACTTGCCGCGCAACTCTATGAAGAGATGCGAGAACTCTTCCCGAAGAATGTGGTGAGCTACTTCGTCAGTTACTACGACTACTTCCAGCCGGAAGCGTACATTCCGCAGCGGGACATCTACATCGAAAAGGACGCATCGAGAAATGACGACCTCGACCGCCTTCGCCTGAAGGCAACGAGCAGCCTGCTCGCTCGCGATGATGTCATCGTCATTGCATCGGTCAGTTGCATCTACGGCCTTGGGTCACCGGACTCATGGGTCAACCGGATGATCTCGATCAGCCGAGGGCAGGAGATCAATCGCCGGAAGATGCTGCTGTCACTTGCGGACATGCAATATCGCCGCAACGATCTCGAACTCAATCGCGGGTGTTTCCGCGTGCGCGGTGATGTCGTCGAAGTGCACCCGGCCTACGAGCAACACGCCATCCGCATCGAGTTCTTCGGCGATACCGTCGAACGGTTGGAGCTCATTCATCCCGTATCGGGTGAGACGCTTGCGGAGGAAACGGACGCATTCATCTTTCCTGCGGTGCACTATGTGCTGCCGGAGGATCGAATGTCGGCGGCCTGCGCGGGGATCCGTGAGGAACTCGCTGAACAACTGACGATGTTTCAGGAGAGCGGCAAACTGTTGGAGGGGCAGAGGTTGGCCGCTCGCACCCGATACGACCTGGAGATGATGCAGGAGGTGGGATTCTGCCCGGGGATCGAAAACTACGCACGCCATCTGGAAGACCGCCCGCCCGGATCGCGGCCATTTTGCCTGCTCGACTACTTCAACCATGTTCCGGGAAGAGATCCTGATGATTGGCTCGTGTTCATCGACGAATCACATGTGACTGTGCCGCAGATCAGGGCCATGCACAATGGCGATCGCGCGCGAAAGCAGGTGCTGGTCAACCATGGATTTCGCCTCCCGAGCGCACTGGACAACCGTCCCCTCACCTTCGACGAGTTCGACAACATCGCAAAGCAGGTCGTCTATGTCTCGGCCACACCCAGTGACTGGGAACTGGAACAGTGTGGGGGCGAAGTCGTCGAGCAGGTCATTCGACCGACCGGACTGCTGGATCCAATCATCGAGGTTCGATCGGCAACCGGACAAGTTCCTGACCTCGTGGAAGCAATTCGGCAGCGAGCCGCCCGCGGCGAGCGCGTGCTCGCCACCGTCCTGACCAAACGACTCGCGGAAGATCTGGCTGCGTATCTGGCGGACACTGAACTTCGCTGCCGCTACCTGCACAGCGACATCGACACGCTGGATCGACTGGAAATCCTCCGCGATCTCCGCCTCGGAGAGTTCGATGTCCTTGTTGGCGTCAACCTGCTTCGGGAAGGTCTTGACCTGCCGGAAGTGTCGCTCGTCTGCATTCTCGATGCCGACAAGACCGGCTTTCTTCGCAGCAGGACCAGCCTCATTCAAACCATCGGCCGGGCGGCTCGGCATGTCGATGCGCGGGTCATTCTGTATGCGGACACGATCACTCCGCAGATGCAGCAGGCCATGGACGAAACAACCCGACGCCGGGAACTGCAGGTGGCACACAACGAAACACATGGCATCAAGGCGGTCTCGGTGCAGAAGGCCATTCGTCGCGGCATCGAAACGGAACTCCGCGCCCGCCACACCGCCAGAGCCGCATTTCACGCCGGCGCAAGCGACGAGGCATTGGATGTCGATGAGCAGATCGAGATTCTCGAGCAGGAGATGGTGGAACACGCGGATCAGTTGGACTTTGAAAAGGCCGCCACGCTCCGCGATCGCATTGCCGCCTTGCGACGAGGCGAGACGCCGTCACCGGCGAAGAAAACGCCCGCCGGCGCGCCCGGAACGCGACCTCGACTCAAACGTCGCCGGTCTTGACCAGAACTCGATCGCCGATGTCACTTCGCCAGAAGGCACCATCGAAGTCGATGCGACCACACGCCTCGTTAGCACGATCGCGTGCGGCACCAAGATCGGGGCCACATGCAGTCACCCCCAACACCCGCCCACCACTCGTGACAAGCCTGTCACCTTCCTTCTTCGTACCCGCCTGAAAGACTACAACATCACCCAGCGCCTCCGCGTCCTCGATGCCACTGATGATCTTCCCCTTCTCATACCCCCCCGGATAGCCCTCGGAGCACATGACAACGCACACCGCGGTGTCACCATCAAAGTCGATCGCGGCACCACTCAGATTTCCCGTAGCGGTCCGCCAAAGTACATCGACCAAATCTCCGTCAAACCGCGCCATCAGAGGCTGGCACTCCGGGTCACCGAAACGACAGTTGAACTCCAGCACCTTCGGCCCCGCCGCGGTCAACATCAAGCCCGCGTAGAGCACACCGCGGTACTCGATGCCCTCCCTTCGAAGTGCATCAACGGTGGGAACCAATACCTCCTGCTCAATTCGCCCCAGCGTATCGGCATCAATGACGGGGGTCGGACAGTATGCACCCATGCCCCCCGTGTTTGCGCCGGTGTCGCCCTCGCCAACCTGTTTGTGGTCCTGACAAGGATCAAGGATCCAGATAGTCGATCCATCTACGAGGGCGAGCAGACTGACCTCCTGCCCATCGAGGAATTCCTCGATGAGAATTCTTCCGCCAGCGTCGCCGAAGGCGCGGTCCTCCATGAGGTGGTCGACTGCGTTCATTGCCTCGGCAGTCGTTCTGCAGACGATGACCCCCTTGCCTGCCGCGAGTCCACAAGCCTTGACGACGCATGGGTCCAGCCGTTTCTGAAGGAACATGCGTAGATCCTCGGACGGCATGAACTTGTCTTCCCTCACCGCTCCCGTTTCTGACAGAAATGAGTCGACTTCCTCCGCCACAGCAACTCCCCCATCTTTTCGCAATTCCTCATCAAGGCCGCGAAGGAGGTATCGGCGGGCCGCGTTGGCCTCGTCGAACGACCGCGACTCCGCGGTCGGAATAGAGGCTTGTTTCATGAGGGATTTGGCGAAACTCTTGTCGGCTTCGAGTTGCGCCCCCGCTCTTGTCGGGCCAAACACGTGCCTCCCATCGCCAGCAAGTTCATCCGCTATTCCCTCTGCCAGCGGAACTTCAGGACCGACGACAACCAAATGAATTTCGTGTTGTTCGCACCACCGCCGTAGAAAAAACGCCCGTGAAGGAGCCCATGGCTCATCGCAGTGTTGTGCGAGGTCCGCAATGCCCGGATTCTGCGTGTCGGTCGCATACAGCGTGCCGAGCGACGGAGACTTCGACATCCGCCACGCCAACGCGTGCTCACGCCCACCACCCCCAATAAGCAATACATTGCACGATTCCGGCGTGGCTTGAAGGTCCATCATGAGCCGATTGTATCTTCCCGGTCAAGCGGAATATCCATCGTGCAGGTCAAGCCACCGTCGGCACTCACATCGATGTCGCCGCGCATTTCGTGCTGGACCAGACCACGAAGCAAGGAAATGCCGGTCCCTGGTTCGATAGTGGCTGGCGGGGTCCCACCCTGCTCACCCCAAGTAAATTTCATGCAAGTGTCCCCCCGAAGAAGCTCCGTTGTCAGCGTGATTATTCCCCGCCGTGTTGAGAGAGCACCGTGCTTGACCGCGTTGGCCGCGAGTTCGTGAATCGCCATGCACATGGGGCGGGCAAGGGCGCCAGCGAGTTCCACATCCGGACCCTCGAATCGGATCCGGCCATCGTTTCCCTGCATGAACGGTTGCAGCGTCAGCTGCAGAATGTCCCGCATCCACGCGCCGCCCCATTGGGTTCGAGCAAGCGCCGCATGCGCCACGGCCATGGCCTGGAGCCGGCCGCTGATGGTTGCAGCAAACTCGTCCATCGACTGATCACCGCTGCGAGAGAGTTCGATGAGCGAGAGAATGGAAGCGATGTTGTTCTTCACGCGATGATCCAACTCCCGCATCATGAATTTCTGCTGTTGTTCAAGCTCATGTCGCCGCGTCACATCGACAGCCACGCCGGACAAGCCCGAGACGACATTGTCGGCACCGCGAACCGGCGTCATCCAGACTTCAAAGGTGGAATCGCCCACCGGAACAGTTCCCTGCATCTCCTGACCCGTCATCGCCTCATTGATCAGACGAAGCATGTCTGGATGATTGCGGTACACCTCGTAAGCGCTGTGCCCAACGACATCGCCGGCCTTGGTGGCCAGTGCGCCCAGTCCCCGACCCTCGCTCAGAGTGAACATCCCAGCCGCATCAATGCCGAACAATACCACCGGCGAGTGATGGGTGACGAATCTGTATCGAGCCTCACTGCGGCGAAGTTCCAATTCAGCCGCCTGTTGCCGCCGGTCTTCAACGCGAAACTCGATGCGTCGCCCCAGCCCCGAAAGAACAAACGCTACCGCTTCCTGCTCCTCCGGTGTCCATCGCCGAATCGGTGTAGATGCCTGAAAACAAGCGAACGCCTCCAACTTCCCGTTGACGAGAGAACCCGCTACGAGCGCAGCACCGTCGCTGTCATCTCCGAAAATCGCCTTCGCCTCGGCCGGAATGTCAGGAGCATTGATATTCTCGATAAGGAGCACATGGCTCCGACGCAGACGATCCAGCCACCAGTCTGTTACTTCGGATGGAATCTCAAT
>CAZJIB010000007.1:65792-100460 GCA_964546085.1 uncultured Isosphaeraceae bacterium
GTCATCGAACTTGTCACCGGACACCCGGGTCCAAGAGTGCGTGACGAACGCCTGCCCCGAACGCCGCAGTCGTACCAGCATGCCGCGCCGAACCGCCATCGCCACCCCCAACCGATCCAGCAACTTGTTGATCACTTCGGACAGGTCATCAACAGTCAGAAGCATTGACAGCCCATCACGGCTTGCTTCATGAAGACGAGTGCGATACGCCATCACTCTTGACTGGGTTGCATCACTCAACACACCCACTACCGCATCCGGCTGTGACTGGAGGAACTTGAATCCAATCCACCGGTAGTGCTCGCGCGCATCGCGAAACCGATAGGTAACCGAGTGCTCACGCCGTGACTCGGCCGACCGCAATGCAGCAGACACGGCGTCAAGATCATCCGGATGAATTCGGCCTGCCCAGAGAGATGGATCCTCCATCAACTGATCTGCGGGCACACCCAGGACAGTCGCCGCATTCGGTGTTATGTCACTCGTCTGCCAATTCCCACAATCCTGCAGACTGTGAAAAGCAGTGGAGAGGTGAGTGTTGGCGAAGGTCTGGGGATTCATCGTCTGGTCCTCCCCCGCACGACTTCACGATAGCCCCATCACGCCGCCAGTGCTACAGACCGCCACTATCCAAACTTGAGCGAATCAGCGACTTGCAGACCTCCGGGGTTTGCCAAAGTTGAAGAATCGCGCAAGGAATGGTCAACGCCCCGGGCCCCTGAAGCGACACACCATGCTTGAGCAAGAGGTCGCAAATCTTCCGGTTGGCGCTCGCGGGGTTGTCGAACTCCGCAATCCTCTCGCTCACCGGCAAAAGCGGCGAAGAGGTTGGATCCAACCCAAGAAGCGTCAACCTGTACCCAGGATGCCCCCCTCCCAACTCCATCACATCCAACCGCGCCACAAGCGTAATGCCGTCGAAGATGGCAGTCACAATCACACCACTATCCGATGTCACAACGATGGAACCAGACACCTCCCCCACCGGCCCAGGCGCCTCCCGCCCCATACCACTCACAATGAAACGGGCGGCACCCGTGGCCGCAAAAACGGCCGCAACCAGAAAGGGATCCAACATCGCCAAACCACCCCCGGAATGCAGTCCAACGAACAAACTGTGAAAGACACCCACCGCGCAACCTCCAAAGCCTCAATCCAGCACAATGCTGCAGGCAAACACGTCATTCATGAAGACGTCGGCCACCTCCCCATCAATCGAGACGAACCACGGAACACCATCCTGTGTACCGGATGCCTCAACCAGACCACCGTCCACCATGTAGCCCAGAACATCAGCCGCAACACCATGCAACACCATCGTGACCGGATCAGGCGTCCCGGCCGTCCCATCGGGATCAACAAAGAGCTCGCGATGAAGCGTCGGATACTGCTGATCATCCAACAGCGGAATCTGCCATGAACCCGTCCAAGACACAGAGACGCTTGCCGACGACGAAGCCGGGTCGATCATGTCAAGGTGAAGATCAAGCAACTTCCCTTCCGCGGTGACAGGGTCGCCACTCGCCTGTGCCCGGTAATGACGCCGCGGTGCCGACCGCATGGGGCGACGGACACCAGGATCGTCAACAACCCGATAGAACCGGCGTGAAGCGGGATGAAAGAGAATCCCGCGGTCCGGGTAAAAAATCGCGTTCTCCCCATCATGACGAACCTGCTCGCCACGCCACGCGTCGATGTCCATGATCTCCGCAGATGTCAGTTGCACCGGCTCCAGCACCATTCGAAACAAGGGCGTTTCTATGAGCAACCGCCCGCAAGCCACCAAAGCGGGCAGTGTCAGTGCCGCTGTTCCCCAACGCATCCATGCATTCATGTCGAAATCCTTTCTGCACAGCTGTGCAATGATTCATGCAACACCGGTTGGCGCAGTGATTTGCGCAGTGCCCATCAGGGCGTTCCTCCGTTGCTGCAAGGAGAGGTGTACCCGAGGCGAGGAACCTCGCCGCAAAGAACTGCGACTTTTCCAACCGCGACCGTTTCGCTTTCTCGTTGCAGAAAAAAACACGCACGAAAAAGGGCAGTGTTTTCATTGACCTTCCAATGTGCAGGGGTACGGTGCGGCCAACCTCAGCTGGTGGTGGGAAACGCATGCGTGCGACAGCCGTCGTCGACGGCAACCCGCTGAGACGGACAATGTGGTGCGGGAGAGATCAAGGAGGGTAGACATGACCGATTGCGCGACGGCAAACCCGAAGGAGAGACTTGAGCGATTGCTCAACCTCGCACAGGCGTACCGCGGCTGGACCCGCCGCGAACTGGCTCGATCGCTGGGCCGGGATCCGACGAAATTGCTGCCATCGAGCGGCAATCCGAAACTGGACCTCGTTGTCAATCTCGCCGATGCGCTCGATTGGCCGGTAGAGGAGGTTTCTGGGTGGTTGTCGAATGGTCGCAGTGGAAAGAAGGCATCGCGGGAAGGAAAGTCATTCGAGGCCCTCGACGAACTGGCGCTTGAGGCGCACCGTCTGGGCGACTATCGAAAGATGATCACTCTGGCCCATCGAGCACTGGATGTCGCCAGCACAACAGAAGAACGGGCCCGCGCATACAACCGGGCTGCAGGCGGATGGGATGGAATCGGGCGGTTTCAGAAAGTACTCCTTGCCGCCCAAGCTGGCCTTCGCGAACATCCAATCGCAGGTGATCTGAAACTCCTTTTGCAGACGACGGCTGCGAATGCGTACTACACACTCTGGCAATTGGACGAGGCGGAAGCAATGGCTCGCCGTGTGATTGCAGAGTTCGATGCAAGACCACCTGCAACCGATCGAGGTCGGGTGGCCGATGCACATGCCTGGTATGTCCTCGGTCACACGCTTCGGCGACTACTGGATGTAGAACCCGATCGGGCAGCGACGCATGCGGCGGCCGCGTGCGAGGCGCTGGAGCAATCCGCTACGCGATACGAAGCGATCGCGGACGACATTCACGAGTCCTACGGTGGAATTGCACATACCTGCCGAGGTGGGATCCTCGAAGCCAAGGTGTCACTCGGCCTGTTGGATCCGCGAGCCGGCATTGCACGCATTGTCGACTCCTTCGCCGCCGTGGTCGACACGGCCGCTTCGCTCACCGGCGATTGGCTGGAGAGCCATGGGTGGTGGTCCATCTTCGGATGCAACATCACACTGCGGCACATCACCGACGAGCGTGACCTGCAGCGATTCATGGCCCTGTTTACGAACAAGGCGGACGAGATCGCCGATCACCTGGATCACTGGGCACTAAGAGAACGCGTGTTCGCCATGCAGTTCGAGGGACACCAGCGGCTTATTGGCTGGACCGGTCAGGAGGTGCCGGTCGTCATCGACAACGACGATGTTCGGCTCATCACCGGGACCATGGGCCGGTTTCCTCGATTCCGTGAGACGGGCTGGTCAATCCTGAATGCGGCAAACATCATCAGCGAGGCGTGAGGAGGCACACCATGACGACCAGAAAGTTCATGAAGGCCACAATCACTGCCGCCATCACTCTTTCGAGCGCGGCGCTGGCCGACATCGCAGGGCCTGAGCAACTCTCAGGCAAGCCAAAGATCAGCATCATTGGGCACACAGGGCAGGATCCCGCACCGAAGAAGCGATTCGCATGGATTCCGCCATGGGATCTCGATCGGCTTCCCAGTTTGCTGGAACCACCGTTCGAGTCTCCTCGGAGCCCAGTCATCACTGTCAAACCCGGAAGTGACATGGTCTTACGACCACTGCCACCCTTCCCGGAACAACCACGGCCGTGGGTCGCTGGCACGCCAACGATGCCGAACACATCGAACGTACCCGCACCGTCTGCCGTACTGCTCCTTACGGCGCTGGCCTTGCCACGCCGCCGGCGGTAACACAACTTCCTCTCTCGCCGGACAGGGTGGGTGCCCCTTCGGAGGCACTCGCCCGCGAGAGGGTAGGCTAGCGATGTGAAGTACACGCGGGTTCATCGGCTGCTGCGAATCATTTCGCTCGTGCAATCCCAGCGTGGACTCGGGGCCGCGGCGCTCGCCGAGTCCTGCGAAACGACCGAGCGGACGATCTACCGGGATCTCGACCAGATCAAGGAAGCGGGCATCCCGATCCACCATGACCCCGGGACGGAGGGATACCGGATCGACGGCACATTCTTCATGCCACCGGTACGCCTGACATTTGAGGAAGCGCTCGCGGTATCTGCGCTATGTGAGGCGATGGCGGAAAGTGGCGCAATCCCGTTCGTGCGGCCCGCTGCGATGGCGATGCACAAGATCCAGGCGCAACTCCCGCGGGAGGTTCGCGATGAGTTGGCAGATCGGCTGCGAACCATGCAACTCCGCACAGCCGCAACCATGGATGAAGAGGGATACGGCGATGTCTATGACACCGTCCAGCATGCTCTTCTGGAACATCGAATGCTCAGATGCCGCTACGAGAGCGCCTCCGGTGGAAGTAGCGATGAGGAATTCCTTCTGCATCCCTATGCGCTCTTCTTCGGCACGCGGGCGTGGTATGTGGTCGGCTTCCATGAAGGACGGGATGACCTTCGGACTCTCAAACTGAGCCGGTTCATCAAGATCGAAGCGACGACACTGCCGTATGAGGTCCCCGCGGGATTTTGTCTGGACAATCACCTTGGCAATGCCTGGATCATGATCCCGGGCGATCGAGACTGGGACATCGAGATTCGGTTTGATGCGCCGTTTTCGCAGACGGTCAGCGATACTCGGTGGCACCACACGCAGGAGATCGAGTGGCACAACGACGATTCCTGCACATTCAGGTGCAGAGTCTCCGGACTCGATGAAATCGTCTGGTGGGTACTCTCGATGGGACCCGACTGCCAAGTCATCAAACCGCAGGAACTAGCCGATCGAGTGCGTGATCTGGCCGCTGCAACTGCGGATCGATACTTGCGGCCCGAGCCCTCCTCACCTACCTGCGACGGATCCTCGCAATAAAGAAACCGCGGGTCGTGTCGTCCGGCATGATCCGCACTGCGCCGCGGAGGTCCTGCTCGAAGGACACCGACTCCCATGCCTGCAGTGGATCCCGCGCTGATGGTGGGCGGATTGCGCCAGGCAAGGGCTCGATGCACGCATCGATTGAGTCGCGGCGAAGAACGCGATCAAGCACGCCTTCGTTTTCCTCCGGCGCGAATGTACATGTGGCGTACACGACCAGCCCGCCGGGCTTTACGCACCGCAACGCGGCGATCAGCAGTCGCTCCTGTTGACGGGCGAGCGAGCGAATCTCCCGCTCGCTCCACCGAGAAATTCGCGATGGCTTGTCCAGACGAAATCGCCCCTCTCCGCTGCACGGAGCATCGACCAGTACGCGGTCAAAGCAATCCGCATGGCTCCTGCCGAGCCGCTCGCCATCACCGCAAAGAACCTCGACGCAGGTTGCGCCCTGCCGCTGAAGAATGTCACGCAGTTTGTAGAGTCGCTTGCGGCTGCGATCGTTGGCAACCAACACGCCGAGATTCTGCATGGCTGCAGCGATCTGCGAGGTCTTGCTTCCCGGCGCAGCACACATGTCCAGTACGGCATCACCCGGTCCTGCCTCAAGTGCGTGAGCAGCCAACATGCTGGACGCAGCCTGTATGTACAACGCCCCGGACTCGTAGGACCCAATCGCCTGCAACGACCTGATCGTGCCGCTTGTCAGTCGATAGCCGAGCGGACACCAGTCAATTGGCTCGGCGGTCATCCCCGCATCGTGGAGCTCCGCAAGCGTCGCCGCGGGCTCCCCGCGAAGCGTGTTGACGCGAAATGTGCATGGCCCGCGCCCGGATGGTGTGAGTGAATCGGCAATCTCCGCGTACCCCTCCTCGCCAAACATCGCAATGAATCGCTCCACGGCTCTCGCTGACAGGGTTGGTGTCGCCTGGCTCCTAGGTTCACTCGACATCAAGCGGCAAGTGTAGAGCCATGGTTGGCTCCTACCGGCCACACTCCAGAATGGCGATGTCCAATTCCAGATTGCCGCTGAGCAGCGGTGTATCCAGCGAGATGCCCTCGATCACAGTGGCCCCTGGAGGGCCGGGGGCAGGCCGGCAGTGAGGCCGGCGATGCCCGCGATCGCGGCGGGGTGGCTGCGGGGTGTGTTGGAACCTCCGCGGCCGCGGGCGAGCAGGCTGCCGCAACGGTGATTGCACGGGTCTGATAGGCGAAAAATCGAGCATGACCATGACTGGGACTCCTATCCGTATGTCAGTGACTTCCTATGGCGCCTCTCGGCCACAGGGAGTATCGAACATCCCACTGACACCCCTATGTCACCGGGTTGATAGGTTTTTGTTCGGTATTCCGACCCCGCCAAATGCCCTGCCCAGGACTCGAACCTGGAACCGGCTGATTAAGAGTCAGCTGCTCTGCCAAATTGAGCTAGCAGGGCCTGTCTGGCGAACGCGGCAGTGTAGCCCCCCCGGGGTATGCGTCAAGCGGAATGGAGGGTGCTCCGCACGCCTCGCAGGTGGGCTACCGCCTCGGCAATGATCGGGATTGCCTCCGAGAGCACCTCTGGGGATGTCTCGCGGTCGAAGCTGAACCGAACCCGGCCCCACAACCCCAATCCGGGCCGCCCCATCGCATCCATGGCGGATGATTCCTTCAGCGCCCCACTCGTGCAGGCCGCGCCACCCGATGCAAAGACACCTCGCTCGGAAAGCATCAGCAGGATCAACTCAGATTCCAAATCCGCAAACGACACAGCCGAGGTTGTCCATGCCCGCGGTGAGGAAGCAGAGTGCACAAACACGCCCTCGATGCGATCAAGAAGTTCTTGTTCGAAGTCGTCGCGAATCCGCACTCGCTCGGCGATGTGCTCGTCGGTCAGCCACTCCTTGGCCAACCCTGCTGCAACGCCGAAGCCGAGGATGCCCGGAACGTTCTCGGTTCCCCCCCGCCGCCGCCTCTCCTGGGGTCCGCCGATGACCGCGGGCGTCGGGGCAAATCCGGGACGGGAGTACAGCGCACCAACACCCTTCGGCCCGTGAAACTTGTGCGATGCAAATGAAAGCAGGTCCACCGGGACCTCCGTCACGCTCATCGGCATCTTTCCGACCCACTGCGTGCCGTCGCTGTGCAGCGGTATGCCATGCTCATGGCAGATTGCTGCAAGTTCTTCGATCGGCTCAATGACGCCGGTCTCGTTGTTGCACCACATGATGGAGACAAGGGCAACTTCGTCACCACGCTCCTCCAGCATTCGACGCAAGTGATCGGCGGACACGACGCCATCCTCGTCGTTCTCGACTTTGACGGGCTCAATGTCTGCTCGTGACCGAAGTGTCTCCAGCAATTCCCCGACCGCTGGATGCTCCACGGCACTGGTTACAACCAGACGCCGAGGTGCCCGCGCTCGCAGCGCAGCGAGAATCGCCAGATTGGCCGCTTCAGTGCCACCGGAAGTGAAGGTGATATCCGAGGTCTTGGCGCCAACGAGTGCTGCCACCGACTCTCGTGCGCGGTCGATCCGTTGCCGCGCTTCTTGACCTGCGCGGTGAATGCTCGAAGGATTAGCCCAACAGAGTTCCAATCCTTGCTGCACCGCATCGACCACTTCTGGTAGCGGGCGCGTCGTGGCGTTGTTATCGAGGTAGATTCGGTTCATGGTTGCGGCGTGGAATCGCGGATTCTACCTGTCCCGCGGGAGTATGTAGCAGGTGGCATACGCAACGGCTGCGATAACGCCGCAGATCACGAAGATCCCCCGCGGCTGATCGCCGAATCCAGGACGCACCAGCCAATAGCCCAGTGAGCCAAGGGCCATGAACCCGAAGGAGATCGCCCCGGAGGTCGCCAATACCCTCCCTCGAATGGACGACGGCGGGAGGACTTGGATGTACGACTGAAGCGGCACGGCGTACAGGCCAGCCGCGAGTCCGATCGCGCAGAACACGGCCAGTGTCCATCCGTAGTTCATGTGCAGGACGCCGGCAAGAATGAAGGTGACTGTGAGGAGCACGGCACCCCATCGCGAGATGTCCAGTCGAACACTTCCACGGGAGAGGAATCCGGAGAGAAGCGAGCCGAATCCCACTGAAACGCCAATGGCGGCGAGCAGAATCGAGATAGCCGTATCGCTGACCCCAAGCGGGTCTCCAAGTTCTGTCACGATGAGCAGTGACAAGGTCGCAAGCAGATAGAACAACCCCCACGCGATGGCCGCGGGCAGAAATGGAGTAGATCGCATGGCGCGGAGCGTCGCGATGTATGAAGCAAATGGATTGATGGGTACGCGGGCGGTTGGTTCCTGGGGGCGAAGCTTGGGCAGGAAGACCACTGCAACGACACCTGCCATGGCAACACCACTCAATACCATGCCCGGCAACAACGGTTGCTGCACCTCCAAAGGGACAACCATGGGAGGTGCGAAGTGATCGCTCACGAAGCCTGCAGCAAGCATGCCGACGATGACAGCGAGGTTTGTTGCAAGATTCAGAATACCGTTGGCCCGGCTCACCGCCGCCGAAGGCACCAGTTCGGGAATCATGCCGTATTTGGCGGGGCTGAAGAAGGTCGATTGCGTTGCAAGCAGCACCATGCTTGCCAGCGTCAGCCAGAGGTTGCCGATGAGAAACCCGATGCCTGCAAGGGCCGCAAGCGGCACCTCGATGATCTTCATGACCGCCGCGATCGATCTCTTCGACTGCTGGTCAGCCAGTGGGCCAGCCCAGCCGGAGAAGAGAATGAAAGGGACGAAGAGACAGAGGGCGATCAGACCTTGACCACCATCGCCGAGGCGCCCCGCCCAGATGCCGCGGATCACACTGAAACTGAGAAGGCCCTTGAGGATGTTGTCGTTGGCAGCTCCCATGAACTGCACTGTCAACAGGACGCTGAGTCCCCCTCGACCGCCGCCGATCTCGCCGCCACCAGTTGGGGCAGGTGAATCCGGCCAAGTCTCTGTCACCCTCATAGGATGGCACGATAGCAGTCAAACGTCCGATCAGCCTTTGCGCGGCCCTTGCTCGGCCCTTTGTGTCGCCGCCGAGGCGAGGAGATGGGTCAGACCCTGACCCAGTAATGCGGCTGAGAGGATTCGAACCTCCACGGGATGTTACTCCCACCAGAACCTGAGTCTGGCGCGTCTGCCAGTTCCGCCACAGCCGCTCAAGAACCCGCAAGAGAGGGGCATGGTACCGTAGCGAAACCGCAGTGCAAGATAAGGGCGAAGATCACTCCTCGGAGGGTGGGGCATCTGTCTCCGTGGCGGTCGCTTCCTCCGGACCCACGCCGCGCGCCACGAGTACCTTTGCCTTGATCTCCTCAAACACCTCCGGATTGTCGCTGAGGAACTGCTTGGAATTCTCTCGGCCCTGGCCGAGACGGACTTCGCCATAACTGAACCACGATCCGCTCTTGTCCACAATGTCGTCCGCGACCGCCAGATCGATGAGGTCGCCCGTGGCGCTGATGCCCTCGTTAAACATGATGTCGAACTCGGCAGTTCGGAAAGGTGGAGCCACTTTATTCTTGACAACACGCGCTCGGACGCGGTTGCCGATGGGTGAATCGCCATCCTTGATTGAACCGATCCGTCGAATGTCGATGCGAATCGACGAGTAGAACTTCAATGCGCGGCCACCCGGCGTTGTTTCCGGACTACCGAACATCACGCCGATCTTCTCCCGCAACTGATTGATGAATACCAGCGTGCAGTCGCTCTTGGCAAGAGCACCGGTCAACTTTCGCATGGCCTGACTCATGAGCCGCGCCTGCAAACCAACATGAGCGTCGCCCATGTCGCCCTCGATCTCCGCTCGCGGAATCAGCGCGGCCACGGAGTCCACCACGATGATGTCAACCGCGTTGGAGCGAACGAGCATTTCACAGATTTCAAGCGCCTGTTCACCGGTATCCGGCTGGGACACCAGCAGGGCATCGACATCGACACCCAGCCGCTTCGCCCATGACGGATCAAGTGCGTGCTCCGCATCGATAAACGCCGCGACCCCGCCCTTCTGTGCCTGCGCGACGACATTCAACGCAAGGGTCGTCTTGCCCGAAGACTCCGGGCCGAAGATCTCAGCAACGCGGCCTCGCGGCAAACCGCAGGTGCCGAGCGCAAGGTCAAGACTCAGCGTCCCTGTGGAAATCGCTGGGATTGACGAACTGCCGGAGCCGTCAAGACGCATGATCGCGCCCTTGCCGAACATCTTGTCGATCTGCGAGATGGCCCGCTCAAGTGCCTGTACCCGGCCCTTGTCTTCGACCACCCTGTCAGTTTTTGCGTCTGTCTTCTGCATCGCAGCCTTCCTTGCCTTCGATTCGCTCCCCTTCATCCCCACCTTCATTCTTGCGGGCGTGAGGGTCGTCTTCGTTCCCTCTCCACACACCTTATCGCCCTGCGGGGCCACTGCGTCCGCCTTTGCCTTCTTTCGGGTGTTGTTCCTGGTTGCCATCGTCATCGCGTTGCGCTCCTTCGCGGGTTGTTCGGTTTTCGTAAGGATGACAACATCATCGGCCACGTCAAGGCCTGTTCGGGAGATATTCGGTATAAAACCGCTTTCTTGGCCCCACAGGGTGACTATACGGTGTCAGTCAGGGCACCCCTGCCAGTTCGGGGTCGGCGGTCGCCACGCCGCCATGTCGATCGAGCGGAACCACCTCACGGTCTGCTCGAGGCCCTCCCGCAACTGGACCGAAGGCTCCCAACCAAGCAGTTCCCTGGCGAGCGTGATGTCGGGTTGTCGCTGCGCGGGGTCGTCCTCGGGGAGCGGCATTGTGACGATCTCGGAGGGGGACTCCGTCATGTCCAGCACCGCCCTGGCCAACTCGATGATCGAGAACTCCTCTGGATTGCCGAGGTTGATCGGACCCGTAGCGGAGTCTGCCGCCATCATCGCCATGAACGCATCGATCATGTCATCAACGAAGCAGAAGGATCTCGTCTGCAGTCCATCGCCGAAGATGGTGATCGGCTCTCCTCGAAGTGCCTGACAAATGAAGTTGCTTACCACCCGCCCATCAAACGGATGCATGTGGGGGCCGTAGGTATTGAAAATCCTCGCGACCCGAATGTCCACCCGGTGGATGCGATGGTAGTCAAACATCAGCGTCTCGGCAGCTCGCTTTCCCTCGTCATAGCACGCCCGCGGACCAATGGGATTGACATTGCCCCTGTACGACTCCGGTTGTGGATGCACATCGGGGTCGCCGTACACCTCGCTGGTTGAGGCGTGAAAGATCCTCGCGCCGCATGCCTTCGCCATGCCGAGCGTGTGGATTGCCCCGAGCACACTCGTCTTCATGGTCTTGATCGGGTTGAACTGATAGTGCCCCGGAGCCGCCGGACAGGCCAGATTGAAAATAGCATCAACCTCGAGACGGATGGGCTCCGTGACATCATGCCTGATGAACTCGAAGTTGGGATGGTCGAGCAGGTGCGCAATCGTCTCCTTCTGGCTCGTAAAGAGATTGTCGAGACAGACGACATCCTGGCCCGCCTCCACCAACCTCTGGCAAAGGTGCGAGCCCAGGAATCCAGCGCCCCCTGTGACCAGTACGCGATCGCTCATGACCCGGGGCAGGATACGCCAAGCGGGACAGTAGAGTGCAGCAATGCGGCTTGCAGTAGGCACCATGACCGGGACCAGCATGGACGCTGTCGATGCGGCGGCGGTGGAGATCACGGGGCAGGGCCTTGAGATGTCCGCCACGCTTCAGTGCATGGCCTCTGAACCACTTGGCTCCCTCAAGCCGGATCTTCAGGCACTGACCCTGCAGGACCCCTTGCCAGAACCTGACGCGTCGGTTGCCGCAGGCATGCTGGGAGAACTCACCGCAAAGGCCATCGCACAACTCCACCTCCAGCACATCGACCTCATCGCATTGCACGGACAAACAGTCCTGCACCGACCGCCGCGGAGCATTCAGTTGATCGAAGCGCAACCGATCGTCGACATGTTCGACTGCACCGTCCTGACAGAACCCCGCCAAGGCGACCTCACGCTCGGTGGTCAAGGTGCCCCCATCACGCCGCTGGCAGACTGGGTGATGTTTCGCAGCAACACCGACGACACCGTCGTAGTCAACCTCGGCGGTTTCTGCAATGTCACGGTTCTCCCTGCAAAGTCCCGCCCCGAGGACCTTCGCGGCTTCGATGTCTGCTGCTGCAACCTCATCCTCGATGCCCTGGCGAGAGCGAGAATCGGCGAAGCATTTGATCGCGAGGGCGACGTCGCTCTGCATGGCGATGTCGACAGGGAGTGCGCCCAATCACTGACAAACCGCCTGCGGCAACAACATGATGAGGGTCGTTCGCTTGGAAGCGACGATGACCTCGGTGCATGGGCCGTCGATCTCACTGCACACCTTGATCCTCCCCACGCTCTGGCAACCGCGGCAGACGCCATCGGCGACTCCATTGCCACGGCGATCGGCGACATCCCCCGTGTGTTGCTGGCCGGCGGCGGCGCGCGAAACCGCCGCCTCCGATCTACCCTCGATGCAGCACTCGGCCGAGTCGCTCAAGAGACGGATACATTCGGCGTTCCGCTGCAGGCACGCGAAGCGATGGCGATGGCGATTCTCGGCGCACTGCACCTCGACGGAATCCCGACAACACTGCCGCAGATCACCGGACGACGCGGCGACGCACCCTTGCAGAGCTGGGTTCAGGCCAGCCCGTAGAGCGGCTTGAGTTTTCCCTCAAGGTGCCGCATGAGTGGCTCGGCTGAAAGCGACTTGCCCGTGACGTGTTCGCACAGATCGGCGGCGCGGTATCGCTTGCCGTGGGCGTGAATATTCTCGTTCAGCCAGACCTTCAATGCACCGAACTCGCCCTGCTCAAACTGCTCGTACAGATCCGGCATGTCCTCCATGGCCTTCTCGAAGAACTGCGCGCAATAGAGATTCCCAAGCGTGTAGGTTGGGAAGTACCCCATCGAAACCATGGACCAATGGATGTCCTGCAGACACCCGCGAGCGTTGTCGGGGACATCAATGCCGAGGTATTCCCTGTACCGGGCGTTCCACGCCTCGGGAATGTCCGCGACCTCCAGATCGCCGCGGAGCAACATCCGCTCCAATTCGAATCGCACCATGATGTGCATGTTGTAGGTCGCCTCATCGGCCTCAACACGAATGAAGTCGGGACGCACGATGTTGACCCCACCGTAGACATCGTCGAACGACAGCGATGACACTGCTTCGCCAAATTGCTCCCTGAGCATCGGATGACACCACTTCCAGAAGGCCTCACTGCGACCGACCTGGTTCTCCCACATGCGGCTCTGGGACTCATGAATGCCCAGCGACACGGAGTTGCCCATCGGCGTACCGACATGTTCTCGCAGCAGGCCCTGCTCGTAGATGCCATGTCCGGCCTCGTGCATGGTCGACCCCAACGCATCGTTGACATTGTTCTCATGGAACCGGGTCGTCAGCCGCACATCGCCACAATGTGTACCGCTGCAGAACGGGTGCGTGGAGACATCGAGCCGCCCCCCGTCGAAGTCGAATCCAATCTGCGAAGCAACCGAACGCACAAACTCCACCTGCTGATCGACTGGAAGATGAATCTCGTTGAACGCGTTGCTCGGTCCCGTTGAACTCCCCATGATCTCGCTGATGAGGCCCTGCAACCTCGTGCGCATAGGCGTAAAGACCGTCTCGACCCACGCCGCAGTGCACCCCGGCTCGTAATCCTCCGCCAGCGCATCCCAAGGCTCACCGCCGTCGGCCCAGCCGTAACACTCCGCTTTCCGCCGCAGCAAATCGACGATCTTTTCAAGCCAAGGCTCAAAGGCGGCAAAGTCATTGTTCTTTCTTGCATCCTTCCATGCGTGCTGCCCACGGCTCGAGAGTGTCGCCTCCTCCTCCACGAGATCCGCCGGTAGACGAGTGGCGCGGTCGTAGGAACGCCGCAACTCCCGAATGTTGACCGCTGAGGGACTGATTGGGTCACCCGTCAGATCGTCATCCGACTCGCACTCGGCCAGCCAGCCGCCAAGGCGCTCATCCGTTGAGAGCTCGTGATGAAGTCCGGCCAGTTGAGCGATCTGCTCGCTGCGGTATTCGATGCCATGAGGCGGCATCATGACTTCCTGATCCCAGTGCAGGAACGACAGGCTTCCGCCGAGCCGCTGCGCCGATCTGGATTGATCAATCAACTCGTCGTAACTGGTCGAAACGGTGGTTGCTGGCATGGTGCGTCTCCTTCTGAGCCGCGCCATGGTAGCCGAACCAGCGTCAGTTCTTCTTCGACACTTCGATCAGGTATGCCGAAATGGCCATGCCCTCATCGTCGGTACGACCCCTGGCCAGATCGACCGGGGACAGACCGTTGTCATCTTCCAATAGCACATCGCCGCCAGCGGCGACCAGTAGTTTCACCTTTTCAAGAGAGACATTCTGGTGGTCGGCGCCAATATGAAGAGCGGCTCGACCCTCGTTGTCAAGCGCGTTGACCTTCGCGCCGGCGTTGAGCAGCGCCGATACGGCTGCTACCTTCTTCGCTGTTCGAACAGCATGCATGAGCGGCGTCCGACCTTCGGCCACATCGTGAACCTCGAGGTCGGCCCCCGCGTCCAACAGAATCGTGATCGACGCAACATCGCCAAAGCCAGAGGCCCAGACCAAAGGTGTATACCCAAGGACGCCATCCACAACATTCGTGTCCGCGCCGGCGTCAATCAGGATCTGCACGCTCTCGGGAACGCCAAAACCGGAGGCCCAGGCAAGCGGACCGTTACCCAGCTGATCCCGCGACTCGATGTCAGCCCCGGCATCAAGCAGAACCTCGATGACCTCGGGGTTGGACGACCGAGCACCGTGCATGAGAGGCGATCGCTGTACGCGATCAACTGCGTCATACGGCGCCCCTAATTCAAGAAGCGCACGCACCGTTGCGGCATCGCCAGCCTCTGCAGCAACACTGATCAACGGCACGCTGGCCCGGTCAACTGCCGTCGCCTCGCCCTTGCCATCCTTGATGTACTGGATGACCTGTGCGCCGCGCCCCTGCTTGAGGTACCGCGCGAGCTGGTCGCCGGTCAGCGGTCTCGACGGATCCTTTGTCGGAAGATCATCGCCTTCGCGGCGAGCCCGAATGATGTCATTCAAACGCTTGCGCTGTTCAGCCGTAAGCCGAACGGTGCTGGTAACCTCACTGCACTGGGGGTGATCAAATCGAACCGTGACCTTCGTCGTCCGAACGACATCCCAGAACTTGTTCCAGTCAACGGTCAACTCCTGAATAGGAGCGGCGGCGGTGGGGATCTCCTCGGCAATGGCCGGGAGAATCGAAATGATCTTGAACGGCTTGCCATCTCGCGATGTGAATGTCAGCACGGAGGTACCGCCGCCCTCGTCGACAACAATTGGATCAGGAGTCATCTCGACGAAACTGATGGTCTCGCCCTTGACCGTCAGACGCAGCGGCGGGCGACCATCGATGTTGAACGTCACTGTCTTCTCGAGTTTTCTCGCGCGGCCCTTTCCGTCCATCGTCACGCTGATATCGGTGGACTTGCCAGGCGCGAGTTCCGTATTCGGCTTGAAATCGGATGTGGTGCAACCGCAACTTGCCCGTGCCGTCAGGAGCGTCACCGGCTCGCTGCCGGTATTCGTCAGGGTCACTGTTCCCTTCCTCTTCTCGGACGTCGAAAAAGTCCCGAGCTCCAGCACCTTCGGCGATGCCTCCACAACCTGCGGCAACGGCTCGGTCGGCTGGTCACCAGTCGGATGATCGTCACCCGGATGGTCGCCCCCCGGGTGGTCCGCATTGGGATGGTCCCCGGTTGGTTTTCCAGACGAAAGCGAGGCCGGTGGTTTTGTCCGGCCTCGGTCAAGCGTGGACTTGGCCTTCGGCGCAGGCGCGGACGCCTTCGACTTCGCCGCCGGTGTTGACTGCTTGGCCGCCGTGGTTTCCTCTGCGTCCGGAGCAGGCTTCTTGCAGCCTGTTGCGATCGCCAAGGCCAGAATCATCGAAAGGTAAAGGAGGTGCCTCATCATCTTCATATGCTTCCATTCCGGTATTCGGGTGGGACTGGATCCCCGCAATTCACGAGAAACAGGGATTGAATCCACCATTCTAGACTGATATCTGAGAACCTCAAACCCAGAGATTCTGCCTGTCCCAAACGCCTTCCACCGACCCCATATTGCCCAGACAGCGGGCGGCGGTATCCTTTGACGGCTGAATCCCTCCCCGTCCGCCAATCTCGGAGCACACAATGCCTTTCTCGGACCTTCCCGACCACCTCTCGGCCCCCGCAATCCGCAACATTCACCCCGTTCCTGTCAAACAGGGCGAGACCAAGATGCTCGCGCTGACCGATCCCTATCGACTCGCCGCGGAAACCGTTGTGGTGCCGCCACAGGTGTTTCAGATCGTCCGCCTCTTCGATGGAGAACAGTCGCTGGAAGCGATCACTTCATCAACGGGCGCCCCGCCTGACAAGATTCTTTCGCTTGTGGAGAAACTCGATCAGGTTGGATTGATCTGGGGACCAACCGCCGATCGGTTGGAGGCAGAGACATTGGCGCGATTCCACGACACCGGCGCCTTCCCGGTGCGTTCGAGCGGGAGCCTCGGAGAAGACTCGGATGCCTGCAAAGCTCAAATCGATTCGTGGTTCGATGAGACGGAAGACCCTGAACTCGACCACGAAGCGACGGCCATCGTTGCCCCGCACCTTGACTACGACCGCGGCTGGCCCAACTACGCCTCAGCCTACTTCCCGTGGCGGGGCGCCGAGGCGCCAGACCGCATCGTCATTCTTGGAACCAATCACTTTGGCCATGGCGACGGCGTCGTCATGACCGACATCGCCACCGAATCGCCACTCGGGCGATGTGAGATTGATCGGCAGGTGGTGGAGGCGGTCGCGGGAGATCTTGGACGCGCCGCACTGGTGGATCAGATCGACCATGTGCCAGAGCACTCCATCGAACTGCATCTTCCATGGATCCAGCATTGTTTCGGCAATGTGCCGATTGTCGCCGCGCTCATTCCCAGCCCGCTTGTGGAGATGCTCAAGGACGATGGTGCAAGAGCCAGTACCGGCGACTTCGTGGCATCGCTCGGTAATGCCCTCGCAGCCGCAGGCGGCACGACTCGGTTTGTTGCATCAGCCGACTTAAGCCACGTCGGGAAACAATTCGGCGAGCCGCGGCCGGTGGACGACCAGCGGCGATTCGATGTCGAACGGCATGATCGGGAGATGATGTCGAAGTACATCGCCGGCGATGCGGAGGAGTTTGTACAGGCCATGCAATGGAACAACAACCCCACACAGTGGTGCAGCATCGGCAACATGGCGGCGACCCTTCAGCTCTGCCAGCCCGAAACCATCGAACTGATCGACTACCGGCAGGCATGCGACGATCAAGGGCTGGTCATGGTCTCAAGCTGCGCAATGGCGATGTGGTGAGGTGCCTGGCACCCTCCAAAAAGAGAGCCCGCAGTTGACTCCAACTGGACGGGCTCCTGTGGGGGGGGCTGGGGTGACATCTGGGCCAAACACGCATGATCAACCGAGATGTCCCCCCGGGGGAAGAGAGCGAAGTAGGTCGTGGGCGGAATCGCCCACTGGCCGAGTATTCGGCAGCGGTGGCCGGTGGTTCCCAAAAAACGGGAGACTGTGTACATGATTGCTCTGGTTCAACGAGTCTCTTCGGCATCGGTGACCGTCGCAGAACCCTCCCATGACGCTCGGATCGATGACGGTCTGTGTGTTCTGCTGGGTATCGTCAACGGCGACTCTGCCGCGGAAGGCGAGGCGATGGCAAGAAAATTGGCCCAACTTCGCGTGTTCCGGGATGAACAGGGGAAAATGAACCGGTCACTGCTGGACACAGGCGGCTCGATTCTCCTTGTCAGCCAGTTCACCCTCGCCGGTGACTGCAGCAAGGGAAACCGCCCGAGCTTTGTCGCAGCTGCACCTCCGGAGGAGGCCGAGAAACTGGTTCGGCAGGTCGGAAGCCATCTTCGCGAAGACCACGGCATTGTCGTGCAGGAAGGTGTATTCGGCGCAATGATGGAAGTAACCATCGTCAACGACGGCCCCGTAACGCTGATTCTCGAACGCCCGTAGACTCTAAGGCCGTGGAGCAGCGACGCGCGAAAATGCACATGGATACCGGCCGCCTGATGGGCGTGAGTTTTCTCCCTGTTTCTGCTGCGGCAGCCCTCGAAGCACCCGACAAGGCGACGCTGCTTGCCGAGTTGCGGGCGCGACACGACGCAACCTGCGCCCACTGCACCACGGCTGTCGGTTACACCCAGACCGTGTTCGGCGATGGAAACGCCGATGCAACGCTCATGTTCATCGGCGAAGCACCTGGCGCCGAAGAGGACCGCACCGGCATGCCGTTTGTCGGCGCGGCTGGCAAGAAACTGGACGAAATCATCACCGCCATGAATTTGCAGCGGGGCGATGTCTACATCGCAAACATCCTCAAGAGCAGACCTCCCAACAACCGCACCCCGCTTCAGCCTGAAATCGATGCATGCGGTCCGTTCCTGGAAGAACAGATCAGGATTGTCAATCCACTCGTCATCGTTACGCTCGGCAGCCCAGCCACCAAGCACCTGCTCGGCACAACCGCTGGCATCACGCGTACCCGCGGTCAGTGGAAGACATGGCAGGGCTACCGCGTCATGCCGACCTACCACCCCGCCTACCTCCTGCGGAACTACACCCCTGAGACGCGCAGGGAAATTTGGTCTGACATGCAACAGGTCATGACCGCGCTGCAACCATAGTTCGGACAAAGGGTTGGAACCGTAATTACTGGTCGTGGCTATTCTTTGCGCAAAATGACTGTTTTCGGTCTTGCTCCGCCGAAGAAACACGGGAGAATACTGACTGTCATATCCCGCCCTGTGAGGGGGCATGTTCGGCTTCCGTTAGGATTATCATGACCATTTCATCGAATCTCGCTCATATTCAGACCTATAGCATGGCCATCTTCCGCTCGGCCGTACATCCCGAGTTCTTCGATGTGGAGAAGCGGCTGCATGTTGGGCACAACGAGTATGACTTTGAGGGCTGGCTGTTTCGCGGCGGGCATGTACTGCGCTTCGAGCACGAAGGGGCCTGCATTGTCGAGGTCATCACGCCCCATCCGGAGAAATTGCCGGAACGCGGGCATGTGACCACGATGCCTTGTGCTGGAGAGCGGGACCACGAGCAGGAATTTGGCGACCGGCTTCTCCTCCTGACATCCATGCAGACGGAATTGCTGACGCCCCACCTCTACGCCGAGAGCCTTGAAGAAATGAAGTCATTTGCCGACGAGTCGGAGTCGTGCTCCATTGAATGGAACGACAGTGGCGGGCAGGACAATCTGAGCCGCATCGATGTCCAACGATACCGAGATCAACTGCACACGCAGGGATACCACCTGCTCGGCGATTGCGGCCTCGTCCTGCGCACGCAAACAATCTTCGAAATCAAGGGTGTCTGACACCGTTTCCCACGGGTCTGACCCTAAGGGAGAGCGAACACAGTTCGCGACGGCGGGGTCTGACCCCCTGCCCGGAAACGATGGCAGTTGGGCGACCGCGTCAGCCACCGTCGTCTTCCGGCACAAGCGTGCCGGGAATCAGTCCGGGCCACCAGATCTCACGCGTGTCCTGCCCATCGCACGCTCGCCGCATGAGCAGATAGATCATTGCTGAGACGCTGAAGAACCCGCTGAAGAACCAACCAATCATCGTGTCGCGGAGCAGTGTCTCCCACAGACCGACGAACCAGCCGGCGGACGCCTCATACCACGCAAGCCCCGGCGGTGGCGCGGCGGCTCCTGTCGATGCACCTGCATCTCGAAGTACGTCGCCAAATGTCCATGTGCCCACGAGATCCGCTGTGAGATCGAGCGTCGTTGTCGCGACAACCCGCACGACAAGAAACCCAAGCACCAACCCGACCACCGCCACCGCCGCGTAGCCGAGCAGGTGCAGTGGACGGGATACGAGATAGGCATACGACCGCTGCACAGCCTCGCCACCGTCGCAGTGCTCCACGACAACGGCAGGAACGAGCAGCGGCCAGCAGACCGAATACCCGACCGCCAACACGGCGATCAAGAGGCCAACTACAAGTGCGACACCGTAGAGAATGCCGCCCAGCATGCTGATGACAGGGATATTCAGCAGCACCAGGCCATAGATCATCAGCACAATAGCCAGCACCACGATCACCATCGCGGGGGCAATGACCGCAAGCACGACTTCCCGCCAATGCCGCCAAGCGGCAACCAAAGCATCCCCGGCCGACATCCTTGTTCCCCTGGCATGCTGCGCAGCCTGCATTCGGGCAATCGCACCGCCACCGATACCGAGCACGAACAGCATCACAAACCCGTAGATACTGATGAACCAGTGGAAACCATTGTTGAACAGCGCCCGCGGAAGTTCCCACGCAATGGCGACCACGCCCCGCCCCATCCCGGCCGGGTCGAATCGAACTGCCGACGCGACGATGCCGAGGAAGGCATCGTTGAGCCAGGTGGCGGCGGCTTCAAACACCCCCAAAGGTCGAATCTCTTCAAGCGATGCGTACAGCGTGTGGTAGATCTCCTTGTCTCCAGCGGTCGCATCGCCGGAGCGGACGACCTTGCTCCAACGCCGCACCAGATGTCGCTGGGCCTCCGCGGCAGTCCAAGTGTCTTGCGCCTGATCATCAGTGCCCCCGAAGGCCGAGGCGGCCTTCGAGATCACCAGCCGCTGATTCTGTTCCATCCCGGCATACCGCCCTCCAGACAGGCCCTCTGGCGAGACGGTCGGGCCAGCGATTGTGTCCCAGATGTTGCCCCCGATGAGCAGCACCACCACCATGAGCAGACCTATGATCAGTCTGCTCGGCTGCATGGAACTCGCCACGGCGCCAAAAATCGATGGGAATCGGAAGACACTTCCAAAATCCACGCCGTCAACAATTGTGCGATGCTCATCCTGCTGCATGCAATGGAGTTTCCTCAGGTCACCGCATGGTACCAATCCTGCAAGATACCTATCATGGTGGGCTTCTCAAAAGACCCCTCTGAAAGCCAAAAGGAGACTCTGCCATGACATTCACACTCCCCGATCTCCCCTACTCGTTCGATGCGCTCGAACCATACATTGACGCCAAAACCATGGAGATTCACCACGACAAGCACCATGCCGGGTATGTCGCCAAACTCAATGCCGCTGTCGAAGGCACGCCCTACGCGGACATGTCGCTGGACACGCTTGTTCGCTCGCTTGACGAAGTTCCCGAGGACATTCGAACGGCCGTCAGGAACAATGCGGGTGGCCATTGGAATCACTCGATGTTCTGGAAGATCCTTGCAACGGGAGCCAGTACGCCGGAAGGCGAGCTCTCCGCCGCGATCGACTCGACATTCGGTTCTTTCGACGAGTTCAAGTCGGCCTTCGCCGCCGCAGCCGCAACGCGATTCGGCTCCGGATGGGCGTGGCTCGGCGTTGCCACTGACGGCACCTTGAAGGTTTCATCGACTGCCAATCAGGACAATCCACTGATGCCCGATCAATGTGGTTGCACGCCCATCCTCGGGCTCGACGTCTGGGAGCATGCCTACTACCTGCACTACCAGAATCGCCGCCCGGACTACATCGAAGCGTGGTGGAACATCGTCAACTGGAGCGCGGTCGGCGAACTCTACGCCAGCGCGAAATCGGGGAACAGTACATGCTGTTGTTGCTGCGGAAGTTGATACCCCTGTTCGCGGTTGCGGCCGCGGGCTGCGGTGGCATGCGGACGATCCAGGTCGACCAGTATGGTGGCATGCGTGAGGCGTTGATGCTTGGCCAGACGCAGGGGCGGGTTACGCTCCTCGATGTGACGGCCAAGCCCGGTGCCTATGGTGTCGGCGCGCTGGCGGGTCTCGAAGGTGAGGTGACGATTCTCGACGGAGTTGTGACAATGAGCACACCGGACGGAGACGGTCTTCACACCGCCCATGACCTTGGTAGTGCGACCGCAACCTTGCTGACTGTCGGATATGTAGGGGATTGGGACGCGAGAGTGCTCGAAGAATCAATCGGCGGCATCGCTCTGGAAAACGCCATCCGCGAGGCGGCGGCCGACCTTGGGCTCGCTCCGCTCCAACCCTTCCCGTTCGTGATTCTCGGCGACACGGCCGCGTATGAGGCCCACGTCATCAATGGTGCGTGTCCCGCGGCCCAGCCGGATCTTGCCGACACGTTCCAGCCGTGGCGCATTCAGAGTGATGGCCAGCCCCAGGAAATCGCTGTTGTCGGCATCTACGCCGAAAACCAACAAGGCGTCATGACCCATCATGACTCCAACGTCCACATGCATGTGCTTGCCGGAGGAGGGACGGCACCGGCATGGACCGCCCATCTTGACAGCCTGCAGATCGACGCCGGAGCAATGCTTCTGCTGCCTTCACAGTAGAAAGAGAGTCGTTCTCAGAGTACTGTGGGGCAAGGGATATGGAGGACACACAAGACTCAGCCCGCTCGTTCTGGTCCGCCCCTTGCGGCCCCGGAGGCAAGGTCGCACTGCTGGTCCTGCTGTTGCTGTGCTTTGCCATCCAGACGACGCTGGTCTACACGGATCCCTCACCGAGCCCACACCTGAGTGAACAGGCAGCGGCGGGTAGGCGCATCTGGCACGACAACAACTGCCAGGCCTGTCACCAACTCTTCGGATTCGGTGGATTTCTCGGCCCCGATCTGACCAACTCCACGGCGAGGCTCGGCCCGGAACGATTCGAACAGGTTCTGACGCAAGGCTCCGTCCAAATGCCGGCATTCGCCTTCAGCGGTGAGGAGATTGCGGCGATCACGGCCTATCTCTCGGTGATGGATGAAACCGGCAAGGGACAAGCGTTCGCTCCGGCAGAAACTGCGGGCATGCAGCGGGTGCTGGCCAGCGCGGTCGCCAATGCCGGCGATCCAGCTGCCTCCGCCGGTTGGAATCGCTTCGTAAACAGCGGGTGTCTTGCTTGTCACTTCTCGCCACTGCAGAGCACGCTCGGGGCGGCGGATCTTCTGGATGTCTGCGGACGCCTCGACGAAGCGGCGATCATGCAGGTACTCATCGAAGGCAAACCGCCAAAGATGCCGCCGCTGGCGCTGACCGCGGAGCAGCGAACCGAGATTCACACTTTTCTTGTGTGGCTCTACGCGAATCGGGAATCCATCCGGCAGGACTCGGGAAGTGAACCGATTCGCTGGTCGCAGGTTCCGTGGTGGGAGTTCGACCGATGACGCGGTCGACGCGACAACACGCGACCATTGTCTTTGTGCGTGGTGCGCTCATCGCCATTTGCGTGCTGATGCTTGCCGGTGTGTTGAGCGTTCTGCACTACATTCCGGGCGTGAGCAGCGTCCTGGCCGGAGCGGGCTTTGACTTTGCCGCCATGCGGCCCATTCACACGACATTTGCATCGGCATGGATCTTCCTCGCAGCGCTGGCCATGATCTATTTCTACCTGCAGAACGCGGGTGAGCCGGCCAGTCCGGGCGAACGATGGACGCTTCGCGTGCAAGTCATCATCTGGGGCCTCGCGGGGCTGGGGATTCTGGCAACGCTGTTCGTCGGCGTGACCTCGGGACGCGAATACCTCGGATTTCATCCGTGGTTCTCGGTAGCGATCATGGTCGGGTGGCTCCTGTTCACATGGAACTTCTTTCGCGCAACGTGGCGAGGTTTCTTCGGGAAGCCGGTCTATGTCACCATGTGGGGTGTCGGCATTCTGTTGTTCATCTACACATTTGCTGAACAGCACGCTTGGTTGCTTCCCGGCGTCGGCACGGATCCGATCGTCGACATGCGGGTGCAGTGGAAGGCAACAGGCACGCTGGTAGGAAGTTTCAACCTTCTGGTGTACGGCAGCATGTACTACCTCGCCTCGTTGATCGTCGGTGACAACAGGTACGCCCACTCCAAGATGGCCTACGCGCTCTTTGGAATCGGGTTGCTCAACTCGTTCACGAACTTCGGCCACCACACCTACCACCTGCCCCAGAGTGAACTGATCAAGTGGATCAGCTTCCTCGTGAGCATGCTGGAGATTCTGATTCTCGTTCGCGTGATCTGGGACATCGCTCAGACCGTCCTGAAGCGAGGCGGCGAACGCACGGGTGCCACCATGTTTCTCTCGGCCACGAGGTGGTGGACCTTTGCCATGTTCTTCACCGCCATCCTGTTGTCCATTCCGCCGATCAATGCCATTCTGCACGGCACGCTCGCCGTCACCGGTCACGCCATGGGTACCGAAATCGGCATCGACAGCATGATTCTGCTTGCTGCACTCTCTTGGATCCTTGCTGGAAGAACGCGCGAGTCGCGGTGGCTGAAACCGATCGGCATCGGCTTCAATGTGTCGGCTGCTGCGCTCGTGGCCTGGTTGACTGTGGCAGGGTGTGTCGTCGGCTTCACTCGATACCAGCGCCTGCCCGCTCCGGAGTGGCTGACCGCGAGCAACCCCATCGTCTTTTCCCTCACCGGCATTGCGACAGCCGTCTTTCTCGCCCTGCTGACCGCAATCATGCTTCGGGAGGCCTTCAGGCGCGTTGCGACGCTTTCCCCCGAGCCACCTCTGGTGGTGACGAAATGGCAGGCGAAAAACCGATCTTTGACACCTGTTTCTGAGGAGCGTGTGTCAGATACTGTTTCCACGCGAAACCGGTGAATTGAGTTCAACGTAGGGTATGGTAATAGCAGATATATGGATGCATAGATTCATTTATCATGCGATGTTCAGCCTATGCCTCCCCCCTACACATCTTGGGCACTGGCGGGCGTTGCCGCCGCCGCAACGCTTTCTGGCATGGGGCGGGTTACGCCGCATGGGCACTCATCACCTCATGCGATTCGGCAGACAACGGGGGATGAACCTCGCATCACGATCACGCGACCCGACGGTCCAGTTCGGGTAGATGCCAAGGATGGATCGGTCACCATCCGGCAGACCCGAAGGACCGCCGGTCGCGGTGAGTTTTACCCCAAGTGTCTTCTTTGCCACAGCGACATAGAGAATGTCACAAAGAACATGTTGGGGCTGGAACTCGACTGCACCTTCTGCCACGGTGGCGACCCGATGGCAACGACAATTGCAGATGCGCACATATTTCCAAACGGTAATGTCGTCTACGACAATCGCATCCCTCCCATCGACGATGATCTGGCGTATCAGAAGTTCATCAACCCATCGAACCTCCGGGCCGTCGACGACACGTGCGGCATATGCCACCCATCCGTTGTCCGCAAGGTTCGCAAGAGCATGATGGCGACGACCGCCGGTCACTACGGTGGTGGTTTCTATCAGAATGGTGTGACGGACTCCAAGACACCGATCTACGGCAACTTCGCAGTCATTGACGACGATGGAGTCGTCCCGACCGATGATGGCGCAGTCAAGAGCCTTCTGGATCTGTTGATCTATGACGCAAGCGGCGATCAGTCGCTCTTTGCAACACACTACGCGGCCGTTCCTGCTCAGGCCTGCGCCCGTTGCCACCTCTGGTCGCGCGGCCGCGGCTATCGGGGCGCAGAGGATGTCGATGGCACTTACCGCGCTGACGGCTGCGCCGCCTGCCACATGTTGTATGCCAATGACGGTCTCTCCATGAGCAATGACGCCTCTATCGATCATTCGGAACCCGGGCACCCGAAATACCATGTCATTACAAAGGCAGTACCGACTGAGCAGTGCCTGCATTGCCATCACCGTGGGGCAAGAATCGGCCTGAACTTCACTGGCCGCGCCCAGATGCCACCACGACTCCCATCCGGCCCTGACGTGCCCGGAACGACCGACGAGCGATTCAACAGGAATTACCACTACACGGTCTCAGACACCAATCCTCAGGACATACACGGCCAGGCAGGGATGCACTGCATTGACTGCCATACGAGCGAGGGGGTCATGGGCGACGACAACATCTGGGGACACATGGACCAGGCCACAAAGGTCGAGTGTCGTACCTGTCATGGAACACCGACCGCAATGCCGACTTTGCTCGACAATGACGGCGAACCGCTGATCAACGTCGAGAACACGGGCGGAGAGATTGTGTTGACATCGAAGGTTACCGGTGAAGAACACATCGTGCCGCCGGCTATTGAGGTCATCGCGACAAATCCAAAGGCGGCCTGTGCAATGAACGACAACCACATCAAGTCCCAGGGTGGGCTTGAGTGTTATGCCTGCCACTCATCGTGGGTGCCGAACTGCTTTGGATGTCACTTTGAGCGCGACGAGCAGCAGATGGGCCTGAATCTCTGGACCAGAGAGATGGAGATCGGCAAGGTCACGACAAACAACAAGATCTTCGAGGCGCTCCGCCACTTCGCTCTGGGACCCAACAGCGAGGGCCGAGTTGCGCCGTACATCGTTTCCTGCCATCCAATTGCGGATGTCACCGCAGCCGACGGAGAGAAGAAACTTGATTTCGCCATGCCAGTCACCGCAAATGGGCTCTCTGGCCTCGGTCACAACCCGGTGCAACCACATACCGTCCGTGGACAAGGTGAAGTGCGAACATGCGCCGAGTGTCATCGCTCACCATCAACCATGGGATTCGGCTCGGGGAACTACACGGTCGCCCGTGAACGGTTGTACACGGCTGGCGGCAGCGGCGTCACGGTGTACCAACGCAACGGAGCCGCCGAACAACCACTGCCAACCGGTACGCTTCCGGTTGTTGGCGAGACGCATGCAATCGCCAGCGTCCCGCATGTCGTTGAGGGAACGGCCGAGTTTCTCTACACCGCACAGGGCGCCAACGGGCTAGCGATCTTTGACCTGCGTGAGAACGCCCCGGTTGATCCGGTGACAATCATCGGCGGCATCGACGCCATTGATGTTGCACGAGTTGCCAGGTATCTCTATGTCATAGACGCCGGCGTCGGCCTGCACATATATGACAACCAGGATCCGGCGGCTGCGTCGCTCGTCTCGACCATTACCATGCCCGGGGCGATCCGGGTCGTCCCATGGGGCATTCACCTTCTTGTTGCGGCAGGCAATGACGGGTTGAACATCATCAACATCGCCGATCACTCGAATCCATGGATTGAGCGTGTCATTGGCGGAATGGACGCGATCGATATTCGCGCATACGCACACTTTCAGGCCGGGTCTGCCTTTGCCTCGCGCGCATATGTCGCCGATCCGTCGGCCGGCGTTCGCATTGTTGATCTCCTTCCCGACATGGCGGTCGCAAACATGATTGGGACACTTCCAATGACCGGCGCGGTGGGGCTGGACACCTACACTCGCTGGATTCCTGCAACCGAAGTCGAGCCCTCGCGTGAACACGACTACCTGTATGTCGCAGCAGGGTCAGAGGGGATGCGCATCTACGACATTTCGGAACCAGACGCAATCGTGGAGATTGCATCGGTAGACCTCGGTGGGTTTGCCACGGATGTGGACGTCGCAAGCCAACTCGCACCGCCTGGTGTGGATGATTACGCGATCATCGCCAACCAGCACCTGGGGTTGCAAGTTGTGGATGTCAGTGACCCACGCGATCCGGTCGTGATTGGCACGGTTCCGGCGTCAACCGGCGCGACCCGAGTTTTCCTTGAAGTGCAACAGATGGACCGCTTCCTCGATGAACAGGGCAACACGCTCAAGGAGAACTCCCACCCGTTTGTCGACACGTTCAGTCGTGATGAGATTGTGCGGATCCTCTCCGCTTCGATCGACTGCGACGAGGACGAACCCTGCGACGCAGATGTCACCGGAGACGGTCTGGTGGATGTCACCGACCTCCTCGCAGTCATTGCAGCCTGGGGTCCATGTGACATCGAATGCCCGGGTGATGTCAGTGGCGACGGCTTGGTGGATGTCACCGACCTTCTGGCCATCATTGCCGCCTGGGGTCCTTGTTAGCCCGAATGCCCGGGCGAAAAGGGGAACTCCAACAATCCCGTTATCTGGGGCATCGCGATGCAGTGGATGCCGCTGTGAGACCGATGCTATGATGCGCACAAGGCGGGGGCGGTGCTTGTCGCCAAAGACGTAACTTCCTCAACTACACTGGATTACAACTGCCATGTTTGAACACGAGGTCTGCATCATCGGAACTGGCCGGGTGGGTCTGCCCCTTGGGTTGTCGTTCGTGGATGTCGGTGTCAAGACAACCGGCGTCGATGTTGACAAGGAACTGATCGAGTCGGTCAACAACGGGCGAATGCCCTTCCATGAGCCGGGGTACGACAAACTCGTGGCGAGCGGCTCATTCACCGTCCACGACACGCCCGAAGTGGTATCGAACAGCGCCGCAATCATCATGACTGTCGGCACCCCCCTGCACAATCACATCGAGACTGATCTCTCACAGATCCAGCGTGTCCTTGGAAGCATCAAGGACCATATTCGCAAGGGCCATTTGCTCATTCTCCGGAGCACGGTCGCCCCCGGCACGACCACCTATGTGCGGAAGTGGATCGAACGAAATACGCCCTTCAAGGTCGGCAAGGACATTCTGCTGGCCTTCTGCCCCGAGCGAATCGCCGAGGGACTTGCGTACAAGGAACTGCGAACGCTCCCACAGATCGTCGGCGCCGAGGATGACGAGAGCCGCGATGCAGCGACCGATCTGTTCAGCAAACTTGCCCCTGAAGTTCTGCAGACCAACTACATCACCGCAGAACTGGTCAAGTTGTTCAACAACATCTCCCGCTATGTTCACTTTGCCATGGCGAATCAGTTTGCACTGGTGGCTGATCTGTTCGGTGCAAACATCTATGAGACGCGGCGGCTCGCCAACCACAATTACCCGCGTAGTTCACTGGCCATGCCCGGATTCACCGCAGGCACCTGTCTGCGAAAGGACTTCGGGATGATCAACGAGTGGAATCCGTACCCGGACATGCTGCTCGCAGCTTGGAAGATGAACGAATACACACCGGCGATGCTCGTGGACCACCTGATGAAGCGCACCGACATTCACGACAGCCGCGTGGCGGTACTCGGATTCAGTTTCAAGGCCAATACCGACGACATTCGCGATAGCCTCGTGCCGAAACTGCACCGCTATATTGAGCGGCAGTTGCCGACAGAAGTCCGGATCAGCGACCATAACCTTCCCGACCCCATCCCTGAACCATCGGCACATGAACCGCTCAAGAACTGGCCCGTCGCCGACGCACTTGTGGATGTTGATTGTGTGTTCGTCGCAACGAATCACGACGGATACGGCGAGGTCATCAAGGAACTCGGAAGGACGCGGCCTGAGGCGTGGGTCGCAGACATCTGGAATGTGGGCGGAATTGACCAGATCTTCTATCAGGCCGGCGACCTCGCCGCCGTGGAGGTATGACAATGAAAGTACTGGTAACCGGCGGCAGCGGCTTCCTCGGGTCCGAACTCTGCAGGGAGATCATTGACGCCGGACACGACCTCCGTGTCATCGATGATCACTCCCGCGGCAGGCCGGCACGCCTTGATCAGTTTGGTGACAACATTGAATTGGTCGATGGCGATGTCCGCGACCCTGCCGCGGTCCGTGCAGCGACCGAAGGTTGTGAAGTCGTGTGGCATCTCGCCTACATCAATGGAACACGCTACTTCTACGAAAAACCCGACGCTGTGTTGGAGGTCGGCATCAAAGGCACGCTCAACACAATTGAAGCCGCTCTCGATGCCGGGGTTCGGCGGTATGTTCTGGCGAGCACCAGCGAAACGTACAACGAGCCTACGCATGTACCCACCGACGAGTCGGAGCGGCTGATGATCCCGGATGTCACGAACCCTCGGTTCAGTTACGGTGGCGGAAAGATCGGCTGCGAGTTGTTGACACTGCATCTTGGCGGGTTCCGTGGCCTTGAGACGGTTATTTTCCGACCGCACAACTTCATCGGGCCCGACATGGGATTCGAACATGTCATTCCTGAGATCGTGGAACGAATCGTTTCGCTCTCGGACGGGTTGAAGAAGAAGCAGATCGATCTGCCGATTCAGGGTGATGGCAGCGAGACCCGGTCGTTCTGTGATGTTCGAGATGGCGCCCGCGGCGCCTTCATTGCGGGGGAAAAGGGCGAGAACGGAAATATTTACCATGTCGGGACCGAGGAAGAAGTCTCGATCAGGCATCTGGTGGAGTCACTCGGCCGCGTGCTTGGGGTTGAGGTCAACATCATTCCAGGCGAACTTCGAGCCGGCGGCACGCCGCGGCGGTGCCCAGCCATCGGCAAGTTGCGAACACTCGGGTATGAACCGCAGCATTCGTTTGATGAAGCCATCGAGCGGGCGGCGAAGTGGTACGCCGACTATCACATGCAGAACGCGGAGGCCGCCGGGTGAGCGAACCTTCGCCCGATCTCTCGGGCCGCCGCGTCGTCGTGACTGGCGGCCGCGGGTTCCTTGGCGGATTCGTCTGCCGCGAACTCGAGGCTCGCGGCGCTGTGGTCGCGGCACTCGGCAGCGCCGATTACGATCTGACCGAACAGGATGGTGTTCGCCGCCTTCTTGGCGATCACAAACCCTCAGTCATCGTCCACCTTGCGGCTGCCTGTGGTGGCATTGGTGCCAATGTCGAAAACCCGGCGAAGTTTCTCTACGAAAACGCGGTGATGGGTCTGATGCTGCTCGAGGAGGGTCGGCAGTCGGGCATCGACAAGTTCGTACTCATCAGCACGACCTGTTCCTATCCTCAGGACGCTCCGCTCCCGCTGCATGAGGATTCGATCTGGGATGGCAAGCCAGTCGGAGCAACCGGTCCCTACGGCATGGCCAAGCGACTGCTGCATGAAGCGTGCGAAACCTACACGCGACAGTACGGAATGGACACGACGGTCCTCGTTCCGGCGAACCTCTATGGGCCGGAAGATCACTTCGAGGAAGAGAAGAGCCATGTCATCCCCGCAATCATCCGCCGCTTTGTGGAAGCCAAGGATGCTGGGGTCGACGAGGTCGTCAACTGGGGATCGGGTAAGCCGACCCGCGAGTTCCTGCATGTACAGGATGCGGCGAGGGCCATTGCCATGGCTGCCTCCACTTCGACTGGCCCGGAACCGATCAACCTTGGTACGGGCATCGAGACATCCATTGCAGATCTCACCACGATGATCGCCCAGGCGGTTGGCTACAGCGGCACCCTTTCGTGGGACACCAGCAAGCCAGACGGTCAGCCGAAGCGTTTCCTGAATGTCCATCGCGCCAAGGAACGACTTGGATTCGAGGCGGAGATCCCGCTTGAGAGCGGCATCACGGAGACGGTTGCCTGGTATCGGGAACACGGGGCATGAAGTACTGCGTCACGGGTGGGTCCGGCTTCATCGGGGAGTATTTCTGCCATGCACTCAAGGATCAGGGGCATGAGGTCGTGATCATCGACCTCGTCGAGCCGGGCGATATCCCCCATGACCGCTACGTCAAGGGTGATATTCGGGACATCGATGCCTGCCGGGTAGCAGTAACCGGATGCGATCGAATGATCCACCTTGCAGCAGCCCACCACGATTTCGGCATCGACCGTGACACGTTCTTTAGTGTCAATGAGGGGGCGGCGAAGACACTGTGCACGGCCATGGACGAGGCGGGTATCCGCGATCTGGCGTTTTATTCCACCGTCGCGGTGTACGGTTCGGCTCCCCCACCGCTTGCGGAAACGACAACGCCGCAGCCGGAGTCCGACTACGGCGCATCGAAACTCGCAGGCGAAACCCTCTTTCAGGAGTGGACGGAGCAAGGCGAGGGTCGCCGATGTCTAGTGATTCGGCCAACCGTCACGTTCGGTCCGCGGAACTTTGCGAACATGTACTCGCTGATTCGCCAGATCAACGGCAGGAAGTTCTTCTTCGTCGGCCGTGGCGACAACATCAAGAGCCTCTCGTACATCGAGAACATCCTCGACGCAACGATGTACCTGATGGACAAGGACGACCTTCCGGCGTTCGATGTCTACAACTATGTCGAAAAACCGGACATGGACTCCCGTACGATCGCGGTGACCGTGTACGAAGCACTTGGGAAGAAGGTGCCGCGGTGGAGCATCCCAATGTGGTTCGCTCGCCTGCTCGCTTTGCCGTTCGATGTTGTCATTGGGATCACCGGCAAGAACCTCCCGGTTTCCGGGGCACGCGTCAAGAAACTCTTTGCCGACCAGACCAAGTTCGAGGCAGACAAGGTGCTGCGAGCAGGATTCACGCCGCGGATTCCGCTTGGCGATGCCATCACCACGATGGTCGACTGGTATGTGGAGCGGGGACAGTATGAGTCCGGCGAATGGCACCAGCCGCCCCGCGAGACAGTTACGCTCGAAAGACGCGTCTGACACACCCCCTGATGAAGAAGGCTTATTCCGCCTGAGCCGCCTCGGTGAGTTCGTCCTCAGTCGCCCAGACGTAGAGCGTGCTCTTGTCGATCTGGAGAATATAGTTGCGGGTGATGGAGAAGCCGTAGGAAACCACCATGGCCTTGTTGAGGGCGTTGAGCTGCTCAAAGACCTGATCCAGACGACCCTTGGCATAGGCCGCGTCCTCAGGATTCTCGGCGGTGTCAACTGCACCTTGCATCTGCAAGGCCATGTCCCGCAAGTTCTGGACGGTGGCCACATCACGCTGGAATCCCTGGGCCGCTTCCGGCGTGTTCAGGGTGCAGATCGAGAGCATGTTGGACGACACTGATACAGGCACCTCGGCTCCCTGCGCATCGGCTTCGGCCACGATCCGACTAGCTTCCTCATCGCTCAACACCAAGAAAACGGTCGCCTTCTCGATGTTCCGCATGTAGCGGCGAGTGAGGCTGTAGCGGTAGGCGTTGGCCATCCGGCGGTTGTCCTCGTTGATGGTCCGCAGGAGTTCTTCGAGCTCGATCTGAATATCGTCACGAGCGATGGGATCCGGCTCGGCGGCGATAGCGGTATTGAGATTCGCAACCCTTCGCACACGGGCTTGCATGATCTCGACATTCCGAGTGAACTCGTCGTTCGCCTCCGGTGTCTCAAGCACCGCGATCTGGACCAGTCGCTCTGGACTTTCCGATGCAGATGGATCGAGTTCTGCTCGCGTCTCGGGTGGCGCTGGCTGCACTCCTGTGTCAGGGATGGCTTCGGCTTCTTCAACGCAAGCAGCAAGTACCGCAAACGAACTGGCGGCAGCACAGATAGACACCAAGCGGGTCATGACATGAAACATATTCAACTTCCTTCTCTTCTTTTCGATCACAGTCTAGGTCACATATCGATCAGCCAGAGGTCGAGCCGTTGCCCGTTGATGCTTCTTGTACCGGCTCGCCTTCCTCAGTGGACTCCTCATCATCGACCGGGATGAACCGGACGATTGGCTGCATCGAGGACATCGGCGTGAGCGCTCCAGCGAGTTCTGCAATTTGGGAAGAGTCGAGCGAATCAACGCCCTCCGCTCGCAAGTCGAGGACCGTCGTACCCCTAATGAGATCATTAACGGTGATGCTGCTGGGCATCCGGCGGACGACCCATGTCCCGTTCAATGTTCCAAGCGCGTCGGAGTCCGCATTCGGGCTGGCGAACTGGACGGCCCGTGACCCGTTGATCATCGTCGGAGTAACGCTGAAGAAGAACTGACCGTTGGCGATGATGTCCACGCCCTGGTCCGTCACGAACGATCCGTTGCGGGTCAGGACACGGCCCGCGTTGCGGGAGATGATGTCGATGTCGCTCGCGGTGACGCGAATGTCACCCAGTGACACCAGATCGCCGAGCACCGCACGACCGGTGTTACCGGCCACGGTTCCAGTACGAATCGTCAGGTCGCCAGCGGTTGTCATCTTCTCGCCCGCGGTCATGAAGAAATCATCGCCCGCAGTGAATGTGATCCCAGTGCCGTTCTCAGAGGTGATGGTCGCGATCGTAGGCACGCTCGTGCCGCTTACCGCCGAGTTCGACAGTGTGATGTCGCCCACTGCATTAACGGAGGAAACATTGGCTTCAAAGGCGATCGTGCCAACCGAGCCGGTCTCGATCGAGATATCGCCGCCGGAGGTGAGATTACCACCGAATGTCGCATCCCCCTCGGCATCGACCGTCATGTCACCGGTGGTATCCATCGTGCCTGTGACCGCGAAGTCGCCGGAGGATGCAGCATCGAAGGCGGCAAGGGCCACCGTGTTGCCAACGTTGCCGGTGATGGTGATGTCCTGTTCCACGTCCATCGTGTAGGCAAAGGCCCCATCCACGTTTCCGGTGATCGTAACGCTGCCATCAACGCCCGCATCGACACCCGTGGTGTCCACGTCAACGTTGGCAGTCAGGGTCACATCCCCGACCATGGCTACCGTGCCCGCGGTGCCCTGGGTACCGATGTCGGCCCCGAGGGAGATGCCGGTGGTGCCAGTCAGGCTCACATTGCCATTGTTAGACCCGACCGTCGTACCGACCGCAAGGGTCAGCAGGCCGGTGTCAGCGAGGATGGTGATGCCACCGCCCTGCGAGAGGAGATCGCCGTTAGCGGTCACCGCACCGTTGGTCACGTTCATACCGTTGCTCACCCGCACATCACCGCCGAAGGTTGTGATGCCGGTCCCGGCCGTCTGGGTCAGGCTCAGTGCCGTGAGGTTGCCGCCGGTTGTGAAGTCGTTGGCATTCGTCACCGTGATGGCGCCAAGCGGCGTCACTGCACCGACGATGCCTGCCATGGTGATATCGCCGCCTGTGCCCGCAGTCAGAACCAGGTCCTCAATTCTGGCAGTTGTGCCCTCGATCGTACCACCGAACGTCATGTTCGCACCAGCTGCCACACCACCACCGTTGGTCGTGTCCA
>CAZJIB010000008.1:0-51423 GCA_964546085.1 uncultured Isosphaeraceae bacterium
GAATCGCGGCCATGGAATGCTCTGAAATGAATGACTCTGCGCCACAACCTTCCGCCGCCATGTCCATCGATGTCGAGGACTGGTTTCAGGTACAGAACCTCGCCGTCGACCGGGAAAAGTGGGAGACACAGGAGCGACGCGTCGAGCAGAACACCGACCGCATGCTTGAACTGATGGCTGATCAGGGCGTGCGATGTACCTGCTTCATCCTTGGATGGATCGCAGATCGTCATCCCGACCTCATCCGGCGCATTGCGGAGGGCGGACATGAGATTGCCAGTCACGGCTACGGCCACGAACTCATCTACAACCTCTCCGAGGATGAGTTCCGCGAGGACATCCGCAGCACGAAGGCGATTCTGGAGGATCTCACCGGATGTGAAGTCAAGGGGTACCGCGCACCTTGTTTTTCCATCACAGACTGGTCGATCGACATTCTCGCCGAAGAGGGATACACCTACGACAGTTCGCAGTTTCCGACCATCGCCCATGATCGGTATGGGCATCTCAGCGGAATGCAGGAAGGTGTGATCATTCAGGAACTTCGACCTGGATTCCACGAAGTGTGCGTGTCGTGTCTGTCAGTGGCCGGCCGCAACCTGCCTTGGGCGGGCGGCGGATACTTTCGACTGTTGCCCTACGGCATCTTCCGCCGAGGCGTTTCGAAGATTCTCCGAAGCGCCCCGCCGTATGTCTTCTACATCCACCCATGGGAGATTGATCCCGGCCAACCGCGTCTCAAGGGGCTCGGCCGGCGATACGCTTTCCGTCACTATCTCAATCTGAAGAAGTGTGAAGCCCGCTGGTCGCGACTGCTCGGTGACTTCGAGTGGAAGACGGTTGGGGAGTTGGTCGAATAGACCACTCGCTGCGCCTCAGTCCCAGATCACTTCAACATCGTTCTTGTCGACGGCTTCGTTGGTGATCGTCATCCAAGTGTCACCCGAAGCCTCGGGGTTCGCCGGGTCGACATCGATCCAGTCGGAATTGCAGATGTTGTCCGGGCCAAGGCCCTCGCCCGTGACGGGTTGATACGCCACAAAGTCCGGATAGAACGACTCGACCAGATGGGAAGCTCCGTCGCCGCCGATCACCACGCCGTGCCACACTTTTTCGCCACCGTGAAACTTCAACGTCATGCTCTCGGTGAAATTCCTCGAATCGCCGTCGCGAACACCACGGTTGCCGATCGTCAAGTCACCGGTTCCCGCATTCATGTTCCACTTCATGCGGATCCGCTGGCCGCACAGCGCCTGGTGAGCGTATGAATTGTGCGCCTCTCCATCGGAAAAGTCGCCGTTGAACGCCGGATCCCAGAAGACATCGTCCCCGTCGTAAGCCGCGTAGTCGTATTCGAGGAGTTCCCGAATCTGAGGATTCACTTCAACTGGGCTGACACACTGCCCGGGTGTGAAGTACCGCTGGGCGATCATCGCCGACATGAGGTTGCCGGTCGTGTTGAGCGTCCAATCCTCGTTGTTTTCGTCGGCGATTCGGCTCGGCAAGGGAAACCGCCCTTCATCGCCGGACGCGTGCAGCGTCATCGCCTGATGAATCCCGCGGGCCTGCGACATGTCCTTCTTGCTCCTCGCAACTTGCATCCCTCCGGACAACGCTGGAATCAACAGCGCCAGGAGAAGCAGAATGATGGCGATGACCACCAGGAGTTCCATGAGCGAAAACGCCCGTCGACTTGTGTTGAAGGAGCATGGCATGCGAAGAGCATAGGACAGTTGACGGTGTCTGACATCTTTTCAACGACCGCGGATCAGCCAGCCGAGTTCCCGCATACCGAGCAATGCCCCCACGATCGCGAAACTGGTCATCCCCGTCGCTGCCATGATCAGCAGAGCAACGACGGACTGGCTCCATGTTCCCCCATCGTGCCAGACAAACAACCCGACGATCGCCACCACGCCACCCATGATCGCGGTAGCAACAGCCGATCGAGCCCATGATCCAAGAACCGAAGCATCCACGGGAGAGTCAACGTGCCTCCGCACCATTCGCAGCAGAATCGACACCTGCACCACCGCGCAGATGGCTGTCGACCAGGCCAAACCCGCCGTCTGGAGCGGGGTCCAGATGAGCGTCAGGTTGAGCAGGAGGTTCAGTCCGACCACGCCCATGGCCACCCGAACGGGCCTGGCGGCATCATCCTTGGCGTAAAAGGCCCGCACCAGAATCTGCGTCATGGAATAGGCCCAGACGGCCGGTGCATAGCCAAGCAGAATCCAACCGACTTCCGCCGTGTCCGCCGCTGAAAAGAACCCGCCCTGAAACACGGCGGCAGCCAGCGGTTCCCGGACGAGAATCAAACCGGCACCGGCGGGCAGCCCGATGAACACGACCAGTCGCAGGCCACGTCGCAAGGTGTCCGCAAAGGCATCCGCGTTCTTCGCCTGGCGTGCAAGCATCGGAAACGCTGCCGTCGCAACTGCGATGCCGAACACGCCCAGAGGAAACTGGTAGAGCCGCTGGGCAAAGGACAGCGAAGCCATTGCGCCGTCCTGCAAAGGGTAGGGCACACCGCCAATCGTGTCGCCGAAGAGCAAGGGCCAACTTGCAATGCCTCCATCAATCAATGTATTGAGTTGCAGCGTCCCGATACCCACGATCATCGGTAGAGTTCGCAGCACGACCTTGCGCAGTGCAGCGGAAGCCGGCGCCATGGTTCGAGTCCACCACGAGGTGCCCCGAAGCGCATGCAAGCACCACAGTACCTGCAAGACACCGCCGAACACCACCGATGCCGCGACGATACCGATCGCGAGATGAGTAGGAGCACCGTCGTACAGATGCCATCCGAGGACGGCAGTGATCATGCTGCCATTCAGGATGATGGGGGCGGCCGCGGGTGCGCCAAAGCGGTTGTGCACATGCAGCATCGCCGACAACATCGCAACAATGCAGATCAGCGGGGCATAGGGCAGCGTGATCATCGCAAGCCAGAGCGCCTCGGAGGGTTCATCCTGCATCGCCACCAGCGATGCAAGCACGAGTTCGCCGAGGATCACGATGATCCCGAGCACGATCGCCAGTGATGCCATCAACAACGACGCCAGCGATTTCGCAACGGCCGGGTCATCACGCTCCAACTCCGTGTAGACCGGAAGGAAGGCGGCCGACAACGCTCCTTCGCCAAAGAGGCGGCGAAAGAGGTTCGGAATCATGATCGCAAAGTAGAGGGAGGAGGAAAGCCCACCGGCGCCGAAGATCCGGCTGATTGCACCATCCCGCACCAGCCCTGTACATCGGCTGACCAGCGTCAGCAACGAAATCGTTCGCGTGTTGCGCTCAAGGTGTTGCGGCACGGTGTCAGACACCCATCGGCGGTTGTGGCGAAATTTCTCGAATCACGCGGTTCCAGGAGAATCGCACGCTCAATGTCATGAGAAAGAGACCACCGACCCAGGACCCCAGGCCGATGACGGGAAAGAGAAACAATCCGACAATGCACGCCCCGGCGGCGGCGAGCCACGACAACGGCCCGGGCCACTTCGGCGGAGCAATTGCGATGGCGACAAGTGCCAGAGTCGTCGCCACCAACCCTGCTGCCAACGACAGTGATGTGTTGCTGGTTCCGGACATCGCCCGCCCGAAGGACCAGACCACCGCGGCCACGACCAGCGTCATGATGACCGACAACATCACAAGGGGTACCCAGTTCGTCCCCTTGGCGAGCAGGCGATCCACTCGGTCTCGCGTGCTCGACATGGCGTTTCCGCTCAAGGCGCCCATCCACGCGGTTGCCGCCAGAATTCCAAGTTCGCCCGAGAAAAGATCGGCGGGGCTGAATGGACGACCCAGCGGCAGAAACGACTGCGTCACTTCGTCGAAGAGGGCCCACAGGGAAACTGCGCCCCACACCGAAAAGGGATGGCGAAACCAGCCGGAACTCCAGAGCGAAAACGCCATGATCCCGAAACAGGCGAAATGAAGAAGTTTGTCCGGGGCCTTGTGCTCACCCGTGTCGATCGCCATCTGCGGCCAGTGCGTCGCCACCGTGACGGCAACAAACCACACGACAAAGGCAATACGCCAGTTGCGCCGTGCCGCTTCACGCAGGTTCATGGCTGAGCGATTCATCCACCTGTGGCGACAGGGCAAGATTCGCCAGATCCTCCGCCAGAGCGCGGTAATCGTTTGCGCCTGCGCAATCGGGCTCGTAATCAAAGATAGTCTTGCCGAAACTCGGCGCCTCGGCGAGTTTCACATTGCGGCGAATCGCTGGTTGCAGAATGCGACAGTCCGCCCAGGGAAGACCGCTGCCACGGGACGCGGCAAAGAACTCTTCAAGATCCGCCACTACCTCACGAGCGAGGTTCGTATGGGCTTCATGCATGCACAGGACGATGCCGGTGACACGAAGCGATGGATTGATGCCGCCCACCATCATGCCAACAGTCTCCAACAATCTGCTGAGCCCCTGCAGTGCAAGAAAGTGCGCCTGCATCGGCACGACAAGTTCCTGACAAGCTGCCAGTGCATTGATCGTCAGCAGTCCAAGGCTCGGCGGACAGTCGACGAAGACATAGTCGTATCCAGCCACCACCGGACGCAGCGTTCGACTCAGTAGATCGTGCCGGTCGGTGCGTGCTGCAAGTTCGGATTCCGCGGCGGCCAGATCGACCTCGCTGGTGATGAGGTCTATGCGATCGCGGGCCTTGACGATGGCACCGGAAATATCCGCATCCTCCTCCATCAACAGGTCATAGACCGAGGTGCCACCCTCCTCGATGCCGAAGTGGAGGCCCAGATGAGTCTGTGGATCGAGATCCACAACGAGCACCCTGCTCCCGGAGTCCGCCAACGCCGCTGCAAGATTCACCGTGGTTGTCGTCTTGCCGACGCCCCCCTTCTGGTTCAGCATGGCGATGGACCGCATGCCCGGAGTATAGGTGCTGGATCAGGAAGACCACATCCAACGCATCGCCGCCGACTCCGTGCCGATGATGTCGCGAAGGTAGTGGGCAAGGAGTTTCCCTGCACGGTGCAGCGTCTGTGGATCAATGGCCTGCATGGGTTGATCCTCCTGCAGCATTCGAAGCATTTCAATCGTCTCCCGCCGCACACGCACGCGGTCCGGCATACCCGTGTCCGTTACAACTCCCCCCTGTGTCGAACTGAAGGCGAAGACCGTGACATCGCCGTTGAGGGCGTCCTTTGTTTCGACATCAATGTCGAGCTCCGGTCGGTACCCCGTCTCGCACAGCACCGCCCATTGAAACCGCAGCAATGGCCAGTCCTCGCCGTGCCCCGCATCCATGCGATCAAGCGCCTCCACAAGCGAGTCAAAGACAGTCGGATGAGGGTCGTGATCGGTGATCATGCGCTGCACGAGATCGGCCATGTAGATCGCTCGCCGGTTGACCTCAAGATTGGACCGGGCAGACCACCAGACTCGCTCGAGTTGCCACTCGGTCAATGTCGCCAAGTCGCGGCCGACCTTGAGTCGAGCGAGAAGGTGCCCGCGAGTGAGCGGGTCAAAGCCACCGGAGAACATGCCGCCTTCTCGGCGGGACCCCTTGGCGAGCCCGCGAATGATGCCGTGCTCCCGCGTGAGGAGGCTGACCGTCTGGCTGGTTTCGGAGAAATCCCAGCATCGCAGGCAAATGGCCGTGTCGGCGAGGAGGCTCATGGCGAACGTGTTGTACGCGATCAGGCCGGTGAGAGGCTGGCGCGAACAGTGGCGTTCCAGGGAAATGCGTCTGCAACGCTCTTCAGGTCGTCCAGTCGAAGTGCGTCGATCCGGGCCAGTTCATCTTCCAGGGATCGATACGTGCCGATTGAAGCCACCAGACCCCCCAGCCGCTGCATGCGTCCAGCAGAACGCTCGCTGCTTATGGCCATGGCGGTCGCCGCCTTGTTTCTCACCCGCAGCAGATCGTCCTCGGTCAGCGACCCCACAAGATCCCGCATGGTTGACGCCAGCAATGATTCGACTTCCTCGGCTTGCTGGGGGGCGCATGTGGTGGTGATGGCCTGCAGGCCGCTGCCGTCGAGTGGCTCGATCGACGCACTCGCCTGTTCGGCAAGGCCGGAGTTCACAAGTGCCCAGTGCAACCTTGAGTTGTCGCCGCTACCGAGAATGGAGGCCAGTGCCGCGGCGGCATACCGCCGATCGTCCGCTACCGGAACACCCGGCATGAGCCAGAGCAGGTAGTGCTGGTGTACATCGTCACTGGTGTCTCGCAGGTCAATCGACTGCGGCAGAACTGTTGCGTCGTCACGACTGGCCCCGGTCGTCGGCCAATCGCCGCACAAGGTAGCCACTCTGTCGACCATCTCGTCAAAGTCGAGTCTTCCCGACATGGCAACGATGGTGTTGTCTGCGCTGTACCGATCCTCAAAGTACGCAGCCATGTCGTCCCGCTGCATTGCGGTGATCGTCTCGGGTGTTCCCAGAACACGATGCCCCAGTCCGCTGCCCGGAAAACACTGTTCCATCGTCCGCTCGTAGAGGACCCAAAACGGTTGGTCGTCGTACATCGCAATCTCTTCCAAGATCACGCCCTTCTCCGCATCGAAATCATTCTGCCGCAGCGACGGACGAAGAATGTCCGAGAGGATGTCCTGGCACTCAGGAAGTACTTCTGGAAGACCAGCCGTCCAGAATGCGGTCATCTCGCCGGTAGTAAATGCGTTGTGTTCGGCGCCGAGATCGTCGAATGCTCGATCAACTTCCTCCCCAGAGCGACGCTCGGTGCCCTTGAACATCATGTGCTCAAGAAAGTGGCTGACGCCCATGAGTTCACTGGGTTCATCACGAGCGCCGGTTTTCACGAAGAAACCCATGCCCGCCGTCACTGCGGACTCTTCGATTTCGGCCACGATCCGCAGCCCGTTTTCGAGCGTTTCCTCCCGGAACATCAGTTGTGGATCATCCGGTCTTCGGTTCCCATCGCCGCCTCGTGGATCGCCTCGGCCATCGTCGGGTGGGCATGCATCGTTGAAATAATGTCTTCCGTTGTCGCTTCAAGCCGCATCGCGAGCCCAACCTCGGCGATCAACTCGCTCGCATCCTTCCCGATGATGTGCGCCCCGAGGATCTCTCCATGTGGTTTACTCGCGAGGATCTTGACGATGCCGTCCGCTTCGCCAACGGCAATGGCCTTGCCGTGGGCCTTCAGGGAATAGGTGCCGATTCGGTAGTCGATACCCGCGTCGCGAACCTGCTGCTCGGTCATGCCGATTGATCCGATCTGTGGGTTCGTGTAGACGCAACTCGGGATTGCGTTGTAGTCAACACCGAGTGTTTCGTGCCCCGCCATGCGTTCCACACAGGCGACCGCTTCCTCGGATGCGACATGCGCCAAGAGCGGCCCGCCCGCGACATCGCCGATCGCGTAGACGCCCGGCACACTGGTTGCGTAGGTCGGCGCATCGGATGTCATTGCATCGGTCTCGATGAAGCCACAATCGGTCGCAATGTCAAGTGCTGGATCGAACAACCCGTCATGCCTCGCTTGCACGCCGATCGCCACGAGCACTTTCTCTGCATCGACTTTCTCGAGCGAAGCGGCATTTCCGCCCGCTGCAAAGGTGAGCGTGCCGCCGTTGTCGTTCACATCGATCGACTGCACCGCAGCGTCCACATGGATCGTCATGCCCTGCTTCTTGAAGGCTCGCATCGCAAGTTTGCTGATCTCGTCATCCTCTGCAGGCAGAATGCGGTCGAGCATTTCGATGACCGTCACCTTCGTCCCGAATGAATTGTAGATGTAGGCAAATTCCATCCCGATCGCGCCGGAGCCGATGATGGCCATGGACTCGGGTCTCGCTGGGAGCGTCATGGCGGTTGATGAGTTGATGATCGTCTCGCCGTCACATGGAGCAAACGGGAGATTCCTCGGCTTGGCCCCCGTTGCGATCATCACGCGATCGGCTTGAAGTGTCTCGATGACCTCGCCTCCGCCGCCGTTGTAGTACTCGCCTTGAGGCGTTTGAACTTCAACACGACACGGTGAGGCACTGGTGATGCGGGCGTGTCCCTGGACATGTTCGATGCCATGCTTCTTGAAGAGATACGCGACCCCTTTGTTCAACTGTTCAGTGATGCCTCTGCTGCGCGCAATGAACGCGCTCCAATCCACCGACACACTCTCGCAGGTGATACCCCACTCAGAGGCGTTCGATATTGCGCTGTACAACTCCGCACCGTGCAGGAGCGCCTTTGATGGAATGCACCCCCAGTTGAGACATACGCCACCGAGTTTGTCGCGGTCGACGCACGCCACCTTCATGCCCAGTTGGGCTGCGCGGATGGCCCCGACGTACCCGCCGGGCCCAGAGCCGATGACGATGAGGTCAAATTGCCGATCACTGCTCACGGAGACGGTCCTCATTTCTCCCAAGGGAGCGGCATTCTACCCGCCGCCCGAGGCCCGACGACCAAGCGCCTAACCCTCTGTCCTGCACTGAGATACACGAGACCGCTGCGGGGGTTGACGGGCAATGCCTGTGGATAACTACGGCGCGGGCTGTGTTCCCGGAGCCGCTGCAAGCAACCTAACTTCCTGCCGAAGACGCACTTCCGCCACGGGCTCGCCGCCAGGTGTCGCTCGTGGTCCACTTGGGGATGGCGACCTGTTAGACTCGCACGCCCTCCGGAAAGGGTGGTTCAAAGCGTGCGTACAGCGATCATCAGCGACATTCACGGCAATCTCGAGGCCCTGACTACGGTGTTGGCAGACATCGATACGAAGAGTGTTGATCGCATCGTGTGCCTCGGCGACATCCTCGGATACGGCCCGAATCCGGTCGAATGCGTCGACCTCGTCGCTGAGCATTGCGACTGGTCGCTGCTTGGCAATCATGACTACGGCGCGCTGTACGAACCAACGAACTTCAACGCAGCAGCCGAACAGGCTGCGTACTGGACCCGCTCGCAATTCGATCAACAGGCAGACAAGTCGATCGCCGCGCGACACTGGGATTTCCTCGGAAGTCTGCGCGTCCGAACATCCATCGGCGACTTTCTCTGTGTGCATGGAACACCGCGTCGCCCTATCAATGAATATCTCTTTCCAGACGACGCCATCAACTCGCCGGTGAAAATGCAACAGATCTTTGATCGAATTCCCACCCACTGCATGGCAGGCCATACACATGTTCCCGGCGTGTTCACCGCAGAGCCCGATTTCTACCCGCCGGACGATGTCGAGGGGTCGTTCAACTTTGAGAATGAGGAACACATCATCATCAATCCCGGCTCCGTGGGCCAACCACGGGACCTCGATCCGCGGAGCAGTTATGCCATCATCAATGATGACGACAAGAACAAGACAGTGGATTTCTACCGTCTCGACTATGACATCGACGCCGTCGCCGAAAAGATCTACGCCATTCCGGAACTCAGCAACTGGCTGGGTGATCGCCTCCGCGAAGGCCGCTGACCCACCGACTGAAACTGCCGGAACACACGCATGACGCCGAAGGCTCGACGCCGAATGGTTCCGATTCTCGTCCTCGCCGCATCCGCTGGCGTGTTGTCTGCAATTGTCTTCGGTCCCCAGCGAACCGCGCCACCCATTCCGCCGGCTGCGGAGACAGCCGCGGAGAAGCTCGCAACCGATCCCGCCCGACCACCAACGCCCGAACCAACAATTGCACCGCCACCGACTGAGGCTGCGCCCATCGGGAAGGTTTCGCTTCAGCTGTTTCTCGATCGCGCCGCGCCCCTTCCGCTGGGTAGTTTGGACACACCGGACGAAGTCGCCATGCGGGTGGAACTCAGCCGCGCTGGCGCGGGCGTTTCCAACATCCGGTTCTCCGATATCTTCGAAACCGTTGACGGCAAGTTCGCATGGTCGCGATTCCGCGATGGCAAAGACGCGGCAGCACCTCCAATCGATGATCTGTATCTGCTGATTGAGGCGAAGGAGTTCACCTATTCGACGCAGGCAGGGCCCCAGACTGTTACGCCGGCAGTACTCGGTGCCAACATGGTCATTGTCAACGATATCCCGTTGCATCTGACTGCGCCGGAGTGTTGGCATATCACCGGTACCGGTGCATTCGAGGCTGTCGTCGTGGACGATCAGGCCAAACCGGTCTTGCGAATCACCCGTCGATGGTCAATCGGGCGCGGGTTCGGACTGAGCCTGGAGCAGCAGATTGCCAACCTGTCAAACGGCCCGATTTCGGTGCAATGGCTGCAATATGGCCCGCCCAGTCTGCGAATGGATCGGTCCCGCTACATGGACCGCCGCCGCTTTCGATTCGGCTGGGAACTCGGCGAGAAGCGGGATCCGGCCCATGTCGCCCCGATTCAGGCATCTGCAGAATTTCTCTATGAGTACGCCGATGTCACCGGTGACGGGGACAACACGCTTTGGCCAACTGAATTCACCAAGGAAGAAGGCTTTGCCCTTTCCTGGTTCGCGTCGACGAATCGCTACTTCGGACTGACAGTCTTCCCGCCCATGAATGAACAGGGGCAGGGCCCTCGCCTTCTGGGTACCACCGTCTCCCGCATCGGCAGCCAGATTGTCGGTGAGGGTGATGGGCAGTTCATCCTGACGGCCCTCTACAGCACTCCCGCCACGATTGCCGCCGGGGAGACGCTTTCGTTGGACATGGGTGTGTACGCCGGACCGCTTGAGCGGCGCATCCTTGACAATGAAGAACCCTATGTGTCGCTCAGCATGCGAGGGCTCGTGCTTTACCAGATGTCGAGCATGTGCGCGTTCTGCACCTTCCAGTGGCTTGCCGACTTCCTTGCCTGGGTCCTGACCGAACTGGTCAACTACGTCGTCTTCGACTGGGGGCTGGCGATCATTCTCCTTGTACTGATGGTCCGCGCGCTTCTGCACCCAATCACGAAGAAGTCGCAGGGGAACATGCAGAAGTTCAGCAAGGTCATGCAGACGCTCAAGCCGGAGCTCGACACGCTGCGAGGCAAGTACGGCAATGACCCGAAGCGGATGCAGAAGGAACAGATGGCACTGATGCAGCAGCACGGTGTGAACCCGTTGCAAATGCTCGGTTGCCTGCCGATGTTTCTGCAGATGCCCATCTGGGTAGCGTTGTATGCAGTGCTCTACTTCACATTCGACTTGCGACAGCAACCAGCGTTCTTTGGGTTCTTCCAACTGTTCTGGGACTGGCCGTTCCTCGCGGATCTCGGTTCGGCCGACCACTTCTTCGGCCAGTTCGCCGAGGCCCGGCACTTCCTTCTCTGGAACATTACCGGCATCAATATTCTGCCAATTCTGATGGGTGTCATTTTCTACGTGCAACAGAAGTACATGTCGCCGCAGAATCTCGCGACGATGACCTCTGAGCAGCAGACACAACAAAAGATGATGCGCGTCATGATGGTCGTGCTGTTCCCTCTCATGCTGTACAGCGCACCTTCGGGACTGACGCTCTACATCCTCACATCCAGTTGCATCGGCATTCTTGAGAGCCGCCACATTCGCGCGCATGTCGACAAGATGGATCTGGAGCCGGGCAAGGTGCCCACAGAAAAACGACGCAAGCCCAAAGATAAGCAGGCACGTGCCTGGGCGGAAGCCATGGAGGCCCGTCGCAAGAAGGTCAAGAACAAGGCCCCAAAACGCAGTTACAAGAAACGAAAGTAGCGAGGTGTTGTGGATCTCGCCTCGACCATCGTCGCCGTCAGTTCGCCGCCGGGCCGGTCGCGGCGTGGCCTCGTCCGTGCAAGCGGTCCGGAGGTACAAACGGCCGCTGTTTCTCTTGGTGTGACACCGCAACCCGGTCGCATCGTCACCGATCGCTTGCGACTGGGTGAACACACGCTGCCCGTTCTGGTTGCGATCTTTCCCAAGAAGCACTCCTATACCGGTGAGGATGTTCTGGAAATCCAGGCGCCCGGGAATCCCGCTCTCCTGCATCAACTTGCAGATGCCGTCATGACAGCAAGCAGTGGTCGATGGGCGGAGGCAGGCGAGTTCACGGCACGGGCGTTTTTCAACGGTCGCATCGACCTCAGCGAAGCCGAGGGAATCGCTGCAACAATCGCTGCCGAGAATGATGTAGAACTTGCCGCTGCGGAACTCCTTCGAACCGGTGGCCTGTCACGCCTGATCAGCGGGCAGTCCACCGCACTGGCGAGACTCCTCGCGCTGGTGGAAGCAGGCATTGATTTCGTTGACGAAGAGGATGTCAGGGCCATTTCTGAGGATGATCTTCGTGAAGGCCTGCGCACCATCATCGGAACACTTGAGGATGTGCTCGCATCCAGCATTTCCATGGAGGAATTGCGCAATCTTCCCCGCGTCGTGTTGTCAGGGCCTCCTAACGCAGGGAAGTCAATGCTCTTCAATGCGCTGCTCGGCAGGAATCGGGTGGTCACATCAAGTACCGGAGGAACAACCCGCGATGCCATCGTGGAACCCTTGTGCATCGGGAACACTGAGGTGCTTCTTGTTGACATTGCAGGAGAGGCAGATGCAGCGGACGAGATGTCGGAACACATGACGCGTTCTGCAAAGCACGCCACGGCCTCGGCCGACCTCCTCCTGGCCTGCGTTCCACCTGGGCACGATCCTCCGCCAGAGAGTGACGGCACACTGATTGTTTTTACAAAGTCCGATCTTGGAGACCGCGGCGTCAGCGCATTGCGCGGGGACGGCGTCGCCGAGTTGCGCCTTGCCATTGCGAACCTGGTCACGCAGATTCCTCGCCCATCGGCCGACGCGCTGGCGCTCCGGCCGCGGCATGAAACTGCGCTCCACAACGCCTGCGACCACCTTCGCGCGGCGTGCAAACCAATCGGCGACTGCGGTGCGGCGGAACTCATCGCAGCAGATATGCGTATCGCGCTTGATTACTTTGGATCGATCACTGGCGCGGTGACACCAGACGATGTTCTCGGAGAGGTCTTCGCATCATTTTGTGTCGGCAAGTAACGGTGTCCGAAACGCCTGCCTTCTCAGCGCGCCCGCACCCGAATCTTTCGCAGCGTGCCCTTGCACGATCGTTGCATTGATGCCAGCAAACCCGACCGCAACAGCCGATTCACCTGATACGCCACCGGTGAACCGTGGGCAATGACATCAAGTACACCGCTTCGAAACGCGACGATCTCGGTGTGCCGAGCAAGTTCCCGCGGCAGGAGATCCTCCCACGCATCCACAAGTCCATCAAAGCGGCGGCTTTGGCGGCGAAGCGATGTGCGAATCGTCGCTAGCGTCCCGGCAATCGCGTGCGATCGGCTGGGCCGCGTCCGCCAACCTCGAAGCCTTTCGAGTTCCATCTCGGCTGCAGGCATATGTCGCATGGTACTGCTATTGTTTCGTCCAATGACAGCGATCTCCCTGAAGGGTTTGACCAAACGATTCGGTACCACCACCGCTGTGGATGGCGTTGACCTCGACATTGCTACGGGCGAGCTCTTTTTTCTCCTCGGCCCCTCCGGCTGCGGCAAGACCACCCTGCTCCGGATGTTGGCTGGTTTCATTGACCCCACGGCCGGGTCGATTCACTTCGGGGACCGCGACGTCACCCACCTGCCCCCGAACAAGCGGAATACGGGCATGGTGTTCCAGAGTTACGCGCTCTGGCCGCACATGAGTGTGATCGAGAATGTCGAATATGGGCTTACGCTCCGAAAAATCCCCAATGATGAGCGAAAAAAGCAGGCTCTCGAAGCGTTGGCCGTGGTCCACATGGACCAGCTGGCCGACCGAAAGCCCAATGAACTCTCGGGCGGTCAGCAGCAACGGGTCGCACTGGCCAGGGCCATCGTCGTGAAGCCCGATCTCTTGCTGCTTGACGAGCCCCTGAGCAATCTGGACGCCAAACTGCGGCTGGAGATGCGAAGCGAAATCCGTCGCATCTGCACTGCGGTCGGCATGACCACCGTGTATGTCACCCACGACCAGAAGGAGGCTCTTTCGATCGCAGATCGCCTCGCGGTCCTCCGCGACGGGCAGATACAGCAGGTTGGAGCCCCGCGCGTGGTCTACAGGCGGCCGTGCTCGGCCTTCGTAGCCGAATTCATCGGGGAAACCAACTTCGTGCGAGGAACCGCTTCGGGCCATGAGGTGTCGACCCCCTTGGGAACACTGCAGGTTGAGTCCTCCGGGGAAGGTCCCGTCAGTTGTTCCATTCGGCCTGAGGCCATCAATGTGCATGACGGCCCAGCAGCCCACAACGGATTTGAAGGCACACGACTGCACAGCACCTATCTCGGCGAGATCGCCCAGCACGAGGTGGCGGTCGGAGAGGACCAGATCCTCCGGATCATGGAGGGGAACCCTCGACACATGGGTGGAGAGGGAGACACCCTCTACTTATCCGTAGATCCAAGTGATATCGTGCTTGTTGCCGACTGAACACGGCAATAACATCGTTTTGTTGCTAATTGTAGCGAAACTGCGTCGTTCTGCTGCGAACGTGTTCTTATTTGGTGGAAATATGGCGATCTTCTGCCTTGCTTGGGGGATGTCGTCGCTGTACCCCCGTGTCTTCTGGGCCGCTTGGCCCAGACAGGCCTGGTGGTGATTCGGGTTGACATGCCGAGGCAAACCTGCGATAAGGCATTGCACGATACAAGTGGTGTTCCACATGGAACATCTGTGGAAGGAGCAAAGGAATGCCATCACCCACAGGCAAGCGAAAGCGTCGGCTCGGCAAGGGCCTTGAACATCTTCTGTCCAAACCTGTTGAAGTTGCGACGAATGACGCGCCGGTTCCGAAGGCCGCGGCGGCACCGTTGCCACCCCCCGCCGGCGAGGGGCTCCAGCATCTCGCGATCGCCCGGATCGTCGCTAACCCCAAACAGCCTCGGCAGGTCTTTGACGATGACTCGCTGACCTCCCTCGCGAAATCCATCACCACAGCGGGGCTCATGCAGCCGGTGGTGGTCCGCCAGCAGGGCGACCAGTTTGAACTGGTCGCGGGCGAGCGACGCTGGCGAGCTGCGACCATCGCGGGCCTTGAATTCGTTCCTGCCATCGTCCGCGATGTGGATGATCGCACAGCCGCTGAGTGGGCCCTCATTGAGAACCTCCAGCGAGAGGATTTGAACCCCATCGACCGCGCCGAGGCGTTGCTTCGCCTGGCGGCGGACTTTGACCTCACCCATCAGGACATCGCGGACCAGATCGGCATTGAGCGGTCCAGCGTGACTAACCTTCTGCGGCTCAACGATTTGGATGATCCCGTCAAAGACGCCGTTCGTGATGGTCGCCTCTCTATGGGCCATGCCAAGGTGTTGCTTGGCGTGCCGGACGCTTCGACCTGCCGCGCCATGGCTAGGCGATGTGCCAAGGAGCAATGGTCGGTTCGGGAGTTGGAGCGGCGACTCAAGAAGTCGGGTCGCTCCGTCAGGTCAGACGCTCAACAGGGCACAGACCTCAACGCTGCCGCAGCCAACCTGGCTGATCTCAGCAACCAACTCGGTGAACATCTCGGCACCAAGGTGCAGGTCATCGCAAGTGGTAAGAAGGGCGGCGGCCGGTTGGTCATCGACTTCTTCGACAACGCCCAGTTCGAGGGTATTCTCGAACGGCTCGCCTTCGTCCCGAAAGCATAGGAACGTTATCGGACGTTATCACACGGTGTGGAGGGGTTCGTCGCGATCGACGCGGCGGTAGAGCGTGTCCCGTTCCACAGGTTGCATCCCCGCGTCCAGTATGGCCCGCCGAAGATCGAAGGCAGACTGTTCTTGATGCGTCGAGTCATGGCCGACCTTTGTGATGTCGTACCAGACGACGGTGCCGTCCAGATCATCCGCGCCGCATTGCAGCATGTGCTCTGCAAGAGGTAGCGTCTGCATGATCCAGAACGCCTTGACGTGCGACACGTTGTCGAGCATGAGTCGGCAGATCGCCAGCGTTCGCAGGTTTTCCAACCCACCCGGGCCGGGGAGGTGCGACAGTTCGCTTCCGTCTGGAATGAATGGCAGGGGGATGATTGCCTGGAAGCGGCCGCCTTCTTCGGCCAGCGTCCGATCCTGTTCTTCCCGAAGAATGGCGAGATGTTCAATGCGCTCGGCCCGCGACTCAACATGCCCGTACAGCATGGTCGCGTTGCTGTTGATGCCCAGTTCATGCGCTGTGCGATGCACATCAAGCCAGGTGCGTCCTCGAATCTTTCCACGGAACGCTTCGTCATGCACTCGGTCGTCAAACACTTCTGCACCACCACCGGGAAGTGATCCAAGCCCCGCCTCCAGAAGTTCCTCGAGTACGGCGCGAATCTCCCGCGGTCGTTTGGAGATGCGGGCCAGGTGCACGATTTCGACTGCGGTAAAGGCCTTTATGTGCAGCGACGGCGCAGTGTCGCGAATGGCGCGAAGCATGTCGGTGTAGTACGAGAATGGCAGCCATGGATGCAGACCACCAACGATGTGTATCTCCGTTGCGCCTGCATCCGCCGCATCTCTGGCCTGCGATGTAACCTCATCGATCGACAGCTCGTAGGCGCCGTCCTGTCCACGCTTGCGATAGAAAGCACAGAACTTGCAACTCAGCGAGCAGATGTTGGTGTAGTTGACATGGCGATTGATGTTGTAGTACGTAATGTCGCCGTGCAATCGTCGTCGGACTTGATCGGCAAGTTCGCACACACGCCAGATGTCCAGCGTCTCATACAACAGCATGCCGTCCTGCCGCGTCAAACGCTGGCCAGCGACAACCTTTTCGGCGATGCCTTCGAGTCTTGCATCCGGTATGGCGACAGTCATGGCGAGCCTGCCATCGTAGCCGGAATGGGGCGTGTCACAATGGGGAAGAAGGGCGGCTTGTGTGGCCCGTCAAGTGAGGTGCTCGGTGAACACGGCAATGTTCCCCCGCAATGCGACCGATGCCACAGGAGCAATGAAACCGACTTCCTCACCCACAGAATCCCCCACCGGACCGCTGCTGTTCCCCGTGGATGCTGCCCGCTGGCTTGGCGAACACCGGACCCCAGAGGTCAACTCCGCAGCCGCGGTCGATCTCGCGCAGCAGCACCTGCGGCAATTGGCCGCGATCATGGGGCTCTTGCCCGACGACGATCGTCCGTCAGCCGCCTGAGCGGGGATTCACTTGAGCAACGCCTCAAGTACAAAGGACGCCAACCGCGCTCGGCGGTAGTCCTCTTCCTCAACAAAGCGAATCGTGCTCCCTCTTCCAGCAGAAGGGGGCCCCGATGCACGTGGTGGAGCGAGTGTCAGGGGAACCCGCGCGGGCAATGGTTCCGTATCCGCTTTTCCCTCCGGAAGCTTGGTCGTTCCACGAGGCGACGCCAGCTCGCCGACTTGTTGTAACGCGCCGACAGGCACCTCGCCAATGCAGTACACCGTCGTTGTGGGCACCAGCGGTACGGCACCAGCGGCCGTATCAGCGTAGATCGGATCGCGAAAGACTGCATACAGCCCGCCGGCCCTGCGCACATACACATCTTCCGTTCCTTCCACGCGAAACAACTGCTCGAAGGATTGCTGCACCCGCATGTCCTTCGGCACGAGCCGAAGCGAATCGCTGAGAACGCCGCGATCTTCGACGCCGGCGTCCACCGGCACCAGTTGAACGGGCTCGATCAACAGAGCAATGAACAGCGGCAGACATAGCACGCAAGCCACGGCTTGAGTATAGTCCGGTATGGCAGAAACAGATGCAATCGTGATCTCCGTCAACATCTCCGCGGGGGGCGTTCCCAAGGCGCCACAGACCTCCTGTGATGTCACGGTCGATGGCCTTGTCGGTGATGGGCACGATCACCAGAAGCACGTCAACCCCGATCGCGCCATCAGCTTGTTCGACCAGGAAGTCCTCGACGAACTCAATGCGGAAGGCTATACGCTTGAGCCAGGCACAATCGGCGAGAACATCACGGTCGAGAACCTCTCTGTCAACGATCTGAACGTTGGTGACCGGTTGTGCTTCTCGGGCGGCGTCGAGATTGAACTCACCGACCCTCGCACCCCTTGTTTCGTCCTCGATGCCATCGACCCTCGTCTCAAGACGGAACTTGTCGGCCGGGCTGGATTCCTCGCATCGGTGACCAACACCGGCATGCTCGCGCCAGGCGAAACGATCGAGGTCCGGAAGATCCCGGGATGAAGCCGGGCCTCACCGCAGCGATTCTCATGGGCGGCCAGAGTCGCCGTATGGGACAGCCCAAGCATGCCGTCGTACTGCCCAATGGGCGAACCATGCTCGACACCGTCGCGGAAGTCGCCGCCACAGTGGCTGATGAGGTGGTGCTGCTCGGACCCTGCGTCGACGGGTACCGCTCGATCACCGATTACCGCCCCGGCGAAGGCCCCGTGGCCGGCATTGAATCACTCCTGCGGTCGAACTGTAGTACGCGATGCCTGATCCTCGCCTGCGACATGCCGAGGCTGACCCCCGACGGGCTTGCGCCGATCTTGAGGCCACAATCCGCCCCGATAGTCGTGTTCAGTACCGGAGGCAGCGACGCCATCTCGCCGCTTCCCATGGTGATCCGCCGCGATACCTGTGAGGCGGTGACGGACTACCTTGATGCGGGAGGGCGGTCCATTCACGGGCTACTGAAAGAGATTCCTCACAGTGACATTCCGCTTGATCCGCTGCGGGCGGACGAGATGCAAAGCGTCAACACGCCGGGCGACCTCAACAGGCTGTGATGTCCACTACGGCGCTCTTGTAGGCCGGTGTGCGAGATGCCGGGTCGACAGTGCGCCCGAGAAGGATGTTGGCCTCAGGAAAATACATGGCGCAGTTCCCCGATCGTATGTCGAACGGCCGAACCAGCACCTCCCACGAACCGCCTGGTCCGCGCACCGTCACACGCTGGTTCGTTTGAAACCCAAGTCGTTGAATGTCATCCTCGTGCATCAAGACGACATCCCGCCGATCCTGCCCGCGGTAGAGATCTTCCTCCTCGTACACCACCGTGTTGAACTGTCCCTCGCTGCGAAGAGTCGCCAACCGAAGTTGGTTGCCGGCAATCGGTGGTGGGGGCGAGATGTCGACATCGTGGGCGAGTGCGCGGCCAGACTCCGTTGCAAAGTGCGGCCGATGGAAGGTCCGCCCCTCTATCTGGAATTCACCTTCGGCGCGGTATCCCGGGATGACCGCCGCAATCAGCGATCGAATGGTGCCGTGGTCACGAAACGCACACCAGTCAATGCCCGGAATGGAGGCCTCCGCCAGATCGGCGATGATGGCCACCTCACTCCGCGGCCCTTCATGCCGCGCTCGGCCACCGCTGCTCTGTCGAACATAGTTGAACATCGACTCCTGCGTCGTACTCTGCGGCTCCTCGTCACGGGCAAGTACCGGCAGAATGACAGTCGTGCGGCCGCGTCCCCTGATGTGTCCCAGATTCAGCGTCGTGGACAGATACGCAACGGTGCCGATTCGAGCCATGGCCGCCGACGCGAAGGATGAGTCGGGATTGGAACTGAGAAGGTTGCCTCCGAGGCAGAAGGCCAGATCCATGTTGTCCTCGGCGGCCGCCTCCATGCAGGCCATCGTGTCGAGTCCCGTCGACTGCGGCAGCGAAACACCCAGTGCCTGTTCGATTCCGCCAGCAACCACGCCCTTGAGTTGCGGCACAACACCGACGCTGCCCATGCCTTGAACATTTGAGTGTCCCCGCAGCGGCAGAAGTCCGGCACCCTGCCGTCCGAGCATGCCGCGAGCAATCGCGCAGTTTGCGATCATCCGCACACTGCCCACGCCGTCTGCGTGGTGCGTGATTCCCATGGCCCAACAGAAGATCGTCCCCCTGGACTCCGCGTACAAGGCAGCTACCTGCTCAATCTCCGCACGGGCAACTCCGCTTGTTTCTTCGATCCAAGGCCACTCTGTCCCGGTTGCCCGGGTCTCGATGGCATCAAACCCCTCGGCGCTGGTCTCTGTGAAGTCGCGATCAATCGCATCCCGCTCCGCAAGTGCCTTGATGATGCCGAGAAGCAGTGCGCTGTCCCCGCCGAGGTGAACCTGCACGAAGAGATCCGCGATGCGACTGGCTCGCACCATCGACCGAACATCGCTTGGGACGCGGAACCGCTCAAGACCCCGCTCCCGCAGCGGGTTGATCACAATGACCTTCCCGCCGCGGCGGCGCAATCGCACAAGTTCCTTCATGAGACGAGGATGGTTGGATGCGGGGTTGCAGCCGATCAGGAAGACCAGATCGCATGAGCTGAGATCATCAAGCGTCACGGTCGCCGTTCCCGATCCGGTCACCGACGCGAGCCCGACACCGCTCGCTTGATGGCAATAGTAGGAACAGTTGTTGACATTGTTGGTGCCGCGAACCCTCGCTGCCAATTGCAGCAGGAACCCAGCCTCGTTGGAACTGCGGCCACTGAAGTAGTAGAACGACCGATCGGGTTCGGTTTCGCGAACGGCACTCGACAGAACTTCCCTTGCCTCATCCCAGGACGCGGCGCGGAAGTGCGAGTCCAACGGGCCGGCGATGAGTGGCTCCACGAGTCGGCCGCATCTCTCCAACTCGCGCGATGACAGAACCGTGAGTTCGGCGATGGAAAACCGCTCGAAGAAGCTCGAGTCGATTCGCCCCTGCATGTCCGCGGCCATGGCCTGCACAGACTTTTTGCACACCTCCGGAAAACCTCCGTGTTCATTGACCATGCCGCCGCGCTGCCCGCCCATGCCAAGCGCGCACGTTTTGCAGGCATTCTTCGATCGCAGCGAGCGATACATCCGCAGCAGTCCGCCGCTGCGGCGAGCCTCCCGCAGCACATAGCGGATCGCCGGCCATCCGCCGCCACTTTTCACTCGAGACATTGGTCCACTTCCTCGCGGAGCATCGCAATCAGTTCATCAACATCACGCATCGTGGTGGTCGCGTGACCGATGCAGCATCTGACAACAAACTGTCCGTCAATGCTGCAATGTGTCAGCATTGCTCGGCCGCTCGTATTGATCGTCGATACCAGTCTCCGCGTTGTCTCATCGCCGGCGGCAGCTCGAAAACACACGAGGTTGAGAGGATGCGGCGCGGCAATCTCGAAGCGATCGTCCTCCGAGATCACCGCTGCGAACGTCTGGGCCATGGCAACATGGTTGCGGATCATGGCGCGTATGCCCTCAAGCCCGTGCCACCGCAGCACGAACCACAACTTCAACGCCCGAAATCGCCGGCCAAGCGGAACCTGCCAATCGCGAAAATCAATGACGCCGCCGCTGTCTGTAGCACTGTTGCGGAGGTATTCAGGCATGATCGAGAGAGCCGCGAGCAGAGGTTCGCGGTCAGCGACAAAAAAACAGGTGCAGTCGAAGTTGGTCAACATCCACTTGTGGGGGTTGACGCAGTAGGAGTCCGCATGCTCGATGCCGTCGTGGATCCAGCGATATTCCTCGCAGATGCTTGCCGTTCCGAACATCGCAGCGTCCACATGCAGCCATGCATCGTGCCCTGACGCGGCGTGAGCGCATGCAGCGATCGAGTCGAATGCGCCCGTTCCAGTTGTGCCGCAGGTTGCGACGACCAGAAATGGAACAAGATCCCGCTTCACATCCTCGTCCATGGTGGTAGCAAGCGTATTGCCGCACATCGCCCCCTGGGCGTCCGTGTCGATTCGCCGGAGTCGATCGCTTGGAATGCCGGCTATCCGCAGACTCTTTTCCACGCTGGAATGGGCCTCGTCACTGGCATAGGCGACCAGTTTCTCGATGCTTGCCGCCGATCGATCCCGCGCCGCTGCGATTGCGCAGAGGGTCGCGCTGCTCGCGGTGTCCTGAATGACGCCCCCCCCCCTGGATGTTGAACGAAATCGCTCGGGCAGGCCAAGTGCCTCTGCCATCCAGTCCAGCATGCGGATCTCCAGTTCCGTGCAGGCGGGACTGGTTGACCAGAGCATTCCCTGCACACCAAGTCCGCTTGACAGAAGGTCGCCGAGAATGGAGGGTCCCGATGCGTTGCTCGGAAAGTACGCGAAGAATCGCGGCGATTGCCAGTGCGTGATGCCGGGCATGACAACGCGGTCTACATCCGCAAGCATGTCCTCGAACGGCTCGCCGTGCTCGGGAGCCGCGGTCGGAAGTGCTGCGAGCACACTGCCCGGCTCGGCCGGCGACTGCACCGGAAACTCACCAACCGACTCCATGTAGTTGGCTATCCAATGGACGACCTCGGTGCCTCGGCGCCGAAACTCGTCGGCCGACATGGGCAGGAAACCCTCGGTCACGCTACTTCGGCAACGCCTCCAGTTCGCTCGAAACGGCTTCCATGAGTCGCTCCACATTTGATGACGTGAAGTCGAGCGACAGTCCTCCTGCCTCGAAGAGTTCGGGAAGAGGGCGGCTACCGCCGAGCGAAAGTGCCCGCTTGTACGCAGCAAGAGCCCCGGCGGGGTCCTGCCGATACTGGATCCACATCTGGAGCGCGCCGAGCTGGGCGATGCCGTACTCGACATAGTAGAAGGGGACCTCGAAAGGATGCAGTTGGCGATGCCACATCGCGGCGTGCTCCGCCTCAAGTCCATCCCACGACACGGCGGCGCCGAACCGTTCCTCCAACGCAAGCCAGGCTGAAGTTCGCTCGTCGCGGCCATCGGTCGGATGCGTGTAGATCCAATGCTGGAAGGCGTCGATCGTCGCGACCCAGGGCAGGACCTTCACAATGCCTTCAAGGTGCTTGCGTATGGACCGCTGACGGTCTTCCTCGTCGTAGAACTCGTCGAGATAGTCGTAGGCCATGGACTCCATGCTCATCGAGGCGACCTCCGCAAACTCCAGCGGGGGGTGCCTATACCAGAGAAAAGGGTCCTCGCGGCAGAGCATGGAATTGAATGCATGACCAGCCTCGTGCACCATTGTGTCAACATCGCGGGGCAGCCCGGCAGCGTTCATGAAGATGAAGGGTCGCCGCGATCGGTCCCGCTCGTACTGATATCCACCCGGCGCCTTACCCTTGCGGGAGGCTAGATCAAGCGAGTCGCCGCCCCGCATCGACTCGAACAACTCGTGCAGTCCATCATCCATTCGAGCAAACAGGCGGGAAGTCTTCTCCACCATGTCGTCAGCGGTGTCAAACGGACGGAGAGGGTCACGCCCGAATGGGTCCACATCCATGTCCCACGGTCGCAGTTCACTGACCTCAAGCGACGCACGCCGCTCGTCACACAGTTGGGTAGAGAGCGGCATACAGTGCTGCTCGATGGCGTCGTGGAACGCGATGCAGTCCTCCGGCGTGTAGTCGAAACGGTGCTTCACTCTGAACATGTACTCGCGAAAATCGCTGCAGCCAGCGTTTCCTGCCATGGTGCCGCGGAGACTGATCATTCGGTCAAAGATGGTGTCGATCGCATCGCGATCCTCCAACCGCCTCTCTGCAACAGCCCGCCATGCGGATTCGCGGCGATCGCGATCCGTCTCCTGCTGGTACCTCGCCATCTGCGGCATCGTTTGAGTTTCGCCGTCGAACTCGACCATCATTGCGCCGCAGATCTCCGCGTATTGCTGTCCAAGTTTGGTGTCCTCGGTCTGCAGCGGAACATTCTCGTCGCGGAAGAGATCGATGTCGGCCTTCCAGTTTCGAAGGAGTACTTCGTGGCGGACGGGGTCCAGTTGAGGCGCGTGCGGCGATGTGACAACCTTGCGATCAAGTTCGAACCCGACCTTCTTGAGTTCCGGCTCGACATCTTCCACGAATGCGAGATACGCCGCCTTGATTGCCTCGTCCTCGGTATCACATGTCATCGCGATATAGAGATTCGCCTCCGCCTCGCTTGCACAAGCGTCCAACTCGCTGCGATCGAGCAGCAACTGCGCAAGACACCCGACGCACTTCAACTCTCGATCGAGCAGTTGTTGGTAGTAAGGCTTCAAGATCTCCCATTGGGTCGCGTCCAGATCGGCGGGTACGAAATCGGTTGCCATGATCGTCATTAGGTCAATTCCTTCTTCTTCGCAGTGCAGGATGTCGCAGTCGCGATTGCTGACAGATGCGTTTCCTTCTCTATGGCCGCGGCCAGATCCGAGGCATGCTCTGCATTGTCGCACAGCACGAACATTGCCGATCCGCTTCCCGAAAGGTGGACTTGATCCTCCGCAATGGCTGCAATCGACGCCATGTCCACGGCCAGCGGCGGCGCAATCTCGCACGCCGCTGCGGAGAGGTCGTTGAACACCCCGCCGTTTCGCACATGAGATTCGTCCAGCATCCCACCGCCAAGTTCGTCAAAGGCATCGTAGACCTCGCCCGTCGCACAGCCGTAGTCCGGCATGACGAGGACCATGTGCATGTTCGTATCGTCAAGCGGTTCCACGACTTCGCCCAGCCCGGAGACGATGGCGGTGCCGCCGCAGACAAGGAATGGGATGTCGGAGCCGATTTCACTTGCTATGTCGATCAACTCCGCCGAGTCGAAGCCCAGTTCGAACAGTTCGTTGACAGCGCGGAGCATGGCCGCCGCATCCGATGAACCGCCCCCAAGTCCGCTACCGACGGGAAGGCGTTTTTCGAGTTTCATCTGCACCGGAAGGGCCCGCCCGGCGTGTGCCTCCATGGCTCTGTGAGCCCGCACGGCCAGATCCGATGTCATCGGCCAGTCGATGGGGGATTTCCGCGTGGCCTCATCGTGCCAGAGAATCGCGTATCGAGACAGCCCCTCATCGGCCAGACGCTTGACCTCCAGATCGTCACAGAAGCCGACCGTGGTCATTCTGGACACGATCGGATGCATGCCGGCATCGTTCAGGGATCCGACAGACAAGGCTAGATTCACCTTGGCAGGTGCGTTCATGGTGATGGCGTCTGTCATTCGGGCTCAGGATAGCAGGGCTATGATGCCGCCATGAAGACGGAGAAAAGACGCCGACGGTGGCCGTGGATAACCCTCGTTGTTCTGGTCGTTCTTGGGGCTGGGGTCTTTTTCGGCGGGCCGCCCCTCGCCGCGGTCGTGGCGAAGAGTGCGATCGATGTACCGGTCAAGCACGTGTCACTCAGTTGGTGGGGACCACAGCAGATCGACGGCATCTCGCTGGCGTCCGACACTGCCTCTGCCGAACTTGATGTTCGGATTGACAATGGTCTCATTCCGATCCTCCTTCGCGATCGCACGCTACATGTCTCAGTGGGTGGCACTGTGAGCGCGACGATGGCAACTGCGACGCCAACGCCTGTGTCCGCAGGCGCACCCGGGACTCCTGGCGCACGATCTCCGCGGGAAGACTTCAGCCTACAAGGTGTCCCCCCCGTATCCGTCACTCTGGATTTGAGATCGGTGATCATCGACGATCCGGATGGCGGACGATCCATCAACCTGCAACAGGTCACCGGTTCATTCGACTATGACCCAGGAAGGCATGTGGCCGGGGTCATTCGTGCAGCAACGACCGACGGCGGCTATCTGGAGATTGATGGGTCGGCCCCAAACCTGTTTGACGCAGAGGGCATGATGAGACGCGATGCGGCAATTACTGCCGATGTTGTCGCGGCGAGTTTTCCTCTTCCCCGAGTAGAGGATTGGATCATCAGAAACCTGACCGCCAAGATCAGTTCGCCCGGCCTGGAACAGACTGCATCGCTTCTATTGGAAGGGACGCTGAGCGAGAAGGGGGTCGCACGAGGCCGTCTCCTTGCCAAACTACAGATTGACCGACCAATTCGAGAGGGCGCCTTCACCCTCGATCCTGCTTCGTTGATCGGACATGCTGAAATCAAGGATGTTCCAACTGCCCCGATCGCACCACTCCTTCAACTCGCGGACATTGACCTGATGGCTGACATCGGCCCCATGCTTGCACTGCGGCTGGAGCGATCGGTTGCGACCAACCCATTGAATGCGTCGCTGACGGCGGAGCATGTGTCGGGCTCCGCTCGCGTGCTGGTAGGTGAGAGTGGAAATGTCGAGCGGATTGAACAGTTGCAGGTCGAAGCCGATATTCGCGCAGCACTGCTGCGGCGCTTCACCGGCGATGTCCTGGATGGTGATGTCGCAGCAACCGTTCGTATCGGATCGTTCGTGCCGAGCGGCGATCACGCCATTCTTGAGGGTGAGGTGGAAGTGGAAGGGGCGGTGCGGATTGCCCTGGATGACCGGCATGTCGCGGTCGACGGTGGTTCGTTCAGCATTGTTGGTTCTGTGGAGGACCGACGGGTAGTGTTGCAGGGCGATCTCTCCGCAGATGGGCGGGAGATGCCGCTGGAATTGAGCCTCGGGGTCAAGTCTCACGCATCACTCGATGGACTTGATGATCTGTGGAAACAGGCTGTGGAGCCGTTGCCCCATGGACTTGGATCACTGCAGCTGTCGCAAGTACCGACTGCGTTGTTGCAGCCATGGCTGGCAGATTCGCCCCTGAATCGCGCCCGTGACATCGGTGACTCCGTTGACCTGGCCATGGCATTGCGAGGAGATGTGATAGAGACAACGCTCACGGCCGACCGAGTGACCGTGGAGGGTTCGATTCAACTTCGCGATGGTGAAGTTGCCTCCCTTGAAGAGGTCGTGGCTACAGTGAAGGTCGCCCCTGCACTGCTGTCTGACATTACCGGCCTCCAGATCAAACAGTCCTCGACTGCGACGATCAGCAGCTCCCGCATCGACATGGACGCCAGTGATCACATCGACGCGACGTTGTCGATTGTTGGGCCGCTCATGATCGCGACGAAGCGAGCAACGGAGTTCGTCACGCTCGCATCATTGGACTGCACGCTGGTCGGTTCACTGACGGGGGACGGACTGGTTTTTCAGGGTGATATCGCTGCCGAAGGTAATTCTGCAAGTGTCAACGGCACTGTGACCAAGTCGGGAACGGGAAGCGTGGATGCGTTGGTCACAGTTGTTGGAGCCAGCACTTCGACTCTGGATTCGCTCGCGAATCTCGAAGGGTTGTTGGTTGATGCGATCGGGCAGCGATTGGATGCCAACATCGCCCTTCAGCACTTGGAATCCGACGCAGTGACCTGCGTTGCCGATGCAGTGTCCACGAGCGGGACGATTCAGTCATCCTTCATTGTCGAAAAGGAAAACATTCGAACGCAGGAGAAGAGCCGAACGACGGCGGAATTGCAGTTGACTCCGCAGTTGACCTCGCAACTCCTGCGCAACCTCGGGCCAGTTCTCGCCGACATCCGGTCAATCGACCATCCGGTTCGCGCCACCATGTGGAATGCATCCATTCCAACCAATGGTGATCTTGCGAAACTGAATGCGGATATCAATCTGGACATTGGAAACGTTACGCTCGACAGCGGTTCGGCAACCATGCGGCTGCTGACGCTGTTTAATTCGAGCCATGCCGCAAGTGTGCCGGCCTTCGTAGAGCCAATCGAACTGCGGATCCGGAAGGGAATCGTCATGTATGACACATTCCGGATCGTCATCGACGACAAGTACACGATGCCATTCGGCGGCCGCATCAACCTCATGACCCATGAATTGCGGATCGCATCCGTGGTGCCGCTCAAGGGACTGGGTTACAGCATCAAAGAACTCCGCGGGCTTGCGAAGGACATTGAAGTACCGCTTCTCATTCGCGGAACGATTGAGAAACCGACGGTTTCAGTGGATCCCTCGTTCGACCTGGCGAAACTCCTTCAGGACAGTGCTGTCAATGCCATCGGTGATGCAATCAGCGGCAGCGGCAAGGACATTCCCGATCCGATGGACCTCATCGAAGAGCTGCTCAAGGGGCGTTGACATGCCGCGTTGTGTCTGGTGCGGAAGCGATCCTCTGTATGTCGAGTATCACGACGCCGAATGGGGCGTCCCCGAGCATGACGACCGTGCGCTCTATGAAAAACTGTGTTTGGACGGATTTCAGGCGGGTCTGTCATGGATCACGGTTCTTCGCAAGCGTGAGAATTTCCGCAAGGCGTTTCGTGGTTTCGACCCGGGGAAGGTCGCGCGTTTCGGCAAGAGAGACTTGAATCGCCTGCTCGGCAATGTTGGCATCATTCGCAGCAGGGCCAAGATTGAAGGCGCGATCGGCAATGCAAAGGCGTGGCTCGCTCTGGCGGAACAGGGGACCTTTGATCAGTTCCTCTGGAAGCATGTCGATGGTGTGCCGATCGTGAATCGGTGGAAGTCCGACGGGCGGATTCCCGCGTCAACGCCACGGAGTGTGGCGATGGCGAAGGATCTCAAGAAGCATGGTTTCAAGTTCGTCGGACCGACAATCTGCTACGCGTTCATGCAGGCGACGGGCATGGTCAACGACCATGTGGTTTCATGCCCGAGACACTCTGAACTGGCAAATCAGAAATAGGTCCACGGTGCAGCGTCGGCCGTGCTGACTGTCATCGATGCTGTGGGTAACAACTCGGCCAGTTGTTGTTTGAGCCGGGGAAGATACCCGCGCTCCGAGTTCGTGTGACCGGTGAGAAACACGGTGCAACCACGGGCTTGTGCAGCAACTACATCGTGATGCGGCATCTCGCCTGTCAGGAAGGCGTCGCAGCCGTCACTGATCGCGGCTTCGCACAGAGACCCGCCGGCACCGGCGCAGAGGCCAACCGTTTGGATCTCGGCATCTGGATCATGTTTGGCACCTGGCGCGACGCGGACATATCCGATGCCGAGGTGTTTCTTCACTCGCCGCGCAAGTTCGTCGATCCGCACAGGCGAATCGAGATGAACGCGACGCCCAACGCCAAGTTCGCGGCGAGGCCGTTCGCCCAGCTCGTGGACCTCAATGGGCGGTTCTTCATAAGGATGGAACTGGCGCAGGGCCTGTATCGCCAGCGGCAGTGAAGAGCGAGGTGTCACGGTTTCGAACCGCACTTCGGCGACCTGCTGGAGTTCGCCGGCGATTCCGATTGTCGGATTTGATTGCTCGCCTCCTCGGAAAGAACCGGTTCCCGGCGTGATGAATGTGCACTGATCGTACGCTCCGATTCGTCCGCACCCGACGCTTGAGAGCGCGTCGCGCAGTTCGTCGACAGCGTCTTCGGGACAAAAGGTCACAAGTTTGATTTCCTCGTCCGGCGGGAGGTTGCCGAAGGGCCGCAGCGCTCGCACATCTCCCACACCGACGCCATCGGCAATCCAGTCGTTGATGCCGCCCCGTGCAACATCCAACGCCGTGTGTGGTGCATAGATCGCGATGTGGTTGGATATGGCATCCAGCACAACTCGTTCCTTGAAGGTTGAATCAGTGACTCGTTTCAGCGGGTGAAAGATCGGCGGGTGATACGAAATGATCGCTTGGAACTTGCCGTCGACTGCCTCTTGCATGACTGCCTCGGTCAGGTCAATTGTGAGCAGGATGCGGTCGGCCGGCCAGCTCGGTGAGCCCACAAGGAGGCCGACATTGTCCCAGTCGTTGGCGAGATGCGCCGGTGCGATCGTCTCGATGGCCGTGATGAGGTCTTGTGTCTTCATGAGGGGAGCGCGGTATTCTACATGCTCGAAAAGGGAGTAGATGACATGCGTTTTGGTGTATCCATGTTGCAGACCAGTAACCCGGCACTTCGGCGATCCGAGCCGTGGCAAGAAGGCCGCTCCGCTGGGGGCACCGGCGTTGCGACTATTCAGGGTGTTGTGAACAAGACGGCGATGCTGGCCGCGGTCTGCGTTGCTGGTGGCATGCTTGGGCTGTGGATCGTGCAGAACCGCCCCGCCCTTGCGTGGCCGCTTGGAATCGCGGGCCTCGTCGCGACAGTCGTCGTGTACTTCATGATCTTTACGAATCCCTTGCGGGCTCGGTATACCGCGTGGGTATATGCATTGGTGCAGGGGGCCTTTCTTGGGGTCGTGACCGACAGCCTTGATCGGGTTCTCTTGGCGCAGGGCGTGACTGTGACAGGAGGGCTGGCGCTTCAGGCGTTTGTCATCACATTCAGCATCCTGATTGCGATGCTTGCGTTGTATTACTTCAGGATTCTGAAACCGACGCGGATGTTCGTATCCGTCGTGAGCGTGCTCACCCTGGGCATCTTTGTGACCTATCTCGTGTCCTTCATCATGTCACTGTTCGGCGCGCAGATGCCGTTCATCTCGCTCGGATCTGCCATGGATGGTGGGCAGGCCGCTTGGATCGGCCTTGGTATCAATGTGCTGATTCTTGGAGTAGCGTCGTTGTGGCTGATCATCGATTTCGGCATGGTCGAACAGCAGGTACAGGCCGGTGCGCCGCGGGCGATGGAGTGGTTCTGCGGATTTGCACTCATGGTGACCCTGGTGTGGATCTACCTCGAGGCGGTGAAACTGGTTTTCCGAATCGCCATGTTGATGAATCAGCGGGATTGAGATTGTTCGATCGGAATTTGATCGACGATTTCCAGGCCGAATCCATGGAGCGCGGCGAGATGTTTCGGGTGGTTGGTGAGGAGTTTCAGCCGTCGCAGGCCGAGGTCGCGGAGGATCTGAACACCGACGCCGTAGTCACGGCGATCCATGGGGTGGGTGAGGTCCGGCACGTTGACGTCGCGGGCGGGGCGGTTTACTCGTTGCAGGAGATCGATGAAGGCGTCGCCGTAGTGTTCTGGTCGCAAGTAAATGAGTGCGCCGCGGCCCTCGTCAGCAATCATGCGAAGCGACGATCGGAGCTCCTCGCCTGAGGGGTGGTCTGTTGCATCGAAGATGTCCCCGAGCAGGTTTCGGCGGTGTACCCGGACCATGGTCGGAGTGTCGATCGGAGCGGAGCTCCCATATTCGTCAAGATCGCCGATGCCGCCAACCGTCATGGCCAGATGGGGAAGGGCGTCGACCGTACTGTGATACGCGATGAGGTTGAAGGTGCCGTATGGAGTCTCGACGATGGTTCCCTCCGGCGGATCGAGCCGCCGAACGAGGCTCTCGCGATCGAGCCGGTATTCGATGACTTGCTCAACTGAACACATCTTGATGTTGTGTTCCTGACACATGGATTCGAGATCCGGCATTCGTGCCATCTCGCCGTCATCGCGGACGATCTCGATGATTGCGGCCGCGGGTCGGAGGCCGGCAAGACGGCAGAGGTCGACGGACCCTTCCGTCTGGCCGGTGCGTGCGAGGACGCCACCTTCGCGAGCGCGGAGGGGGTTGATGTGGCCAGGTCGAACGAAGTCATCCGGGCGGGATTTCGGCGATGCCAAGAGTTGAATGGTGGTCACCCGGTCGGCAGCGGAGATGCCCGTTCCGACGTCGTGCCGCTGGTGGCCGTCCACGCTGATCGTGAAGGGAGTGCCTCGAACGCTGGTATTCAGAGCGGCTTGGGGGCTGAGATCCAATCGGTCGCAGTCTTCCCCGGTCATGGCGACGCAGAGGTAACCTCCGCCGACACGGGTGAGGAAGTTGATCAGGTCGACTGTGATGTGTTCGGCGGCGACGACGAAATCGCCTTCGTTCTCGCGATCCTCATCATCGACCAGCACAACAACGCGGCCATCCCGCAGATCCGAAAGAACATCCTCTATCGAAGCCAGCCCCATGCAACCCCCCATCCTACCCTTAGGGGACACACCCGGGGTGTGACCCTAAAGGGTACCCAAGGGTAGGATAAGGGCGTGACGGCGAAAGAGAAGAGGCAACACCTGACGTGGCTCTTGGAACTCACGGGAATCCCGACGGCGGCCGGCTGTGAATCGCGTGTAGAACAGTGGGTGGAACGGTGGTGTCAGCGGCGGAAGGATCTGCGGGTCCGTTCCGATCGCTGGGGGAATCTCCACATCACCCAGACGCGTCGGTCCAGCCGGAACCCCATCTTCATAACCGCGCACCTCGACCATCCGGCCTTTGTGGTCAGAAGCGTCTTGGACAACCGGACCATTGAACTGGAGTTTCGTGGTGGGGTCATGGACCCATACTTCATCGGCGGCAGAATCGAGGTCTTCGATTCCCGCGGCGCCGTCCAGAACGCCCAAATCAAATCACTTCAGGTCGACGCACAACCATTCAAACGCGTCACCGCGACGCTCGCAAGAACGGAACCCATCGCCCCCGGCAATATTGCCCGCTGGCGACTCCCAGCACCTATTGTCAAGAAGGGGCTCCTACACGCACCGGCTTGCGATGATCTTGCTGGCGCAGCGGCCGCATTGTCCGCCCTCGACACGATCCGGCGCATGCCCCGGCTTGGCAATGTCGGCGTCCTGCTGACCAGAGCGGAAGAAATCGGATTCGTTGGCGCAATCGCCGCCGCACGCAACAAGACCATTCCCAGGACAGCAAGGCTCCTCTGCCTCGAAACCTCCCGAACTTTTCCTGAGTCACCAATCGGGGGAGGACCAATTCTCCGCGTCGGCGACAAGTCCAGCGTCTTTGGGCCCGAACTCACGAATCGAATCGCGGAGATCATGCATGCACACGCCCGCGACAATCCGAAGTTTTCCTGGCAGCGAAAACTCATGCCGGGCGGCACCTGTGAATCCACTGCATTCTGCAACTATGGTTATCTCTCAACCTGCCTCTGTCTCGCGCTAGGGAACTACCACAACATGCACGACATTGACGGCGTTGCAGCGGGCAAGCGCCCGGCAAAGATTGCTTCGGAAGTCATCTCAATTGACGATTATCACGGCCTTGTCGAGATGCTTGTAGTGACATGCCAGCATCTGGGCGACACCGCATCCTCCGCCATGCGTCGCAGTCTTGATAATCGGCTCCGCCAGTTTGAGAAACTTCTTCAGTCCTCGTCGTGAGGCGACCGCGCAGGCGAGTTTCCAATGACAAGGTCGATCGCCGCCTCAAGTGCGCCGTCCTCGTCATCCATGTCACCAAGCGCCTCCATCATGACAATCAGCGCGGCATTGCTTGCAGCGCTACCGGGTGCTGTCTCTGCAATGATGTCCTCCATGGCATCCACAACCACCTCTGGATCGAAGTTGTCCCGGATCATGTGAATTCCAAGGAGCGCAACCGATGATGATCTGCTCAGCATCTGACTGACTTCCCCGAGTTCATGCAGTTCCTCGATGAACTCGCGTGCGTCGTCACCATCGTCATGGCCCTCATGATGCTCGCCCTGACGCTCGCGCATTGCATGCATGATGCGTTCGTGCATCTGGTCCATGTTGGCCGGGCCATGTCCGCCCCCGCCTCCCCCTCGCGGCCCGCCCTGCATCGGTCTGCCTGGATGGTCCCCGCCGAAAGAATGCTGCGTGACGATCGGCTCCTGCCCCTGCGCCTGCACCTCAATCACAACGGAACCATGGCCGCCGAGCGCACCAAGATTACCCAGTGAGTCACCGAGTACATCACCAAGATCGATGGTCTGCATCTCTCCATCGACATTCAGGACAATGAAGTTTTCGTCAACTTCAACCTCGATCTCCCGAGATTGTCCGCCGCTGTCCTGCACTTCACCCGAGATCTTCTGCGACTTGTTGCAACCGGCCAACGTAAGCACCGTCGCAGAGACAATAATAGTTGTTCGAATAGCCATCTCTCACGCTCCTTATTGTTTGGAGGAGCATCATAACGCCGGAAGTCACCAGAGTATTGCAGCCTCTTACGCCGCATCCAGCGGCAGGTCGATCGCAATCAACTCGATGTGTGTCGGCGTTGCGGCCAATGCGGTGAATGTGATTCCATCAACTTCCAGAGACTCGCCCGCATTCGGAACATGCCCGAGCTTCGCCAATACGAAACCCGCAATCGTGTCGTACTCCTCGTCCTCCGGAAGCGCAAGTCCGAGTTCGTCATTCAAGTCGTCAAGATCGAAGCGTCCACTTACCTGCACGCGGCCGCTGTCGAGTCGAACAAGTTCCGGCTCCTCCGCCTCTGTTTCGTCGTGCTCATCGCGAATCTCACCCACGATCTCCTCAAGCACATCCTCAATCGTCACAAGCCCCGCCGTCCCACCGTACTCGTCAATCACGATCGCCATGTGAACTTCGCTCTTCTGAAAATCGCCGAGAAGTTCCTGCACCGGTTTCGATTCGGGAATCACAATCGGCTGCCTCAGGACGTTTTCCAGATTGAAACCGTTCGCCTCCTCACCCAGAAACCCGATGAGGTCCTTGACATAGAGAATGCCGAGAATGTGATCAAGGTTCTCCTCAAACACCGGTATGCGAGAGTGTCCAGATTCGATCACAAATCGGCGAATCTCCACCAAGTCATCCGTGCGCTCGATTCCCTCCATGTCGGTGCGCGGCGTCATGATTTCGCCCACATCGGTTTCGCTGAACTCCACCACATTCTCAAGCATCTCGGCAGCGTGCGGTGGGAGTGACCCTTCTCGTTGGGAGGCTTCGATGCTCCGAAGCAGTTCTTCCTCGGCATCGTCATGTCTCGGCCCCGCTCCGCTGAGCCGTCGTATCACTTCATCCACAAATCTCACCAGCCCGCTGCTCAAACCAGATCCCCATGCGAGCAATCTCAGCATGGGCAGCGTGCCGCTCAGAAGCCACACGCCGCCATGTTTCGCAATCGCGCCAGCAAGAACGGTGGACGAGATCCAGACTATGAATAATCCGACTACGAAACCAACAACAACCGGCAGTACCGTGAAGGACTGCTCGCTGGGAAAGCCCGCGGTGTGATACACCACGAACAAGATGACAAGCAGATCCGTCCCGAGGCCCTTCAACCTCGCAAACGGCACGATTGTGTCAGCCGTCGACTCCACCCATACAGCATCAGTCCCGGTTCTCGCCGCAATGCGACTCTGCAACTGCGTGCGTCTACCGTTGGCGAACACTCGCTCGACAACGCCATACCACACGGACAGAAACAACAACGCAATCGGAATAAGCCAAGAGAGCCACTCGATCATCGGTTCACCTCGCCGAACAACTCGCCAACGCCCATCGCCGAAAGAATTCTGTTTTCCTCGGCATGCATCTCTGCCCAGGCGTCAGGGTCGTGATCGTCGTATCCCATGCAGTGCAACAAACCGTGCACGATGTACAGCAGAAGTTCGGCCGTCGTATTGTGGTCTCGCTCTTTCGCAGCGCGGCGTGCAACATCGATGCTCACACCAATGTCCGCCTCGACCGCATCCTCACCGTAACTGAATGTCAGAACATCCGTCGTCTCACAAGCATCGCCGTATCGCTCGTGCATTGCAGCCATTTCCGTATCCTGCATGACGCGGATTGAAACCGCAGCGACCTTCCGATCAAGCAGCACAATCGCTTGGTTTACATGGTCGGTCAGCCAGTCGGCATCCAAACCCCGGATTCCGTCATCGATAGTGATCGTCACCCCGGCATCGGATCTATCCGGTTCTGGAGGCTCGTCTCCGTCGCCGACCAGTTCAGTATGTGGAGTTCCTTCTGTCATCTCAGCCCCGACAGGATACCGCCTCTGCGCCACACGCCAAGAGGGAGAGAAAAAACTCGCCTATGGCGCTGAAACATCCACCGTTACCGGAACCAGACCGGGTGCGCACCGGGCCTCGAACTCATCGCGGAACTTGTTCACGATTGTCCGCGCGGCCCAATTGTTGCCATCGGCGAGTCCGCAGATCGTTGTCCCCTGCATCACACCCATGGATCCAGCGATTTCCAACAGTTGATCCAAGTCCTTCATCGTGCCGCCACCTGTCTCAATCCGACAGATGAGTTTGTACAACCAGTTGGCCCCTTCGCGACAGGGTGTGCACTGGCCACAGGATTCGTTCTTGAAGAACCTCGCGATGTTTCGTGCAACAGCAACCATGTCCGTGTCTTCATCGAAAATGGTCGGGCACGCGGTACCCAGACCCATGACGCCGTACTTCCGCCCGATGTCAAAATCCATCTCCGCGTCAAACTGGTCCGGGCCGAGAACGCCCATGCTGACGCCCCCGGCAATGGCACCCTTGAACGCCTTGCCGCCGAGCATGCCGCCGGCGTAGTCCTCTACAAGTGTCCGCAGTGGAATGCCCAAGTCGCACTCGTACACTCCGGGACGGTTCACATGCCCAGACACGCCCATGAGTTTCGTGCCGTAACTCGGCGGGCCGCCGATACTCGATTGACATCCTCGCGACTGCCACCACGCAGTGCCGTTTTCGACGATCAGGCCGACGCACGCGAGCGTCTCCACATTGTTAATGATGGTCGGCCTGCTGAAGAGACCACTGACTGCGGGGAAGGGTGGCTTAATGCGAGGCCAGCCCCGCTTTCCTTCGATCGCTTCGAGCAGCGCAGTCTCTTCACCGCAGATATAGGCGCCGGCGCCTCGATGTAGATGGCACTCCACGCCGAACTTGACTTTGCCTTTCATCAATCCCTGTTGGCCAAAGATGCCGCCCTCATACGCCTCGTCGATCGCCCGTTGCATCGTGACCGCCTGCTCATACCACTCGCCTCGCATGAAGAAGTAAACGGTGTCGAGCTGACACGCCCAGCATGCGATTGCAATGCCCTCGATGACCAGGTGCGGGTCGAAATCGACCAAGAGACGATCCTTGAATGTGCCCGGCTCCGCCTCATCACAATTGACACAGAGGTACCGCGCCCGCCCATCCGGCTCCGGCAGAAATGTCCACTTGAGTCCACAGGGAAATCCTGCGCCGCCGCGGCCCCGAAGTTCTGCATCCTTGACAAGATCAACGACCTCCGCAGGTTTCATCGAAAGCGATTTCTCAAGCGCTTTGTACCCGCCCCGAGCAACATAGTCCTCGAATGACAGTGTTCGGCGAGCAGAGGTGTCGCCCCACGGCGGCGTTGGAATGTTGCGAGTCAGTGCAGGATCAGCCATCGCCGCGCTCCTGTTTGATCTCGATTTCATCGATGGTCGTGCGGCGCAGTGTTACATCGCCATCCCGCTTCTCTTGCACGTTGCGGTTCAGAACATGCTTGCTCGATACAGGCCGCACTGCGCGCACGATGTGTCCGACGAATTCGCCGAGGCATCGCATCAACGGCTTGCCGTGTGTGGGAGCCATCATTTGCACTCCTTCACAATTCGATCCGCCTCGGAGATTGTCAGATTGTCGCGGCGTTCCTCGCCAACCAGTGCGCACGGTGCTGTATCGCAGGCTCCGAGGCATTCCAGCGCGAGCAGCGTGAACTTGCCGTCCTCGGTCGTCTCGTGCACACCAATGTCGAGCTTGTTCTTCAGGTGGTCGATCAATGCCTGTGAGCCGCGAATCTCGCAGGCGATTGACTGGCAGACGCCGATGACATGTTCTCCGACGGGCTCATCGTGATACTGCTCGTAGAAGGAAACAACATCGGCCACCTGCGCAGGTGAAATGTCGAGAACCTCTGCGATCTCGACCATGGCCTGCGGAGCGATGTAGCCGTACTCCGTCTGCACCAGATGCAGCGTCGGCATCAGTGCGCCGCGGGAACAGGCGTACCGTGGAATGATCTCGGTGTCGATCATCTGGCGAATCGCGGCGGTCAACCATGGTTCCGACCGCCTCTCGATTTCAATGCTTGCTGATGGCTTGACTGCCCAGGCCATGATTTCTCCTAGCGATCCAGTTCCGCTGCAATGATGTTCAGCGAACCGAGCACTGCCACGAGATCGGCCAGCATGTGTCCTTCGAACATCTTTGCGAATACCTGAAAACTGATGAATGACGGCGGTCGCGTCGCAGCACGCCAGGGGCGAGGGCTTCCGTCCGCCACAATGTAGAAACCAAGTTCGCCGTTGGGTGACTCAATCGATGCGTAGCACTCGCCAACAGGTGTCTCGAGGCCGCGATTCGGCATGACGAGTTCGAACTGTTGGATGAGCCCCTCAATCGTGCCGTAGACCTGGCTCTTGGGAGGAAGACTGATGTTTCCGCCCGGAAGCGTATCGACCGGGCCGCCGGGGATATTGTCGATCAACTGATTGATGATTCGACATGACTGTTTGATCTCTTCCAATCGAACGAGATATCGGCAATGGCAGTCACCTGTCGTAGCGATCGGGACATCGAATTCCACGGGCTCGGCGCCTTGCCCATCCCAGTTGTCGGCGTAACAGAGGTATGGTTCGTCCTTGCGAAGATCGCGGCGAACGCCCGAGGCCCTTGCGAGGGGGCCGCTCAACGACCAGGCAATTGCGTCTTCCTTGCTGATGGTGCCGACGCCCTGCACGCGGTCAATGAAGATTCTGTTCCGGTTCAGCAGAGTCTCGATGTCGCCAATCGCCTTGGGCATTCGCATATCGGTAAAGTTGCGAACCATCTTTCGAAATGTGTCTTCGCATGGAAGATCGTTCTTGAGCCCGCCGACCCGCGTGTAATCGGGGTGGAACCGCTGGCCGGAAACGAAATCCATGATGTCGTAGACATGTTCGCGTTCATTGAATCCGTACAGGAAGGCCGTAAAGGCACCCAGGTCGAGAGCAGCTGCGCCGACACAAAGTAGATGATTCTGAATGCGACCCAGTTCACAGAGGATGGTCCGCAGCACGGTGCAACGCGGTGTCAATTCCACCCCCAAGAGCGTCTCCACCGCGTGATGCCATGCAATGTCGTTGACAATTGGACTGACATAATCCATCCGGCTTACTGTGCAGACATACTGGTTGTAGTCGTGATGCTCGCCGAGCTTCTCGAACCCGCTGTGGAGGTATCCGATGTGCGGCACGGCTCGAACAACCCGCTCGCCATCAAGTTCGAGCATGATCCGAAGCGTGGTATGCGTCGCCGGGTGCTGCGGTCCAAAGTTCAGAATCCACCGCTCGGCCACATCCTCTCGACCCTCGAACTCGTCGAGCGTCTCGATGTCAAGACCATAGGTTTCCGGGGCTGGTTCAAGGGTGTACGGCATCTGGAATCGGGCAGTGTAGCGTAGCTAAACGCGGAAGATCGCGCCCATCTTCTTGCCCATCATCACACTCGCACCGATCAATGTCACAGCCAGTAGCGCCATGCCCCAGACACCCAATGCGCTTGCTATGTACGGACCATCACCGAGTCTCTCAAACAGTGTGTAGATGGCCTTGGTGATCGGATAGTCTGCCTCCCGCTGGGCGAGGATGAGCGAATCCGACACTTCGAGCATCGCGAAACTGAACGCCAGGAGCCCGCCCGCGATCAGGTTCGCCATGATCAGCGGGATGATGATCGTTCGTACCGCTCGCACTCGACCTGCCCCGAGATTCATCGCCGCTTCTTCCAACTCGCCGCTGGTCTGCTCGAGCCCGGCGACTGTCGCGCGAACAACATACGGCAGGCGACGCACTCCATAGGCGATAACGAGCAGCAACATCGGGTTGGGGTCGGCGCCGATGACATCGACCCAGCCGGCAAGTGGATCGCCTTCTCCGAAGGGCCAACGAAGTGTCATCGCGACATATCCAAACGCCATGACCAGGCCCGGGACGGCCAGCGGCAACATGGACAGCGCGTCGAGCAAGCCTCGCAGTCGGAGTGCCGTGCGCACGACGATGTACCCGACAAGAATGCCAATCACAATGTCCATGACAACGGCCAACGAGGAATAGAGGAGGCTGTTCTTGATTGATCCAACCGCAAGTTGGTGGCTGAGGGCGCCCTCGAAGTGCTCCCCGGTCCACTGTGTCGGGAGCACTGATTTGTACCACGCACCCTCAACAGAGAGGCTGGACAGGATGACAGAGATGTGGGGCAGAATCGCCAGGCCGATGACAAATGTAAAAGCGCACATCGCGAGGATGCCGCGGCCTCGCGTCAACTTTTCAGGCAAGGACTGCACCGATGCCTTTGAGTACATGGCATATGCCCGGCCGCCGAAGACGAGTTTGCCAAGCAGGTAGAACAGGATGGCGGCGACAAGCATGACAGCCGTGAGCGCATATGGCTGCTGCGATGTGTCCATTTCCTTGATGCCGTTGAAGATCTGGACCGGCGTCACGACCTGGTAGTCAAACATGAGAGGCGTGCCGAGTTCGGTGAATGACCAGATAAAGACGATCGTCGCGCCTGCGAACAGGCCGGGTCGAATCAGTGGCAGCACGATGCCACGGAAACGCTGCCATGGCGTTGCGCCGAGGTTTTCTGCAGCCTCTTCGAGTGCGGGGTCGAGATTGGCGAGCGCTGCAGTCGCGTTCAGATACAGGATTGGATAGAGGTGCAACGCTTCGATGAAGACGATGGCCCAGAAACCGCCGTTGCCGATGAAGTCGAATCCCTCGTTGATGAGCCCGATGTCAGTGAGCAGCGTATTGATCGCCCCGTATTTTCCGAGGAGATGGTGGAGTCCGATCGCGCCGACGAACGGCGGAAGAATGAGGGGGACCAGGACGAGCGCGGAGAATACACCTTTGCCGGGAAAGGTAAAACGAGCCGCCAGCGTGGCAAGGGGGAGGGCAATGACCAGGCAGACCAGTGTTGTGCAGACGGCGATGCCGAGCGCGTTGAGGAAGCCGGCCCGCAGCACCGGGTCCTCAAACACCACCAGAACGTGGTGCATCGTAAATCCACCGGCCTTCGACTCAAACCCTCCCTGCACGGTGAGCCAGATGGGGTAGATCAGGAACGCCCCGAAAAACGCCAGCAGGCCTCCCATGATCAAGCGTCCAGACCACGATCCTCTTCGCATCCCCGCAGTGTAGGGTCACACCCGGGGACACACCCGGGGACACACCTGGGGTGTGACCCCCTGTTTCCGCAGGGGTGATGTGGAAAGGCCGCGGCAAAGCGAAAACGCCGCCTGATTCACGATTGGCAATTCGTTTGAGGGGTTACCAGAGCGACAGGAGTTCGAGCAGATCCTGCACATTCACGGTGCCATCACCATTGATGTCGGCCGGGCAGTCCCCGCTGCAGGGGCCCCACGCGCTGATCAATGCCAAGAGATCGTTGACGTTTACCACGCCATCGCCATTGACATCACCCGGCACACCACCAGCCGGCTCCGGGAATAGCCATGCGACTCCAAAAATGCGCGTACTACCCGCTGAGTCATCTCGACTGACCTCCAACGCGTACTCGCCCGGGGCCAGATCCCGAATGTACAAGTGCTCAACATTGTCAACATTGCTTTCGCTCACGACATTGCCGCTATCAAACACATCGATGCCGGCATCGCCCGTGATATCAACGAGGTTCTCCTTGTCATCCAGCCCCCAGAGTTGAAGATCAAGATCGGCCATCGAGTAACTGCTGAAGCCCGTGTTCACTTTCTGATGCCACAAGAGCAGAATCGACACTTCGTCGGATACATCCTGCGTGCTGAACTTGTAGAACCTGGAACCACCGTTCAAGAGTGATGCCACATCCCACGCGGCATACGGCGCCACCGGCATGCTGTCCGGTGAACTGTCGCCCCCATGCTGTCCGCCGGTCATGACCTGCCAAGACCGATCAACATTGACGGTTCCCACGCCGTAGATGTCGTCGATCGGCTGGCTGGTCCGACCACGGTTCGCCCCGCCGGTTGCTGGATTGTTGGTCCACCCAACTTCGTGAAGACCGCCCGCCAAGAGTGTCACCTTGATTGTTTCGGAGAGTGTCGAAAAGAAATTCCCGCTCGTGTTGGGGTGTGTCCGTGCCGTCTCGATGAGCAGGGCGGTTGCGGCAGACACAATCCCCGTCGCATTGCTCGTCGAGTTCTGTGGTCCAACGATCAGTGGAATCTGCCGGCCGGCACCATCAAACGGCGCAGGAACCGGATCGGAGACATGGCCGCCGCCGTCGATACCCACACTGACACCGTTGAACATGTATACCATCAGCGGGTATGGATCGCCGCTGTTGGGCATCCCGCTGATCATCATGACATCATCAGCACCCACCGCCCAATCCGCGCGTCGCAGTGCAATCTTGTCGTAGTTGTCGTCGCCAAAGGTCGCCACCCAACTGTTGTTGAAAATCGCAACTTCGCCAGGCGGCTCGTACGGAAAAGTAGATGACGATGATGCAACCCGCAGATAACTGTAGAGCAACCATTCCTCGGCGTTGTAGCAATAGATCGTGTCAATGCCGGGAGCGATCCCGACCTGACTCGTGCCGTAGATCCTGAACCCAACGGTCGATGCATGATTCAACACGCCGGTCGCGCCACTCATCATGTTGAAGGTCTTGTCAGGAAAATTTGCATGCGTCGTATCCGGACCGTAATCGCCGTCATCATTGACAGTCTCTACCTGACCGACCTCCACACCCGCTCCGGTCGGCAGGTTCTCCTCACCAATTCGCGCGGCAAGGTCATCAAGACCGGTATTCGCAGCAACGCCGCCAGCAATGGCGTCGGTTGCCGCGATCAGCGCGAGAAAAACCGGTGGCAGGTATAGCAGGGGTCTCAAGGGATCCTTCTCCACACCTCAGCGTAGCACTGCGGGACTGTGAGGCAAGCCCCTAGTCACGCATGGGCGAATACCGCCCCTACAGACCGCACAAACGGGACTGCCGACCCGCCGTCATCGCCCGAGCGTAGTTTCGACCTCGGCCAGGAGACTTCGCTCGCCCGCAACATCTCTGGCAACCGGTCGCCAAAACTGTCTCGCGGACTGCTCCCAAATCGCGTCTGAAGGCATCTCGCGGGACACCGTCTGGCTGACCATGGTCCATGATCCCTGCCGAACGCCGCGGCGGTAGAACCGGTCAACATAGACCCACACACGAAGTTCCAATGCACCCTCGAAGTTCGTCAGATCACCGCCTCTCAGCGCCTCAGCGAGAACATCAGGGCCCCGCAAGGCTCCTATTTCCCGCTCGGGTGGGAGTTCGGGTTCCACATGCCGGAACTCGAACCGCGCCGACCGTCGCTGCAGCGACAATGTGTTTTCCAGCGCATCGCGTGCCGACGCCGCTCGCGGCTTCCATGGCTCCATGATGCTCCCCGCCACCGCTGAATCGGTCTCAATCACACCACTTCGGCGATCGAGCAGAGACGGCTTCATGCCCACATCTGCGGCTGCGGCAACCGCGGCGTCGAATGCGGCCGCGTATGAACCGGCCGGGATGACCAATACCTCGGGGCCGCGGCTTGTTGCGCAGCCGCACATCGCCGCAGACAGCATGATTATCACCCGTAACACTGGGCAGCAGTGTAGGGCCTGCGCGGGCTGAGAGATGGATTCCGCCTGTTTTGGGTTGGTTGTGCCCCCCCCGGCGAGTATCGTTGATCGTGCATCCGCATTGCAGGAAGATGCGAACAGTTCACCGGGCTCCGCAAAGCCCATCAGACTCATGACATGGCGTACGACCATTCTTCTCGCCGCTCTGTCGGCGACTGCTCTTGCCGCAGGTCCTGCCATGCGCGGTGGTGGAAACCGCCAGACGCAGGTTCCCACGACCGAGGAAGATTTCTTTCAGCCTGGATCGCAACCCTCACCGAGCGACTACGACTACATCATCGTCAGCCGTTACAACTGCGCCAACTGCCACGCCTTCGACGATGACGCCAATGCGACAGAGGTTGTCCCGCCGTACAACAACTGGCTCACAAGCATGATGGCCCAGTCGGCTCGCGACCCAGTCTTTCACGCGGCGATGACGATTGCCAATCAGGATGTCAACGACGCGGGCGAGCTCTGCATGCGGTGCCACATGCCGGGTGGATGGATTCAGAATCGCTCCATGCCATCGGACGGATCTGCGCTGATCGACGACGATTTCGACGGCGTCAACTGCAACTTCTGTCACCGAATGGTCGATCCCGTCTGGTCTCCCGAAAACCCGATCGAGGACGACGGCATTCTGCAACAGTTGATTGATGACGGCACCCTGCCAACACAACCCGGCAACGGTCGCTACATCATCGACCCAGAAGATACCCGCCGCGGCCCGCGAGCGGATATGTACAACATGCACAATGTGCCCATCCTCGAGTCGCCGTATCACAAGGAGTCGGCGTTCTGCGGCACCTGCCACGATCTGTCGAATCCAGTGTTCTCCCTGCAGCCGGACGGTACATGGGCGGTCAACGCAATGGACGCCGCACACCCAACGCAGAACATGTACGAGATGATTCCGGAACAGCGGACATACAGCGAGTGGCTTGCAAGCCAGTATGCCGACGGTGGTGTGCAATTCGACGACCAGCGATTCGGCGGCAATCATCCCACCGGCCTCATGCAGTCCTGTCAGGACTGCCACATGCCGAAACGCGACGGCGGCATGTGCGTGTTCTGGGAACTGCCGGAAGTCGGTACACATGAGGATGTCGCCGGTCACGAGTTTGCCGGTGTCAACAGTTGGGTGCTTGGTGCGGTGCACAACATGTACCCGTCAAACGAAACCGGTCTCAGCGATGACACGGTCGCGCTCGCGGAACAGCGGGCGGACGCATTCCTGCAAGCGGCGTCCGATCTTGATCTTTCAGAAGTTGACGGCCAACTTGTGGCTCGCGTCACGAACTGGTCCGGGCACAAGTTGCCGACCGGCTATCCCGAGGGCCGACGCATCTGGCTCAATGTCAGGTTCCTCGATTCATCAGGTGACCTTGTCGCTGAGCGCGGCGCCTACGATTGGACCGCTGCGACGCTCACCGAAGACACGAAGGTGTATGAAGTCTCGGTGGGCATTTCCGAATCGCTCGCCGGTGCTACAGGGTTACCCGCCGGAGAATCAATGCACGTCACCATCTTCGACGAGATTCTCGCGGATAATCGCATTCCACCGGTTGGGTTCATCAACGCCGCGTTTGAAGCAATCAATGCGCAGCCGGTCGCCTACACCTATGACGACGGGCAACACTGGGATGATTCAGCGTTTGACATTCCCCCTGGCGCGATCCAGGCAGTCGTGACTGTGTATCACCAGACGAGCACGCGTGAATACATGGAGTTTCTGCGGGACGCGAATGTCACGGATGACAAGGGCCAGATCGCCTATGACCAGTGGGTCATGCACGGGCGAAGCGCGCCTGTGATCATGGACAGCGGGATGATCGACTTGGGCGGGACCGAACCTGTGCCCGGCGATGTCAACGGCGACGGCGTCGTCGATGTTGTTGATCTCCTGTTGATCATCTCTGCGTGGGGACCCTGCAGCGATTGTCCACAGGATGTCAACGACGACGGCACCGTCAATGTCTCGGACCTCCTGATCGCGATTGCAAACTGGAGTTGATGGCGTCGGGACGGCAGTTCACCGACACCTGCTACACTCTCGCCCCGCAATGGCGTGGAACGGGCGCAATTTCATCGATATTCACGACTTGGATCGAGACGATCTGCTGTCACTCCTTTCCCGCGCATCGGCGTATCGGGATCAGGAGCCGGTCGTCGACCCCAACGGCCCGCTGGCCGGCGCGGTCATCGCCAACCTGTTCTTCGAGAACTCCACCCGGACACGGTGTAGTTTCACCATGGCGACCAGGCGGTTGGGAGGCGATGTTCTGGACCTTCTCGGCAGCACATCAAGTACATCCAAAGGTGAGACCATTCTGGACACCGCCAAGAATGTGGCCGCGATGGGGGTTCGATGTCTCGTCATTCGCTGCTCGCAGGACGGTGGACCGGCGATGATCGCCAAGGAACTTGATACGCCCGTCATCAACGCGGGCGATGGCGTCAGCGGGCACCCGACGCAGGCGATGCTCGACGCACTTGCACTGATGCGTTTCTTCGGCGGTGACTCGCTTGAGGGCAGGAAGATCGCCATCGTGGGCGACATCGCGCACAGCCGTGTCGCCCGCTCCAACATGGTGGGCCTCTCGAAACTCGGAGCGGAAGTCGCGCTGGTCGGCCCCGCCGATCTGCTGCCGAAGGATACCGCTCTTGAAACATTCACTGATCTCGATGCAGCACTCCCGGGGTGTGATGCAGTCATGCTGCTTCGGGTGCAGTTCGAGCGCGATGCGACGATCGGCGATGACTATCGAGACCGGTTTGCGCTGACTCGCGACCGAATGTCTAGATTCGATGGCGTTGTCCTTCATCCCGGACCCATGAATCGCGGGCTGGAAATAGACGACGCGGTCGCGGATGGGAAACGAAGTCTTGTTCTCGAACAAGTTGCGTGTGGTGTCGCCGTTCGCATGGCCATTCTTGAACACGTTGTGCGGACATGACATTCAAGACGATCATCGAGCCGTTCAAGATCAAGCAGGTGCAGCCTATTCATGCGCCTAGCCGCGAAGATCGTCTATCCGCCATCGCCGCTGCGGGCAACAACCTGTTTCTGCTGCACGCACGCGATGTGCTCATCGACCTGTTGACCGATTCCGGAACCGGTGCAATGTCCAGCGAACAGTGGGCGGGCATGATGCGAGGCGACGAGAGTTACGCGGGGGCAGATTCGTTCTATCGATTCGAATCGGCCGTGCGGGACATCACCGGGTTCACCCACATCATTCCGACACACCAGGGTCGCGCCGCGGAGCGCATTCTCTTCGGCGCCATGGTCTCGCCTGGCGCCGTCGTGCCGAACAACACGCACTTCGACACGACACGGGCGAACATTGAGGCGGTTCGTGGAATTGCAACGGACATCTCGTGCCCGGAATCGGACAACACGCAATCGGTGCTCCCATTCAAGGGAAACATGGACATCGATGAATTGCGTTCGATTCTGGACCAATTTGCCGACCGGGTCCCACTGGTCATGATGACGGTAACCAATAACTCCAACGGCGGGCAGCCGGTGAGCATGGCGAACATCCGGGCGGCGAGCGAGTTGTGCCGCGATCGCGGTGTACCGTTCTTTCTGGATGCCTGCCGGTTTGCAGAGAACGCCTGGTTCATCAAACTGCGGGAAGATGGATATGAAGATCGCACGCCGACCGAGATTGCAAGGGAGATGTTCTCGCTTGCAGATGGCACGACGGTCAGCGCAAAGAAGGATGGCATGGCCAACATGGGCGGGTTCCTCGCGTTGCACGACGATGAGTTGGCGGAAAGGTGCCGAAGCACACTGATTCTGACCGAGGGATTCCCGACCTACGGCGGCCTTGCGGGATACGACCTGGAAGCCATTGCCGTAGGTTTGCGGGAGGCGCTCGATCCGGCGTACCTGCGATATCGCATTCGCACGATTGAGTATGTGGGAGACCGACTTGTCGAACAGGGAATCCCAATTCTCCGTCCACCCGGTGGGCATGCCATCTACATCGATGCCAAGGCGTGGCTCTCACATCTTCCGCAATCGCAGTATCCCGGCTGGGCGCTTGCGTTGGCGTTGTATGTGGAGGGCGGTATTCGAACCAGCGAAATCGGTTCCGTCATGTTCGGCCTTCAGCCCGACGGCAGTGAAATCCTCGCCGAGAAGGAACTTGTTCGGCTGGCGTTTCCGCGACGGGTCTACACGCAGAGCCACGTCGACTATGTCGTCGAAGTCCTGCATCACATCGACGCGATGAAGACAGAGATTCCCGGCGTGCGCATCGTGAACCAGCCCGATTCGCTTCGGCACTTCACGGCGCGGTTTGAGACCGTTTGATCAGATTTCGACGAGCGGCATGTCGGATTCCACATGCTTTCCCCGGGGCGGCGACGGAATCGAGAGCATCTCCGGAATGCCTTCGCCCGCCATCGACCGCCGAGTCGTCTCGGCATCAAACTTGCAACGGTCGCTCCCTGCGTGCAGGTTGAGCAGGTCCAACGCAACCTGTCCCTCGGGAAGGCAGAAGTCAATGGGTTCAATGGCGCGGCGGAAGACCTGGAGCGTGTTGGTGCAGTTCTCGAATGTGCCATTCTTCTCGGCGAATGTAGCGCCGGGAAGGAGAATGTCGGCACGATCCGCCAGTTCACCGTGCAGGGTGTCGATCAAGAGCAGGGTTTGTTCGCCAAGCCAAGAGGGGATCGCCTGCGCCTGCGGCCAGTTACCTGTCATGACGATGACATCCGCATCCTTTGCTGCGGCTGCAAAGGACGCTTCGTCCATGGCGTCCGGAACCGCACGGCGAACGCCTCTGGCATTGGGTGCTTTCTCGGCCCGGGCCATGAAGCCATCGGCGAACTCCTTGTCCTCGCCGCAGACCGGTGCATCGGCGATGCCGATGATTGCTTCTTCATCAACCCGACGAACAAGCCTTGCCAGAAGCCATGCGTCCTCACAGCTGAGCATCGGCGAAAGGCAAAACCCAACCCGGCCCGCATTGGTCAGCGAGGAGAGGAATGCCGTTCTCGCATCCTCCCACATCGCCGGGGCGGCTTCGTCTTCCGCTCTGGGTTCGCCCTTGACAACCGGCATCGTCAGGCGATTCTCCGCATGCACGAAGTCACAGCCGTATCGAACTTCGTCGGTGATCCACCAACGGTTGATGTCCATGTTCTCTCGTGGCTTGATGCGGTAGACGACCCCCCGGTTGTGTTCGACAAACAGGTTGTCACCACTTGCGGTGATCGGATCGATGGACGGTGATCGCTGCAGGTTCCAGGCTCGCTGTTTGAAGAGAAACTCCTTGTCGAGCATGGCGCCGACTGGGCAGATGTCGACGATGTTCCCAGTGAGTTCGTTGCACAACCCGCGGCCGGGAAAGACATCAATCTGCTCCTGAGCGCCGCGACCGTCGATCATGAGTTCGGAGGTTTCGGTGATCTCGTCGGTAAACCGAACACAGCGAGTGCACATGATGCATCGGTCGCCATACAGCAGTATGTGTTCGCCGATGTCCTTCTTGGGCTGGGTGATCTTCTCTTCCTTGCAGCGGCGTTCGCCTCGCCCATAGTCAAAGGCGTAGTCCTGAAGGGAGCACTCGCCCGCTTGGTCACAGACCGGGCAATCAAGCGGGTGATTGACCAGCAGGTATTCCATAACCGCCTTCTGATTCGCCACCGCCTTCGGCGAGGTGGTGTAGACGACTTGGCCGTCACCGGCCGGCGTTTGGCAGGTTGGCAGCAACTTGGGTATTGGCTCCAACGTATTGTCATTGCGGGGGTTGGGAGCCCAGACCTCGGCCAGACAGATGCGACAATTGGCCACGATGCTCAGCCCGGGGTGATAGCAATAGTGCGGAATCTCGATCTCGTTGGCGTGCGCCACCTCGATGATCGATTGCCCCTCTTCAAACTGGCACACCTTGTCATCAATTGTGATCGTCGGCATGAGCCCCGGATTGTAGCCGCTCCACCGCTCGCCCTTGGGCCGCCCTTGGGGTCACACCCCGGGTGTGTCCCCGGGGGGGGTGATGAGCCGGAGGGCGAAAAAGGGCCGCGGCGGAGTTTCGGGGAGGACGGTCAGGGACGCGTTCGGCAGGTGAGAATCATGGCGCCGGGTTCGAGATCAATGGCGAGGATCTGCACGGTCCGATCGTCCATGAGTTCAACGATCGCATCAGCAACGGGCAACTCATCGGACGCTCGATCCAGCATCCCTCGAAACGAAAACAGAGGAACCGGCATCCGACCGACCCGCATCGCATCAGGTTCCACCAAGAGACCCTCCCCCCGCACCGCCAGTCGAACCCGAACCGCCAGCGGCCGCGGCGACGCTTCCCCCATGTCAATCATCGCCCCCAACCACACTCCATCCTCTGTCACATGCACCTGCGGCGTGGACACTTCCTCCGGCAATGCCAACTCGTGCTCATGAGTCAGCCAGGCCGCAAGCCGGGCGGCAAGCCACGCATTCATCGCGTCATCGCCGATTCGCAATCGCCATGTCTCCTCCGGCGGTCGGATCTTCTGAAACTCTTCGACGAGCCGAAACTCCGCACGATCGGCCATGCGTAAAACCGCTTCCTCGGACGCGTCGGGAGGTAGGTACCACGACGGAGCCTGCCAACTGAGATACCAGACGATGATCGCCGCTCCCGCGATGCAGGCGAAACCAATGAATGTCGCGATGTACAGCCTTCGCATATGGAACTCCTACGCCCCCTGCACCCGCCGGGACATGGCCTGCAATCCAGCGACCGTTGCGAGGTTAGCGACCAAGAATGCGATCGCTGCAATTGGAAAGATCCTCGGCAAGATCTCCTGCGGCGGTAATGCAGCAGCCGCAACTACCGCCGCACCAAGACCGATTCCTACGGCATATCCCAACTGGCCCGCCGCCTGCAACGACGAGAACACAAGAGTGGAAGCATTCTGCCGCACGCTTGAGGTAAATGCAGAAGGCATGAGTCCAGCTGCGCCCGCTCCGTACACCAAGAGGCACGGTGGAAGCACAACAATGGCAGGAAACCAAGCAAGTAGACCTAGTCCGGCGATTCCTGTGCTGCAGACGGCAGTCGCAGCGACACGAACTCGCCCACCGCCCATGGCATCCGCAAGCCTGCCAACCGGAATCGCAAATACCGCAAGTGCCATGAACATCCCACCGAGCGCCATCCCGAGCGTGACCGGGCCAATATCGAATCCGGACGCAAGGAGAATGGGAAGCGTAACGGAAACCAACGCGGCAAGGCCCCGATCCATCGCCAGCATCAATGCTCCAAACCACTCGCTCGGAATCAAAGGACAACGCTTTGGTTCGTCATCCGGGGAACGAGGCGTCGCTCGCACGAATCGGCGAAGCCAGCAGGCGAGAACAAAAAGCACACCGCTGGTCACAGACCCTGCAAGCAGCACACTGCCAGCCGATGCGCTGCCCACAATCGCACCCAGCATTGCACCGCACGCCAGTGCGACCATCAGGACCGTGAACGCCACGCCCATCCGGGCGCCGTACTGTGATTCACCGCCCGCAAGCGAGATCATCCGCAACGGAATCGCCAGCAAGATCAGATCGGCACCGCCCTCGATACATCGAAGCGCAAGCATGACCGGCCAGCTCGGCGCAACCGACATGAGCGCGAGCAGGATCATGGACACGACCGCTGCGATGGGCAAGAGTTGCGATGGCGGCGAACGACGCTTCAGGATCGCCAGCAGAAGAACAACCCCCACCGCGCCAAGAAGATTGACGGCCATGAACGCATGCGCCGCCCCCTCTCCCACGCCGAAACGATCAACGCTCAACCCGTGCAGCACCGGCACAACCATGGCATCAGGTAGTGACGCCACCGCCAGCAATACACACCCAGCAACGAGCCGGCTTCTCCCGCCGCCTTGTTGCCCATCTGCCACGGCGTGATCAGTCCGTTACGGCAATCAGCTCTACATCGAAGACGAGTGTGGCACCAGGTGGAATGACCGGCGGTGCGCCGCGATCTCCGTACCCAAGATCGGCTGGGATGATGAGTTTTCGCTTGCCGCCAACCTTCATCGATCCGACACCTTCAGTCCAGCCGGCAATGACACCATTGAGAGGAAATGAGATTGGCTCGCCCCGGTCGACGCTCGAATCAAACTTGGTGCCGTCCACGAGCCATCCCGTGTAATGCACCTCGACGGTACTCGATGCGCCTGCAGGCTGTTGGCCGTCACCTGATTCAATGTCATACCACGAAAGACCCGAGTTGCTTGTCTCCGCATCGCCGGTCACACGGTCGCCTGGTAGTTGTTCCACGGGGGGAAGCTCCTTGTACTTGGCAAATTTGTCGGGAAGGATGCCGAGCAGTTCGACATCAAAGATAAGGGTAGCGTTCGGCGGAATTCTGCCTGGCTTACCACGCGGGCCGTAGGCCAGGTTTCCTGGGATGACGAGTTTTCTCTTGCCGCCCACGCGCATCGAGCCGACACCCTCGGTCCAGCCAGGGATGACGCGGTTGAGCGGGAATGTGGCGGGCTCGCCACGGTCAACGCTGGAGTCGAACTTCGTGCCGTCTTCCAGCCACCCGGTGTAATGCACTCGTACCTCCGAGGAAGGACTTGGGGGAAGATCGCCCTCGCCTCGCACGATGTCGTAGCACTGCAATCCCGATGATGTTGTCAGCGGCGTTCCCGTTACGGGCGCACCCGGGAGGGCGACTTTTTCCTGTGCCACCGGCTCCTCTTCCTCCAGCCCAAGC
>CAZJIB010000008.1:51433-83843 GCA_964546085.1 uncultured Isosphaeraceae bacterium
AAGGCATCCATCTTTGGCTCGCGGCCGAGGTATCCGCGGACGAGGTCGAGTCCATTCTGTGATCCGCCCTGCGAGAGAATGGTGTCGCGGTAATACGCACCGGCCTCCGGATCAAGCATTCCCAGTTCCTTGAACCGCTGAAACATGTCCTGTGCAAACACCAACGACCAGAGGTACCCGTAGTACCCAGCCTGATAGCCGGTCAAGTGGCCGAATCCCGCCTGAAACCAGGTTCCGGGGACGGAACTGTACATGGTGGTGTCGTCATACATGTCGAGACCAACCTGGGTCGTGTCCACTTCACCATCCGCATCCGTGTGAAACGCCTGATCCGTCATGCCGTAGAAGATCTGGCCCTCTGTCTTCATGCCACTGGCGAGATTCTTCGCTGCAATGAGTCCGGTGACCATCTCGGTGGGCATCGGCTCGCCCGTCTCGTAATGCCGTGCAAACAATTCCAGCGTCTCCGGCGTCCACATCCATTCTTCAAACATCTGCGATGGCGCCTCGACGAAATCTCGCTCTACGCCCGTACCCGCAAACCGATTGGTCTCCGCTTCACTCAGAATCGTGTGAAGACAATGCCCAAACTCGTGGAAGAACGTTTCGGCCTCGTCATGCGTCAAGAGTGACGGCTTGTCCGCCGTGGGTTTCGTAAAATTGCAGACCAGCGCGGCTACGGGTGTTCGCTCGCTGCCGTCCGGCCAGACCGTGTGCTGCACAAGTCCCCACTGCGCCGCATGGGAGTACTTGTTGTCGCGAGGATGAAGATCCAGATAGAACTCACCGAGCAATTGGCCTGACTTCGTGTCCCACACTTCGAAAAGCCGCGCATCTTCGTGCCAGAGCGCATTCCCGCGCCGCAACGCATCAGGCGTGACTTCGCGGTACTCAAGACCGTACAGGTGCTGCGTGATGTCGAACAACCCATCCATCACGCTCTGCAACGGGAGGTATTCCTGCACTACCTGCGAATCGATCGCGTACTTGTCGTTCTTGAGTTTCTCGTAGTAGTAACTGAAGTCCCATGGAAAAAAGTCAGCGTTCGGATTACCCGTGTCGGCGCGTTTCGCCGCGAGCATTTCGGCCCAATCAGCCTTTGCCTTGCGGCGTACCAGTGGCCGCAAATCCTCATAGAACTTCGCAACCGTCGCGGCATCGCCGGCCATCCGCGTTTCGGTTTCAAAGTCGGCTGTTGAGTCATAGCCGAGCAGGTCGGCTCGTTGATCGCGCAGCTTGATGATCTTCTCAAGCACATCGACATTCGCACGACCGCCGCGGCGCTTATACGCCCACCAGACCTTCTGCCGCGTCGTGGAATTAGTGCAGTAGTCAAGCGTGGGACCAAACTGTGGATAGGCCATTGTCAACAGATAGACGCCGTTGACCTCGTCCAGATCGTCGATGATGTCTTGGGGGAGACCGTCAAGTTCATCGAGCGTCAGCGGTACGACCGTTTCGTCATTGCGAATGTTCGCATCGAACTCGATTTCAAGCCGACCCAATTCTTTTTCGATCTCCATCAACTTCGCACGCGACTCGCTTGACAGGTCCATGCCGCTTCTGCGGTAGTCGCGCAGCACGTGTTCAAGCAGCCTCTCTCGTTCGCTCGAGAGATCCGGACTTGTGTCGGCATACGCGGTGATGGCGTTGTACAGCTCTTCGTTTTTTCCGAGTTCGATCGACCAGTCCGACCACTTCTGCTCACCAGCCTGCCCGGCTTCGCGAATGGCGGCGTCGGGATGAACATACGCCATGAATACGGCGAAGTTGGTCGATTCATCCAATCGGGCCATCATGCCATCAAGGGCACCGAGGGTGTTGTCCCATGTTCGCCCATCTTCCGGCACTGCGATGATGGTCGCAATTTCATCGTCTGCCGCAGCAAACGCGATCTCGATTCGATGCGACAACTCTTCCGGCGTGGCGGGAACGGTTCGGTTTGCCGCGGCCGAAGCCACTGGCAGCAGTATGAGGACGACTAGCAATCTCTTCACGACTCACTCCTTGTTTTCGAGCCGCGAAGTGTACCAACAGCCCACACCCTGATCGGCGCGGGGCTCTGTTTGGTTCCGTGCGTGGCGGTATCAGGCCGTTACTGCCGCTGCCATGGCTTCGGCCTTGGCCTTCGCATCGTCGAGCGAGCCCACATACATGAAGGCGGACTCCGGAAGGTCGTCGCCTTCACCGTCACACAGACGCTCGAATGAATCGATCGTCTCCTCGAGGCTGCTGGTGACGCCGGGGAATCCGGTGAACTGCTCCGCGACATAGCACGGCTGACTGAGGAACCGCTCAATTCGGCGTGCGCGGGCGACGGCCAACTTGTCATCTTCGGAGAGTTCGTCGACACCGAGAATGGCGATGATGTCCTGCAGGTCGCGGTACCGCTGCAGAATCGACTGCACGCGTCGGGCGACATCGTAGTGACGGTCGCCGACAACCTGAGGATCGAGAATTCGAGAGGACGATGACAACGGGTCGACTGCCGGATAGATGCCCTTCTCCGCAATCTTCCGTTCAAGGACGACGAATGCATCAAGGTGACTGAAGGTCGTCGCCGGTGCGGGGTCGGTCAGGTCGTCAGCTGGAACATAAATCGCCTGCACCGAAGTAATGGCGCCACGAGATGTCGAGGTAATGCGTTCCTGCAATTCGCCCATCTCCGTAGAGAGCGTCGGCTGGTACCCCACCGCGGACGGCATTCTGCCAAGCAATGCGGAAACCTCGGAACCGGCCTGCGTAAACCGGAAGACATTGTCGACGAAGAGGAGTGTCTCCTTGCCGGATGAATCGCGGAAGTCCTCGGCCATCGTAAGAGCAGAGAGTGCGACACGGAGACGAGCGCCGGGCGGTTCATTCATCTGACCGAAGACCATGGCGACCTTGTCGAGCACATGGGCGGTATTTCCATCCGCGTCGGTGTACTCGGCCTCCTGCATCTCGAGCCAGAGATCGTTACCTTCGCGGGTCCGCTCGCCAACGCCGGCAAATACCGAGTAGCCGCCGAACTCACGGGCGACACGAGCGATCATCTCCTGGATGATCACCGTCTTGCCGACACCCGCACCACCGAACAGACCGATCTTGCCGCCGCGAACAAACGGGCAGAGCAGGTCGATCACCTTGATGCCTGTTTCGAGAATCTCGGTCTTCGGATCGAGGTCAACCATTTGCGGGGGGCTGGCGTGAATCGGCCGATATTCCGTTGCTTCGACAGGTCCACGTTCGTCTACGGGTTCACCAAAGAGATTGAACACGCGACCGAGAACGCACTCGCCTACAGGAACCTTGACGGACGAGCCGGTGTCAACACACTCCTGGCCACGGCGAAGGCCGTCAGTACTGCTGAGCGAGACTGCGCGAACCTGGCCACCGCCGAGGTGCTTGTTGACCTCGCCGACAAGTTCTCTTGTTGATCCGTCTTCGGCAGTGATCACACATGTGACAGCGTTGTAGATTTCCGGCAATTGGTCCTCCGGAAACTGCGAGTCGAATGTCGAACCGATGACTTGAATGACTTTGCCGGTAGTGGCCATGGAAGAGGTTCCTGTCTGGTCAACTGGTGTAGTTCGAGCGTGCGGAATGCCCGGGGAAACGGCATAGGATAGTGCCCCTGAGGACACTTGCCAAGGTTGCGGCGGTATACTCCGCGGCCCTATGACCTTCGACCTCGTTGACCATGTGGCGGAACAATCGACCGACCACATTACGACGCTCAAGCATGTGTCCGCGGACGAGGAATACCTCGCCGACCACTTCCCGGGATTCCCTATCTTGCCGGGGGTCATGATGCTTGAGTCCTTCGCCCAGGCCGCCTCACGCCTGCTCAGTGGGGATGGCGACCGCATGGTCCTCGGCGAGGTCAAGGCGGTGAAATATGGAGCCATGGTTCGGCCCGGCGAGTCTCTCCGCACCACAGTTGATGTTCTCTCGCGAGCTGCAGACGGCTCAGTTCAGTGTCGAGGGAAAGGTATCGTCCAGTCTCAAGGCAACACTTCGGAACAAACAGCCGTATCCGGTCGCTTTACCATGCGGCCCGCTCGCCTTCCCGGATCCCCTGATCAGGAGACTCTCGCATGAATCGCGATGCAATTTTCGACAAGGTCCGCGAAGTGCTCGACGACGCACTTGGGGTCGATGAAGACGAGGTTACTGAGAAGGCAAGTTTGACCGCCGATCTCGGCGCAGAATCCATCGACTTTCTCGACATCATCTTCCGACTGGAAAAGACCTTCGGCTTCAAGATCTCTCAGGGAGAACTGTTCCCAGAAAACCTCGCTGAGAATCCGGAGTGGGTGAGTGACGGTCAACTCACGGACGCAGGTCTTGCGATGCTCAAGGAACGAATGCCGCATGTGGACTTCGCGGCAATTGAATCCGATCGCGACATCACGAAGATCGCGGATGCGATCACGGTCGACTCGTTGGTCGACTTCGTCGCGCGCAAGATGGACGCGGAGTCGGGCGAGTAGACCCATGCGGTGGTTCTGGATCGATCACATCATCGAACACCAACCCGAACAGCGGATGGTGGCGGTGAAGAATGTCAGTCGCGCGGAGGGGTACATTCACGAACATCTGGTCGGCTCGACGCCGGTCATGCCATTCTCGCTGCTCATCGAAGGAATGGCGCAGACTGCCGGAATCCTGGTGGGGACGATGAGCGGGTTCAAGGAGAAGGTCATCCTGGCCAAGATCGCCAAAGCTTCGCTTGACGAGGATGTGGTGCCCGGCGACACCGTGCGGTTCGATGCGTCGCTCGATCAATTGAGCGCATCAGGTGCGGCGACAAGCGGCGTCATTGATTGTCGTCGACCGGGCTCAGATGCATGGAAACGTATTGGCCGGGTGGAACTGGTCTTCAGCCACATCGACCGCAACATGGCGGGGACCGAGTTCCCGGAAGAGAATTTCGTCTTTTGCGACAACTTCCGACTACTCCTGGAAACCGCGGGACTCGCGGAACTCATCGCTTGAACAACATCTTGGAAAGATAGATGAGGATTCACGGACATGCCACGACTTGAATGCATAGATCCCGCGACCGATTCCGGCCCCGGAGCAGACATCCTGAATGGCCCGCTGAAGGTGAAACAGATCAACATATTCAAGGGGCTCGCCGCGCACCCAAGTGTTCTTGAGGCGTTTGTCGCGTGGGCCAGCGGCAGCAAGGGTGGTGAACTATCGCCCGCGGAGGTCGAAGTCGTGCAACTGGCAACGGCGCAGAGGTACCACTGTGACTACTGCCTCGCCGCGCACACCATGGTCGCCGCAGGAACGGGTCTGGACGACTTGGCTTGTGAGGCGATTCGCAGAGGTGACTCGGATGATCCTCGCTTGCAAGCGCTCGTTGACTTCACCAACGCTGTACTGGATACAACGGGCAATGTCAGCGACCAGCAACTCGCCGGTTTTCGCAGTGCGGGGTTTTCCGATCAGGCCGTCATCGAGGTTGTGGCAGGAATTTCGGTGATGACATTCACCAGTTTCTACAACCACATCCATGACACCGAGGTTGACTTTCCTCAGGCCGCAGCCGTCTGAATCAACTTGGCTCCAATTGAACACGGGCGGCTCGCCTTGGCGAACCGCCCGTGCTGTTGGCCGATGAAGAAGCTCGGCCGGAGGGGGAGAAGGATGGCTCGCCATTGGCAAGCCGCGCGGGAGGGGAGAAGCTCGCTGACGCGAACCGTACCCATCGTCGAATACCCGTCACCTCCGTCCAACGCCATGTCCTGCTCTTTTTCTCCACGAGTGCGGTTATTCCGTTTGCGCAGCTCAGTAGGGGTCACACTCGGGGTGTGACCCCGGGTGTGGCCCCAGGTGTGTCCCCGGGTGTGACCCCAGGTGTGTCCCCGGCTGTGTCCCCGGGTGTGACCCCGGGTGTGACCCTCTATGATTGGGCCGTGGGCGACGCACATGTAGCCATCTACGCGGGGTCCTTCGACCCGATCACTTGCGGGCACCTAGATGTGGTCCAGCGGGCCAGGACGCTGTTTGACAGGCTGATCGTCGGCATTGGCCGCAATCCAGACAAGCCAACACTCTTTGATTTCGACGACCGCGTAGCCATGGCAGACACGCTGGTCTCTGAACTGGTCGCTGCAGATCCCAGAGGCGCTGCTGTCTCCGTGGAAAAATACACCGGCCTGACCGTGGACTTCGCTCGCGAAGCCGGGGCCGTTGCACTCATCCGTGGCATTCGCAATGTGACCGATCTGGCCATGGAGTGCCAACTCGCCATAACAAATCGTCAGGTTGCGGATATCGAAACCGTCTTCGTCGTCACGGGTGAGGCCTACGCCTTCACATCATCCAGCCTCATCAGGCAAGTCGCCGCACTGGGGGGCGATGTCGACCGCCTTGAGGGCATCGTGCCTCCGCTGGTCATAAGACGACTCAAGAAACTGCAGGGTGATCCCCACGGCTCCCTTCGGTCGCTGGCCGATGACGCACACATGGAGTGATGATGGACTGGCGCGTCGTATCCATTGGCACACTCGCAACGAATCCCCTCCGCGAGGAACGAGGTGATCGCCGCCCATCCCATGCGACGACCACACTCCTGCAGAACAATGGAGAGGTCATTCTGGTCGATCCTTCACTTCCACCTGATGCAATGGCTTCACGCCTTGATGAGCGAGCCGGTCTCCGGCTTGAGGATGTCTCGACCGTCTTTCTGACCAACTACCACCCAGACCACTGGCGATCGCTCCCCGGACTACTCCACGCGAGTTGGCTCATGCATGAACCGGAGATCGAAGCGGCAACCGATGCCGTCGACAGTGCCGCCAGCGATCCAGAAACAGCGGGCCTGATCGAACAACATCGCGACTGGCTGCCCAGGTTCCGTGCAGCGAACGACCGCATCGCGCCCGGTGTCGACCTCTTTCCTCTACCTGGCATGACCATAGGAACGTGCGGCCTTCTCCTGCCTCTTCCCACCGCGACCATCCTCATATGCGGCGATGCCGTCGCGACCATCGAACACCTTGAACGAGGCATGGTATTGACACCCTGCGCAGATCTTGAGGCGGCGCAAGAGTCATTTCGCGAAGCAATTGAGATCGCCGACCTGTTGATTCTCGGCCGCGACAATGTCGTCCTCAACCCGCTGGGTCGCCAACGATGACGACCGCCCTACTCATTGCGATCGTACTCGCGACCCAATCCCCGACTGCGGAAGCGGAGTTGCAGGCGGCCATCGCCCTTGGCATCCGCTCGGCGCAGATCGACCGCAGCCTGCCGGTTGTCAGCCAAGTCGTGCTCGTGCCGGACGGACAGACATTCCTGGACGAGGTGTCCCGCTGGTCTCCCGAAGCACGGTGGCCTGTTCTGTTTGACGACATGCAGTATGCCCCAATGTTCATCCGCCGTTTTCAACCCACAACAATCTGGCGACGCAATTCCGCTGGTGAGCGATTGAAGGGCAACGCACTGAAGAACCGCATGCAGGCGGCCATTGCGTCGGCGTGGGGCGGCTCTGCACCAGACACACCGGCTGTCGTATACACGCGCACCGGGCATGTACCGCTGGGTGTTGTTCTAACCAGTGCAACCGACTCCGCATGGCCCGCCGCCGTCGCGCTCGCCGCAGGCCGCGGACAACTGCTCTCCTTTCTCGATACCTCGTGGGGGAATCAGGAGAAACCGCTCGATCGCTCCCGCACACTCTCGCTCATCGCCGAGGTCGACACTCTGCTCAGTCTCACCAGCCTTCCTTATTCCAACACGGGAGATGTCATCGACGCAATCACGCTCTGTCGAGACATGCCCGCCCGAGTCGAATTCCACGGTGGGAAGCAAGACCCGGTCGCGCTCACCGATGTTGTCGGGCGTACGCGCGACGGCAGTCGGTTCGCTTGGACAGGGTGGATCATGGGAAGCAATTCGCGATCTGCCTACGCAGCCATGTGCAGCCTCTTTCTACCGCGAGATCGCGATTGGCTCTGCAACACCTACCCCGACAGCGGGAGTTGGGCGAAGTATGGATTCGGCGGCGTTCCTGAACTGCTGCGGGAACACGGCATTGCATCCGAATCCATTGACGGCACCGTTGAGGGACTTCGCGCAGCGGAGTCAGGTGGTATCTCGACCGACATGATCTTCTTTACATCGAAAGGGAACCCGGATTTTTTCGACATGTCCAACGGCCGGCTCTCTCCAAATCAGATTCCGATACTCGATACGCCGGCAGGCCTCTTCTTCATCCACAGTTGGTCGCTCAAGAACCCAAGTGGCCGCAACACAGTTGGCGGCACATGGCTGTGGCGAGGCGCATACGCCTATGTTGGCTCCTCCGAAGAACCGATGTTGCAGGCGTTCGTTCCCCCAGGCGAGGTCGTTCGGCGCACGCTCAGCATGATCCCATTCCTTCCGGCGTCACGGTGGTTTGCAGGCCAGGGTGGCATGCGTCAGCCGTGGCGCATCAACACAATTGGTGATCCATTGATGCTCGCTGCGGCGCCCGAGAAAACGGCCCGAACGATGCTCGATCCGCAGGATCGCCCCGACGCTACGAACTTGCTGGAATCCGCCGCAGCCGCGATGCGATTGACTGAGTCAGATCCCACGGACGAGGCATTCGCCGATGCCATCGACACGCTCGTATTGGCCGCGCGGGATGATCTTGCGTTGAAGATGTGGACTGCCGCAATACAGCAGAGGGTGGAAGGACCGCGATCGGCCCAGTCAGCGTTGGGTCCACTCTTCAGGGCGAGGGATCAGGCTGCATTCTCCTCCGCGTACAGGTTTGTTCCTGAGCCTGCGCGCATCGACCGCGACATGCTCTGGCAACTCGTTGGGCCCAGCCGCGACGCGCCGCTTGATCTGCTAGAAACAGAGATCCGGCCCAAGCATGCGCACGAGGACATTCGGTTGATTGCGCCACGCCTCGCCTCCACGCGGGGTCGGGGGCATGTGGCAAATCTGGTCGATCATCATCTGCGAGATGCCAATCGGAGGAATCGCCAGGAGCTCGAACGGCTCGGCAAGGAATACCGTGACTGATGCCCCTGTCATTCTGATCGTTCGTGACGGATGGGGATGCAATCCCGATCCGGCAATGGACCAGTGGAATGCGATCGTAGCGGCGAGAACGCCGATCGCCGATGTGCTTCACGAGCAATGGCCAACGACGCTCGTCGGTACCTGCGGTGAACAAGTGGGCCTCCCCACGGGGGTCATGGGCAACAGCGAGGTCGGCCACCAGAACATCGGCGCCGGCCGCATCGTGCCGCAGGAACTCATGCGATTGAACATGGCGATCGATGATGGTTCCTTTGCCACCAACGCCGTCTTGATGGAGGCGTTCTCCCGCACGAGAACCGGACACGCCGTTCACATCGTCGGTCTCGTCAGCGACGGCTGCGTGCACAGCGACATCGCCCATGTCTTGGCGTTGATAGACATGGCGCCGACCGAAGGTGATGTCTTTGTTCATGTCATAACTGATGGCCGCGACTGCGCACCTGACGCTGGTGGCGGATTTGTCCGGCGCATCGAGGATCGGATCGCCGGCACCAATGTTCGTATCGCCACAATCATGGGGCGGTACTACGCGATGGACCGCGACAACCGATGGGAGCGCGTCGCCGTGGCCTGGGAAGCAATGACCGGCCGCCGTGCAAACCATCCTCTTCGCAAGGACATGCCACAAGCGGTGACTGCATATTCGGCCCTAGATGCAGTGCAACACTACTACGAGAACCCGAGCGAACCGAGTCGACGCGGTGATGAGTTCATCGTGCCGACCACGCTTGTCAATGACGATGGGCCAATCGGACTCGTGCAGGAGAGTGACGCGATTATCTTCTTCAACTACCGCGGCGATCGGCCGCGGGAACTTACCAAGGCGTTCGTGCTCGATGATGGCGCCTGGGCAGCTGTGCCTCGTGGTCCCTTTGACCGCGGACCGCGGTTTGATGATCTGTACTACGCGACCATGACCAACTACGAGACTAACTTGCCGGTCAGCGATGTCGCGTTCGACAAGCCGCCGCCGATGGCGGACATTCTTGGGGATGTGGTGGCCAGTGCTGGGTTGACGCAGTTCCGTTGTGCGGAGACCGAGAAGTTTCCGCACGTGACATTTTTCTTCAATGACTACCGGGAGGAACCGTTTGACGGTGAGCGACGAGTATTGGTTCCGAGTCCAACCGATGTCACGACCTACGACCAAGAGCCCGCCATGTCTGCGGATGCGGTGTGCGAAGCCGTGTTGTCGCGCCTTGCGGACGCTGCTTGTGAGAGCCTGATCATCGTCAACTTCGCCAATGGCGACATGGTGGGACATACCGGTGACATGGATGCAACAGTAGCGGCCATTGAATGCGTCGACAGGTGTGTTGGCAGCATCATGGACGCGGCCCTTGCCGTCGACGCCCGGCTCCTCATCACGGCCGACCACGGGAATGCCGAGCGGATGTTCAACCCAGAGACCGGCATGCCGGATACCGCCCACACCACCTACGATGTGCCGCTGCATGTCGTGCGGAACAATGGCCGCAGCCTCGACCTCCGCACTGGCGGCATTCTCGCCGATATTGCCCCCACACTCCTGCAACTGATGGATCTTCCCATTCCGGCTTCCATGACCGGCAGAAGCCTCATCATCCCCTGACTGGCTGCCAAGCCGCCGCGCCCAGGATTTGGAGATGCGTCTTGGCAGCAGGTCAGGGTAGGCCGTGGCAGACGCGGAGGAGTAGGAGTTCCAACCCGCGGCGGGGATCGATCAGCCCACTCCGCATGCGACCATCCATCGCCACAGCCTCGCTGAAGAGCGAAGCGTATTGCTCGGGCCGACCCCTGCGAGCAACATCCAACACCCGATCGCCGCCGCTGCCGAAAAGGCGAAGCGCTTTCCTGATCTCGCCCGGGGATGACCCGCCAGCAAGCATCGCCGCAGCAGCATGCAGCCGCCTGGCGAGATCCACGATTGCCCACACCATCAACTCCCGCGGCTGCCTTGAAACATCGAGCAATTCACCAAGCTTCGACATCGCCGCTCCGGGATTTTCTCCAAGCATGACCGACTGAATCTCCCACGCCTGTTCCTCTCTGCTCAACCCCACCATCTCGACAACATCATCGTGGGTGATCATCGTCCGAGGTGCTGCATTAGCCGCGAGTTTCCCAAGTTCCGAATCCAACCTCGTCAAACCAAGACCGATGCGCCGAACCAACAGATCCGCCGCAGATGCGTCGAGTTCACACCCGTGCTCCTTCCCTGCACGACCGACGCACCACCGCACTGTGTCGATTTCGTTCAGCGGCTGAATCTTGTGCACCAGCCCGACCTTCTTGACAATCTTGTCGAGGTTGCCCGGACGCCATGTCTCGGCGCGCAACAGCAATGTCGCCGAGTCTACGGGCGCCTCTGCGTACCGCTCCATGCCCTTGCGCGGCGTCACCGCGCCGTCCTTCGAAGCGAGAAATACATCAGCGGCGTCAACGATGACCAACTTGTGCTGCGCAAGCAAATCAAAGGTCCGCACCTCGTCGAGTACCGTCGCCAAGTCGGTTTCGTTGCCATCAAACACGATTCGGTCGATCTCGCCATGCTCTGCAGCCAGCACCACCTCAAGATCGGCGGCGTATCGCTGCAACAAGAACGAGTCCTTGCCGTGAATCACGACGAATCGCATCGAGGCATCGAACTTTGGCTGGCGAGCCATGCAGGGCATACTATCCCCACATGCTGGCTTTGGAAGTCGTCGAAGGCCCGGACGCGGGAAGGGTATTCCCCCTGCCACCGGGCGAACCACAGCTCATCGGACGTTCGTCTGAGGCACTGTTGATTACAGATCCCACCGTCAGCCGCCGCCATGCCGAGTTGACCCCTGATGGCGACCGCTGGTACCTCCGCGACATCGCATCCTCTAACGGAACCTTTCTGAATGGTCGGCGGCTCGAGGGGCGAATTGCCATCCGCACGGGCGACGAAATTGGATGTGGTGCATCACTCCTGCGTGTTGCGAGACAGGACGCCCTGCTCGCGACCGCCACAATCCCCGATGCCAACCTGGACACCAGTGCGGAGTCCATCGTTCTCGCATCCCCCCACTCCCTGCAGGCCGCTCGCATCCATCTTCGGCTCGTCCTCCGCCTGACCGCCGCCACAGCCGGTTCGCTGAGCGAAGAGTCCATCCTGCACCATGTCGTCTCGATCATCGCGGACGAGTTTCGCCCAGATCGCACAATCGGACTTCTGGTCGGTGATGGCGGGCACATCCAGCAGGCCATCGAGGTCGTCGGCGGACGGATACATGAGAATGTCTCTCCGTTCAGCAAGATGATCGTCGAACACGCATGCCGCGAACGAACCGGCATTCTCATCGAAGACATCGATGAAGACGTCCGATTCAGCAAGGACCCGGCCGTAGCGGAGAGCGGGCTTCGGTCGGCGCTCTGCGCTCCGCTCATTGCCCACGATCAGGTGCTCGGCGCAATCCTCATCGAATCGCACGAGTCCATCTTGCGCTGGGCAGAAGAACAACTTGAACTCCTGACCGCCGCCGCCACGCACGCGGCATTGGCACTGTTGACCGCAGAACTCCTCCGAACCCGGCTCCACCAGGAACGGCTTGCCGCCATGGGCCAGACCGTGGCATCGATCAGCCACAGCGTCAAGAACATCCTTCAGGGCCTCCGCAGCGGCAGCGGCGCGGTCGAACTCGCACTAAACAAAGGTAACCTCGATCTTGCCAGAGAAGGGTGGCCGATTCTCCTGAGAAACCTCGACCGCGTGTACGCGCTCACATTCAACATGCTCGCATGGTCCCGATCATCCCGGCTGGAAATCAGCATGGCGCAGCTCGAACCAATTGTGCATGAGGCGGCATCGCTTGTCGCCGGTGCGTGTCAGCGTCGCCGCGTCGCCATGTCCTTCGCGGTCGAGCGCGACCTGCCACCCATACCCATCGACGAACACGCCATCCTTCAGGTTCTCCTGAACCTGCTCAACAACGCCATCGAGGCGGTGCCTTCCAATACCGGTAAGGTCGAATTGCAAGCAACGATGCCGGAGGGTGGCGAGCAGGTCGTGATCGCCATCAGCGACAATGGCCCCGGCATCGATCTGGCCATGCGGGAGCAGGTTTTCGAAGCCTTCCGGTCCACCAAAGGGCAACGGGGTACCGGGCTCGGTCTGGCGGTGACGCGGCAGATCGTGACCGAGCACGGCGGGACCATCACTATCGAGGATGTCGCCGCCGCCGGCACTCGAATCATCATCACCCTGCCTCTGGACAGAGAGGAAGACCCGGACGATACGCGGGGACCCCGCCAGATCGATACCGATGCGGTGCAGGAGCGGTTCGACGACGACCTCGGGGCTGTATGATGCCGCGACCAAGGAAGGACCCTCATGCCCACGGAAGTTGAATTTCCCGCTCAATATCGCAACATCGATCTCGCTGCTGCCGTCGCATCCGGCACCGTTCCGCCCGCAGTCGCCGGCCCGGCGAGTTACCAGCGGACACGAGAGATGACGCTGGATGAGTTGCTGCTCGAAAACCGTGTCATCTTCCTGATCGGCGAGATCAATCATGCATCCGCCGCGCGGGTCCTCATGCAAATGCTCTACCTCGAGGATCAGAAACGGGGACAGGGCATCAATCTTTACATCAACAGTCCGGGTGGATCCGTCGATGACACGCTGGCCCTGTACGACACGATGCAGTTCATCTCCTCCAAAGTCGCGACCTACTGCATCGGGCGAGCCTACAGCGGTGCGGCGGTCCTGCTCTGCTCGGGCGCCCCGGGCAAGCGCCACATTCTGCCGCACGCCAAGGTCATGATTCACCAACCGTATGGTGGTATCACGGGCCAGACATCGGATGTGCAGATACAGGCGGAGCAGATCATCAAGGCCAAGCGGTCCCTCAACGAAATCATCGCCAAACACACCGGCCAGTCGCTGGAGCAGGTTGCGGCCGACGGCGAGCGCGACAAGTACTTCGATGCCCACGAAGCCAAGGCATACGGGCTCGTGGATGATGTATTCGAGGCAAACGACGAGAAGAAGGATTGACCTTTCAACCATGTCGACACTCGTACCAATTGTCATCGAGAAGACCGGCCGCGGCGAGCGAGCCTATGACATCTTCTCGCGGCTCCTCAACGACCGCATTGTGTTTCTCGGCGGTCCCGTCATGGATGAGTCGGCCAACCTCATCGTGGCGCAGTTGCTCTTTCTTTCCAACGAGGATCCAAAGGCCGACATCAGCCTCTATGTGAACTCGCCGGGGGGCTCAGTCACCGCCGGCCTCGGCATCGTTGACACAATGCAGTTCATCCCATGTGATGTTGCGACCTACATCATCGGGCAAGCTGCCTCCATGGGCTCGGTGATTGCCGCAAGCGGTGCAAAGGACAAGCGATACTGCCTGCCGCACTCCAAGAACCTCATGCATCAACCGCTGCTCTCGGGTGTCCTTGAAGGACAGGCGACCGATCTGGAAATCGAAGCAAAGGAGATGCTTCGTCTCCGCGATATCCTCTTCGAAATCTACGCAACGCACACCGGGAAAGATCAGGAGACGATCGCCGCTGATTGCGAACGGAACAAGTGGCTCGACCCTTCCGAGATGCTCGACTACGGACTTGTGGACAAGGTGCTTGAGCGCCTTCCGGAGGGATGATGACTGTGAGGCGGCTGAAGATGTGCCTGATGCTTCTCGTCCTTGCCGCCACCGCAACAGGTTGCCGACGGGCGATGTTCCCCAAGTCTTCCTCACGAACCCAGTTCCAGACCTACGACGCAATGCGGCATGGGGAGGCACCGCTCACCGAACCGGATGCCTTTGGTCATCCGCAACCGGCACTTCGCAACAGGCTGGGAGCCCACCGCCGCTGACAATGTCCGATAGCATGAAGATGGCAAGGATGCAGTTTTCAACCAAATGCACGGCATGGACCGATACACCTCGCGGGGGAATGAGTATCAGGCAGGCCCCATGAGCAATTCAAACGCAGGGATGTTGTCGCGCCGAACCCAGATCGTCTGGGCAGCATTTGCTGCAACCATGATTCTGATCCTCGGCCTGATGGGTCTGGGCGGTTCCGAACAATCTCAGGTACATGAGAATCTGGTACTGACCCGGCTCGGAGCATTGAATGACCGCCCGGCCGATGATCCGGTTTTTCACACCGATGTCGTGCTTGATCGATCCCGATGGACGGCCATCGTCATCCATCACCTTGGCGAACCCGCCGGTTCGGCCGACTCGGTTGGACGATCGCACCGCGGGGCGGGACTTGATGGATTGGGATACCACTTTCTGATCGGCAACGGAAATGGAACCGATGACGGCGTCGTTGAGGCGGGCTATCGCTGGCTCCAGCAACTCCCCGGTGCACATGTCCCAGGCACCGCCGATCCCTCCTGGAACGAACGATCGATCGGTATCTGCCTTGTCGGCAATGGCGACAGAAGGCCGTTCACCGATCTTCAAATGAAGCACCTCGCTCGCCTGGTCCAACGACTCCAACAGGAGTTGGGGATTCCGGCCGGAAATGTGCGACTGTGCCGCGAAATCAGCGCAAACGCGGATACCTCACCCGGCGGCCTGTTTGAGGAAGCATGGCTTCGCGGCCAGCTGATTGACCGCTGAGGAACGGGCCGCGTCGGCCTTTTTCTACAACACAATTGCGACGCCCTCCGGGCTGCTGTAGGCTGGACGAATATTTCCATGCGTTGCCGTACCTTGATCGTTGCGGCACCACTCCCCCGCTATGAACAAAGTCGGCGCCTCAGTTTCAACCTCCCGCGCTACGCCGCGGAAGATCGCCAACCACACCGTGCTGGCCAAGCTTGGTGAAGGTGCCGCATCGATTCTGTACGCCGTGCAGCATCCAAAGACCAAACAGGTCTGGGCCCTCAAGCATGTCGAAAAGACGGACGACAAATCACAACGGTTTCTCGATCAGGTGGAGCAGGAAGCCGCAATCGGCATGAAACTTGATCACCATGCGGTGCGAGGTATCAAGAAGATCGTTCGCCACCGGAAGATGTTCAAGTCAACCGCCGTGTCGCTCATCATGGAACTCGTCGACGCAACAACGCTTGACCAGCAGTTGCCAAGGAATCACGGACAGGCAGTCGAGATCTTTCGACAGATCGCCGAAGGCCTCGCCCACATGCACGGCCGTGGCTTTGTCCATGCGGACATCAAGCCCAACAATGTGCTCATTACCGGGGAGGGCGATGTCAAGATCATCGATCTGGGGCAGGCCTGTCCCATAGGCACGATCAAGAAGCGTATTCAGGGCACGCCGGGCTATATGGCGCCGGAACAAGCTCACCGCGGTGAAATCACGCCGAAGACGGACATCTACAACCTCGGCGCGATGATGTACTGGGTACTCGTGGGCGAATGCATTCCGACCGCCCTGCCACCAAAGAAGGCTCGCGACGGCCTGTTCACCGGAGCTTTGGACGCCGACAAGGTAGAACTTCCCATTCCACCTCACGACCAGAATCCTCGCATTCATGTGTTGCTGTCCAAGCAGATTCTCGACTGCGTGCAACCCAAGCCGGAGAATCGCCCGGACTCGATGGATGTGGTTGTCAATCGGCTTGAGTTGATCCGGGATGTGCTCGAGCAACCGGTTGCCGGCCCGCCCCCGACGAATGAGTCGGGGGAGACTATTGCCGATTGACTACTGATACACGGCGCCGGCGGCCGTCCACGCAACAATCCCGCCCGTGTCGTCAACTGCGACGCCGACTGGTGCTTCTTCCGCATCCCACGGCACTTCCGCAACCTCACCCGAGGCGACATCAACCCGAAACAGGCGGTCGTCTCCAAGGCAGCCGAGAACAGATCCATCGCCGCTGAACGCCGCGATGTCGATGACGACGGGAAGCGGCAACATGGTGGACTCGCTCGATCCCGCGCCAAGTTCATACGTGACCAGCGATGTGTCACGTCCGAACGCAAGCACTGTCGAGTCACCCTTCCATACCAACGCCAGCGTTTCGGACGGTCCCGCGTGTCGTTGCGCAGCCCGGGGGAATGTCACCACATCCCAGGTGGACAGCCATGAACTGCTGGTCGCGGCAAGGTGTTTCCCGTTTGGCGCAAAGGCCACATGATCAAATGCTCCGGTGGACGATTGTGCGCGCCGGACCGTATTCCTGGGGTCGAGCAACTGCACCGCCATGTCGTCGGTTGCAATGGCAATCATCGCAGCGGATGCCGCCATTGCCTCGACGCGGCCGCTTCGACGATCAATTCGCTTCAGCGGTTGCCGCCGCTCCAGATCTGCAATTCGTACGCGAGGGCCACTGTCTGCAATGATCAGTTTGGTGGCTTTGGCCGTCAGAGCCAGCGTCATGTCCGATGTATCCATGTTGTTGGACGGCAGCGGCACGCGGCGTCCATCCAGCCGCCACGCGACGACGCCCGACTCCAAGGCGGCTGCCAGCGTTGTGCCGTTTTCACTCACTGTTACGGCAATTGGGTTCTCGCCCAGAGAGAACCGTTCCTCCAACAGAGATACCGGGTCGGCTTCCTCGGGAAGGGACGGCGCCTCGCGGGCCGTCCTCAATTCATCCTGGAGTTTCTCCAGTTGCAAAGCCGACTCATCTTGCTTCCACCACACAAAGCCCGCCACGCCCACCGCGACAATGACCAGCGAGCCCCACACCAGCACCGGGCGACGGTTCCTGCGAAGGAACAATTGAAGGCGGTCCATCGAACCCACATGCCGCGCCTTGATCGGCTTGTCGGCCAAGTACCGGACGATGTCGCGGCCCAAAGCACCGGCGGTCTGATATCGCTTTTCGCGGTCCTGCGCCAAGGCGTGCATGACGATGGCCTCGAGATTCGAGTCGATTGTTCCATCATGCGTCGTTGGGCGAGCGGGTTCCTCCTCGCTGATCATGCGAACTGCCTCGTAGATAGGCAGTCCCTCAAGCGACCGCGGGAGGTGTCCTGTCAGCATCCGATAGAGAATGGCGCCGAGCGCGTAGACATCACAGCGAGCGTCGATGTCCTGAATGCGCGGATCAACCTGCTCCGGCGCCATGAACTGCACGGTTCCAACAAGACGGCCAGCCTCAGTGATCGCTTCCTCGCCGACATTGCCCATGCCGGTCGATCTGGCAACGCCGAAGTCGATGACTTTCGGTTCACCTTGTGGTGTGATCAGGATGTTGCCCGGCTTCAGATCGCGATGCACTACTCCGCGTTGGTGTCCGTGTTCCACGGCCGAACAGATCATCGCGAACAGTTTGAGTTCATCGCGACGATCGATCTTTGTCGCGTCCAGGTAATCGGTCAACTCCTGCGCATCGGGGATGTATTCCATGACAAGGAACGGCATCCCGCCCGTTCCATCATCATGCGAACCAGCGTCATAGACTTTCGCGATCCACGGATGATCAAGTTGGCCAAGAATCTCGACTTCCTGCCGAAATCGCCGTGTAGCCGTCGGCATGTACGAGCCGCCCCGCAACACTTTGACGGCGACCTTCCGTTGCGGGTGGGCCTGCATGGCCGTGTAGACAACTGACATGCCGCCTTCGCCGAGCATGTCGATGATCCGGTATCCCCCGATTTCCCGTGGAATCTCCCGCTTGCCGCTCTCGGAGGGGTTCACCCCTTGGGTTTCCCTTCACGCCGTTTCTGAAGATAGGCCTCTCGCCGATCCGAGTAGCGGTCAAAGTCCACGCCAAGATCGGCCTGCTCGTCACCCTGGGATTGTTTGTGCAGTTTCTCCAGAAAGGGAATGCACCAGCCGCAGCCCGTACCCGCATCAAGACATTCCGACAACTTGGACGCAACTTCCGGTCGCTCTCGCTGCAGGAACCGATCTATCTTGTGCAGGGTGACATGGTGACACACACATACTTCGTCATCAGGCTTCATGGTCATACCCAGACCTGGCATACCAGGTGCGGCTCCTTCAGCTTTCCTGTAAATGTGCCCACGGTGGTTGAGACAAGTTTGACTTCATACTGCGGATGGTCGTCGAGCCATTCGTTGACCTGCTGGTCGAGGTAGGACAACGCATCGTCGGTCAACTTACTGTGAAAGGTCTTGAGGTGAATGGCGCCCGTACCGGTTGTGTTCGGCGTTCGCGCCCACTCGTCCTCGTGCCGGCTGTCCTTTCCGAAGGCGGTAATCTTCTTGGTCATTCCCTGCGGTCCGTCGGACTCGGCGATGGGCATGTCCCCACCGGTGTCAATGGGAATGTCGCCGCCGATGGCGGGTTTCGAGTGGGTGATCTTGCTTTGCGGCGGTTGCTCGTCCATCATGACACTCCCTTTTCTGCGGCGTTGCCCATATTGTGCAGGATTCCGGTCGATCCTGCGAAGTCGATCGCCAATTCGACTCGCCTTCCACAACTCCATCGGACCTCAAGTTGCCAGCGGTCGGCGTCGCGTGCCCATCGCTCTACGCATCCTTCGGCCACCCTTTCCACGATACCGCGATCCTCGCTCAGTGGCCCTTCAAACCACAAGTATCGCGGGCGATGCTCGCTCGCGGCGTGGACTTGCATGCCATCCCATCCCTTCAGATCCGGACGGCGGTGGCACCGCAACGCGGCTAGCGGCAGCTCTCCGGCCGCATCGGTGGCGATCAGCCAATCAAAGTGGTGTTCGCCGTCGGATTCCTCGTGCCGCAGGACGACTGTGGAAAACGGGTGAACGGGTGAGGGATGGGCCATGGCGGGGCTCTCTACCGTATCATGGCGTGCCGATTGGGAGGAATATGACCATGCGTACCACACCACTCCTCGTGGCCGGAATCGGCCTGTTGCTTCTCGCCGGTTGCGGCGAACCCGGTACAACTCGCCTCAGGGACAGCGCTGACTACGCCCGCTGGCAAGGCCGCTGGGTGGATGCTGCCGACGATTACGCCCAAATCACACGTCTGCATCCGGGCGACTGGCGAGCGCAGTATCGACTCGGCCAATGCATGCTCGCACTTGGGCAACCACAGCAGGCTCGTGCATCACTGGAAGTCGCCGAGACCCTTCGTCCGGGGGACAGTGAGATTGCAGATTTGCTTGCAGAGGCCTACCTCGAAGACGGTGATACGAATCACTTGTTCTCGTGGCTCCGTCTCCGCGCTGAGCGAACCCAGACAACAGTGGCTTGGATGCGCCTGGCGGAGTACGCAATGGAACTGGACGATCCCGACTCCGCAATGCTCGCCGCCGACACGGCCATCGCTATCGATGAGGGCCGGACGGTTGAGCCGCTTCTGCTTCATGCCGATCTCGCCGTGCAACTCGGTGATGAGAGAGCTGCTGTGGACAGTCTTCGATGGGCGTGGCGAATCAACCCGGATGATACGAGAGTCAATACTGCGCTCCGTGATCTGGGTCAGGTTCCCGGACCCACAATGCCGGGCCTTGCCGGCGCCACTGAATGACGACGGCGGGGACGGTCACTACGGTGCTCGACTGCCTGACCGCGCTGAACGACGCTGCGCGGTTGCGGATCATGCGGCTTCTGCAAACGCATGAACTCAGCGTGGGGGAACTCTCCCGCGTGCTCCAACTTCCGCAGTCCACGGTCTCCCGTCATTTGCGGCTGTTGATTGAGGCCAGTCTCATTGCTCGCCGAAGCGACGGTACAGCTGGGCTGCACCGTGTTGCGGACACCATGCCGCCACAGGCGGAGCGTCTCTGGACGGCCCTACGATCGGATCCGGACAGTCTCCCGGGAGGCGAAGAGGATGATGGCCGCGTAGCGGCGGTACTTGCCGAACGCAGGAGAGATTCCCGCGGGTTCTTCGGCGAGGTGGGAGAGGGGTGGGAGCGATTACGCGCCGAGTTGTTCGGCACGACCTTTACTGCCGAGGCGATTCTCTCGCTGCTGGACTCTTCGCTTGTCATCGCTGACCTCGGGTGTGGCATCGGCAATGCGTCGCTGCTTGTGGCGCCACGAGTCCGCGAGGTCATCGCTGTTGACCGTGAGCGGGCCATGTTGGAAGCGGTGAGCATGCACCATGCCGTGCCTGACAACCTCACGCTCTTGGAGGGTGACATTCTCGACCTGCCACTCGGTGATGCATCGGTCGATGTCGCGATGTTCTTTCTTGTCCTCCACCATGTCGCGGAGCCGCAACTCGCGATCACGGAAGCCGCTCGCATCGTGCGAAATGGCGGCCGCATGCTGATCGTGGACATGCGGGAACACCTCAGGGATGACTACCGTCACACAATGGGGCACCTGCATCTTGGATTCTCGGAAGACACCGTGACGGAGTGGGCCCGGCAGTCTGGGTGTGAGGTCGAGCGGTTCCATGCGCTTATGCCGGACGCCGGCGGAAGTGGCCCCACTCTTTTTGCAGCGGTGCTCAGGAAGACATAGCGGCCAGTTCCACGCGGGGAAACAGGGCGACCTTTGTAACAGGCGATCCCGGCGAAAGACCACCCCATGCCGCGAGTTCCTGCAGGGTCCCCTCGGTTGGCGCACCAATGGCTGCGGAGAATTCGGCCGTCTTCTGCGGCAAGACGCACGCCAGGAGAAGTGATGCTATGCGGAGTGCCTCGAGGCATTGGTACAGGATCGCTGCCAGTTCGTCTCGCCGCTCCGGATCCTTGGCCAACTTGAACGGTTCGGTTGTATTGATGAAGAGATCCACCTCGCGGATCAGCGACATGCTTGCTTCGATCGAGCGGTCCAAGTTGAACTGTTCCATCTCCGCTATCGCCTCTGCCACCGCCTTTTCGCAGCGGGCGGGCCAGTCCAGCGAATCGATGACCATTCGTGAGCCGTTCGACTCCTCTGACGGAAGTGCGCCATCGAAGTACTTGCCGATCATTGCCGTCACTCGGCTCGTGCTGTTGCCGACGGTGTTGACCAGGTCACTCGTATACACGTCGTGGAATTTCGCCGTGACAAAGTCGGCATCGGTGGCGCCGAGAGGTCCTTGGGTTGCCAGAAAATACCGCAGCGCGCCGATGCTGTATCGATCGATGTATGCTCGGATGGTGTTGAGGTCGATGAAGTTGCCGAGCGACTTCGACATCTTCTGCCCTTCGCTGATCCAGAAGCTGTGTGCGTAGACACAATGGGGAACGGGCAGTTCAAGTGCGAGGAGGATCGCCGGCCAGATGACGGCGTGGAACCAGAGAATCTCCTTGCCAATGATGTGGTAGGTGGCGGGCCAGTATTCGTGGCGAGCGTCCCATCGCTCGCTGTGTTCTTCGCCAAGGCCGAGTGCGGTAGCGTAGTTGAAGAGGGCATCGATCCAGACATAGATGACATGGTTGGGATCGCCGGGCATTGGAATTCCCCAAGAGAAATTCGTCCGGCTGATCGGTACATCCTGCAGGCCGTCGCGGAGTCGCCCGAGCACTTCGTTGCGGCGGGCCGCGGGGCGAACCATGTCGGGGCGGTTTGCCAGGAGTTGTTCGAGCCGTTCCTGATACGCGCTGAGACGAAAGTAGTAGTTCTCTTCCGTCGCCCGCACCAATGGCTTGCCACTGACCGGCGATGCGAAACTAAGATCGCGAGCGCTGGTCTCCGTGTGGTATTCCTCCTGCCCCTCGTCGTACCACCCCTCGAAGGTCCCGACATAGATGTCGCCGCGGGCGAGCAGTTTCTCGATGAATGCCTGTACCTGTCGCTCGTGCTCCGGGTCGGTGGTCCGGATGAAATCGTCGTAGGTCAGTTCAAAGAGGTCCATGGTCGACCGAAAAGCGGCGGAATTCCGATCAGCGAGCTCTCTGGGGCTCATGTCTCTGGCGGCGGCAGATTGTTCGACCTTTTGGCCATGTTCGTCCGTACCAGTGAGGAAAAACACATCCTCGCCGCACGCACGCATCATCCTTGCCCAGATGTCACAGAGTGTGGTGGTGTAGGCGTGGCCGATGTGCGGCTCGTCGTTGACATAGTAGATGGGCGTTGTGATGTACTTGCGGGGCCGATCCATGCCGCACAGTGTAGAGGCGGATAGGATGTTGGAACTGGAGGAAAGTCATTCATGTTGGTTCGGGCACTTCTCATCAGTCTCCTCATCAGCACGCCGGTTCTGGCGCAGGACGGGCTTGGGAGGGGTGATGCGCTCGACAATTCTTTGAGTACCGGGGGCCGGAGGAATCCGGCTCGCACGTTGCCTCGTGGAATCGACCGGGGACCTTATGGATCCGGTGTTCTCAGGGGGCGCGGATACAACGAGAGCATCGACTCGTACAGCCAGGCGGATATCCGGCTCATCGGCGATGCCGCGGAGGCGAGTGCTGATAATCTGGCCGACTCGCTCACCAACAGTCCGTGGTACTGGCAGAACTCGGATCGCCCCGCTGTCCAGTTGTTTGCGCAGGGTGATTCGAACTACTTCGTTCCATTCGTCATCGACGGTTTCGCAAGTTCGCCGAGGGAGATGCGCATCGGCCGCGATATCAGTTCCTTCGCGCATTCGTGGAACGAGGACACTGTCAATCGCAATGCTCAGGGTGAGTTGCAGTATCCCGAGACATGGTCGCGAAGGCAGGCCAGTCAGTATCGGCTCACGCAAGTCATCGGTGATGGTTATCAGCTGCCATCTGCGGACGGGGGGCCAATGCAGGTGGGGAGTGTGCAGGGAATCGGATACCTCACCGCTTCGCCGCTGCATGGTATTTCGGTGGAGTCCAATGCTGAGCCGTATGCCCAACTCGGTTTGACTGCTTGGGATGCCGCGCGGCTTCGGGAGGATCGGGAGGCGGGGCTCGGCGGCGACCGGTTGGTTGTACCGTGGCACACGACGGCGATGAGCATTGCGAGGCTGGGGGAGCGGCTTGACAATCGTTTGTTGCCGGGAGGTCCCGGGGGTCCGGGGGGTGTGGATGCTGCACCGTATGACCTGATTCTCGACCGCATGGCTGAGCAGTTCGCCGCTCAGATGGCTGATTCCTCCGTTGATCCGCAGGGGGCTTCTGCGTGGATAGAGGAGCAGTATGCCCGCCTGCAGGGTGACCTCTCTGGGGTGTCGCTGATGGATTTTGAAGTCAGTCTTGCGACTGGCGAACCGTTGCCGGGTGATGTGCCGGAGCCGGGCGAGGATGTGCTTCCGACGATCCTGGCGCATGGGCAGAAGGTGGACCGTCTGGTTGGTGGTGAGGCGGGGCGTTTCAACGAGTTGATGAGGTTGGCTGAGGGGCGGCTGAGGGAGCGTTCGTATTTCTGGGCGGAGCGGCGGTTCAATCGAGCGTTGTCGTTTGTTCCGGGTCATCCGTTAGCTACGGCTGGCCTTGGGCACGCCCGCATTGGTGCGGGGCTCTATCTCTCTGCCTCACAGGCGTTGCAATCACTCCTTTCGCTCCAGCCGGAGATGATCGATGTGTTGTATGACGATGCTCTGCTCCCGACGCGTCACGAGTTGGTGACGGCGGCCGTAACCATCATGCCGCGGCTGGATGAGCCTCGCGACGGCGGGGCGTACGGTTTTTTGCTCGCGTACATTGGCCACCAGTTGGACGACCGGGAGATGATCAGCCGCGGGCTTTCGGCGATGGCCAAGCACGCCGGTCCGGATGATGAACTTGTGGAGTTACTGCAGGAAATCTGGCTGCCTATTGGGCCGGATGTAACACCGCCAGCACCGTAAGTCCGCCTTGTACGCGGTCGCCCGGAGAGACGCGGACATCAACATCGTCAGGTCTTGGGAGAATCAACTCGGTCGTTGATCCGAACTTGATCATGCCGTACCGCTGCCCGCGTTGCAGGGAGTCGCCCGGCTTCAGTGGGCAAACGATGCGGCGAGCGATCTTTCCGGAGACTTGCCGCACGCCGATGTGTTCATTGTCCGTCGTGCGAGCAATGACGAGGTTGGACTCGTTGACTTGTGCGGATGCTTTGGTGCGTGCGTCAAGAAACTTGCCGGGTCGGTAGATCAACTCCTCCACCACCATGTCGCATGGTGCGCGGTTGATGTGCACATTGAGTACGCTGAGGAAGATGCGGACGATGGTGGCCGGGCCTCCGGTTGCCTCGTGCGTCTCCACTCGTTCGACGGCGGAGATCGTGCCATCGGCGGGGCTCAGCATTGTGCCGGGCGGAAGGTCTGTCGGAATTCGTCGCCACGGGTCGCGGAAGAATGAAACGATGGCGAGCCACAGAAGCACATCGACTGGAACGACCCACCACCAACCCAACCACAGAAGTATGGCGGAAGAAATCGCCATGACAATCGTGATTGTCAGCCACTCGCGCAGACCGAATCGTGTCAGGCCCAAGGGGTTTACTCGCTGGCCTTGCCAAGAAACATGCCAACAAGACCGCAGACAATCGCTACGCCCGCCAAGCCGCCACCCCAGAGAAGCATGTTCTCCGTCATCATGGCAGCAAGTGATGGTTGCAGGTTGGCGACGCTGAAGACAAGCATGACGAGTACCGCAGTGAGGGAAATAGCGGCTCCGATCATCAAGCCGATGCCGAGGCCCGACCATGTGCCGTCGTAGGCCTCCATCATGGCTGCGGCCATGGGCATGCCGACGGCTGCGGCGGCTGGTGCCGCGGATTCATCGGAACCACTCTCGGATTCGGAAGATTCGAACAGGCCGGAGGCGCTTGCTCCAAACTCGCCGCTGCCGCTGTCCCAAACCTCATCCAGCAGTTCGGCGCCGAGTGAGGTGTCGTCCGATTCGCGGGTCAAGTCGAGCAGTCCGCTGCCGCTGCCCACAGATTCGAGGCTGAGCTCTTCGTCAACTGCATCGCTGACGCGGGTCTCGGCGGCATCATCATCTTCGCCGCCCTCGAAGGCTGCGCCGATGCCGGTTTCTTCTCCGGTCTCGCCGAGATCGAATCCTGGTTCGCTACCGGAGCCGCCGAGGTCGAGTCCAAGGCCGCTGTTTCCTTCTCCAAGGTTGAGGCCAGCGTCGCTGTCTCCGGAGCCAATTGCGAGCCCGGCGTCGGACTCACCCATCGCTGAATCAGCGAGACCGAATCCGCTACCGCTCGATGTTTCACTCAGACCGTATCCACTGCCGCCGAGAACTTCTCGAGGCGTTGCTGCGGAGCCACGGTCATCTTCTTCTTCGCTTTCTTCGGCGGGCGGAGCACCGGTATCTGCGAGGCCCATGTGCAGGGACGATCCGCCGCCGGCTGAGGAATCGCCGCCGATGTCCAGATCAATGTCACTGAGTTCATCGCCGCCGACGAGGAGATCGACCTGCTCGCGTTTGAACACGAGGTGCTCGCCGTCCCTGAACTCCTGAATCTGGCCCGAGGAGACCATGTCGCGCACTTCGTCCTCGGACTTGCCGAGTTTGCGGCATGCTTCTTCCAGTGAGTAGAACAGTTTGCTGGCCATGGGGTTCTGAAGTCCGGGGGTTCTGGATTCCGGGGGTTCTGGACTCCGGCCCGACATTCTAGCGTCCTCAGAGCCACAGGGGTCACACCCCGGGTGTGACCCTTGGTGTCAGCCGGTTGATCCCCAGTTGGCGATGACGATCAGGAGGTCCTTGACGGTGACAGACCAGTCTCCGTCGATGTCCTCGGGGCAATTGACGCACGGGCCCCACGCGGCGATGACGGCCAGCATGTCGAGCACATCGACGATGCCGTCGCTGTTGACATCCCCAACGATGACAACGCCGCAATCGTCCTCGCCGTCAAGATTGCTCGGCTGGAAGTCCGGTGACTGGCCCTCCCCTGCAGAGAGGCCGACAATCGAGTCACTTGAGTCGATGCCAAGCCAACTCATTCGAATGACGCCGTTGTGGAACAACTCGCACTGGAATGTGTTGCTTCCGGTGTTGCTGTACTCGGGCACATTGTCAAATGTCACGACTGCACGGTCCGAGAGATCCGCAAACCGCACCACGCCACTGCTGCCTGGATTCAAGTCATCCCACAGCATGCTGATGCGGGGCTGCTTGAAGTGCTCGCTGAGTGACTCTGTGTAATCGGTGTCACCACCGTTGAACGTGATGTATCCATTGCTGCCAATGTGAATCGTGCTGTACGACTGTCCGTACAGGTGCACCGGCTGCGACGAAGAACGGGATTCGGAGTCGTCATCGCTGAGTGAGACGCTCGAGCCGCTGTTGACCGGCGTCGGCAGTTCGGTGATCGTCTCGGCACAGGCCTCGTATTCGTCCACCGAGGACGAAGGCGTGAATGTCACCGAATATCCATCAAGGTCAAAACCCGACGAGAACTGCTGCGTGAAGAAGTTCGGGATGTCGGTTGTTGTGAACTGGAACCAATTGCCACCATTGTCATCCTCGGTGGAATTGCCCGCCATGTCCCAGACCTCAACATCGAAGCAGTAGGTGGTGTTCTCCTCAAGCGATGTCAACTGCAGTGCATGCTCCGTGGCAAAGGCGGTGTTCTGCGCTTCGCCATCAAAGATGCCGCAGGGCGATCCAAACGTCACGCGAAGTGCGGTCGGCTCATTCGTCGTCACATAGATCGTCGCCTCATAGGGCCCCATATCGCCCGAATCGACGAGCAGAATCTCCGCTCCGGTGCAATCCACGCCGGCTGTGTCTATCACCTCGACATTCGTTCCGCCCTGCCCGTCGTCGGCATCCGTGTACAGGACCTGCACCGAGTCGCCTTCGGCGACGATGAGATCCGATCCAAGTTGCAACGATCCGGCAAACGACGCCGTTGCGGCACCCGATTCGGTGAGCACGAGCGGTACATCTCCGCCGCTGGTCGAGGAAACAATGACCGTGACGGTATCAACCGTATCGTCATCGGTATTGAGGTCACAGTCGACAACCTGCACCCCCAGTACGCCTCCGCACCCATACGCCGTGCGATCGAGCGATGCGAGTCCTGCCGGCGAGCACTGAATCAGCAGCGGAGAGGCCATGAGCCCGAAGGACTGCGGTCCCTGCGGAATGCTCGTGCCGGTCAGTTGAACGCGGTACACGCCCGGAAGAGATCCGTCGATGATGACCTGTTCGATGTTGTTCAGGTGATCGGCCTGCGTGCGCACGGCCGGTTGTCCCGGGTTGTCGGGGTCGAGTGTCCACGGATAATGGGTGCCACCGGCCGGATCAAGAACGACGAGGTCGATGTCGTTGACCAGACTGGGAACGACCAGAGGCGTCGCGGGCACATCGTCCCACGCGATCGTCACCTTGACATCACCATCGCCCGCCTGCACATAGACGAGATACTCAAGTGTCTCCCCCCCGGAAATGTCACCTTCCAGGAAGTTCTCCGAAGCCATGTGATCGATGGCCTCCCGGACCCGCACGCTGCCGTATCCGTACTGGTAGTCCGGCCCGGTGTTGAACTTGTCAGCTGCGGTATGCGCCAGGAGTGCCTTGAGCGTGTGGCTCTCCATATCCGGCGACATCGGGTGCCATTGTCGGTAGTCCTGCAGAATGAGGGCGGAGAGGCCGGTGACGGTCGGGCAGGCCATCGATGTGCCGCACTTGACCGTGTAGTCGCCGTAGGCCGAGCAGCTGGTCACGCCACCGTCGGCGTCGCTCTGGCATCCTGGTGCGGAGATATCCGGCTTGATGCGGCCGTCATCCGCAGGGCCCCAACTGGAAAAATAGGTCATCGACTCGTCATTGGAGTTGATCGCCCCGACGGTGATGTGGTTCTTGGCGCAGGCGGGCGGCGCGGTCGAGTGGTAACTGTCCCCACAATTGGATGTCTGCCGCTCGTTGCCATTCGCCCAGATTGTGCGAATATCGCCACCCAGCCCCCCCGTTACGACTGTGTCGATGAGGTTGCTGGTAACGCCGTAGTCGCCTGTCCACTCACACGGAAACCCGTTCGGTGCGGTATTCGTGCCGATCGAGTTGTTGGCAAGGACGGCGCCGTGGTTATTGATGGCGTCGCTGTAGTCCTGTTCCAGATCGCCAGGGTCCGAGTAGAGAAACCCTTCATGGAGGCCGCCTTCCTGTTCGAAGCCGTAGCTCTCAATCGTCACGGCAGGGGCCATGCCTCTGTAGGCACCGCCGCTGAGACTGCCATCACCGCCGATCGTTCCAGCGACATGTGTTGCGTGGTCACTCAGACTCGAACTGTCGCGAGTCGTGTGCCGCCCACCGAAATCGGCGTGGCTGGAGAGACCGTATCCACCGTCGTAGACCATGACAACGACACCGTCGCCATCGAGCGAATATGGGAACTGCTGAACCTCATCCGCCTGCGTTAGCGCACGGTTGGAGTCATTGAGTTCACTGAACTTCGGCAGTGCCGGTTCGACATAGAGCACGCGATCATCCTCGATCAGCGTCCAGATGGACTCGTAGGGCAGTTCCAGCACCAGACCATTGATGCTCTGCAAGACAGAACGCGCCTTCCCACCGACCATGGTGACCGCATCGCTGCTCGCCGAATCGAGATCGACATCCTGGTGAAACAGCACATAGACCGCGACTGTGGGGTTTGCACGGATGCGATCACGGGGTTGTACGGTCCAAAGCGGAACGCGATCCTCTGCCAGCGACCAGTGCAGTTTCCACTGCGGCTCGACGGGGCGGAGTTCTTGCATGTCGGCCGCTCGAAGCACACCGGCGACGCTTAATGCCGCCGGGTCGATGGCGGCCATGTATGTACCTCCACCGAGCGGGCTGAGCACGGTGAGCCCCGCCATTTCGCAGGCGGCGCGGTCGGCGGGGTTGAGTGGGCTGTTGAACCTGACCAAGGCGTGAGATGTGGACGCACTTCCCGCGTGTTGCACGAGGTTCGCAGCGAGGCGACCGGGCGACATGGCCTTCCACGCCACTTCGCCGGACTGAAACCGGTAGGAGCCGCCGTCAGCGGCAAACACAGACAGTGCAAAGACAATGGTCGGGGTCAACTGGAACATGCTTCCTCCTCAGTATCCCCCTGCACACAACCTACTCGACACGGGGCAATCACGCGAAGAAAAAAACGCGGAAGGCCCACTCTCGGATGCATGAGTGGGGGTGTTCAAGGTGGACAACCCGCCCTGCCGATATGAACAGGCTGGGCATCGCAGGTGCGCGGGGCCCCCTACAGACAATCAATCCAGGGACGGATGCAGGCATGGCCAGTCAACCACTGACGGGCGCAAGCGGGATACCGCGGGCGCATGGACGGGAAACGAACGACGGGGAGCAAGATGAGATGCATGGTCGCAGCATCGCCGCCGGGTCGGATTCGACGCTCTCATGGGCAACTGACGCCTTGCAGCACTTCCGAGAAACCGGGTGCCGTGCAACCCGCGAGCGACTGATCGTCCACTTCATGAAGGGGCATGTCCGCTCGATCGCAGAGCGGCTCGCCGGTGGGTTGCCGCCGTGTGTCGATGCGGATGACCTCGCACAGTCCGCATTCGAGGGGCTGAGTGATTGCCTCGACCGATTCGACCCCACGCGGGGGATCCGATTCGAGTCCTACAGCAGGCGCCGGATTTCCGGAGCCATGCATGACTATCTCCGCCGTGAGGACACCATCTCAAGGCTGGCGCGATCGCGATCCAAGTTGATGCGAGCGGGCATGCAGGCGTTCGAAGCCGCCCACGGCCGTCCGCCGACTTCAGGAGAACTCAGGATACGGCTGGGCATGGATGAGCCCGCGTTCAATGCGGCCATGCGGGACATGGCACTGCCGGGAACGGTGGCGTTCAACGCCGGCGAGAGTTCAGCGGGTGACGGTGATGCCATGTCCTCCATTCAGGACGAGCGGCCCGGTGGACGGTCGGACCCTGATCGCGAAGACCTTCGCACCTGGCTCTGCCGCAATCTTGATGCTCGAGACTCCCTCATCGTCGTTCTCTATTACTACGATGAGCTGACCATGCGGGAGGTGGGACAGGCGGTGGGCTGTTCGGAGTCTCGCGTCAGCCAGCGTCTGGTCATCATCAACCAGTGCCTCCGTGCGAGGCTGGCTGACCGCCCGGACATTGTTCGTTTGATGGCTGGGTAGCGGTCTGTCAGACCACCGGGATCACGACCTGCACGAACACGCCGAGCGCGACGGCAATTGCGGCGATGACCAACACGATTTGGGTCGTCATGATCCAGACGCTTCGCCAGTAGCGGGACATCGATGGCTCTCTTATCGCCTTGTAGATGACGGCAAGGCCGAAGGCCAGCGGAATCAGCAGCAGATACCACCAGGTCTGCAGCCCATTGGCCGGTTCAAGAAAGGGAATCCAACCGAGCATCACGACTCCACCGTCTCCCCTCGCCGCTCCAGATCCCCTTGTCGCCATGGGCTGAGGGCATCCAGCATCGCGACGAAGTTCATGAGCCCTGCCATGGCGATGTAGAGAATCCCGATCTCATTCACATGCGAGAGCCCGACCAGCAGGACACGCTGTTCCTGGGGCTGCGTCTTGATCAGCAACTGGTTGACAAGATCCGCCACGATGACGATCGGACCGCTGAAGACCTGGGCAAGAAACCAGAGAGAGTCGTTTCGGTGGTCGACGGCGTCAAAGCCACCGATCAAGAGGCCGCTGGTGACCAAGAACAGCACGCCGAACATGATCAGTCCGCCCCGTCGCCGGCGACCAGTCGACAGATGTCCCAGCCCCGGCCATATCCACGCAAGGATGGCACCTGGGACATTCATGGGCCTCTGTTTGTCGGAATCGGACATGATCATGGAGAGGGTATCCCAGAACATTGATTGGGAACGGGCCGCTGGTGACTGCCCTATGCTAGTGCACGATGAGCGACCAACCACCGGACGACAATTCACCGGAGTTGACAGAATCGGATCATGACGGCGTCGTCGATCGCCGAAGCGGCATTGACCGACGAGAAGTCAGTGGGGAATCCACAAATCTAGATCGCCGACGAGGTCCTGGTAGGCGGCGGACTGACTTCCTTCGCAGTGCGGAGGAAGGTGAGATGACGCAGGAGCAATTCATGTTCTTGATGGCCATCAACGCCTTCAAGGAAGCCAATGACTGCGCGTTCCCAACATGGACCGATGTCCTTGAGGTCATCCGCAAACTCGGATACCGAAAGACCTCTGGATCAGAGTTGAATCTTGGCGACCGCGTCGAGGATTGGAATGAGCCGCCGGATGGTCCGTCCGGGGTCTGATCAGGTATACCAGTCCGCGTTGATCTTCTCGTACTTGCTCCACTCTTCGGGTAGATCTTCTTCGGGGAAGATCGCCTGCACTGGACACTCGTCCACGCACAGCCCGCAGTCGATGCAGGTGTCCGGGTCGATGTAGAGCATCTCCGCCTCTTCAAACTTCGACTCATCACTGGTCGGATGGATGCAGTCGACGGGACAGACATCAACACAGGCGGTGTCTTTGGTTCCAATGCACGGTTCGGCAATGATGAATGTCATGGCGGCGAATGATAGCACCTAACCCTGTGCTCGCAATCCCACAAAGAAAGGCGGCCCCGAAACGGGGCCGCCCACTTGTGATCCGAGGACAAGGGCTTCAGAGCCTACCGGCGGCGGCGGCTCTTCTTGCGGGTTGCCTTCTTGCGAGTGGCCTTCTTGCGAGTGGCCTTCTTACGCGTTGCCTTCTTGCGGGTCGTCTTGCGAC
>CAZJIB010000008.1:83943-97178 GCA_964546085.1 uncultured Isosphaeraceae bacterium
CGAGTGGCCTTCTTGCGAGTGGCCTTCTTGCGGGTCGTCTTGCGACGAGCCTTCTTCCTCGTAGCCTTCTTCCTCGTAGCCTTCTTCCTCGTTGCCTTCTTCCTAGTCGTCTTCTTGCGCCTTGCGCGTTTCTTCTTGGCCATGGTGATGACCTCCTTATTGTTCCTTCGTCGCGACAGTCATGCGCGTACGGACCACGGGCGGACACACCGCCACACGCGTTGTACATGTATCGGGCTCATCCCGAAAGCAACTTCATCCATTTTTTTTCGTTCCCAATGGCGCGCACAACACTGTTTGCGCCGCACATACCGCGAATTGTGTTTCTGCACACACAGAATGATCTTGTCACGACAGCAACCGTGCGTACCTCCCAATCGCGCATAAATCACGGTTTTTTCACCGGTTACATCGCATTTTGCGTGCCTTGCGCTGTTTGCGGCACTTTGATGCGCACTCCGCAACTCCCGTGCGGCTCCTGCGCGCACGCCAAACAACACCGCGCACGAGTGGTGTTGCTCGCTGCATAAAAAAAATCGAAAAACTTGCCAACAGACCCGCACAACGCACGCAATGTATGCTTTCCCGCCGTGACCAGTATTGTTCATCACCGACTGAGTAACCACCTTGATGTTCTGGTGGAGCATGTGCCGAATGTGCGGTCAGTTGCCATCGAATGGTGGCTTCCGGCAGGCGTTGCATACGACCCGCACGATCGCGTCGGCCGCGGCGCCGTACTCGCGGAGATGGTCTTGCGAGGCACAGGGTCGCTCACCGCAAAGGAGCAGGCAGCGGCGCTTGATCGCCTCGGCATCTCGCGGCAGGTCTCGCCCGGCATCCGGTTCATGCGACTGGGGGGCATTATGCTGGGATCCCGTTTCGAAGAGGGGTTCGGGATGTTGCGTGACATCGTTCTCGATCCCCTTCTCCCCGAGGAATCTCTGTCGCCAATTGTGGGCTTGTGTGTGCAGGCGATTGACTCGCTCTCCGATGATCCTGCTCACCTGGCCATGGTGGAACTGGATCGGTACCACCTGTCTTCGCCCTTCAACCGCTCTCCCTACGGCGATCGCGAGGCTTTTCTTGCGATGAGGCCAGAGGATCTTCGAGTGGCTGCCGATCAGACCATGCGGCCGAATGGGGCGATCCTCTCAATCGCCGGTGACATTGATACCGACGCAACTCTGTCGATGATCACCTCCTCCGTTACAGATTGGCGCGGTGACAACCCCGAGCCGTCCACGACGGATAGTGGCGATCGCGGCTTGCACTTTCTTGCACACGACAGCGCCCAAACACACCTCGCTCTGGCATTCGACGGGCCGAAGGCGGACGACGCCGACCGCATGAACGAGTTGATCGCGATGATGGTGTTTGGTGGTGCGTCGAGCGGGCGACTCTTCACAGAGGTCAGGCAGCGCAGGTCACTGTGCTATAGCGTCCACGCTCGGTACGCCGCGTCCCGTGACGAGGGCGCAACTCGCCTCTATGCCGGCACGACTCCGCAGCGAGCGGATGAGACGGCCGCGGTGTGTCTGGAGCAACTGTACCTCCTCAAGAATGGCATCAGTGAAGAGGAATTCAATCGAGCAAGGCGGCGTCTTCTCAGCCGAATCGTGATGCAAAGTGAGTCGACGACGGCCCGTGCGCGGCGGCTCGCCCACGAGTGCTTTGCAATGGGTCACGCCCGCACACTCGCTGACATTCGAAGGGAAATTGAAGCTGCGACACTCGATCAGATCAACTCCTATCTCTCCGCTCGCCGCTTTGGGCACATGACCCTGCAGACAGTCGGACAGTCACCGATCACCGTGGCGCCGGCTCGGCTTGTTGATCTGGGGTGATCTTCAGGGGCTCTTGCGCTACAATCCCCCCAATGGCATCACGCACATCACTTCCAGAAGTGGGTTCCCGTATCCGCATCACGGTGCAGACCCCCCTGCGGGATCAAACATGGTCGGAGACCATCGAGGGCAGGGTCGTCCGGTCCTACCGGGCCCCCACCGGCTCATGGTTCCAAGGGTCTCGAGATCAGCGTCTGTGGCTCGATCGGGTGGATCTGCAACTGGCCGACGGTGAGATCTCGACGGTCAATTTGGACCAGTACACGCGGGTCGAGACACTTGAGGCTACTCCAGCGGCACTTCCACCAGACGAGGCTGCTGAGCCCGCATACCCATCGAGTGATCCCCCGGATTGCGATACTCCATGAGCGCCTCGCCGTTCACCAGCCGCTCCGGAAACTCCGCCAGGACCGCATCTACATCCATACTGTAGAAGCCGGTTTCCGCGTCGATCGCATAGTGGTCGAACAGTCCGACCGTCACCGAACTCAGTTGGCGATCCTCATCGTGGTAGAACCATGATTCGTAGCCACGCTTTCGAACCTCGGCCGCGTAGTGCTCGGCCGCCGATCGCCGCTTCGAGGCGCTCCACTGGCCGCTCTCAAAATCTCCCCAGATGGCGATGTCCAGCGTGTAGAGCGGGTCAATATCGGGGTATTCCTGTCGCACAGACCAAAGGTCCAGCGGGTGGAGGTCACTCATTGCCCGTGGTGCGCGGAATCGCGTCAGCAGAACCTGCGGAAAGAGTTGGTTGCCCCGCGGTCCTCGGAGTCTGCGGATCATCTCGATGTCCTGCCGGGCTCGGGGATCATCGAAACCGGTGTAGTCCCCAAAGGCCACAACCCAGCCGTTTCGTCGCTCATGGAGCAAGATCTTGGATGCCAATCCAGGAAACGCCGAGGCCAGTTGCAATCGCAGCGATGTGGCGGCCTCCGCTGAGCCTGCTCCTGGGAAGGTGGCAAGGACGATGCCGTATCGATCGGGGGCCGGCCGCGGGGGGGTCCGGGGGACTATTCGTGGGGAAGATGCCATGTTGGTCGTTCCCACGAGGGCTCTCTGACGCTCCTGCTGCGGTGGTTGGCCGCCGCAGGACCAAAGCAGAAGACCCAAGAAAAGGACGGAAATTCGGCGTGTGGGCGGCCTCATGACGCGGCATCGTACCCGCGGCTGGCGAAGGGCGAAAAACCGGCTTTCAGAGCCTTCAAACGCTCCTCCTATCGGACTTTACGGAAACTTCCCAAAGTGTTGCAAAGTTCAAGCACGACGTACGAACGGTACGATAAACATGCTGTGGCAGCGTGGCCACAGGCACCGCCGATCAGGGAAGTCGGCGGGGGAAGCTTGGGTGGACTTGAGGAACAGCGGCACCGCTTTCATGGTGCCTAAGGAGCCAGGTGTCGATGTCAGATGTATCCGTAATCGGGAACGCGATGGTGGAAGGTGTGCAGCGGACTGCACCGGTGGAGGTTCTCGCCAAGGGTGGCGTAGAGGCCCCGGTGGCCGCGGGAGCATGCCGTGCTGATCGCGTAGAAATCTCCGAGCAGGCCCACCTGCTTGAACAACTGCATGCACTGCCAGAGGTGCGTCAGGATCGCATCGACGCTGTAACGGCGGCGATTGCGGAGGGCAGTTACATCACCGATGAGAAACTTGCGATCGCTGTAGAGCGGCTGATCGACGAGATTGCCGGGTGATCAGAACCGCAGGGGCCCTGTGCGGCCTGTTGGTTGCTGGCTGCGCCGGCCGTGGTGGTCCTGTAGCCGTCGACGGTATGTGGGCGTATGCCCCGGAGCACATGCAGGTCCACCCGCTGACGAGACATGATGTGGACAACAATGCGCTGGAAGTCCGGGTCGAGCTCCTCGACAACGACGATGTCTCCTGCCGTGGCATCGGCACGCTTGAAGTCGTTGCCTCCAGACCAAATGGCGGTCTGCCGATGGTCGATCGCCTCTTGATCAACCTCGATGATCCGGACACGAATCTCGCCACCTACGACGATGTCACCCGTACGTACCGGGTGACCGTGCCGCTGGGCAGCGTCGAGACGCTTCCGGATCAGGTGGCGCTGAAAGTGACTTTCACGCCACAGCACCGCGGGCCGATGACCGTGACGCGGCGGATTTCAATGCGATCGAAGTAGGGTCAGCAACCGCCTTGGCCTGGGTCGCAGGAATCCGGCCCTACCACCCCTGCAAAAGTAGGTAACTTCGCCGTAATCGTGCCGCCCGCTGCGTTGGCGAGTTCATGATCCGAAAGCTCGGTGGCGTTTGTGGGGGCGGCAGGCAACGTGAGGTGCACGGTGGAGTCCGTGTTCTCCTGGGCCTTGACATGAAGGCCATCTGGAACCGAAAACCCTGACTCCTCAAGGACGGCCTTGGGATCACTCAAGAATCGCTTCTTGAGGTCGGGATCCTTCCAACAGCGAGCAAACAATTGCGCGAGTTCATGTGGCTGATCGGTCCTTTCACATCTCCAATGGATAGTAGAACCTCTCGCCGCGGCACATTGCCGCGGGCGACTTCCTTCTACGGGGAAGGGGTATCAAGTGTTCGATCGGACGTGCAGGGAGCCTTCTGGCTGTATTGGCGGAGAGGTGCATGGCACCATCAACAGGCCGAGGGATGCCAGATGGTTTTCATGTCCACAAAGGGTTCAATCGCCCAGGGTGACGCCGTCACGGATGCATTCCCCCACGCATCATCCTCATATCTGGACACGCGAATTCTCTTGATGTTCTCGGCAGCGCCCCGCTCAAGAAGTGTCCGCTCCTGCTTTGACACATTGGCGGCTGAGATCCCCGAAACCTGCCGGTGTTCGGCAATGTACGGAAGCAACTCTGCTCGCCTCCCCGTCAGGATGTTCACGACGCCGCCCGGGATGTCCGACGTACCGCATACTTCGCCAAGCACGGCACCGGGCAGGGGGTGATCATCGGATGCAACGGCCACCACAGTGTTCCCCGAACACATCACCGCCCCCATGAGCGTTATGAGCCCGAGCAGCGGAGGTTCATCTGGCGCCACTACCGCCACCACCCCTATGCTCTGCGGCACGGTGAAGTTGTAGTAGGACCCTGCCACTGGATTCTGGCAACCGAGCACCTGTTGAAACTTGTCGGTCCAGCCGGCGAAGTGCACCAGTCTGTCGATCGAAGCATCCACCTCCCGCCGTGCCACCGCGGCAGTGCAATCGGAAGTCACCGCAAGAGCTGCGGCAAATTCGTCCCGCCTGCCCTCAAGCATCTCGGCCATGCGGTAGAGCATCTGGCCTCGCAAATACGCCGTTGCGTCTCTCCACCCTGCAAGTGCCGAGGTCGCCGCTTCGACCGCTGCGCGAAGGTCCTTGCGGGATGCGTGGCAAATGTGGGCGGCAATGCGGCCGCTGCCATCGTGAATCGCCAGCGATCGCCCCGACTCGGTGCGAGGGAATGCCCCGCCGATCGAGAGTTTGTAGGTCTTGGGAACAGTCAATCTTGCCATGTCAACTCATCGCCCGTCCGCGGGCATCCTGCCACACTGTACACGCCTCCACAATCGCCCAGATCCAGACCACCATCGGCGCGATGATCGTCCAGAACAGCAGCACCGAAATCAGGAGCTGAGCAATTCCGCGGCCGGTATAGCCAGCCAGGAAATTGTGAATGCCGAAGTTCCCAACCAGAATCGCCAGCAGGATGTAGGCCACCCGCGGGCAAGGGGGTGGCAGTGTGCCTTGGACCACATGCGCCGGAACCGTGTTGATGTTGCCACAATGTGGACACCCCAGCGTCGTACCTGCAAGGTGCTGCGGCGCTTCCACCAGAACGCGGCAACTTGGACATGGGAAGGTGATCATGCAGTGGTATTCCGAATCGATCGATCGCGATTACTCCAACTCCACATACGCCCGCAGTCCCTGCAGGCCTCCTTCGCGACCGAAACCTGACTCCTTGAACCCGCCAAATGGTGAAGCGGGGTCGAAACGGTTGTAGGTGTTGCACCATATGACCCCGGCCTCAAGCCGCCGCGCCATGTCGAACACCTTGGATCCCTTGTCGGTCCACACGCCGGCGGCCAACCCGTACGGGGAGTTGTTCGCCCGCGCAAGGGCTTCCTCCGGCGTGCGGAAGGTCATGACCGAAAGAACTGGCCCAAAGATCTCTTCGCGGGCGATCACATGGCTCGGCTGCACACCGGTGAAGAAACACGGCCGGCACCAGTACCCCTTTCGTGGCAGCGAGGGTTCATCCAACTGGTGCAACTCCGCACCCTCCTCCGACCCGATGGCGAGATAACGCTCGATGGTGTCCAGTTGGCTGCGGGAGTTGATGGCCCCGATATCCGTGTTCTTGTCCATCGGGTCGCCCAGGCGGAGTGACAGCAGGCGGTGTTCCAACTTCTCAACGACCTCTTCCAGAATCGACTCTTCGACGAAAAGTCGCGACCCGGCGCAGCACACGTGACCCTGATTGAAGTAGATGCCGGAGATGATGCCCTCGACTGCTTGATCGATGGACGCGTCGGCAAAAATGATGTTCGGGCTCTTCCCGCCAAGTTCAAGCGTCAATTTCTTGCCGGTACCCGCAACCGACTCAGCGAGAATCTTGCCGACTTCCGTCGAGCCGGTGAACGCCACCTTCTTCACACTGGAGTGTTCGGCGAGAAGCTTGCCCGTTTTCCCCGCCCCTGTGACGATGTTCACAACGCCCGGCGGCAGTTCAACTTCCTGCAGGATCTCCGCAAGCAGGAGTGCCGAGAGTGATGTCGTCTCCGCCGGTTTGAGCACACTGGTATTGCCGCACGCCAGCGCGGGTGCCAGTTTCCAAGCCGCCATCAGGAGCGGAAAATTCCATGGGATGATCTGGGCGCAGACACCGACCGGACGGGGTGTAGCGCCCGGAAAGGCGTAGGCGAGTTTGTCCGCCCAGCCCGCGTGATAGAAGAAGTGGTGGGCGGCAAGGGGAATGTCGACATCGCGGGATTCCTTGATCGGCTTGCCGCCGTCCAGCGTTTCAAGAACCGCCAGTTCCCGCGACCGCTCCTGAATCCGCCTCGCGATTCGGTAAAGGTATTTCGCCCTTTCACTGCCCGGAAGCCGCGACCACTTCGGCAGCGCTGCTTTGGCTGCTGCAACGGCCGCATCCACATCGCCTTTTCCCGCCGATGCGATGTCCGAAAGGTGTTGCTCGGTTGCTGGGTTGGTGCTGGCGAACCATGTTCTCGACTTCGGTGCGACGAATTTTCCGTTGATGAACAGCTTCTGTGTGTCGGCGATCTCAACGACGTTCGCCTGCCGGGCGGGGCTGTAGTCCCATGCCATTCCGCCGATGTCTCCTGTCGCCTCAGTCATTGAATCATGCCTCGCTGAAATCGTAGTTGGCGGCATACTTGCCGGTCAGTTGTTTGACGATCTGCCGCAGCAGGTCGTTCGCGAGGCTCGAAGCGCCAAAGCGAAAGAGTTGTGGTGTCAGCCAGGGTTCACCGAGCGTCTCCTTGACCATGACAAGGTAGTGGATCGCACTCTTTGCCGATCGAATGCCACCGGCGGGCTTCATGCCGACGCGAATGCCCGTCTTGAGATAGTGGTCGCGGATAGCCTCCAGCATGACCAGCGTTACGGGCATCGTGGCTGCAGGGGACACCTTTCCCGTGGAGGTCTTGATGAACAACTCGCCGTCCGATTCGGGCGCCGCTGCCGCGATTGCCAGATCCGATGCATGACGCACATTGTCGAGCGTCTCCAACTCGCCGGTTTCCAGAATGATCTTGAGGTGCGCCCCGCCGCACGTATCCCGAACTGCGCGAATCTCATCCGCTACTTCATCGAATCCGCCCGCGAGGAATGAGCCGCGGTTGATGACCATGTCTATCTCATCCGCGCCGGCGGCGACTGCCGCCTTCACATCACGCAAGCGCAGATCCAGCGGAAACTGACCGCTTGGAAAACCTGTCGCAACCGAAGCGATCTTGACAGTGGAACCCTCCAGAGCCCGCCTCGCCACGGAAACGAGGCTCGGGTACACGCAGACAGCGGCGACGGACGGCAGGGGCGGATCTACCTCGCCATCCCATGGTGCAATGGCCTTGTGGCACAGCGACTGAACCTTCTGGGGGGAATCCTTTCCTTCCAGCGTCGTCAGATCGATCATGGACAACGCAAGTCGCAGGCCCTGCATTTTGGATTCGGTCTTGATCGAGCGTCTCGTGAAGGAGCGAGCCCGTTCCTCGGCCATGACAGTATCGACAGTGCGCGGCATGTCGCCAGTTTACCGGCGAACGCCTGCGAAGAGACTTTCTATGGGTCCGGCGGCACGGACGGTGATCCCCTTGCGATCCTGCGCATTTTCGATCTCATACAGCAGCAGCACGCCGTCATGGCTGTCGATCACATACAGCATGTCGTATGGATTGTCGGTTGGTCCACTTCCGCTGCTCGTGGTTATGAGCGTAAAGTCGCCGCTGGTGCCGATGGTGTCCCCGGCGTGTGCACGCGGAGCGTGAAGCCGTCCCGCCTGCACGATGACAAGTGCGAAGATGATTGCCGCGGATGCCCAGAGTGGTGCTGTACTGAGTGCTCGGTGCTTCACCGTTTCATCTCCCCCGCAGCGCCGATGCTGCGTCTGACGCAACACCGCGGTAGCCGATCGGCTCGACCATTTTCGTGTTGTGATTCCACGCTGCAGCGACAAGCTCCTGCGTTGTCGTGTCGAGGATGAACACGACACCGGCCTCCACACCGTTGATGTGCGCAGCAGCGGCGGCGTATCGGTGGCGGTTCACGACCTGTGCATCGGCTTCCGGCATGAAGACGACGGCGGCGAGGATCGCAAGCAGTACCGCGTTCAATGCGATCAACCCAGCCAGCGGTCCGCGTGTTGGAGATCCGCTCGGTTGCATCGTCAGTCCTGATGGGATCGCTTTGACGGCATCAGACTGATCGTCACCACGACGGCAAAGAGAATGAACATGAGACCGAACCCCATCCACGCAGCGGGCACCTTGCGAACCGAGGGCTGCGGGGGCGTAGTAACACCGGCGGCGGCGGCCGTCGCCAACACCTGCACACCAATGCAGAACAACGCGGGAATCAGGGGGCGCCTCATCGAGAGGAGGATAGCAGAAGGCGGTCAAGATCCCCGCAGCCGGGAGCCGCTCGGCGTGCCAAGGGCCCGGTAGATGTCTTCCGTTGCCCCGGACTGATTCAGTGTGTAGAAGTGGATCCCTCGAACGCGATGGTCGATCAGGTCGCCGCACTGCTCCGTAGCCCATTGGATTCCCACTTGCCGCACCGATTCCGGATCGTCCTGGTGTCGCTGCAGCCGTTTCTGCAACCGCGCTGGGAAGTTTGCGCCACCAGCAAGGTCCGCCATCCGGTGCATGCCCGCAATGGAAGTGATTGGCATGATTCCCGCAACCAGTGGCAGCGAAATCCCCGCAAGTTCACATCTTTCGCACCAGTCAAAGAACGCTGCGTTGTCGAAGAACAACTGCGTGCAGATCCAGTCCGCCCCGCAATCAACCTTTGCCTTGAGGTGGTCCATCTGCAACAGCCGATTCGGCGTCTCCGGGTGGCCTTCCGGAAAACCCGCAACGCAGATGCCGAACCGATGTCCATCGAACTGTCGAATCCGCGTGACAAGATCAGCAGCATGTGGAAAGTCACCACCCGTGTTCCCTCCCTTTGGGATGTCACCTCGTATGGCCAGTACATTGTCGATTCCAGCCTCCGCGTAGGAACCCAGCATCGCGTCCACCTCATTGCGGCCATGGCCGACGCAGGTCATGTGCGGCACAGGGTCCAGGTCGGTTTCACGCGCCAGGTGCAGTACCAGTTCGTGTGTTCGGTCGCGCGTGCTCCCGCCCGCTCCGTAGGTTACCGACACAAAAGATGGTTCCAATGACTGGAATTCCTGGAGGCGATCCTGCAACTGCGTCCAGCCCGCATCGGTCTTTGGAGGAAAGAACTCGAAGCTGGAGATAAAGGTATCGCGGTCGAGGATTTCGGCGAAGTACACGGATACAGGGTACCGGGCCGACCGACCTATACTTTCAGGCATGATTGAGCGGCCTCGAATCCCCAAGCCGACCGCCCGCCGCCTGAGCCTGTACCTCCGGGAACTTGAGACGCTTCGCGACGCGAGACTTGCAGCAGTCAGTTCGGGCCAACTCGGCGCGGCGCTGGGGTTGACTGGAGCGCAGATTCGCAAGGATCTGGCGACATTCGGCCAATTCGGGCGGCCTGGCGTCGGGTATGAGGTGGACGGACTTTGCGATCAGCTGCGTCAGATTCTTGGAACCGATCAGACCTGGGATGTAGCGGTTGTCGGAGCCGGAAAACTGGGATGCGCGCTCTCTGCATATCCAAAGTTCGTGGACCGGGGCTTCAGGGTTGTCGCGGTCTTTGACAGCAGCCCGGATGTGATCGGCACGGATGTTGCGGGGCACAAGGTCCGCCCGGTCGCAGACATGACGAGGATCATTCCTTTGCGCGGTATCAAGATGGCGATCCTCGCAGTGCCGGCACAGTTTGCGCAGGAGATTGCAGACCGGCTTGTTGCGGCGGGCGTTGTTGGCATACTCAACTTCGCGCCGATCAGGCTCGCCCTGCCGGAAACCGTCGCTGTATCCAGCGTCGATTTCTCTCGGTCGCTCGAGCAACTCGCCTTCGCAGCATCCGCGGACTTGGGGTAACGGACAAGGGATTTGGACCGATACTTCCGGCTAGCACGCGGCCTTCTCATCCGCGGTCGAGTCGCTCTCCGCCGCCTCGCCGAAGATTGCGGTTCCAACACGAACGATGTTTGCGCCGCACTCGATCGCAACTTCGAAGTCACCTGACATTCCCATGGAGAGAATGTTGAAACGCTCGCCGCCCGCACCGCTCTTGCACACATCATCAAAGAGTTCACGGCACCGATCGAAAAGGCACCGAGATTCCTCCGGGTCCTCGCACGGCGGTGCCATGTACATGATTCCGCGCGGCTCGATGTTGATCATGGTGTCCATCTGATCAAGAAGATGGGTGACGGCCGGCGGAGCAACGCCGTGCTTGCGACGCTCGCCGGAGACGTTGACTTGAATCAACACCTCCACGATCTGATCCCGCTTCGCCGCCAAGGGTTGCAACTCTTCAGCCAGTCTCAGTGAATCAAGCGAGTGGATGAGCCTCGCCAATGGGACGACCCGCCTCGCCTTGTTGCGTTGCAGGTGTCCAATGAAGTGCCAGCGAATCGGCCCCTCAAGTTTCGGCTCTCCGAGTTCGCGGCGGCGATCGATGTACTCGTCCACCTGAGCGGCGAGTTGCGTGAAGTGTTGTTGCCGGCTCTCGCCGAAGTCGCGATGCCCAAGTTCAATGAGTTCCCGCACCTGCTCCATTGACGCGTACTTCGTCACCGCGACGAGGTGTAACTTGTCAGGTTTGTGGCCGGATCTCTCCGCCGCCGACGCCATTCTTGACCGGACGGACTCGTATCGTTCCTTGATTGTGCTCACGTATACCCCTCCATGGGTTGGTGGAGGCAGCATACCAGCACCCACGCATGCAAACGGAATCACCCCCGGAATCACCCCCGGAATCACCCCCGGAGTCACCCCCGGGAGTTACCCCCGGGAGTTACCCCGGCGAAGTCGCCGCTGCACCCAGCGCGTCACTCATCGCAGAACCGATGGAGGCAGGGCTCTCGGCGACGGTGACACCGCACTCGCGGAGCGCACGCATCTTCGCCTCGGCAGTGTCATCACTGCCTCCGATGATCGCCCCGGCGTGTCCCATTCGCTTGCCCTTGGGTGCCGTGCGACCCGCGATGAACGCAACCACTGGTTTCGACATGTTCTCCTGAATCCAACGCCCCGCATCTGCCTCGTCACTGCCACCGATTTCGCCTATCAACACGACGCCGTCGGTCTGATCATCCTCTTCGAACAATTCCAGAAGATCGATGAAGTTGACGCCCTTGATGGGATCGCCGCCGATGCCTACACAGGTGGTCTGTCCGAGCCCGAGTGTCGTGGTCTGCCAGACAGCCTCGTAGGTCAGTGTTCCCGACCTGCTGATGATGCCGACGCTCCTGCCACTTTCCGCATCCGCCGGGGCGGTGTGGATGTATCCGGGCATGATGCCGATCTTGCACCCTCCCTCGAAGGTCGCAGTAGGGCCCTCGCCGCTCACCCGACGCCCGGGGGTGATGATGCCCGGGCAGTTTGGCCCGATGAGTACGGCATCCGGGTAGGCACTCAGTTCCGCCCGTACACGCATCATGTCGGCAATGGGAATTCCCTCGGTGATTGCGCAGATGACCGACATGCCCGCAGCGGCGGCTTCCATGATCGCATCAGCGGCGAATGGGGGTGGCACGAAGATCATGGTGGCCGTTGCGCCGGTCTTGTCCACAGCATCCTGCACCGTGTTGAAGACGGGCAGACCGTTTGCGTCCTGCTGTCCACCCTTTCCGGGCGTGACCCCGCCCACCACTTGCGTCCCGTAGTCGAGGCAGCCCTTGGTGTGGAAAGCGCCGGCGGAACCGGTGATGCCCTGACAGATGACCTTCGTTGAACCGTTGACGAGAATGGACATGAACCTGGCAGGATACCACCGCGGAAACCGCTGTACCACTCACTACACTGCACCGTCATGGCGACTGCCCGAAAACCCGGACACCCGTTGACCTACGCCGCAACCGGCGTCAACATTGAGGCGGGCGATCGTCTTGTGGACATGATCGGCTCCTTGATGCGCCGCACCCACAGTCCGCGGGTATTGGGACAACATGGCGATTTCGCCGGGATGTTCCGGTTGGACTTCAATGAGCGATTGTTCAAGAGGAATTACCGCGATCCGGTGCTCGTAGCTTGTACCGATGGTGTTGGGACAAAGGTCAAGTTGGCCTGCGACATGGGGATCTACGACACTGTCGGTATCGACTGTGTCGCCATGAATGTCAACGACATGATTGTGCAGGGTGCGGAACCGCTTTTCTTCCTCGATTACCTCGGCCTGCACAGGCAGGATCCGGAAACCACCGCATCAATCGTTGCTGGTGTTGCGAGAGGATGCGAGATAGCGGGCTGCGCGTTGATCGGCGGCGAGTGCGCGGAGATGCCGGACCTCTACGCCGAAGGTGACTTTGACATTGCCGGATTCGCCGTCGGTGTCGTGGAACTCCCCAGAGCGATTGATCCGACGCGGGTGGAGGCCGGCGATGTCATACTTGGGCTCAGGTCCAGCGGCATTCACTCCAACGGGTACTCCCTGGTTCGTCGGGTGGTTTCTGATGCGAATCTGGATCTCACCGCGAAGTACCCTGAACTGGGCTCGGATCAAACACTTGGGCAGGCTCTTCTGGAACCCACGCGAATCTATGTCAAGCCGGTGTTGTCGTGCCTTGGACACTACACGGTCAAGAAGGTCGTA
>CAZJIB010000009.1:0-96410 GCA_964546085.1 uncultured Isosphaeraceae bacterium
AGACCGTACCACTGCCCTGAAAGGAGCCGCCGAGGAACTGCGTGCACCAGACATTCGTTTCATTATCCGAGTCGCAGGCGAAGTTCACGCAGCAAGCGCCGATGCCACCGCAAGGCGCGGTTGCGCAGGTACCACCGACGCCCTGAAAGAAGCCGCCGAGATTGGCACAACCATCCGCACTTACACCGTCGACGCACCCATCGACTGGATCCTGTGCGGCCGAGACGCAGCAGGCCCCGACTTCGCTTCCTCGGTACTCGCCGCCATCCACGAGGTCCTTTTCGAGCACATCACCTGTTTGCACCGGAATCCAGTCGTCTCGCAGCGTCTGCGCGCTTCCGCAGACGGAATCCTTGCCGAGGAAGGTGCCGCCGAGTTGTTCACAGTCGAGTTTCGTGAGGGAGTCGCGGCAGTCCGAGGTTGTGACTGCGCATGCACCTTGCGGAGAATCCACACGCGGCTTTGCCTTTCCCTCTTTCCGGTCACCCAACAATTGAGGCGACGGAAGTTCCGCCATGACAGGAGGACCCTTGCCCATGTGGCCGGGCGTAAAGATCGGCGCCCACATGACATATTCAACATCGTCAAGATAGAAGAAAGCGTCGGCAGCGGCCTGTGCAAGTGCGCGGTCGCCGACGACCCAGTAGAGCCCTCCCCAGTCCGGCTGCATGGTGCCACTGTATCGCTCCGCACGAACGCGAATGTCATCCAGCACATGCTGCGGGGTTTCAACGGCTGGTCGGAGTTGTATGCCGAGTTGATCGACGATTGCGGCGATGGTGGCCGTTTGCTTTCCGGTCGTGGAGTAGGGCTGGCCCTGGTCATCCAGTCGCAGCCGCAGATCGTCTGCGAACTTGACCTTGATCCGCGCGTCGTTCCGGAATGCAGGGTAGACCTTCGCCGCGATGGAGCGTGGGGTCAGCGGGCGAGACTTGATCGTGACGAGGGCATCGCCGAGGGGCGCTCCGATATCGCTCAGGAGATGTTCGATCGCTGGATCAAGCCCAGCATCAAGGCCGGTGGGGCTTCGGCCTTCCTTGGCAACTACATCCGCAGTCAACCCGCCGGCAACGATCATTGCAAGCAGGGCGGCACACGCGGTCAGCGTCGTCCGATTCATTGAATTCATCTCCGTCTCCGAACCTGCCGGTCCGCCTCATGACATGCCGGACCCCAGAGGGGGGTGCCGGGTTCCTATGGCCCGCTGCCCGGAGGCGAGCAGGCCTCGAACATGTGGATGATAGCACCCCAGCAGCCCGGGAGCAGGCAAAAAGCCTGTTGGGTGTCCCTGGGGCGTCGGCAAGACAGGGGTTCTCACCCCTTGCCTTGCCAATGCAGGGTCAGCCCTCGCCGATCTGCTCGACGAATTCCTCGGCCTGCGGGGTCTCGATCTGTACGGTAGGTCCATCTGGGGTGGCCCCAAGGGCTTCTGCCCGCTCGGCGGCATCGGCGAGCATGATCGTTTCCTCGTCTTCCTCGCTTGTCGGAGGATCGACCAGATGGTCCACCTTGATCGTGTGGTAGGGGTCGAAACCGGTTCCGGCAGGGATGAGGTGTCCGAGCAGGACATTCTCCTTGAGACCCTTCAGCTCGTCCACGCCACCCTTGAGGGATGCTTCGGTGAGGACCTTGGTGGTTTCCTGGAAACTGGCACCGGACAGGAAGGATTCCGATTGCAGGGATGCCTTGGTGATGCCAAGCAGGAGCGGCTTGCCCGTGGCCTTCTTGGGCCTGCCGGTCTTGGCCTTTTCCTTGCCCTCTGCCTCCGCAAGCGCGTTGGCTTCCTTGATGTCGTCCTTCAGGACAATCTCATCCACATCGTAGGAGGTATCTCCGGGGTCTCGAATAATGACGCTGCGGTCGAGCGTGTTGTTGGCATCGCGGAACTGATATCGCTCCACGATGTCCATCGGCAACAACTCTGTATCGCCGGCTTTCTCGACCTGCACCTTGGAAAGCATGCGGGAGAGAATGACCTCGATGTGCTTGTCGGAGATCGGCACCCCCTGTGCGCGGTAGACATTCTGCACTTCCGAAATCATGTAGCCGAAGAGTTCCTCTTCGCCGCGAATGTCGAGGATTTCCTTTGGATCGCGCGGGCCTTCCGTCAGTGGTTCGCCCGCTACAACCATGTCACCGGTATGCACGAGCAGATGCTTGCCCTGCGGCACGGCATGCTCGACTCCCTCGCCGCCTTCTGGAACCACGCGGATGATCATCTTGCCACGTTTGCGTTCGGGGTCCAGTTCTACTCGACCCGTAATGCGGGCGAGGATGGCCGGCTCCTTTGGCGTGCGAGCTTCGAAGATCTCCGTCACGCGAGGAAGACCACCGACAATGTCGGCAGAGCCTTTCACTTCACTTGGTCGACCAGCGAGCATGTGTCCGGTTTTTACCTGCTCGCCTTCCTTGACCTCGATGCGGGCCTTGGCCGGGAGATGGTGGAAGTCGAGCGTCCGACCTTCACCGTCTTGCACCAGAATCTGGGGATGCTTTTCACCCGTGTGTTCGGTCACGATTCGCTCAGTAGTACCGCCCGGCGCCAGTTCTTCGCGGATGGTCGAGCCGACTTCGATGTCCTTGAACACCACAACGCCAGATTTCTCGGCGAGAATAGGCGTTCGGTGGGGGTCCCATTCAACAAGGATCTGACCCCTCTTGACCTTGGAGCCGGAGGGCATGCGAATGGTGGAGCCGTATGGCACGCGGAACGCCTTGTCCAGTTCGCGACCCTTGTCATCTTCAATGACCAGTTCTCCCGTCCGTTTCAACGCGACCAGGTGATCGTTCTTTGCATCGGGAAGTGGTACTTCGTTGCAGTCTCGCATGATCATTATGCCGGAGTGCGACGCCTTGAAATTCGTTTGCACGAATTCGCGGGACGCGACACCTCCGGTATGGAATGTCCGCATGGTCAACTGGGTCCCCGGCTCGCCGATCGACTGGGCGGCCACCGTCCCGACAGCCATTCCTTCTTCGACGGCTGTGCCGGTCGAAAGGTCGTCGCCATAACAGAGGACACAACAACCGCCTGCGGTTTCGCATGTCAACGGACTTCGCACCTGAACCGCGTCGATGTTCAATTTCTGCAACTCGGCAGCGATGGTGTCGTTAATGATCTGTCCTGTGGCGACGATCGTAGTATCCGTAATCGGATTGATGATCGTCTGCATGCTCGTGCGGCCACGGATCAGATCGGCCAGTCGAACATGAACCTCGTCGCCCTTGTAGACGGCACGTTTGGTGACACCGCGTTTCGTTCCACAGTCGAATTGCGTCACGACGACGGATTGCGCAACATCGTAGAGTTTTCGGGTGAGGTATCCGGAGTCCGCCGTCTTGAGGGCGGTATCGGCGAGCCCCTTTCGTGCGCCATGTGTTGAGGAGAAGTACTCCAGAACATTCAACCCCTCGCGGAAGTTCGCACGGATAGGCGTCTCGATGATCTCGCCACTGGGCTTGGCCATGAGTCCACGCATGCCTGCCAGTTGTTGCATCTGGCTGATGTTGCCTCGGGCGCCGGAAGTCGACATGAGATACACCGGGTTGAGATACCGGTTGCCCTCTTCTGAGCCGATCGGCAGTTCATCACCCGTGACGGGATCGCGGCGGTCGTACTCAAGCGTCTGGACCAATTCTTTGGTCAGACTCTCTCGGCAGTGCGCCCAAAGGTCCAACAACTGATTGTGTCGCTCGCGTTCGGTGATCGCACCTGCGTTGTATGCGGCTTCCACGCGATCGACCTTGACTTGCGTCTGGTCCAGGAGATCCTGCTTGCCAGCGGGAATGCGAAGATCGGTGATGCCGATCGAAAGGCCGGACCATGTTGCGGTCTGGAAACCGACCTCCTTCATGTTGTCGAGAAGAGAGAGTGTCGCGGCTCGCCCCATGAGCTCGTAGGTGTCGTCGATGACACGGCTGCAGCCCTTCTTTCCGAGCGTGCAGTTGTAGAACGGCATTCCCTCAGAAAGAACTTCGCAGAAGCGAACTCGGCCGACAGTCGTGATCACGCGTTGGTTGGTCGGCATGGGACCGATGTCGCCGGTCTCGGTCGTGACGAGGCTGGGATACGCCGGCAGCCGGACGAGAATCTTCTCATGCAGACCGATCTGCTTGAAGTCATAGGCCAGCAATGCTTCCCGGGCATTCCGGAACTTCTTGAGGTCCTTCTCTTCACGGGTGTCTTCCGGGTCCATGAAGGTCAGGAAGTAGACGCCCATGACGATGTCCTGACTCGGAGAGACGAGCGGACTACCGTTGGCAGGTGAGAAAATGTTGTGGGTGGAGAGCATGAGCACATGCGTCTCCGCCTGCGCTTCCACGGAAAGGGGCAGATGCACCGCCATCTGGTCACCATCGAAGTCGGCATTGAAGCCGGTACATACCAGCGGGTGCAGGGTGATCGCGTTGCCTTCGATGAGCGTCGGCTCAAATGCCTGAATACCCATTCTGTGCAGTGTGGGTGCGCGATTGAGCAATACCGGATGCTGATCGATGACCTGTTCGAGGATGTCCCACACTTCGGGGTCGCGTCGCTCGAGCATTCGCTTGGCCGACTTGATCGTGTCCGCGAGCCCGCGGTCCTTGAGCCGGCGGATGATGAACGGCTGATAGAGTTCAAGCGCGATCTTCTTCGGGAGCCCGCACTGATGGAGTTTCAACTCCGGACCGACCACGATGACTGATCGTGCCGAGTAATCGACGCGCTTGCCGAGCAGGTTTTCGCGGAAGCGTCCCTGCTTGCCCTTGATCATGTCGGTGATTGACTTCAGCGGTCGATTGGAACTTCCCAGTACCGGCCGGCGGCAGCGACCATTGTCGAACAGCGCATCAACGGCCTGCTGCAACATTCGCTTTTCATTGCGGATGATGACCTCAGGGGCGTTGAGATCCATCAACTTCTTGAGTCGGTTGTTTCGATTGATGATCCGCCTGTAGAGATCGTTGAGATCGCTTGTGGCGAAGTTGCCGGACTCCAGCAGAACGAGCGGCCGAAGTTCCGGAGGAATGACCGGCACGACATCCAGCACCATCCAGACCGGATCATTTGGGCTGTGGCGAACCTGTTCTACAAGTTTCAGCCGTTTGGCGAGATCCTTCGTCTTTTGCTTCGAGCGGGTTGCGGCGAGGTCGTCGCGGATCTGCAGGGAGAGGGCGTGCAGGTCCAGAGATTCGAGAAGTTCGCGTACGGCATCAGCGCCCATTCCTGCGCGGAACGGGCCGTAGCCGCCCTTCGCCATGATCTCCCGGTACTCATCCTCCGTGATGACCTGTCGGTACTCAAGTTCCGTGTCGCCCGGATCGAGTACGACATAGTCCTGAAAGTAGATGATCTTTTCCATGTCCGCGGTCTTCATCGCAAGGAGCGTGCCGAGCCGGCTCGGGAGCGCCTTGAAGAACCAGATGTGGACGACCGGCGCAGCGAGATTGATGTGCCCCATACGCTTTCGTCGCACGCGGGAGTGCGTCACCTTGACGCCACAGCGATCGCAGATGATGCCCTTGAACTTCGTGCCCTTGTACTTGCCGCACCCGCACTCATAGTCCCGTTCCGGGCCGAAGATCCGCTCGCAGAACAGACCGTCCTTCTCGGGACGGTAGGTACGGTAGTTGATGGTTTCCGGCTTGCGAACTTCGCCGAAACTCCAGCTGCGGATGTCGCTCGGACTGGCGAGTCCGATCTTGACGGATCCGAAGTCATTTACTCGATCAAAGACATTCTCGGTCATGGATGCTGTTCCCAACTGGCCGGGGTAGCCGGCCCGTTTGCGAGGTTCAGAGGAGGCTGCCGACGTCGGCCTGCTCCTTCTCCAATTCGATGTTCATGCAAAGCCCGCGGATTTCGTGGCAGAGCACGTCGAAGACGACGGGCATGCCCGCCTCCAACACATTTGTGCCCTTGACCATCGAGTCGTAGATCTTTGTGCGACCTTCGACATCATCGCTCTTGACTGTCAGAAGTTCCTGCAGCACATATGCGGCTCCGTAGCCTTCGAGCGCCCAGACCTCCATCTCGCCGAATCGCTGCCCGCCGGTTCGAGCCTTGCCACCGAGCGGTTGCTGGGTGATGAGGCTGTAGGGGCCTGTGGATCGAGCGTGAATCTTGTCATCGACAAGGTGATGCAGTTTGAGCAGGTACATGCAACCGACTGAGGTCGGCTGGTGGAACGGCTCACCCGTTCGACCGTCATACAACTGCACTTTTCCGCCATAAGGGATCTCGGCGAGGATTTCGCCAGGAGAGCCGGGGTTCTCGCCGGTGGCTTCGAAGGCGGATGTGAGTTCCCGCACCCGAGTGTTGGCCTCATCGATGGCGGCGAGGACATCCTTCTCGGTTGCACCGTCGAATACGGGCGTGATCGCCTGGAAGCCCAGTACTTTCGCAGCCCAGCCGAGGTGCAGTTCAAGCAACTGTCCGACATTCATGCGGGACGGCACGCCAAGGGGATTGAGCAGGATGTCAACAGGTGTCCCATCGGCGAGGAACGGCATGTCTTCTTCGGGCACGATTCGTGCAATGACGCCCTTGTTTCCGTGACGGCCGGCCATCTTGTCGCCAACCGAAATGGATCGCTTGTTCGCCAGATACACAACGGTCTTTTCCAGCACGCCCTGTGGCAGTTCATCACCGCGCTTCATGTGAGCAAGCCGGCGGTCGCGTTCCTTGTAGATCGCATCAATGCGGGGCCAGAACTGGGCGTGCACCTGCATGGCTGCAGCCTTGGCTTCCTTCGAGCCCTTGATCCACTTCTCCGTAAAGTTGTCGATCTGCTCGATGATGACCTCGGGAATGTCTGAGGCACCGACCTTCTGCCTTGTTGCCGAGTCGACCATCTCAGAGCCGGTGGCTTCGTTAATGCCCGCAATCATCTCGCGGAACAACTCGATGGCCTTGCCGTTCATGGAGCTTTCGTACTCTTCCATGTCCCGCTTGAGCTGCTTCTTCTGCTCATCGTTGAGGTGCATCCTGCGGCTGAAATGCCGTGTGCCGATGACGATGCCGCTGCTTCCGGCGGGAACGGTGAGCGACTCGTTCTTTACATCCTCACCAGCGCGTCCAAAGATGGCATGGAGCAACTTCTCTTCCGGCGTCAGCTCGTTCTTTCGCTTGGGAACGACCTTGCCAACCAGAATGTCGCCGGGGCCGACGCGAGCACCAAGGCGGATGATGCCGGTCTCATCGAGATTCCGAAGTTGTTTCTCAGAAACATTGGGAATGTCCCGAGTGAACTCCTCGCGGTCCAATTTCGTGTCGCGAACTTCGACCTCGAAGGAATCGATGTGGATGGATGTGAACTCGTGATCCTTGACCAGACGTTCGGAGACGACAATGGCGTCTTCAAAGTTGTAGCCGTCGAATGTGTTGAATGCGACCAGTGCGTTCTTCCCGATGGCCAACTGGCCTTCCACAGTGGAAGCGCCGTCGGCGATGATCTGCCCTTCGGTCACCTGGTCGTTGAGTTTGATGATCGGCTTCTGGCTTTGGCAGGTCCGTTCATTCAGCCCGCGGAAGGTCTTGAGGATGTACTCGTCCGCGCTGTTGATGATGATGCGACGGGCATCCACATAGGTGACCGTGCCACTTCGCCTCGCCTTGACAAGCATGCCGGAATGGTGTCCGGCGATCCTCTCCATACCGGTACCGACCAGCGGTGGCTCCGGTGTGATGAGGGGGACGGCCTGCCGTTGCATGTTCGAACCCATGAGCGCGCGATTGGCGTCATCATGTTCGAGGAACGGAATGAGGGCAGCGGAGATGCCGACAAGTTGCTTGGGTGAAATATCGACGAAGTCGACATCCTTGGGCGCGACCTGCGTCAGTTCACCACCCTCGCGTGCGAGTACATGCTCGCCGGTGAGGCGTCCCTTGTCGTCCAGCACCTCTGTCGGTGCAAGAACGGCGTTGAGTTCTTCATCGGCACGAAGGTAGGAAACATCATCTGTCGCCTTGCTTCGTGCAACTGTGCGATAGGGGGTTTGAATGAACCCGTAGTCATCGATCCGTGCATAGATGCCCAGCGATGCGATCAAGCCGATGTTGGTGCCTTCGGGTGTTTCGATGGGGCAGATGCGGCCGTAGTGGGAGATGTGGACATCCCGGACTTCGAAGCCGGCCCGCTTTCGGTTGAGGCCACCGGGGCCGAGCGCGGAGAGACGGCGTTCGTGCACGAGCATCGAAAGTGGATTCGTCTGATCGACAACCTGCGACAGTTCGCTTCGCCCGAAGAAGAAGTCGATGGCCGAACTGACTGCCTTGGAGTTGACGAGATCGGAAACTTTCGCCAGTTCCTCTGGGTCCTTGACACTCATTCGTTCCTGGACAGTTCGCCTCAGTTTCAGGAAGCCCTTTCGGATTTCCTCCACCGCGAGTTCATCCAGCGTCCGCAGTCGCCGATTGCCCAGATGGTCGATGTCATCGACATGGGCTCTCTTGTCCCTGTTCCGGAGCTCGAGGATGTATCGCACGACAGCCAGGAAATCCTCGGCCCGCAGATGCATCACATCTTCGCCGACATCCATGTCAAACTTGCGGTTGATTCGGAATCGTCCAACCCTGCCGAGTCGATACCTGTTGTCGTCGAAGAATTTTTCGGCAAAGAGTTGCCTGGCCTTGTCGACTTGAGGCGGATTGCCGGGTCGCAGCCTGCCGTAGATCTTGAGCAGAGCGGCCTCGTGCTCCGTCACATCCGCGAGGAAGTCGAGCTTCTCGACGGCGAGCGCGTTGAGGATGAGCGGATCGGGAGGACTGGAGATGACATTGAGTTTCTTGAGTGGCGAAGCCTGAATTGCTTCGAGCGCATCGCCGATCGGCGCGCCGACGCGGCAGAGTTCCTCGCCGGTTTCACTGTCGATGACCAGCTCGGCTGAGTAGTCCTCCGGCTTCAGCCGCCCAACCGTCTTCTCCTTGACATCGTAAAAGAGTTCGAGAATCTTCTCTGTAGAGCTGTACTTCTCGTCGAGCGCACGGAGGAATGTCGTTGCGGAGATCTTGGATGACTGGTCGATTTTCATCGCCAGAACGTCCTTCTTGGTCACCTCGATTTCGATCCAGGAGCCGCGTTCCGGAATGATCCGTGCCTTATGGAGTTGGCGGTCGCCCGTGTCTTCCTCGATGGCAAAGTCCACACCCGGAGATCGGTGCAACTGGTTGACGATGACGCGTTCTGCTCCGTTGACGATGAACTCGCCACCGCCGAGCATGAGAGGAATCTCGCCAAGGTAGATTTCTTCTTCGATGACTTCGGCGACGCCGTCGCGAACGAATCGCACGCCGATGCGGAACGGGCTGCCATAGGTCAGCTTCAGTTCTTTGCACTCGTCAACCGTGTATCGGGGTTCATCAAGTTTGTAATAGAGGTACTCGACGCGCATCGATCCGTCGTAGGACTCGATGGGGAAGACTTCGCGGAGAAGACCTTCGAGGCCGGAGTCATCTCGTTTGTCGAAGTCAGCTACGGATTGAACGAGACGCTCATAGGCCTCTCGTTGTACCTGTGTGAGTGGGGGGACTGGAATCGCGTCGCCGCGTTTCGAGAAATCGCGCACAGGGAGAGTTGCCATCAGATCACACCTCGCAAGGGGGCCGGAGCCGCATGAACTGGTCATGAAGCCTGATCAGGTTTGTCGAAAAGATGAAAAACGGGACCGCACTACCGAGCCACGCAGGATACAGGTGCTGGGCGGTGCAAACAACGGGCCAAGGGGGGTTGACTTGAAAAAAAAGACGAAAAAAAAGTGGTCCCCGGGGATTCGGGGGGCTCTTTCGGCATGAAACAGGCCCTGACGACGCTTGGTCGACAGGGCCTGCAAAATCGCGTAACTGGTGATTGGACAGTTACTTGACGGTAACTGAGCCGCCTGCTTCCTCGAGTTGGGCCTTCAATTCGTCGGCCTCTTCCTTGGAAACCTTCTCCTTGATCGCCTTGGGAGCGGCGTCGACCAGTTCCTTGGCCTCCTTGAGGCCGAGGCTGGTGGCTTCGCGGACAGCCTTGATAACCTGAATTTTCTTGTCGCCGATGGCTTCAAGAACCACATCGAACTCGGTCTGCTCCTCGGCGCCTTCGCCATCATCAGAGGCAGGGCCGGCCATCATCACTGCGCCGCCCGCGGCGGGCTCGATGCCGTAGCTGTCCTTCATGTAGTCCGCAAGATCGACGGCTTCCTTCAGACTGAGGCCGGCGATCTCATCGCCAAGTTTCGAAACCTTGGCGTCGAATTCCTTTGTGGCGGTTGCTTCTTCAGACATGGTGTCATTCTCCAAACAGTAGTTTCATGCGTCGAAGAGGAGCCGCCCTGTGCGACTTTTAACCCCGAGGGGCCAGTCCAACGCGATGTCAAAAAGTTCTTGATCCTCGGTCAGGCGATCTTCTCCATCGCCTCACCGCGTTCCAATCGTTCTCCGAGTTCCTTGATGATCCCGGCGAGTGCGCTTCCCGGTGCAGTTGCTCCGGCGACAACACGGCCACCGGGCGACAGCACGATCTGCACGACGGTCGCCTGAGCCTCATCCTTGGTTGGAAACTCGCTGAGTCTCTTTACACCCTCGGCACCATCGAACCGTTCCCCGTCCAGGATGGCAGCCTTCAGTTCGAGGTCGGTGATCTTCTTGGCCCATGTGACGAGATTGCGCGCAACCTCGACCACAGAATCACCACCGAATGCGAGGGCGGCTGGTCCGTCGAGGTGGTCGCTCAGTGGTTCGAGTGCAGTGTCTTCGAATGCCTTGCGTGCAAGGGAGTTCTTGAGCACCGTGATGCGGATGTCCTTCCGAAGAAGGTCCACGCGGAGTTCGTTGTTGGTGTTTGCTTCGATGCCGCGGATGTCGATGATGAGCGCGTTCTCGACATCCTGAAAGCGACGCTTGTACTCGCTGACGATCATTTCTTTGACGGGCTTGCTCATGGCTCTTCTCCGTAGCTGCCTTCGATCAGGCGATGATGCGCACGCTCGGTGTCATGGTGCCGCTGATGACGCACTTCTTGAGGTACACGCCCTTGACCGAGGCCGGGCGGGATTTTTCGATGAACTCAAGAAAGAATGTGAGGTTTTCGACAAGGTCTTCCTCGGGAAAACTCATCTTGCCGATGAGGCAATGCACATTGCCGCCGTCGTCATTTCGGTACTCGACCTTTCCGGCGGAGAACTCTGAAACGGCGGTCTCGATGTCGGGTGTCACGGTGCCAGCCTTCGGTGAGGGCATGAGGCCCTTCGGCCCGAGTACGCGGCCCAGTTTGCCCATGTGTTTCATCATGTCCGGTGAGGCGATGGCGACATCGAAGTCCATCCAGCCGTCCTCGACCTTCTTGACGAGTTCTTCTCCGCCGGCCTCTGCTGCGCCCGCGGCCTTCGCCGCGTCCACCTTGTCTTGAGGGCAGAAGCAGACGACGCGAGCCGATCTGCCGACTCCCTTGGGCATTGAGATGCCGCCTCGCAACTGTTGATCGGCCTGTCTTGGGTCGATCCCCAGATGGACGCACACTTCGATGGTCTGGTCAAACTTTGTGCCCTGGAAAGACTTCAGCAACTTGACCGCATCAGTCGGCGTGTGTGGTTCGCGGCCTTTGGCTGCGAGTTCGGTGTTGGCCGTTGTACGCTTTGAGCCGTGTGTCATTGATCAGCCCTCCACCGTGACGCCCATTGAGCGGGCAGTGCCTTCGATGATGCGCATGGCTGCTTCGGTCGTGGCTGCGTTGAGATCTTCCATTTTTTCTTCCGCAATCGCCTCGACTTGTGCCCGTGTAACCGAACCGACCTTTTCGGTATTCGGTTCTCCGGATCCCTTGTCAATACCGGCCGCAGATCTCAGCAGCACGGCAGCGGGTGACGACTTGATCTCGATGTCGAATGATCGGTCCTGATAGAGGGTGATGATGCACCCGACGACTTTGCCGTTCAGGTCCTTCGTCCGGTCGTTGAACAACTGAATGAACTGTCCGGGATTGACGCCATTGGCACCGAGGGCGGGGCCAAGTGGAGGCGCTGGGGTCGCCTGCCCACCTGGGGCGAGAACCTTGAACACCTTTTCAATGCGTTTTGCCATCGTCTGTCTCCTTCCTCCCACCCTGCCCCTTCTGTGAGGGTTCCGAAGGTCCCTGGCAAGGGGCCCCACGACACGGTGGTCCAAGCGGTTTCGGGTTTCGAGCCACGCAGCGTACCAAAGCCCACTCCATCCATCAATCTCACAGTGACTGTCACTTCTGCAGCCTCTTTTTGCCCCCTTTGCGAGGCCGATTCACAGCGCACCGGCGATTCCAGATCATCAGGGGTTCAACCTTTCCGAAAAAAGTGACAGTCACAATGACGTGCGGCGGTTTGGCAGCATGCTAGGCTTGGGGGGTGGAGCAGACGGCGGAAATGCGATTGGTGACCTTGCACGGTCCGGAGGACATTTCGCTGGACCTTGTTCCTCCCGGACCCATGACCATGGGGCGCCGGGATGGTCACGACCTGGTGCTTTCGGAGGGGGCAACGGTCTCGCGGGATCACGCCGTGCTGGTTCGGCATGTTGCCGACGATGAAGGGGTCTGGACGCTGACGGATACCGGTTCCCGGCACGGGACATTTCTCAATGGAGTCCGTCTCGAACCGGGGCGAGGAGTGCCGTTGCAGGAGGGCGATCTCCTGGTCATCGAACCCTTTGCATTCCAGATCGTGAATCCTGCGGCCGACGACCGCCGATTCACCCACACACTCGATGACGGCGCCGGACAGAGCGGCACGAATATACAACAGATCCACCACACCGCCGGTGTAGGCTTGGCGCAGGAACGACTTGCCGCGCTGCTCGCCTGCAGCCGCGCAATCCACCTCGCCGAAAACGAAGAGTCAATGGCGAATTCGCTCGCTGAGGCTGCAATGGCCGGCACGGCCTTTGCCAATGCTGCCATCGTGAAGCCGGTAGGAAGCGATGGCATGGTGAAGGTCCTCGCTGTGACGGGCGACATCACAAAGGACGGTCCCGGGAAGTTGAACATCAGTCGATCGCTTCTCGGAGCGGCGATGGAAGGGGAGCCGGTTCGGTTTCAGCGTGTTGGCGGGGTTGTGGACGATCAACAACAGCAAAGCATTCTCCAATACAGCATCGAGGAAGCCATCTGCGTACCGATCATGCTCGGGCATGCCGTGGCTGGTTGCATTTATCTGGACAGCCGGGATGGGCAGGTGCGACTGCAAACTGTCGAGGAGGATGTGGAGTACTGCGCCGGCCTCGCCCAGATCGCAGCATTGGCGATGTCAAACCTCATGCGCGTGGACATCGAACGGCGGCACGCCCGCGAGCGGCAGGACATGCTGCTGTCCACAGTGGCTGCACTCGTGGCAGCTATCGACGCCAAGGACACCTACACCCGCGGTCACTCCGAGAGAGTTGCCTGGCTTGCCCGCGAATTGGGACGGGCGGCGGCGCTGGATGTAGACACGGTCGAACAACTGCACATGTGCGGTCTCGTACACGACATCGGGAAGATCGGGATTCCAGAGTCGATCCTTCAGAAACCCTCGAAACTCACCGACGAAGAGTTCGATCAGATCAAGCGACATCCCGTGATCGGAGAATCGATTCTCGGCGGTGTCGCTCAACTGCAGACCGTACTTCCCGGCGTTCGATCGCATCACGAGCGTTGGGACGGCCGCGGTTATCCGGACGGACATGCAAGCGATGCGATTCCGTTCTTCGGCCGCCTTCTCGCGATCGCCGACGCCTTCGACGCAATGTGTTCGTCTCGAGCCTATCGTGACGGGCTCGATCGCAAAGGCGTCATGCAGGAAATGGAAGAATGCAGCGGAACCCAATTCGATCCGGAGTTGATTCCACCCTTCCTGAAGATCAACTTCGGCGAATACGACGAGATGATCGTGCGGCACACCGCGCAGGATCCGGCGTAACGGTCGTCAACTCACGTCGAGCGCGAGGTTGCAGAACAACTCGACGCCCGTGCCAATCGCATCATCATTGAAGTCAAATGTCGGTTGATGCAGCGTCGCCATGGATTCCTGCCCCTGCGGAATCAGCCCCAACGCAAAGAAGCAGGACGGTACTTCCTTGCAGTAGAAGGAAAAATCCTCGCCTCCCATGACCGGATGTTCCATGAGAGAGACTCGATCATCACCTAACGTCTCGCGTGCAATGCGGAAGAACCGGTCAACCGCGTCCGCGTGATTGGCGGTCACTGGATAGTCGCCCTCAAGTATCGTCAAGTCCGCAGTGCATCCGTGCGCCTTCGCAGTTGCCTCGACAATTTCCCTGATCCGCCGTTTCGCATGATCGCCCGTGTCGTCGAGCAGATACCGAAGCGTGCCCGTGAGGAGCACCTCGTCGGGAAGAATGTTGTGTGTCGTGCCCCCGTGCACCTGCGTGATCGAAATGACGACACTGTCAAGCGGATCGACATTGCGGGAGGAAACCTGCTGTAGCGCCGCGATGATTGCGGCGGCGCACAACACTGCATCATTCCCGTGTTGTGGAAACGCGGCGTGACACCCGTTGCCGCGGACGGCGATCTCCAATCCAACCGCTGCGGCGAGCATCGGGCCTGGGCGAGTCATCACCTCGCCGATGGGATGCTGCGGCCACCCGTGCAATCCGAACATGCTGTCGATCGGCGGCCCGAGAACGCTGCCGTCAAGGCACCCGTCCTCCACCATGCGAGCGCCGCCACCACCACCTTCCTCTGCCGGTTGAAACACCAGCGACACCCCGCGAGGAAGTTGCTGTTCGGAGGCGATTCGGGAAAGCACATGTGCAGCACCGAGAAGAATCGTCGTGTGGCCATCATGACCGCATGCGTGCATGCATCCGTCGGTCGTCGATGCCCATGGAAGGCCGGTTTCCTCCGTGATGGGAAGCGCATCCATGTCGGCACGCAGACCGATGGCGGTCGACGAATCTCCGGGGAGGTGCGATAGAACGCCCGTCGAACCTGCCAAGCCGTTTCGATACTCGATGCCAAGTTGGTCCAATTGCTCGCAGACGACACGGGATGTGCGTGTCTCTTCAAAGCTGAGTTCAGGGTGGGCGTGAAGGTCGTGACGGATCTCAATCAATGATGGCAGTATTTCCTGCACCATCGCCCTTACATCTCGGTCGGCCTTGATCGAACTCATGGTTTGATTGTCCCCAATCCCCGTTCCTCGCGCTGTCGATTCAGCCAGGCCAGTGCCTGCTTGTCATGTGAAATCAGACGAATCAACTGCGAAGATGACACGCCCAGTTTTTCGGCGGCTGATCGCAAGTCCATGTCGAACGCCCACACCAGATCGAGCGCCTCTGCAAGCAGCGATGGGTAATCCCAATGCTTCGGGTTGATGGGCAGTTGATCGCCCTTCTTTCTTGAAGTCATCAATTCGCTCGGCGAGAAGGAGTTCGAATCCACCTTCGTACGAACTTCTACCGCGAGGCACCGGCGCAAGCGGGTCAACGCCATGCGGCGGTTCTCGCTCTGACGCCGCCGCTCTGAGGCTTCACCTGCAACACCGGTCGCGTCGTGCGTCATGATGCACGCCGTCGCCTTGCGATTCCGATGTTGACCACCGGGTCCCGAGGTGCGGCCAAATGTCAATGACACACCACTCATGAGCTCGTCCTCGGAGAGAGTGGCGGGGTGCATGCCTTCAATGATCCGAGGGCCGAGCGTTGGAAAGACATCCGAAGATCCCAGATCCTGCATGCTTCCACGGCTTCGATTTCGCTTCGTGTCCACCATCGTTGATTCGATTCCTACGCTGCGCCGCGAGGGGAAGCAGTGATGTCCAGTGCATCGCGGGTACCGGCCTGCAATCCGTGCCAGCCCGCAGCCGCGACCATCGCGGCGTTATCGAGACAATATTGCTTTCGTGGAAGCCGCAGCGGAAGTCCTTGCCTGGCGCTCATTTTTTCCAGCCTGCTCCGCAAGCGAGCGTTCGCCAGCACGCCGCCGCCGGCCACGATACATCGTGCCGTGCTGTCCTCACGCATGGCATGTTCCAAGCCGGCGATGACGGTATCGACCGCCGCCTCCTGAAACGAAGCCGCCCAGTCTGCCCGCTCCTGCTCCGAGAGGTCCTCATGTGATCGCTCGAATACGGTGTGGCCACCCGAGCGAACAGGCGTACCGCGTACGCCATAGAGCAGCGCCGTCTTCAAGCCGCTGAACGAAAACCCTTCACTACTTCGTGGTCGGGGGAGCCGATGAACGGGTGATCCATGCGCTGCCGCGGCTTCAATGCGGGGGCCGCCGGGATAGCCGAGCGAAAGTGTTGCTGCTGCCTTGTCGAACGCCTCGCCTGCTGCATCGTCAATCGTGCGGACGAGGCAAAGAGCGATCAGCGAGTCCTCAAGCGCGAGCACGGCGGTGTGCCCGCCTGACACGACCAGACCGATTGCCGGGTAGTCGATAGCTGCGTCATCAAGCGACGGAGCAACGAGATGCGCCAGAACATGATCGACCCCGATGATGGGAATGTTGCAGGACCACGCAATCGCCTTGGCGGCAGCAACGCCAACGAGCAACGACCCAATCAAGCCTGGACGATTGGCTACCGCGATTGCGTCGATGTCTCTCAGCGAAACGCCTGCGTTTGCGAGACTGCGTTCAATGACCGGTTGGACTCGCTCGAGATGCGCTCGGCTGGCGATTTCCGGCACAACGCCGCCGAACTCGACATGCAATTCGTCCTGTGACGCGACGACGTTCGACAGGACCTCTCGTCCATCCGCGACGACCGCTGCCGCCGTTTCATCACAACTACTTTCGATGCCGAGCAAAATGGTCATGGTTGGCCGTCTGTTTCCGCTGGCGCGGCGCCATTGAGCACCGCGAGCCGCTCATCAACCGCGTCAAGAGCATCAATGATTTGTTCTCGCCGATCAGACAGCATGCGCACTTCGTCCTGAATCGCAGCAGCAACGGGGTCCTCATCGTTGAGCGTCGGCCAGTCTCCGGTGTCCAGCCTGTGACGGAGGGCATCGACGGCAGATGCGAGTTGTTCATCCTGAAGCGTCTGTCGAATCCATTCTTCATCGCCGCAATCCGGACCAGCGGGCTCCTGGTCGGTGATGATCGTGAACGGTTCCCTCGCCTTGAACCTCGCAAGCGTCTCATCGATCGACTCGCGAACAACGAGGCCGGGATCCGGGTCCACACCCCAGACACCCTCGTCATTAGTCAACGATCGATCGATTGTGCGGCCTCCGGGGAGGTCGTACCGGCCTGTTGTGAATTTGAGCATTCCGCCACTGGGAAGTTCTCGCACTTCCTGCACCGATCCCTTGCCGTACGACCGAGTGCCCAGCACCACCGCTCGACCGTTTTCCTGCAGCGAACCTGCAACGATTTCGGCAGCAGATACGGAGTTGCCGTTGACAAGAACCAGAAGTTCGGCATCGGCGGCCAAGCGACGAGGCGTTGCTTTCCACGACCGACGCTGTCCGTTGCGACCTTCCACGGAAACAATTATTCCTGAGTCAAGAAACATATCGGCGACGCCGATGGCGGCGTGCAGCGCCCCCCCGGGATTGTCGCGCAGGTCGAGCACAATCGCCGCAATGTCATGTCCTTCCTCGATGGTCTGGATTGTCGAAGCAAGTTCCTCGAGCGTCGTGTCCGTGAACTGCCGAATCCTCATGTACATGATCCCCGCTTCTTCATCAATACACCATTGCCATACGCCGCCGCGGCGGAGTAGTCCCAATAGAGTGCTGGTCTGAATGCGGTTTTGTGTGATGTCCAGGTCTTCGATCGTGCCATCAAGATGGCGTACTTGCACACTGACGACCGTCCCAGGGACGCCGACCAACTTGTCAATCAACGATGCGATTGGCTGTTGTGCGGTTGACTCGCCATCGATCATCAGCACGCGATCGCCGGCCCTGATGCCGGACTCCAGAGCGGGCGAATTCGCCATGGGGGAAATGATGGTCAACTCATCGTCGATCAAGCGAATCTCAGCGCCGATGCCGACATAGTCGCCCTCGAGATCCTTGGTGAACGAGTCCTCATGGTCATCCGGAACCCAAATCGAATACGGATCGTCCAGCGATTCCACCATGGCTGCGATAGCGGCTTGCTGCATGTCGTCCTGATTCGGCGACTGCAGGTGTCCATCGAGCAGGATTCGCCGGACATCGACGATCGGATCAAACCACTCGTACCCGGGCGACGATCCGGCGATCGCGAGCGACAATTGCACGGCGATGAGCGACACCATTGTCACTATCAATACGGGAAGTAGTCGAGGTCGATGCAGCATCGTCGCGTTCCTTGACTCAGAATCATTGTCCCCGGAGTACATTTGATGAAGAAGGTCGCCGACTACAATACCACTGCGGCCCACCGGTCGCGACCCCAATGGCACAAACGCAACGCGAAGATATCAAGGTAGCAGCCGAACGAGCGGTCCTTGTCGCAGTGGCGCTCCCGAGGGAGGAGATCTCCGTGGGCGAACGCCTTCACGAACTCTCCGCACTGGCCAAGTCGGCCGGGAGCAGTGTGGTCGGCGAACTGACGCAGCGGATGCGTATTCCCAATGGACGCACTTTCATTGGCAAAGGGAAGACGCGTGAACTGGCAAATCTTGCCGAGTCAACAAAGGCGGGGGTCGTGATTTTCGATCATGATTTGACGCCCGCACAGATCAAGAACATCGAACAGGAAACGAATCGAAAGATCATCGACCGCAGTGAACTCATTCTCGACATCTTTGCCGGAAGGGCAGCGACACACGAGGCCCGTCTGCAGGTCGAGATTGCGCAGTTGGAGTACACCTATCCGCGGCTGCGAGCAATGTGGGATCACCTCGGGCAGGTTACCGGCGGAGCGCCGGTTGGCATTGGCACGCGCGGCCCTGGAGAGCAGCAGTTGGAGATCGACCGTCGCCTCGTGCAGCGGCGCCTCAAACAACTTCGCCGCGAACTTGAGACAATTCAAGCACGCTCGGTTCGCGAAGTGTCTCGTCGAAACACCGAGTATTTCACGGTCGGACTTGTTGGATACACAAACGCGGGGAAGTCAACACTCTTCAACCGGTTGACCGGGGGCGGCGCGTGGTCTCATGACCAACTGTTTGCGACGCTCTCTACGCGAGTTGAGCGTTGGGAACTTGGCGGCGGGACATCTGCGATGCTCTCCGATACGGTCGGGTTCATCCGCCGACTTCCGCATCATCTGGTGGCGAGCTTCCGTTCCACGCTTGAGGAGACGGTCCACTGCCAGTTGCTCCTGATCGTGGTGGACGGCAGTGACCCCGCGGCCCAGCACCATCTGGACACTGTCGAGCAGACGCTTTCTGAGATCGGCGCAACGCAACAACCACGGCTGCTCATCATCAACAAGATCGATCGGTTGGAGTCCGGTGCCGATGAGTTGTTGTGGCTGTCCCGGTTTCCGGATGCGGTGCTGGTCAGCGCGGCGAAGGGTGAAGGGCTTGACCTCCTGACGGAACGCGTGCGAGAAGAAGTGATCGGACCGGTCCAGGACATGTTCTTGTCGCTACCCATTTCCGCCGGCAAGTCCATTGATTTCCTGGAGAAGCGGGCGGAGGTGCGAGACCGGGAGTACGGTGATGATCGCGTTACCTTTGATGTCTGCATCGGCCGAAGGCAACTGGAACAACTCCGATCGATCGGGGAGGATCTGCGAGTCGAGGACTGCCCATGAGCGATTCCTCGACACGGGGACTCGATGCGTTCGCCAGCGACCTCAATCCTGAGATCGTTGGGCTCATTCGATCTTGGCAGGGCGATGATGAACTGGATCGTCTGTATCAATCGCTTCAATCCAATTCGACGAGGCGCGGGTTTCTGGACCTCTTCGCCGAAGCGCTCGTTGCTGCGCATGTGCGACAGGCTGGATGCTCGATCAGTCTTGAAGTTGGTACTCCGAGCGGCCGGTCGTGCGATCTTGCGGTGAGACGAGGGGACGGCGAGTTGTTCATTCACGTGAAGCGACTCGCCGGGAAGCGAAGGGGCGAGCGGCGTCTGCGTGTGTCGTCGCGTCTACGGATTCTCGAGAGGATTCCTCGACCTTGGATTGTGAAGATCAGGTGGCACGAAGGCATTGGCGATGAAGGCATGCAACGACTGGTGCATGAGGCCGGGATGTTCATTGAGCGGGCACGACTCGGCGAGGAACACGTGGTTCGGGACGACAAGGGCACAGAACTGGGCGGTGTTCGAATCGTTGCACCGTCCGACGGGCCAACAGTGTCGCTGGTCATCGGCCTTCCCGACGGGTTCATTGATGACACGCCGCGGATCCACCGACTGCTGCACCGTGCTCGAAAGCAGTTCATGCCCAAGGCCGCGAATCTCATTCTTGTCTGTACCGAGGACGCAAGTCGTGTTGACGAAGTGGAGGCGGCCCTTCTGGGAAGTCACGAAGAGCGATGGGACACGCACCCGCCGCCTGGTGCGCGCGTCGCGGTTGGCAGAGGGGATGACGGGTTCTGGCGCGATCGACATGCAGCCGAATCGCAACTTGGCGGCTGGTTCTGGCTGGCGCCGATGCACCGAGAATTGCAGGGGCGACTGTGGATTCGTGATCGATGCGATCTCGACACTTCAGCAGTGGATCTTGCACGCGAGTTGTTCGATCCAACTACCATGCCGGAATGAAAGATCCACGATACACCGCACTTGCTGAACTGCTGATTCACCATTCGACGACGACCCAGCCCGGGGAGCATGTCCTCATCGAGGCATTTGACATGCCCGAGGAAATGATCGTGGAACTCGTGCGGGTTGTACAGAATGCTGGTGCCAATGCGCATGTTGCCTGGAGAAGTAATCGAATCATGCGTTCACTTCAGGCAGGGGGAAGCGACGATGCGTTTGAGACGTGGGCAGCGGGCGATCTCGACCGGATGAAGCGTATGGACTCTTATCTGGGTCTTCGCGGTTCACACAATGTCAGTGAGATGAGCGGGGTCGATCCGGAACGGCAGCAGGCGTGGGGTCGGACCTACATGCAACCGGTTCATCTTCAGGAACGAGTGAATCACACCAAGTGGTGTGTGCTCCGTTGGCCGACGCCGGCGATGGCGCAACTTGCGGGCATGAGTACCGAGGCATTCGAAGACTTCTACTTCGATGTCTGCACACTGGACTACGGGCGAATGGAGGGCGCGGCCGATTCTCTGGTGGCCTGCATGAACGCAACTGATCAGGTTCATATTCTTGGACCCGGTGACACCGATCTGACTTTCTCGATCAAGGACATTCCCGCTATCCCGTGTTGTGGAAGAGTGAATATTCCGGACGGCGAGTGTTTTACGGCACCAGTGCGGGACTCGGTCAATGGCGTCATGCATTACAACACGCCTTCGATCTACCGCGGTCACTCGTTTGAGAACATTCGATTGGAATTCAAGAATGGCCGGATCGAAGGATTCTCGGCGGACAGAGGAGAGGAACATCTCGCGGCGATCTTTGACACTGACGAGGGCGCGAGGTATGTCGGGGAGTTTGCAATCGGGTTCAACCCCTACATTCTTGAGCCGATGAAGGACATTCTCTTTGACGAGAAGATTGCCGGGTCGATGCACTTCACCCCCGGAAACGCCTATGACGATGCGTGTAACGGAAACAAGAGCGAAATCCACTGGGATCTGGTGCTGATTCAGCGTCCCGACTACGGCGGCGGGACCATCGCATTCGATGGTGAGATCATTCGTAGGGACGGCATCTTCGTCGTAGATGACCTGCTCGGACTGAATCCAGAGTGTCTTGTGGGGGATGCCGTCGCCTGTTGAGCCCATAACCGGGGCCCGTCCGCACAATCGATACCGCTTGCCAGATGCCCCGGGAGGGGGGCACATGCTGTGGCGAGCGAGATTCAGTGGCGGTTCCTTTCTGCCGATCTCCGGAACAGGGCAGGAACGAAAGGACCCACGGATGGCACCAAGACTCGGATCGGTATTGAGCGAACATGGATTGCTGACACCCGCGCAGGTGGAGGAAATCCTGCAACGGCAGCGGGAAACCCGCCGCCCGTTCGGCTTGTTGGCGGAGTCGATGTTCAATGTGTCCCGCGAAGCGATCGAAGAGGCTTGGGCCAGTCAGTATGCCGGACGGACCCGGACGGTTGATCCATTCGAGGAGATTCCTCGGGCGGAGGCGGTCGCCAAGGTGGATCCTCGTCAGGCGTGGCAATTCCGGGTGTTGCCGATGAGTTTGGAGGGCGACACGCTTGTGATGGCGACGACGCAGCGGCACCTGTGTCGCGCGCTTCGGTTTGCCACGAGTGTGCTCGATCGGCCTGCGTACTTTGTGATGACCACCGATGCGCGTCTCGCTGCGGCGCTCGAGCGGTTTTTTCCCATGCCCGGCATGTCGGCGTCGACGGTCAAGGGCGACGCGATTCGGCGGATGGTGACTCGGATGCGTCTTGATCGCATCAGGGAAGCGGGCTGATTCCTGCTGCGAAATGGCGAGACCCGGACTTGAACCGGGGACACCGGCATTTTCAATGCCGTGCTCTACCAACTGAGCTACCTCGCCGAGCCGGGGAGAGGGTACTTCCCGTCCGGTGCGGCATCAAGCGGAGGGATTGGCCTTCTTGATTCCCACGGAACCGAGGAATTCGCGGTGGATGTCTCCGGCGGCAGGGAATTCACTTTGCCAGGCTGCTGCTGCCTTCAGGTCGCAGGACGCGGAGATAACCATGCATGTCGCGTCGGTTGCCTCGGCAAGAATGGTGCCATCGAAGGAAACTATGGCGGAGCGGCCTCCGTATTGCATTTCCTTGTCTTTTCCAAAGCGATTCGCGGCGACGACATAGGCTTGATTCTCGATTGCCCGGGCCTGCACGAGTTTCGTCCAGTGTTCAATGCGACATGCCGGCCAGTTGGCGGCCAGTGAGAAGATATCGACGCCTTCCAAAGCCGCTAGACGCCAGATTTCAGGGAATCGAAGGTCGTAGCATGTCAGGGGACAGAGGCGTGCGCGGCCTGTATCGACGATGACAAGATGGTTTCCGGAGGTGAATCGTTCTCCTTCACCCAGCGGGTTGCAGGAGTGGATCTTCGTGTAGGTGGCTACGGCATCGCCTTCGGGGGAGCAGATTGTGGTCTGATTGCGGCCCCGTGTGCCGTCGCGTTGGACCCACCCCACTTGAAGCCAGACTTGGTGGCGGCGGGCGAGTTTTTCTGCCCAATCGACGCTGCCGTTGTCGGCAATGGCCTCGATGTCGAGCGACCAGCCGGTGTCGCTCACTTCCGGCAGCACCACCAAATCGCCGGTGGCGGGATTCGCCTTCTCAATCAACGCCTCGATGGCCGGTCGGTTGACCGCCCAATCCCCCTGCACAACATCGAATTGCACGCCGTGGCATCGCATGACCGCCGGATTGTCTCCGATTACTGGACACCCATCAATTCGATTACTGGACACCCATCAATTCGGCGATTGGGTGGGTGTCCAACCTTTCAACCTTTCCAAACCTTTCCAATTGGGTGGGTGTCCAGCCTTTCCTTCGGAGATTGGATGGGTGTCCACACTTTCGCACACACTTTCGCACACTTTCGGGAAAGGCAGCACCCCGGGGAGAGGGTGAAAACGGCACTTCAGCCATTGGAGTGTTGCAGGGGCCCACGAAAAACCGCCAAGAAGGCGACAGTCACAATGTGGGGAGGGCGGAAGAGCAGGGGGAAGCGAAAGGGCGAACGACGGGACTCGAACCCGCGACGTCCTGGACCACAACCAGGTGCTCTGCCAACTGAGCTACGTTCGCCGTTGATGAGGCTTCATTCTATCCCTTCCTGTTGTAGAATGCCGGGTTTCCCACACCCCCATGACCGATCGTCCCCAAGGAGCGAACCATGACCGCCACCAGCGTTCGACTTGACTTCCCGGGCATGACAATCCACCGCAACCTCTCGACCGCTGCACTGGTAGAAACGGCGATTCGTCGCGGCGAGGGCGAGCTCGCATCCAACGGCGCCATCGTCTGTGACACGGGCAATCGCACCGGCCGCAGCCCCAACGACAAGTTCGTTGAGGACACACCCGGCATACACGACGCCGTTGCCTGGGGAAACACCAACCGTCCGATCACGCCCGAGCACTTCTCGATGATCGAGGAAGCGGCGATGGAGCACCTGCGATCCCGCGATGAACTTTTTAGATTCGACGGTTTCGCCGGCGCCGACGAACGTTACCGCCTCAATGTATCGGTCGTCACCGAGGAAGCCTGGCACTGCCTCTTCGCCTCGACCATGTTCATTCACGGCGCCGATGAGGCGACATTCGAGCCCGATTGGACCATCATCAATGCCTGCAATCTGCGGATTGATGACTACGAGTCCTACGGGCTCGACAGCCCGGTTGCGATCGTACAGTCCCTTGAGCAGAAGAAGGTGGTCATCGTCGGATCCCGTTACGCCGGTGAAATCAAGAAGTCGATCTTCTACGCAATGAATTTCGACATGCCGGAAGTCGATGTCTTGCCGATGCACTGCTCCGCCAATGTCGACGACGAGGATGAGACAAATGTCGCGGTGTTCTTCGGACTCTCCGGTACGGGCAAGACGACACTGTCCGCCGATCCGAACCGCCCCCTCATCGGCGATGATGAACACGGTTGGAGCGCCGACGGCATCTTTAATTTCGAGGGCGGGTGCTATGCCAAGACCATCAAACTCTCGCGGGAAGGGGAGCCGCAGATCTGGGAGGCCATTCGCTTTGGCTCAGTGCTGGAAAACGTTGTCATCGACCCAGCCACCCGCATTCCCGACTATGACGACAGCTCCAAGACCGAAAACACCCGCGCCGCATATCCGGTGGATTACATCCCTGGAGCGATCATCCCGAGCGTCGCCGCCCATCCCAAGAATGTCATCTTCCTCGCCGCCGATGCATACGGCGTTCTTCCGCCAGTAGCGAAACTGACGCCCGAGCAGGCGATGTACTACTTCATCAACGGATACACCTCGAAACTCGCTGGCACCGAGGCCGGCGTCACTGAACCGATGCCGAACTTCAGCCCATGTTTCGGCGGCCCGTTCCTGCCGCGTCCACCCATGGCCTATGCCCAACAGTTGGCCGATCGCGTCCGAGAACACGACGCCGATGTCTGGCTGTTGAACACCGGCTGGACCGGCGGCTCATACGGCACCGGCGAACGATTCAAACTTGCTTGGACACGCGCCTTCGTCACCGCCATCCTCGAAGGTTCGCTGCGAGAATCGGAATACGCCACGCATCCAATCTTCGGCCTCCACATGCCGACGACCGCCCCCGGCGTGCCGGCAGAAGTGCTCGACCCCCGCCGTACTTGGAGTGATGGTGAAGCCTACGACGCCATGGCACGCAAACTCGCAGGACTCTTCCGCGAGAACGACGCGAAATACGATGTGGTGGACGAAGTTCGTGCGGCAGGGCCTCGATCGGGGGCCTGAACCACGGTTATCGGTCGCTGTTTCAATCGCAAACCGCGTTCTCGGCGCCATTTTCGGCGCAATACTCCTCTCCGGAGTGAATCACGCCTTCAGACGGGCCGATGCCTGTGCTGTACCACCGTCGCGCGGAAAAGCGGCGGTCCAGCACAAGGTGAACGAGGCATGATGAATCCGTTCGACAAGGACGTACTTACAACCGGCGAAGTTGCCAAGATCTGCAATGTCGCCGCACGCACGGTCAGCAAGTGGTTCGACTCCGGCCAGCTCGAGGGATACCGCATCCCAGGCTCCAAGGACCGGAGGATTCCAGTGCAGGCCCTTACCACTTTCATGCGGCAGCACGGCATTCCCTTCGACGGGTTGATGTCGGGTAACACCCGCGTACTCGTTGTCGATTGCGACACGGAAGTACTCGGCACACTTGAACGCATTCTCGGTGAACAGACCGACTATGTCGTTCGCACCGCATGCAATCCATTCGCGGCAGGCATCGAATGCGAGCGATTCCGCCCGCATGTCATGCTCATGGATCTGCAACTCTGCGGTGACGATTTCAGCGGGGCCTGCGATCTTCTTCAAAACCAAAGCGACTTCGAAGGAACGCGGCTGATCGGCATGAGCGGCCGTCTCACGGACGGTCAAATCGCCCGGCTCTCCAGCGAGGGTTTCGACGGAGCGCTCCGAAAACCATTCACAGTACGACAGGTGATCGACGCCATCGAGAGCGCCGCCGCCGTCGTGTACTGATCTGGACCCCTTTCCTCCCCGGTTAACGCCGGAGTGTTTCCACACGGGCCCGCGCTTCGCGGGCCCGTGTGGCATTGGTACCATTGCATCATGCACCTCGCCCTCCTGCAGGTGAATCCACGGGTGGGAGACATCGAAGGCAATGCCCGGAAGGTCATCGATGCAGCCCAAGCGGTCGACGCTGATCTCATCATCGCGCCGGAGTTGGTGGTCTGCGGATACCCACCACGCGATCTCCTCTATCAGGCTGGATTCGTCGAGGCGTGTGAAGCCGCGGTTTCGCAGATCGCCGAAGCATGCCGAGACCGGGCGATCATCGTCGGGCACCCTCGCCGCGACGCCGCCACGGGAAGACTCCGGAACGCGGCGTCACTCCTTCGCGGCGGAATGATCGAGGCAGTCTGCGACAAACAGTTGCTTCCCGGGTACGACGTCTTTGACGAAGATCGTTACTTCGAACCCGGCGAGTCGATCTGCGTGGTGGACATCGACGGCCACCGCGTTGGCATCGCCATCTGCGAGGACCTCTGGCAGGGCGGGGATGCCGGTGCTTCTTCCCGCTACGACCACGATCCGATCACCGCAATCATGTCGGCAGGATGCAACATCATTGTTGTTCCCTCGGCGACGCCTTTCGTAACCGGGAAGCGTTGCCGACACCTCGAACAACTGATGGACACTGCCGCGTCACACAATGTTACGGTTGCCATGGTCAATCAACTTGGTGCGAATGACGACCTCATCTTCGACGGCGGCGCAATGGTCGCTGGCCCGCAGGGTTTGCTGTTGGATGCAGTGCCGTTTGACGGCGCGTCGGTGACGGTCGACACATCTGGTCCACCCGTGCAGGCATGCAAGGCGAACGACATGGACATGCGATACCGGGCGCTGGTGCTCGGTCTCGGTGACTACTGCAGCAAGACCGGGCACGACCGCGTGTTGCTGGGGATCAGCGGAGGCATTGACTCAGCATTGGTGGCGGTGATCGCCGCATCCGCGCTTGGTCCAGATGCGGTGGCCGGCGTACTGATGCCCTCGCGGTATTCCTCCCGGGGCTCAGTCGAGGACGCCGAGGCGTTGGCGGCGAATCTCGGCCTGACGCACACCCCAACTCTGCCGATCGAACATCTGCACGCGGCATTTGAACGAACGATGACAGACGCGATGCAGCACGTTTCTTCGCTTACCGAGGAAAACGCTCAGGCCCGCGCCCGCGGACTGCTGCTCATGGCGATGGCGAACGAGGCAGACGCTCTCCTCCTGGCGACCGGCAACAAATCCGAACTGGCAATGGGATACTGCACACTCTATGGCGACATGTGCGGCGCTGTGTCGGTGATCGGCGACATGTTGAAGACCGATGTCTGGGAGACGGCTCACTGGATCAACGAACACCACGCCGACCTCGGGTTTTCGGTTCCGCCGATCCCAGAGGCGACGATTTCGAAGCCGCCGTCAGCGGAGTTGCGATTGAACCAGTGCGACCAGGACACACTGCCGCCCTACGAGACGCTGGACGCGATCGTCCGGGCGTACATCGAAGAGGAGCGAGGTGTCGAGGATACGGCCGACCATACGGGGTTGGATCTCGCGTTTGTCCGCAGCATCATCGCGTCGATCGACCGTGCTCAGTTCAAACGAGATCAGGCCGCCGTCATTCCCAAGATCAGCCCTCGGACATTCGGGAGAGGACGGCCGATGCCCATCGTCATGCGGCGGTCGGGCACCAACGTTCGACAGAGCGCGGAAGGCGAGTCACCATGATCCGCCGCCTGTCGCCGATCGTCATCAACCAGATTGCGGCAGGGGAGGTGGTCGAGCGGCCTGCGAGCATCGTCAAGGAGTTGGTCGAAAACAGCCTCGATGCAGGGGCGCACCGCATTGACATCACGCTGGAACGGGGCGGCCGCGACATGGTCCGCGTCAGCGACGATGGGTGTGGAATCGATGCGTCGGAACTCGAATTGGCAGTGGCTCCGCACGCGACGAGCAAGATCGAGAACGAAGCCGATCTTGCCGCAATTGCCTCGCTGGGATTTCGTGGGGAGGCTCTCGCCTCGATCGCATCGGTAAGCAGGTTTTCCATTACCAGTCGTCTGCCGGCGAGCGACGCTGGCGCGAGGTTGGAGGTAGAAGGCGGTAACGGTGGATTACCGCAACCCATTGCCGCTCCGCCCGGTACGACCGTGGAGATCAAGCGTCTCTTCTTCAATACACCGGCCCGCCGCAAGTTCCTGAAATCGCCTGCGGCGGAGACCAGCCGCGCGAGGGAAATCGTGCAGCGGCTTGCCGCGGCACACTGGCAGGTGTCCTTCACTTTCCGCAGCGGTGAACGCACACTGCTTGAACTTCCAGCCGCAAACAAACCGGAGGACCGCATTGCCGCAATCCTCGGTACGGAGTTGAGCGGAGAACTCATCAGTATCGAGGGCGAACAGAAGGGCGTTCGGTTATGGGGTGTCATCGGCACGCCGCAGGTCGCCCGACCGACTTCGCGGCACCTGCATGTGTTTGTCAATGGCCGTGCAATCAGTGATGGCTCGTTGACGCACGCGGTTCGCGAGGCGTTTCGCGGGCTGATCGAGCCGAAGCGGTATCCCACCGCAGCACTATTCATCGAGATGGATCCTTCGCTTGTCGATGCAAATGTACATCCCCGAAAGAGTGAGGTGCGGTTCCGCGATCGCGATGCGATGTGGCATCTTGTCAACCGGACGATCGCTGCCGCGCTCGCTGGTAGGGATATTGTTCCGATGTACTCCCCCGGTCCACCAAAGGAACAATCGTTTGGCTCCGGAATGCGATCTGGGTTTGATGTCTCCGCAGCGCGTGCAGCCGTCGCCGGCATCCCGTTACCCGCGCACGATCGAAGCGTGCCACCGCCTCTACCGACGATCATTGGACCGGATGCGGTCATGCAGGTGCAGAAGTGTTTCCTGGTGACGCAGGACGAGCAGGGGCTACTGATCATCGACCAGCACGCGCTGCACGAGCGGATCATGTTTGAAGAGTTGAAGGAGCGCCTCGCGTCCGGCCCGCTGGAGTCCCAGCGACTGCTTGTCCCACTCTCCATGCCCGCGGACGCGGCGCAACTCGATGCCGCTGAACAGTACGCTGCACTACTGGCGAAACTCGGTATTGACGCCACGGCGTCCGGTCCAGCGTCGATTTCGTTGCACGCGGTTCCGACACTCTTCTCTTCGCGGGGGGTTGACGCACCTGCATTCGTCGCCGATCTGCTTGAACAACTCGGCGAGGGGACGCTGCCACCCGACCCGGAAGCGGCGCTCAGCGAGGTGCTCGACATGATGGCATGCAAGGCAGCGATCAAGGCGGGTGATAGTTTGACCGGCGAGGAAACCGCCGCGTTGATCACCAAGGCGAGGGAAATTGACCGCAGCGAGCGATGTCCACACGGCCGGCCGACGACAATGCGGCTCTCGATTGATGAACTGGAGCGACGGTTTGGCAGGAAGTGATATCACCGTCACCGTGCTTTTCTTTGCCGCGGCGGCGGATGCGGCTGGATGTCGCGAACGCACTATGACTTTCCCCGCTGGGACGACCACCGGAGCAGCGGTCGATGCGGTTGTGGCTGAGATACCGGATCTCGCCAGTATTCGTGGCAGTTGTGCAATGGCGATCGATCGTCGAGTTGTCGGCAGTGATGCCGATCTCACCGCGGGTTGCACATTGGCGATCCTGCCTCCGGTGAGCGGCGGATGAGCGAACTTCCCCGCTACGACGATGCGGTGCAGCGTGTGCTCGCGGCGGTGGGGCCCATCGGGGAATCGCAAACAGTGCCGCTTGTGGAGAGTGTGGGGGATGTGCTTGCCCGCGACATCATCGCCGATCGCGACCTGCCACCTTTTGATCGCTCGCAGCTCGATGGGTATGCGGTTGTGGCGAAGTCGATCAGCACAGGTGTCCTGTTACCGGTATCGGGCACGATCGTGGCCGGAACAAAGGCCAGCGAGCCGATGCCGCCGGGAACATGCATGAGTATCGCAACCGGCGCGCCGCTACCTCTGGGCGCGGATGCGGTGGTGGGCCACGAAGACACGGATCGCGGCGACCCTGTTCGCTTCGCATGTAGTGATGTATCGCCGGGCGCGGCTGTGCATCCAAGGGGCGTGGATGCGAGAGACGGAGTATGTCTGATCGAAGCGGGAACGATGCTCGGGCCGCAACACTTGGGTATTGCCGCAAGTTGTGGCCTTTGTGAGATGGAAGTGCGGAGACGGCCGCGGTGCATGTTGTTGACCACCGGCGATGAGGTTGTGGCGTCGACGGAAACGCCGTCCGATTGCCAGATTCGAAACGGCAATGCGCCCATGCTTACGGCGGCGTTGGAGGCCATGGGCGCCGAGGTTTGTGATGCGTTGCATCTGCCCGACACGGTTGATGACACGAATGCGGCGATATGCGACGCGATTGCGTGCTGCGACATGGTTGTCACTGTCGGCGGGATTAGTGAGGGTTCAAGGGATCATGTGCTCGGCGCGATGCACGCCGCCGGTGGCGAGGTTGTGCTGCGGAAGGCGGCGATCCAGCCCGGCAAGCCGATCACTGTTGCCCGTTGCGGGGAGCGGTTGATTCTTGCGCTTCCCGGCAACCCCGTGTCGGCGCTGGCGTGCGTGCATGTATTTGGATGGCCGATCGTGCGAGCGATGTTGGGTGTGGACCCGGGGCTTCCGTGGCGAGATGCGGAACTCGGGATGGACGTCAAGCCACATCCCCACCGCGAGTCATTCCGGCCTTGCCGAATCGAGCTTGGCCGAATCGTCATGCCTGCCTGGCACGGCTCTGGCGACATTGTCCACACGGCTACGGCAACTGGTCTCCTGCGGCTGCCGCGGGCCGATCACGTGTGCCCGGCTGGCTCGAGCCTGCCATTCCTTCCATTCGCCTGAAATGCTGCGAAATGCTCGAAATGCTGGACACCCACCAATTGCCGTTCCGTCGCACCACAACCTGCCTGGCGGTCAAAAAACGAGTTCGAGCTGGGTCCGTCAGCGAATGAGTTGGCTCGGGTCATAGGCTGAGGCATTCTCGCTGAGGAATCCGCTGCGGGGGAAGAGGTCCGGATCCTGGCAATCCCCGCAGGTGTCCGCTGCCGGCTGCCGGGTGCCGCGAACTCCCCCGACATGTCCATCGAGCCACCCAACGAGCGTTCGCCCACCATGCCGATAGGACTGCCGCCCCCAGCAGGGCAGACAGTCGCCGTCAGCCCCCGGCGCCCTCATGAACCGATTGGTCCTGAAACCTGCCGCGTCCCCGCTGATTGAAGCCCCATCACCGAACATCGCGGTCTGCGCTGGGTGACGGCACGCGGCTGGCATCGTCCCGGGCCGGGCATCCTCCAGACCCTGCAAGAAACTCGCCTCCGCCCCGAGAAAATCGGTGTTGTAGTTGTAGCCACTGCTCGGATCACGCACATCCACCGGACCGTCAAGTTCCGGACAGATCGTGTCATGCACGCTGCCATCGCAATACGACCACAGCACACCATCACCCACGCGCTCGCCCGCCTCGTGCACCGCGTCCCACGCCATCTCCCGCCACGCGCCTTCATGCTGCTCCCACCAGATGGCCGGTGGATAGACTCCCCAATCTCCACTGTACCCAACACCAGCTACCGCGAACTGCCGCAGATGGTTGGTGCACGATGCTCCTCGCGCAGCACCGGCACTACCCGAGATCGCGGTGGCAATCATTGCAGCAAGCGCAGCGATGACGGCCACCACCACGGCTAACTCGACAATTGAGAAGGCACGTTTCACGACCAGTTCGCGATGACGATCAGGAGGTCGCTGATATCCACGCCCCAATCTCCTGTGAAGTCTGCTGGCGCACCACCAACCGGAAGCGGGCCGAACGCCGCGATCACTGCCAGAAGATCCTCCACATCGATGTCGCCATCCAGGTCGACATCACCAGCAAGCCGCGGTTCTGCATCCACGACAGCGTCGATCTCGACTGAGAGCGACGGATCACCATTCCCGTTGATGCGAACAAACGACACGCTTGCAAGACCGCTCGATGCGATATCCACACCAACGCCACCGCCAGAACCACGGTACACATCCAGAATCGAATCATGTGTCTGTCCAAGCATGTCCGCAAGTTCCAAACGCGGATCGACAGTTCTTGAAAAAAGCGTGAGTTCGACACCGGGCTCCGCATCGTAGGGATCGCTGTCCAGATACCCGATCGTCGACCAGAGTCCGTCGGCGCCGCTCCCAACGGCAAACCACGCATTGCCGTCGGCTGAGACTTCAATCAACCCGTTGCCTTCTCCGAACACGCCATCCACGGTCCCGCTGGGATAGGCACCGTCGATGCATGCGGTATTGCCGAAGACGATGAGGTCAACGCCGTACAAGTTGTCGGGGTCGTCTTCAATTGGCTCGTCAAATGAGAGCACCAGAGATCCGCCCGCGCCGATCGACACGAGTTCGTCGGGCATGAAGGGGGGGTTGAAGGGACTGACCACGCTTGGCCAGACACCTTCGCCCGTAAACCGCGCAGGCTCGCCGAGTGCGGATTCCGGCACGGTGTACCCGGGTGCGGCATCCTTTCCGCTCTCATACGAAACAATCCCATCGGCCCACGGGTTTGGGCCTCCGGTCGTGAAACACAACGCAACAATGACTCCAAGTGGTGGCATAACGCGACCTCCAAATGCTCGGCCGCGCGATCGGTTCCGGTGCCGGGGAAACGGCGCCGCGGCCCGTTTCGCGCGGGCAACGCCTGATGACAGGGCCGGTCTTCCGGCTTCGGGCCTGCATTCCGCCCTGACCTTCCCGCAAGCGAGGCTTGCAGTGGCATTCAAGGCGGTACCCCAGATTCCCAAATGGGGAGGGGGGGCCCGTTACGGCGGCGCGTCCGCGGCGGTTTTTCACCGCCTTCCCGCCAGTACCCACATACCATGCATGTGGGGTACTGGTGTCCCAGCACGACTGGGACACGCCCTGTCCGGGGGCAGTGTAGGAGATGTCTTACACCTGTGTTTGACACCCCCCAGTACCCTCGGATACGCTCGCTGATCCTGTCTCGCCCCTCTCTCTGGAGAAGCACCACATGACGTTCGGATATCGCCTTCTGGCCGCACTTGTTGCGGCAACGCTTGGACTGATCGCATCCCCGCTCGCTGCTCAGGATCAAGACCCTGAAACGCTGCTCGATGACTTCATTCACTACGCGCTCATCGCCAATGTCGACCTTGCGGAGTCCAATGCCCTTGCGATGAGCCGCTCGTCCATGCCGGACGAGGCGTTCTTTGAAATGGTGACGCAGACGCGTGACCGCGCGGCCAGGTTTGATCAAGCCGTTGGCTGGGCGTTGTACGTGGAGCGGCTAGAGCCGCTCGCGGCCGCTCTTGAACAGAAGTTCGAGCGGGGCCGATTGGAACTGGCCCGGGACGAGGCACGACTTGCCGAAGCAATCGAAATGCTCGACGGAACGACCCGGCAGCGGATGCTCGCCGAGTCGCGTTTGAAGGCGGCGGGCGAGTATGCGGTGCCGCCACTGTTGTGGACGCTTTCGGAGTCACCGGATGCTCGTACCAGCCGCGCCGTGACCGGCATGCTCGTGGCGATCGGCGCTGATGCAGTTGGTCCGCTGAGCGTAGCGTTGCCGAACTTGGATCCAGACGCGCAGGTACTGGTCATCGGCGTGCTTGCCGACATCGGGTACACGCACGCTGGCCCGGCACTTGCCTCAGTCGCGCGAGATCACAATGGCTACGAGGCGGCAAGGAGCGCCGCGGCGAATGCAATTGCGCGTCTCGGCGTACCGCTGAAGGCCGATCTCTCAACGCTCTACACCGTGCAGGCCATGCAGTATTTCGATGGGCAGGCTTCGCTTGTGCCGCAGGCGCACGGCCATGTCAACAACTTCTGGACTTGGGACCCCATGTCGGGGCTCGTCGCTCGCGATGTGCCCGAGGCAATCTTTGATGATGTGATGGCCATGGTGATGGCCTCAGCCGCGATTGCAGCCGACCCGGCGAACGCGCAGGCGATGAGCGTCTTTGTTGCCGCAAATCTTCGCCGGCAGCGGGAACTCGGCGGCGGCGACGATCTTGTGTACGGCGACTTGGCCTACAGCCCGGAATTCTACGCAACGGTGTTCGGGCCGCAGGTGGCGCAGCAGATTCTCACTATGGCGATGGACCGCGGCGATTCGGCGCTTGCGCTTGATGCCATCACCGCCATTGGCCGCACGGCTGGCGCGAATGCCGTACTTGCTGGCGGCAATCAACCGCTGGTCGAGGCGATGTTCTATCCCGATCGCCGCGTGCAGTATGAGTCGGCGCTTGCGATTGCGGGAACGCTTCCTACTGAATCATTTGAAGGCTCGTATCGCGTCGTTCCGCTTCTCGCATCGGCAGTGCGCAGTGGTGATCAGTTGTACGCCATTGTCATTGGTGGTTCGGAGGAGGATCGGCGAAAGACGACGACCTCGCTGGAGGCGATGGGGTGGAGTGTTGTCGGGCAGGCGGAGGATGCATCGGATGCCGTAGATGCAGCCGGTGCGGTGCCGGGCATCGATCTGGCCGTGGTACACACAGGTCTCGCAGAACAGGCGATGGAAATCGCCGACTGGCTTGGGGCGATGACCCGGACGACCGCGACACCAGTGTTGTTGTTGACGCAGGGTGCTGAGGTGCATGTGCTTGACAACGAACTTGGCGGAAACGACATGGCAATGGCGGCGCACAGCGACATTTCCGATCAGGCGATGTCCGCTGTGTTGGAGGATTTGCTTGCCAGTGCTGCCGGTGGACGTTTGGATACGGCGCAGGCAGAAGATTTTTCCGCTCGCGCGTTATCAACTTTGCGGGACATTGCTTTGGCCGACACGGTGCTTTCGATTCACGATGCGATCGGCGCGCTTGTTGATGCGTTGGGAACCGCGGATGGTCCGACGCGAGATCTCATTGCGGAGACGTTGGCGATGATTGATGCAGACATTGCGCAGCAGACGCTCATTGATGCGGCCATGAACGAGGGGGATCTCATGGCGAGGATCGTATTGCTTGACCAGGCGGCTGCCTCAGTGCGGAGGTGGGGCAATCTGGCGGAGGGTTGGCAGGTCGAGGCAGTCATGGATCTGGCCGAATCAACGGCCGGTCCGCTCGCCGATGCCGCTGCTCGGCTCAACGGTGCCCTGAATCACCCCGGCACGTCGGCAATGATGTTTTTGCCGTAACGCCCGTCGCCGAACCTATTCCCTCATGTGCAGGGCCCCGTTGCCCGCGAGAATGTTCGCTTGGCCATACACCGCCAAGTTGCATCTGCACGCCCCCTTCGGCAGACGACTGCGGGCGCATCGGTGTTTCCAGGCATACGCCTTGTGGTGTGGGCCGCGAAGCGGTCCCGCCGCAAGGCGTTTGGTTGCGACTCGAGCCTTGGGCGATCGCGAGTCGGTGTGCGAGTTGGTGCGAGGCTGGTGGGAGAAGCCGGGGCAGCGGGTCGTTGACTGGCGGTCCACGTGCTGTTGGGCTTCTCCCCGGCAGCCTCGACCAACACGCCCGGCGGCGTTTCGCCGCCGCGTTGGCTTTGGCCGCCAAAGCCACCCACCGGACTCGAACCGGTGACCTAAGCTTTACGAAAGCTTCGCTCTACCAACTGAGCTAGGGTGGCACAATCCCTACACGGGGCGTGGCAGGATACACCGAAAGACCCTTCTCTGAAACAGCCAAAAAAACAGCCGACGCGGGAAGCCGCGTCGGCTGCAGTTGATGCGCGGTGTCAGTGGGAATCAGTCCTCCAGACCGGTATACCCACCTGAGGTCTGCGACGATGTCGTCGTGGTCGTACCTGTTCGAGTGACTGTGCCGTCGGGGTTCAGCGTTTCTCGCACGGTTGTGCTTCGCTGTGTCGTGCCGTCGGCCTGCTGCTGGCGGTATTGGCGCTCGGCCTGTTTGTCCTGATCGTTGCCGATGGCACCGCCCACCAGCGCGCCGATTCCAGCGCCGACCAGCGTGCCTCCAGTGTCACCGCCGATGGCTTGCCCGGCAAGTGCACCGATGCCGGAGCCCCAAGCTGCGCCTTCTTCGGTCTTCGTGCATCCGACGCTGAGTGCTGAAACCAGCACTATGGTCGCGCATCCCATGATTGTTCTACGCATGGTGTCGTCCTCCTTGAGGTCTGTAGGAAACCTATTCTTGGCTGTTACCGATAATGCCGCCGGCCGCAGCACCAACGCCAGCGCCGATGAGCGTCGCGCCGGTGTTGCCACCGATGGCCTGCCCGGCCAGCGCGCCGATGCCGGTGCCAATCAGCGCACCTTCTTCGGTACGGGTGCAACCGAGAAGAGCGGCTGCTGTAAGGGCGGCAATGGAAAGTCGTGTCAATGTTCGTCGCATGGGAATCTCCTGTGGTTCATTCGGTCCGCTGGCCACCCCGGTTCAGTCAGTGCGCGAACCGTTTGTGGTGTTTCTTTCACTGACAGCATGATACCCCCTGGAATTGGTGTCAAGTGGGGCGATTTTGATATTTGGAAGGCTCGTAAGGGTCATAAGAGAACCGGGACGACTCTTCGCGTATGGGTTCGACGTTTGGGCCGAAAGGGGCCCGTCGCGCATCGTCGCGCGTTGGTCAAGAGCCGTTTAGGCTCGGAAGTCTCAGGTTTTCAGAGCACGCACATGAACTGCTCCAGATAGGAAATGGTTCGCTGTTGCCGCTCGGCGACGCGGGCGTTGATATCGCCGATTGAGATCATGCCGCGGACGCGGCCGCAACTTCCATCGAAGCCGGTCCAGATCATGGCCGCGAGGACGAGCGAGCAAGCAGCGGCGTGATTGAGGTTACGGTTCATGGGGAGCATCCAAGGTGGATTCGATGCTCCTCATAGGGGTCTGCAGCGAGGGTGTGAATCGCGTTGTGGACTATTTCCACTTGATGTTGCAGCCGATGCTCGGTCGCTGGTCGGCAGGCGGGGGATTCCCTGCAAGCAGAGCTTCTGTGGCAGTAAAAATATCGCTTCCCGTTGCGGGAGCATCGTCGGCGGGCCGTGTGTCGTCCAGCTGGCCTCGGTAGAAGAGCCGCCCCTTGCCGTCATAGAGAAAGATGTCCGGTGTGCAGGTTGCCTCGAAGGCCTTGGCGATCGTCTGGGTTTCGTCGAACAGGTACGGGAAGGTCCAGCCACGTGACTCCGCCTCGGCAGCCATTCGCGGCGGGGCATCATCGGGGTACTTGGTGATGTCGTTGCTGTTGATGCCGATGACCTCGATACCGCGCTTCGGAAGATCTCCGCCCAACTCGGCGAGAAGATCCGCGACATGGATGACAAAGGGGCAGTGGTTGCACATGAAAATGATCAAGTGTCCCTTCATCTGTCCAATTGAAGGGCTGTGCCGAACCCCGGCCGGGTCGGGCAGGTCAAACGGGGGCATTGCGGTGCCGAGCGGGACCATTGTGGAGGGTGTTGCAGCCATGGGATATTCCCTCTTGGAGTATGATTGCGGTTTTCGACTCGCGCTCCGCACGATACAGGAAATCATCAGCATGAAGATTCACGAGTATCAGGCCAGACATCTTCTTGATGAGGCGGGGATTCCCGTTCCGCCTGGGTCGATGGTCACGACGGTGGGAGAAGCCGAGGAGGCGGCGGAGACCATGTTCGGCGGCGGCGCAACGCTACTCGTCGTCAAGGCGCAGGTTCATGCCGGTGGCAGGGGAAAGGCGGGCTTCGTGACGTTGTGCCGATCGCCGCAGGAGGTGCGCGATGCCGCCGAGTTCATGCTTGGAAACAAGATGGTGTCGGTGCAGACGGGCCCGGAGGGTCTGGATGTCACCAGGCTCCTTGTCGCTGAGGGCGTAGACATCAACAAGGAATATTACCTGGCGATCACCACGGATCGCTCCCGCGGGTGCAACACACTGATCGCATCTGCAGAAGGTGGTGTGGAGATTGAGACGGTCGCGCACGATCGGCCTGAAGCAATCATGACCGCCGAAATTGATCCACTGGATGGATTGCAGCGGTCGCAGGCGATCGAGATTGCGACGGCACTGGGGTTCGCCGGTGATCAGATCGAGCAGGCCGCCGACATCATGATGAAGCTCTCGTCGCTCGTGACGAGGACGGACGCATCGCTTGCCGAGATCAATCCGCTGATCCTGACACCTGCGTGCGATCAACATCGCAATGGTCGCGTTATGGCAATCGATGCCAAGTTCAACTTTGACGACAACGCGCTGTTCCGCCAACCTGAGTTGCGGGACATGTTTGACCCGGCCGAAGAGGATCCTGCGGAACTCAAGGCACGAGAGTTTGATCTCAACTTCATCGCCCTCGACGGCAATATCGGGTGTCTGGTCAACGGTGCAGGGCTCGCGATGGCCACCATGGACATCATCAAGTTGCACGGCGGCGACCCGGCGAACTTCCTTGACGTGGGTGGCACCGCGACGCTGGAGACGGTGACTGAAGCATTTCGGATCATCCTTGCAGACAAGAAGGTGCGCGGCGTCCTTGTCAATATCTTCGGCGGCATCATGCGATGTGATGTGATTGCCGAGGCGATCGTCGCGGCAGCCAAGGAGGTGGGGTTTGATGTTCCGCTGGTCGTGCGGCTTGAGGGCACAAATGTCGAAGAGGCGAGGCGAATCCTCGAAGCAGCCCGTAGGGACATACCGACTATGCAGTCGGCGGGGGATCTCGAAGACGCCGCATCGCGAGTCGCCGCGGCTGCAGGAGCGGCCTGTCCTTGACTTTCTCGGGATAGCAACATGACCGAGCCAATCGCCCATCCAGTCACCGGTACCGAGCGGATCGCATCCATCGATGTGCTGCGGGGCGTGGCGGTACTCGGCATTCTGTTGATGAACATCGTGACTTTCTCGATGGTGCTCGGGACCTATTCGAATCCCGCCGTCTATGGCGATCTGTCGGGAGCGGATTGGTGGACATGGCTGATTCTGCATGTGGTCGCCGAGCAGAAGTTCATGACAATCTTCTCGCTCTTGTTTGGGGCGGGCGTGTGCATATTCATGGAGCGAGCGGAGGCGAAGGGCGCATCGGCATGGCGGCCGCATCTCACACGCATGGCGTGGCTGCTTTTCTTCGGACTCGCCCATGCGTATCTGCTTTGGTATGGCGACATCCTGGTGACCTATGCAGTCTGCGGCGTGGCAGTGGCGGTGGCGAGAAAGTGGGCGGTACCGCTGCAGATTTCCATCGGCGTTGTCATGGTGTGTGTGCCGATTGCCCTCATGTTGGTTCTCGGTTTGACGATCGAGTACTGGCCCCCCGATATACTTGCGGAGACGCGGTCACGCTGCGATCTTTCCAGTGAGGTTGTCGCTGCGGAGATCGCCGCGTATCAGGGAGACTGGTTGATGCAGATGGGGCACCGTGTTCCCATGAGCCTGATGATGCATGTTGCGCTGCTGCCACTGATGCTGTTTTGGCGAGCCGCGGGTGTCATGCTGATCGGTATGGCAGCGTATCGCTGCGGCGTGTTGTCTGCCGCGCGGTCCCGGTGCTTCTACATCGCGATGATGGTGCTCGGAGTGGGCATCGGGCTGCCGCTCATTCTCCGCGGCGTGCAGGTCAACTCGGCGTCGGGGTGGGATCCGGTGACAGTCGATTACCTTGGCGGCATCTGGAACTTTGTCGCGAGCCTGTTCATGGCGGCGGCATGGGTCGGTCTGATCATGTTGGTGTGCCGCAGTGGCGTGCTGGCCAGTGCCCGGCGCGTCCTCGCCGCTGTGGGACGCATGGCATTTACCAATTACCTCGGCCAAACGGTGATCTGCACGACGCTGTTCTATGGTCATGGGCTTGGCTGGTTCGGATCACTGGAGCGTGTGGAACTGCTGGGAGTCGTTGCGTCAGTCTGGGCATTTCAGATGATCTTCAGTGTGATCTGGCTGAGATTCTTCCGATTCGGCCCGATGGAATGGCTCTGGCGATCATTGACCTATCTGGAATTACAGCCGATGCGGCTATGATGCTGCCTGTGTCAGGGAACTTTCTTTCCATCTGCAGTGACTTCTATGTGAACCAGAAGGTCGCGTTGCGAATGGACCTGCCGCCGGTCCGCGGGACGGCACCGGAATTCTTCGACCGTGTCCGTCGGGAGTTTCCAGCGCTGGATCGCGTGCGTCGTTATGACACTGAGGTCGCGCTGGAATCGCCCGAGAGTGAAGGTGCGTACGAGTGGCTCGGTATTCGCGACCGGTCGATTGCAAGTGGCGCTGTGAATCCACGGCAACTGGACGATGCCTATCGGCTGCACCGGCTCTTGCTGGAACTCGCCCCATACTATTTGTCCGTGACGCCGCTCAGCGTTGAGTTCATTGAACTCGTCTTCGGATTCGATCTACTGGCAAGGGAGAACCGAAACTCAGTCGTTCTAAGGTCGCTTCTGGGTGATTCGCCCCTTGCGTCGCTGGTTGACGATGTGGGTGAACCGCTCTTGGATGTGCAACCCCGGCTGGGGTTTTCGCTCAACGAGGCATGTGACCTGCAGGCTTTCGTCGAGGTAAAGACGCGCACCAGCGCAGCAGAGGCTGCGACCCAGGTGTTTCAGGAAGAGCCGATCAGTGTCTTTCTGACCGTCAGACGAAATGGTCCATTAATTTCGGTTGACGACTTTACGAGCACATTCGGAACACTCGCAGGTCACATCGAGCATCTGGCCGAACAGCGGATCGTGCCCGATATTGTCGTTCCGCTGCACCAGGCGATCAGTATCTGAGCATTTCGCCGATGTGTTGTGGGTCTTCAGGGCTGCCGGTCAGGCAACTCAGGCGAGCCGCTTCGCACAGCGCATGTACACCTGCAGCGTCCGGAACGGGCGTAAGTACTTCGCTTCGGAGGGCTGCGGCGATCAGCGATGCGGGGGAAGCCTGATCCTGCATGGTGAATGTGTCCTCTGCAGTGGTAGCGGTAGCACTGCGGAACCAGGGCCCAACGTCGGAGAGCAGGAGCGTGCCGCTGCGGCGGTTTTCGAACCGCACCATGACGTGCATGTGGCCTCGCAGATCGCTCATGGATGCTGGGACCCGCACCCCTCCATACATCGCATGCACTTCCTGCGGCTGTCCAAGCACGGCGAGGAGGAAGTCCATCCCGTCAAACAGGCGGCCGGCGAGTCCACCTTGGCCTGCATTGCAGCAGAGTGATGCTGTCAGGGCGTTGACCGTGCCAGGCTCATCAAGCGCCGGGCCGAAAGCTGCGGCGCGGCGGGTCAGCGGAACGAACCGCGCTGCCGGTTCATCAAGCACTGCCTGGCCGAGTTCTTCCAGAGTGCCTGCAAGTGGCGTTGAAGTGATGGTGGGCTGAGTGCGACTGCGGATAAGTGGGCACAGGGTCGGGTCATATGCGCCGGGTTCGGCGATCCACGCAACGGCATCCCGGGCAGATGCCAGCATGTCGCGAAGGTCACCCGCGACATTCGTCCCCAGTGCCGAGGCGAGTTGCTGAGCGTCGTCGATGACCGTCGATCCGACCGCAGCAAGTTCGAGACCACTCTCCCCGACCACCTCCCGCAGTAGATCCAACTGATCCCCCGCAATCCAAGCCACCAGTTGCTCTGCCATACCGCAAGTGTAATCCCAATTGTGTTGCCACTTTGTTTTTGGGCGTTCTTCTACTGTCGCTGGTGGCGGTGCCTCCTGGTAACAAGAGCGACAGTCACAAGTATGTGCGGCGGAAAGGCCGGTAGGGTAGGATGGGGGAGTGGACAGGCGACCGCTGCTGGCCGTTGGCTGGTGGAGGAAAGTCCGGACACGACAGGACACGGTGGTGGGTAACGCCCACCGGCCCATGATCGTCGGGCCAGGGCCAGTGCCACAGAGAGTAGACCGCCGATGGTCTTCCCCTTGCGGGAGGACACAGGCAAGGGTGAAAGGGTGCGGTAAGAGCGCACCGCCGCCTCGGTGACGGGGCGGGCACGGTAAACCCCACCGCGTGCAAGCGCAAGCAGTCCCCAGCCCTTTGGGCACCCGCGGTCCGCGGTTCAGGGACGGGTAGCGTGCTTCAGGGCGTCGGCAACGGCGCTCGCAGATGAATGGTCGCCCCGGGCCGCCCCGCGGCTCGCGACAGAATCCGGCTTATGTCCGAAGACGATCACCGTTTCAATCGCCCCCCCGGAAAGGGGGGGCGGCCTTTTTTGGAGTTCATTACGGGGCGCGAAGCGTGACTGGAATCTCAATGTTCTGGCTACCTCGTTGCACAGTAAACGTCACAACCTGCCCCGGCTTCGCCTCCATCAAGTTATCCATCAGTGCCCGTCCGCCGGTCAATTCCTCGCCATCCCACGCAAGGAGTACATCGCCGCCCTGCAACCCCGCATCCTCGGCAGCCGTTCCCTCACTGACCCCGGCAACCTCGATTCCCGTCTCGATGTCGCTGCCGTACGCCGGTGCAATACCCAGCCGAACCGGAGCGTTTGCCCGCGATGCCTGCCGCCTGCCACCCTGCGTGTTACTGGAAAAGGTCAACGCCTCGGGCTCTGTCGCAAACGAGATCGCGAAGTCCTCTGCGATGTCGATGATCGTTGCAGCACCCGCCGGATTGACTGTGTGCGGCTGATCGCGAGGGCTGTGATAGTCATCAGTGAGTCCCGTAAAGAAGAACAACACCGGAATGTCCTTGTGATAGAAGTTGGTGTGGTCCGATGGGCCAGTTCCGCCCGGAGTCAATTGAGCGGTCACCGGATGGCCAGAAATGAACTTCGGAACCAAATCCGCGAACTCCTCTGCGGTCCCCGTGCCGGTGATGGACAGGTCACCGCCTCGCAGCCGCCCGACCATGTCGAGGTTGATCATGGCATTCACATCTTCCAACGGCATGGTTGGATGCTCCACGAAGTAGGCAGATCCGTGCAAGCCCGCTTCCTCGCCGTCGAAGAGAATGAACAGAATCGATCGAAGCCCATCGGCATCACTGCCGGCATAGTGATCGGCAAGCAGGTCAGCGAGCACCATGACCGCTGCGGTTCCAGATGCATTGTCGTCGGCGCCAGGATGCAGATCCTGGTCACCGGTACGCGAGCCGGTGTATCCGTGGCCAAGGTGATCGTAGTGACCGCCGATGACAAGCCACTCATCGGCCAGGCCACCGCGTCCCCGCAGTACACCGCCGATGTTCCTCGCCTGCAGGCCGGGAATCTCCACTTCAGTCTCAAGCGTGACAGTCACGGCCTCATCCAGATCCGCCGACTCGATCGGCCCTTCATCCGCCGCCGCTCGGAGTTCCGACAGCGTCCTACCCTGCGGATCGGCGGCCGCCAGTAACACGCTTGCAGCAGATGCGCTCAGGTGAACCGCGGGCACATCGCACACACCGAACCGCGCCGACGATCGCTTCGGGACGAGTCCCCGTCGCCCGTCACGGTTTCCCGGAGGGTTGACAAGAATGATCCCCGCCGCACCGCGGTCAGTGCACGCCTTGATCTTCTCGCGCATTGCGCTGCGTGGACTGAACCTTCGACCGACCCAACGACTGGCCCCTTTCTCATCGAGCGGTTCGTACCGAAAGAGCATCGCAATGCGTCCGGTGAGATCCGCGGCTTCGGCAAAACTGCTGAAGCCATTCTCACCTTCTTCGATGCCATACCCCACGCATCGGATCGGCGCAGTCACTTCGCCGCTACCGGAGTTGCCGAGCACAGCGAAGTCGGTGTCACGCGTTAGGGGCTCACCACCAATCGCCATTTCGCCTCGAGTGATCTCAGGATCCTCGTTACCAAGTTGAAATCTGAAGGGTTGGAACCACTCCCCGTCGAACGCCGGCGTGAGTCCCGACTGCGCAAAGTTCCACGCGATGTACCTTCCAGCGCGATCGCTCCCCTCCGTTCCGGGCTGCCGCCCACCGAGCCACGGATTTGCGAGCAGGTACACATGTTCCGTCCAGTCGATGGCGATCGGCCCTGCGTCTTCAAAGTACGCCGTCAGGACCGCGTCGCGCTCGGCCGTGTCTGGGGAAAACGACCGAATATTGGAGGGCCCCTGCGTGACGCTTCCCGCCGTTTTGGGTTGCGGCGGGGCAATGGCCGAGGTGGCCTTGGGCCCGCAGCCGAGCCACATTGGGAACGAAAGAAGAGCAACGATGGTGAGCAGTTTTCGCATGGGATTGAGAGTCTATACTGCCTCGCCTTCCCATGGATTACACCCAGATCACAGACAGGCAGCGCGACGAGATGCTCGCTGAAATCGGGGTTGACTCCATCGATGCACTCTTTGACACCGTGCCCGAATCCTGTCGGTGCGACGATGGTTTGGATCTGCCCCCCGCCCGCTCGGAACTGCAACTCCAGCGAGATCTTGCCGAAATGGCCGCACACAATCGTGGCCCGCACAACATGACCTGTTTCATGGGCTGCGGGGCCTACGATCATTTTTACCCCGCGCTCATCGATCAGTTGGCCAGCAGAGGCGAGTTCCTCACCTCTTACACGCCCTATCAGGCGGAAGCATCGCAGGGCTCGCTGCAGGCGTTCTTCGAGTTTCAGACGCAAATCGCCCGGCTCACTGCAATGGACATCGCAAATGCGAGCCTGTACGACGGCGCAACGGCCGTCGCGGAGGCGGTGCTCCTAGCCCTCAATGTCAGTGGAAGGCAGGATGTCCTTGTCGCCTCGACCCTGCATCCGGAATATCTCGCAGTCTTGCAGACCTGCCTGAGCGATCTGCCCGCGAAGTTGACACTGCTCGAAGCGACCGATGGTTGCATCGCTTCCGCAACAGTCCAAGCCGCGATGCATGACGATGTTGCCGCCGTTGTCGTGCAGTCGCCCAATGCGTGGGGCCTCATCGAGGACTGGGATGGATGCTTCGACGCTACCCACACGCACGATGGGACCGTTGCCGTTGCAGTGTTCAATCCAATTGCCTGCGGACTCTTGCGGCGTCCTGGCGACTGCGGAGCGGACATAGCCGCGGGCGAAGGCCAATCACTTGGAAACCCGCTGAACCTCGGCGGCCCATATCTCGGACTTCTCGCTGCACGTGAGAGATTCATGCGCAAGATGCCGGGGCGGCTGGTCGGCATGACAAGCGACGCCGACGGCCGCCACGCATTCTGCCTCACGCTGCAAGCCCGCGAGCAACACATTCGCGGCGAAAAGGCAACCAGCAATGTCTGCACGAATCAAGGCCTCATGGCAACGCGGGCGACGATGTTTCTGACTTGCCTTGGGCCGGAGGGCATGCGGGAGATGGCCGAGCAGTGCTGGCACAAGGCGCACTACCTCTCGGGGCGCATCGCAGATCTTCCCGACTGGTCACTGAAGTTCAACGGGCCATTTTTCAATGAGTTCACCGTTCGCTGCCCGGTCCCGGTGACACAGGTCGTCGAGGCGGGCAAGGCCCGCGGCATGCTCGTGGGCGTAGCCGCTGCCGGTCGGAGGCTGCGGACAATGGGCGATGAGCGGGATCTTGTGATCGCGGTTACGGAGAAGCGAACACGGCACGACATGGACGCGCTGGTTGACCTCTTTGCTGGAGTGACGGCCTGATGTCGCTGCAGGTGCCATCCAGAACCGAATGCTGTTCCCGCGGTGACAAGCCGGCTGAGCCGCTGGTGTTCCAGAAGTCGACCCCTGGTGTTCGAGGTGTTGATTTGCCGCCGCTCGATGTGCCGGAATTGCCCGTCCCCGATGCGTTGGCGGCACCGCCGCTCGACCTGCCCGAACTCGGTCAGCACGACATCACCGCGCACTACACGCACCTCTCCGATCGGAACTTCTCGGTAGACGGCAACTTTTACCCGCTCGGCTCCTGCACGATGAAACACAATCCTCGGATCAACGAGTGGGCTGCGTCGCTTCCCGGCTTCGCCTCGCTTCATCCACTGCAGGATGAGGACACGATTCAAGGCGCGCTGCGACTGCTCTACGAAACCCGCGAGTTTCTCGAAGAGATTTCGGGTCTTGCGGAAGTGTCGTTGCAACCGGCGGCGGGAGCCCACGGCGAGTACACCGCGCTCAAGGTGATACGCGCATTCTTCGCGGACATCGGCGAGCACGACCGGACGGTCGTCCTTGCCGCCGATACTGCGCACGGCACCAATCCAGCGTCATGTGCGATGTGCGGAGCCTCAGTTCAGCAGGTTCGCACCTCGGCTGGCTGCACCGATCTCGACCATCTTCGCGAGGTGATCAACGAGGTGGGCCCGTCGCGAGTGGCCGCATTCATGATCACGAACCCGAGTACGGCGGGTGTCTTCGATCGCCATATCACCGAAGTGGCGGATGTCGTGCACGAAGCCGGGGCAAAGGTGTATCTCGATGGTGCAAACATGAACGCAATGCTCGGACGAGTTGTTCCCGCGTCGCTCGGTGTCGATGCCATGCACTTCAACACGCACAAGACATTCTCGACACCTCATGGCGGTGGAGGGCCGGGCGCTGGACCCATCGCGGTCACGAAGGAACTCGCGCCGTTCCTACCTGTCCCGCAGGTCATGATGGCCGATGACGGCAGTTTCTATCTCGATCGCGATCGAGAGAAGTCCATCGGCAAGGTCCGCAGTTTCATCGGGCAATTCGGAGTTCTCGTGCGATGCTGGACCTACATTTCGGCGTGCGGTCCGGTTGGCTTGCGACGGGTTGCCGAGACCGCCGTTCTGAGTGCCAACTACCTCGCCTCGAGACTCTGTGATGTCTACGACATGCCATACTTCGACCCTGGCAAGGGACACTACTGCGCGCATGAGTTCGTCACGGTACCCCAGCGACTCCTGAAACAGGGTGTCACACTGGCCGACATCGCTAAGCGAATGATCGACTACGGCGTACACCCGCCAACCATGCACTGGCCGGTGCATGACTGCCTCATGGTGGAGCCTACCGAGACTGAGTCGAAGCGGGCGCTTGATGACTTCATTGCGGTCATGCGACAGATAGCCGAGGAGGTTGAGTCGGACATGTCATTGGTCACGGGCGCACCATCGGAAGCGGACATTGCCCGCGTGGACGAGGTCGGAGCTGCGAGGAAGCCGATCCTCGTCTGGGCGGACTGAGTGCGGAAGTTCATCTGGGCCATTTTGGTGCTCGGGGTGATCATCATCGGCGCAGCCATTGCGATCCGTGCCTGGGTGGAGTCCATTTTGCGTGCGGAACTCTCCACGCTGGCCTCAGAAACGCTTGCGGCGACGCTGACCTTCGAGGACCTCTCATGGTGGCCACCCTACACGGTGGAAATCAATGGTGTTCGCCTCGTTTCGGGTGATCAGGATTTGTGCGAAGCCGAAGCAGTCCGGTTCACGCTTGATTCGATTCCAAGCAGCGGAGAGCCGCTGCACCTGACCGCCATTGAACTGGATGCGCCGGCCATCCGAATCGGCGGAGGAGTTCCGTGGGGTGATGCCCTGCATCCCGATGCTGCAGACGCATTGCTGACACGAAAAGAAGGTGCCTCGCCGAATGTTTCCGAGTCGATCGTAGTGGGCATGTGCCGTATTCGCGACGGTCGTCTGGTCTGGGCGGGGGGAGACCGCGAGATGACTTTGGAGCGAATAACCGTCGATGTGCAGGGTGCGCCGGAACTCGGCGAGGAGGATCGATACGCGATCGAAGGTAACGCTTCCCAGAGTGACCTTGTGTCTGCTTCCGTCCAGGGATCGCTCGATCTTTCAGATGCAGTGGTGAAGGGTTTCGCGGTGACGCTGAATGTCGATCTTGATCAGGAACACTATGGCTCGCTGCCTCCGCAACTAGAGGATTTTGCGAGCGAACACTCGGTGCATGGATCGCTGAGCATGACCGGAAGCGGCGACCTGAATCTGATGGATGTTGCGGCATCGGCGGTAACGCTGTCCCTTACCCTCACTGACGGCGGGGCGATGATCGGTGACTGGCAACTTCCCCTCTCATCGCTCAAGGTGGAGGCGAGGTGTGCCAAGGAGGAGGTTTCGATCGACAATATCGCCGCCGATGATCTGCTCGGCGGAACGGCATGGGGCGTCGGAACAATTGGCCTGCATGATGCAATGCCGATTTCGCTGGATGTCGACGGTCGCGATCTTCGCATTGCAAGCATGGCACCAAAGAGCAGCCTCGCCATTGGCGGACGCCTGGAAGTGACCGCTCACTGCGACGGAAGCCTGCTGCAACCGGCAACACTTTCGGCGGAAGGAACCATCAGCCTCCATGACGGAAAACTGCTGAACGCGCCGCTGGTGGAGGATCTTGAACAGGCCGTCGAAGGCGAAGTGGACGAAGTGCTGGGCGCGGAACACGGCGCAGCGGACTTCACGGTGTCTGAGGGCGGGGTGTCCCTTCGCAACTTGGACTTCATCGCCGACAACATGGGTGTGCGAGGCAAAGGGCGGGTCAACTTTGACTCAACCATTGACTTCGTGGTCAATGCAGGCCCATTGGAGAAACTCGAGAACAATCTCGGTGGGATCGGCGCCATTTTGGGCTTGATCACCGATCAGGTCGTGAAGTATCGCATTCGCGGAACATGGGATGACCCGAAGTTGACGGTGCACCCGCTTGGCATTGGAGTTGGGTGACAAGGCGGGACACCGTTGGATTCATGATCCGGGGCCGTGTTACAAGGAAGAAAGAACCGACCCGGCGATGAGCACGACACCGCCGGCGACCACACCGGCGAGCACATCATCCGCGAGCACGCCAAGTCCGTCTGGTAAGCGCTGAGATCGTCCGATGAGTCCCGGTTTCAGAACATCGAGCACTCTGAAGAGCGCAAAGGCAAGCAATGCCAGCAATACCCACGACCACATGTGACCGCCCGGCGCAAGCCACGTCATACCGAGAAGCGCAAGCGATTGGCCGGCAACTTCATCGCAGACAACCTGCGGGGGATCTTCGGATTTGAAGTGAGCGGTGTACCACGGCGCGAGTATCAGCGTGGCCAGCGAGGCGATGATCGCAAGAAACAGGAGCGCACCAAATGTGATCGCCGGTGCGCAACCACTCCATGCCAGAGCAATTGCAAGCATGAGCGGTGGCAGGGATCCCCATGTCCCAGGCGCGCCGGGAAGCAGGCCCAGACCACACACCGTCGAAAGCGCGAGTTTCATGTTCCCTCTCGCCGCAGCACGGCGCGGAGGCCGCTGACATATGGGATGCCCGACCAGACCGTGATGATCAGCATGGCCCAGATGAGAATGTTGACGATGGTCATTGCCCAAGCATGTTGATCAGGTCGCAAGTTGACAACGACGAACAGAACAATGGGGACGGCAATGGACTGGAGGATCATCTTCGCTTTCCCCGCCCATTTCGCTCCGCCGCTCTCACCCATGGATTCCAAGACATCCCGAATCCCGGTCACAAGGAGTTCCCGGGCGATGATGATGACCACCATCCATGGGTATACGCCGCTGGCCATTGTCAACAGCCGATCGTCGGCCACCCAGTCCGGTGCTACAAAGCGGGGGCCCGCAAGGTAAATGAATGCCCCCAGCACAAGAACCTTGTCACAGAACGGGTCCATGATGCGGCCAAACATTGACTCGACATGCCATCGGCGGGCAAGGTAGCCGTCAAGGGCATCGGTGGCGGCAGCGAGGATGAACAACCCGATGCCGATATTGCCCCAGAGGGTGCCTTCGAAGGGAAACCGAAACCCGCTCAATGCCGCGAAGAAGCCCGCGGCGAGAAAGAGCCGCAGCACGGTGATCATGTTGGGGATTCGGCTGCGGAGGGTGTTCTTCACGGGAGGCATTCTACGGCTGTCGGGGCAGTTGCGAATCGGCCATGAGGGGCATATCGTGCCCGATCTCGCCGCCGCTGGGCGGTCTTCATCGCCGCCTTGAGGGCTTTCGTATTCCGCATGGATTCGCTCCTTCCCTACATCGCCTGTGTTCTTGTCGCACTGGCCATGTATGTGGCACTGCGTCCCTCGCGAAAATCTGTTCGCATCGGTGGCATTGCCACGGGGACTGCAGCGGCTGGTTGGCTGCTGGGTATCGGTGTTGCTTCGCTGGTGCCTCTTGGCGGCGATACCGGTGGCCCGTTCTTCTACATCTTTGCACTTGCCGCAGTTGCGTCTGCGATTCGGATGATTTCTCACGATCGGCCGGTCTACGCTGCCCTGTACTTTGTGCTGGTCGTACTTGCGACCGCAGGACTGCTCCTGCTTCTGGGCGCGGAGTTCGTTGCCTTCGCACTGATCATCGTGTACGCAGGGGCGATTCTCATCACCTACATGTTCGTGCTCATGCTCGCCACGCAGGCGACCGACTCGGAACACCCGCAGACCCAGGCCGCCTCCGACCGCATCCCACGCGAACCAGCGGCCGCCGTCGCCGTTGGATTCCTGTTGCTGGCACTGGTCACCGGGACGATGCTTCGCGGCAGTGGAGAATTCCCGGAAGCCGACCGGTATCCGGAGTCAGGATGGAGACAGCTCGAGGATCTGCCTCGTCAGTTTCAGCACGTTGTCCTCGACGCCGATCCGTCGTTCGCATGGCCGCCGAAGGTTGGCGAGGACGGCGATGCGATCAGGCTCGATACCGATGGGGCGTTCGTGCGATCACAGGACGGATCGGTTCTTCGGCTTGACGACCAATTCCTGCCACGCAACACACAACGAGTCGGGTGGTCGCTGGTGCACGACTTCCCGATCAATCTTGAACTCGCAGGCGTGATTCTCCTGATGGCGATGTTCGGGGCGATTGTGCTTGCGCGGCGTGCCATCGACATGGGCGAGGAAGACAAGGACGCGGCGATCGCAGCGGAGGACGCTGCATCATGATCAATGTCGCAGACATCGCCTTTGGCCCCGCTTCGTTGGCGCAGTATCTGCTGCTCAGCGGCGTGCTCTTATCGATCGGCATGGTTGGATTCCTCACGAGGCGCAATCTGATCGTCATGTTCCTGTGCAGCGAACTCATGTTCCATGCCGCGGTCCTCGCCATGGTGGCGGCCGGGCGATACCACGGTGATGTTTCGGGGCAGGTCTTCGTGATCTTCATCCTGACCGTGGCAGCTGCCGAAGCGGCGCTGGCACTCGCATTGGTGGTTGTTCTGCACAGACAGCGAGACACCTTGGATTCGGATGCATTTTCGGAGCTCGGTGAATGACCGCCCTATCAACCATCCTCGCAATGGCGCCAGCGCCCTTGCCTGAAGTCACTGCCGCAACCAGCGGCAGTTGGGCCGGGTTTATTCTCTGGATGCCTCTGCTTTCGCTGGTGCTTTGCGGATTGTGCGCTGTGCTGCGGGTGCGAACCAAGGCTCCGGCATGGATCACCGTGATCTGTCTTGCGGCGTCATTCGTGCTCACACTTCTGCTCTGGCACAACTATGAGGATCCGCAGGTCATACACCTCTTCGAGTGGTTGCATGTGTCGTGGGGAGATGACTCGTTTGTTGCCAACTTTGCCCTCTATGTCGACTCGCTGACGCTCCTTTGGATGCTCTTCGTCACCGGTCTCGGCACGCTGATAGCGCTATACGCATCTGAATACATGGAACATGATGTCGGGAAGGGATACACCAGGTTCTTCGCCGGTGTCAGCGTCTTCCTCTTTGCCATGGGCTGTTTGGTGATGGCGGACAACCTGCTGCTTCTCTACCTCGGCTGGGAGGGTGTGGGATTCGCTTCGTACTGGCTCATCGGGTACTTCTATCAGAGGCCCTCCGCTGTTGCAGCCGCGAAGAAGGCGTTCATCATCAATCGAATTGGCGACATCGGGTTGGCGCTTGCGATCTACCTCATCTGGTCGACGTTCGGCACGATTCAGTATGACCAGTTGATGACCGTCGTTGAACAGCACGGCGAACATGCCGCGTTCGGCGGATGGTCGGTGCATGCCATTCCGTATCTGCTCATGCTCGCCGCGTTCGGCAAGTCGGCTCAACTACCCCTCTATGTGTGGTTGCCAGACGCGATGGAAGGCCCGACTCCAGTCTCCGCCCTCATTCACGCTGCAACCATGGTGACGGCGGGTGTGTATCTCGTCGCTCGTACCTATCCGCTGTTCATGCTCGATGAGTGGGCGTTGCCGACCGTGGCGTGGGTTGGTGGCTTGACGGCACTGCTGGCCGCGACGATCGGCATGGCGCAGTACGACATCAAGCGAATCATGGCGTACTCGACCGTTTCGCAGCTCGGGTACATGTTCCTCGGGCTCGGCGTACTCACCACCTACGGCGCGGCGTACCACGTCTTCACTCATGCGTTCTTCAAGGCAGTGCTGTTCCTTACATGCGGCGCCATCATGCATGGATTCGCCGGTCAACTGGATCTGCGGCGACTCTCGGGACTTCGCCACCTGCCGGGCTGGCGGATTACGGCCTATACGATGCTGATTGGCGCACTTTGCCTTGCAGGGTTCCCAGTGACAAGCGGGTTCTTTTCAAAGGACGCCATCCTTGCTGAGGCATTTGTCACAAAGGGACCGGGCTTCGAAGTGCTCGGCTGGATGGCCATTGTCACAGCCGGATTGACGGCGTATTACATCTTCCGCGTCTGGTTCCGAGTGTTCTGCGGACCAGTTCGCTACGAACCGGGAGATGAGATCGCCGACGGCGAGCGAAGTACGTTCCATCCGCATCCGCCGGGCATCGTCATCAATAGTGTTCTGATACTCATTGCCGCGGGGTCGCTGCTTGCGTCCATCCCGTACTTCCTGCCGAATGCGAGCGAGGGCGTGCATGGCGGATGGATCGCCGACATGGTCGCCGACTCGCATGCGGTCGGCGGCGTACCTGGCGCAGCGGCCGCCCATGGGCACGAACCGGCTCACGGCGACATCTTCGGCATGGATCCACACAAGGCGATGTTCTTCATTAGCGGCATTGTCGGGTTCTTGGGCATTGGTTTCGCGGTCTGGTTTCACCTTGTTCGGCGGAGTGCCGCGGATACCCTCCGTGGTCGCCTCCTCGCGAATCCTGCCACCAGATGGCTGCCGACTGCGATGGAGAATAAGTGGTATGTGGATGAAATCTACATCGGCGTCATCAGAACGCCTCTGTGGATTCTCGGAAAACTGTTGACGCTCGTCGATCGATATCTCGTGGACGGACTGCTCGTCGACGGCATCGCACGGTTGCCGAGGTGGGTTGCCAAGTGGTTCCAGCCCCTGCAGAACGGGGCGGTGCAGAGTTACGGTCTCACGATGGTCGGTGGTCTTGCCATTGTCGTGATTCTTGTGCTGTACATGCCGCAGATCATGGCGTTCCTCGGGGTTGCTGGGGGAGGTGGCGGACCATGACACCGTGGCTGATGTTGCTGCTGCCGCTGGCCGGTGCCGCGTTGATCATCCCTCTGCGATCGCCGCAGGCAAAGTGGGTTGCGATGGTGACCTCGATGCTTGTCTTTGCGTTGAGCGCCGCGTTTGCCATCGGGTTCGGGGCGTGGGGCACGGCAGGCGATGGTATGGAGTCCTCCATTTCCTGGCTAGGCGGGTTGGGTATCAATCTTGCGCTCGGCTCGGACTCAGTGGCGATGCTGCTGGTGCTGCTGACCACACTCTTGACTCCCCTGTGTGTGCTGGGATCGTTCTCATCCATCACATCGCGCCGGCGGGAGTACTACGCGTGGTTGCTCGTGCTGGAAGCGGCGATGCTCGGTGTCTTCATGGCTCAGGACCTGATCCTGTTCTATGTCAGTTTCGAACTGACGCTGGTGCCGATGTTCTTCCTCATTGCGATTTACGGTGGTGACAACCGAGCCCGAGCGAGTGTGAAATTCTTCATCTACACATTCACCGGATCGCTGTTTGCGCTGGCTGGATTGTTGTATGTCGCATGGAGATTCGCCGAGAACAATGGCGGCGCATGGTCGTTCGACATCGATACGCTGGCCTCATTCGGCGCGACACTGTCGGCTTCCGAGCAGGGGTGGGTGCTCGCGGCTTTATTGGCCGGATTCGCGGTCAAGATTCCTCTCTTCCCACTGCACACATGGTTACCGCTTGCCCACACCGAAGCGCCGACGGCGGGCTCCGTGATTCTTGCAGGCGTTCTCCTGAAACTCGGCACATTCGGTGTCTTCCGGTTTGTTCTTCCAATGGTGCCGGAGGCCGTCGTTGCATGGGCGCCGACCATCGCTGTGTTCGCCATTGTTGGCATTCTCTACGCGGCACTCATCTGCTGGGTACAGGACGACATGAAGAAACTGGTCGCGTACTCATCCGTGAGTCACCTTGGATTCTGCGTACTGGGTCTTGTTGCGCTGAATCCTCTCGGGCTGCAGGGATCGGTGCTTTACATGCTCAATCACGGTCTCTCAACCGGCGCATTGTTCTTTCTCGTTGGGATGATGTACGAGCGGTACCACACGCGCGACATGAGATCGATTGGCGGTCTGGCGAAACGAATGCCAGTGTGGGCTTTCTTCATGGTGTTCTTCGTGCTTGCGAGCGTCGGCCTTCCGGGATTGAACGGCTTTGTCAGTGAATTCATGTGCCTCATCGGTACATTCCTCGCGACGCCCGAAGCGAGTCCGTGGCCGGGTGTTCTGGGCCCGTCGTTCGCCGCGATCGCGGCGATCGGCATGGTCTTCGCAGCGATGTATCTGTTGATCATGACAGGGAAAGTCGTCTTCGGGCCGCTCCGCGAACCGGATGGAGATGGGCACCCATCGCTCCCGGCGGACCTCTCGGCGAGGGAGATCACGGTTCTTGTTCCACTGGCCGCCCTGTGCATCTGGATCGGTGTACAACCATGGGTGCTGACGGATGCCATGGAGGGATCTGTAGAGGAGACGCTGAAGCCGTATCCACGCCTCGTGGATCAGCAGCCGGTTGCGGTCAACATCAAGGAGCCGACCCATGGGTGATCGACTTCTTCTGCTGAGTCCGGAGCTGATCCTCCTTGTCGGTGCGGTTGTTTGCGCAATTGTTGGGCTCGTGAACACGCCGGCGATTCGACGCCGGGTTGGCTTTGTCGCAGCGAGTTTTTTGGTCGCGGCTCTTGTTGCCACGCCACTACTTGCCACGACAGAGCGGGGTGTCAATGCAGACGCGATTCTCCCGGGGATCGGTCTATACCTCAAGATGGTGGTCGCATCGATCGGATTGCTGCTCGTGATGACCGTTGGTGGACTCGTTGACCGCTCCTATGAGCGGGCAGTTGCATCAGGCCGGGCGATCTTTGACCCGCTCCGCACATTTGGCGGAGAGTTTCATGCACTCATGCTTCTGAGTCTCTGCGGTGTCATGTTGATCTGTGATGCACGCGATCTCATTTGGTTGTTCTTGGCGCTCGAGTTGACCTCATTGCCAACCTATGTGATGGTCGCGATGAGCCGCCGGTCCTCGCTGGCTGGGGAAGCGGCGATGAAGTACTTCTTCCTCGGCGCGATGTCCTCGGCGATCATGCTCTTTGGCTTTGCGGTTCTGTATGCGGCGACCGGGACGATCGTGTTTTCCGAGATGCAGTTCGGTGGTGGGACCGTTCCGATAGTTGCGCAGGTCGGCATGCTGTTGGCGATCTTCGGGCTCTGTTACAAGATTGCTGCCGCTCCGATGCACCTCTATGCACCGGATGTCTACCAAGGCGCAGCGTCGGCGGTGACTGCCTTTCTGGCGTTTGTTCCCAAGACGGCCGGGATGGCAGGCATCATTCTCCTGCTGTCAATCGTCGGCTGGCATGATGGGTTACCGCCGCTGATTGAGATGTCGCTCTGGGTTGTAGCGGTATTGACCATGGTGCTTGGCAACATTGGCGCTCTCTTGCAGACTTCTGCGAAGCGGATGCTCGGGTACAGTTCGATTGCGCACAGCGGATACATGCTTATTGGTGTCATTGCGGGGCCGGGGCTCGGCTTGACGGCCGTGCTCATCTACCTGTTCATCTACGGCATCACCAATACTGGTGCGTTCGCCACGCTGGCGTGTTTGTCGCGTCGGGGCGGCGAGGTGGACTCCATCGAGGACCTTGCCGGACTCCAACGAAAGAGCCCGATAGCGGCAGCGGCATTTTCCCTGTCCTGCGCCTCGCTGCTCGGACTGCCGCCGCTGCTGGGATTCTGGGGCAAGTTGTATCTCTTCATTGCAGGTATTCAGGCCGGGCATTTGCCACTGGTGTTGATTGCTGCGGTCATGAGCGCAGTGAGCGCGTGGTATTACCTGAAGTTGGTTGGCGTCGCAGTTCTCGGTGGCTCGAAGTCGGAGAGCCGCGGCGCGGTCATTCGATCGTCCTGGCCACTTGGGGCTGCGGTGATTGCCGGCATCTGCGTTGTGCTGGGCCCGCTCGCTCTTGGCTGGGTGTCGACGCAGGCCGAAGAAGCTGCTCAGTGTGTCGAGGACGTCACGCTGGCGAAGTCGCCCGGGATCGTCGAGCAATAGTGAGCTGAAGCAGTATTCCGACAACTGACAGCGCGGTCACGATTCCGAGCAGGACGGGGGGGCTGATCGGGGCGAGAGACTCCCGCGACATTGCGGCTGCGACGATGGCCCGAACCCCCCAGGTGAGCAGCATGGCACCGCCGGCGGCGGTCACAATGGTGGCGGAAACGCGGGGCGCGAATGCCCCGATGAGGAGGCCGAGCAGCAATCCAGCAAGAGCCGAACCTGCCAGAAGTGCGCGGGAGGCCGTTGGAACGGCAGACCACGCTCTTTCAGCTCGTTGGACGCCGCCTTCAACTGTGTCGCGCGCATCGTGGATCAGCGACCCGAACGCAAGTCCGATGGCGGTAGCTGGCTGTGCCTCTCCGGCGTCCTCTTCAACATCACCGGATTCATCCGGCTGCTCCACTGCGGCAACCACCTCCTGCACGATGGTCTGTCCACCCTCCAGCCCGGCGACGTACCAAGCGACGACAGGGGCTGCCGCCGCCAGTGACAAGGCAAGCGTGCCAGTGATCACGATGCGGGTGAGCAGAACCGCGGCGATGGCTGCAATGGCGGCAAGGACGCCAGCAACAACTATGGGAGGGATGTTCCAGGGGAGATCGCCAGCGATGAGCAGGCCGAATCCGGCTCCTCCCAGCGCAGCGGTCAATCCAACTGCTCCGCGAAGCAGTCGACCACCGGCCAACAGCAGGACAAGCCCGACCAGGGCGGCGATGGTCGGAACCAACAATGCAACGGAAGTACTCATGGACAGAAAGTGCCCTTCTCTATCGTCATTGGGAACCGCCCAGCCGAATTGTGACTGTCACTTTTCTTGCGGAAAGGCAGTCCCCCTCACGGGGTCGTGAGGTGGGATCGAGCGGGTCATGGCGGCCCACCGGGAGAGATAAGAGGCAGCAGAAGTGACAGTCACGTGTCGTGATAGCATGTGTGGATGGGAATGAAGACGACGATTGGTGCGGTTGCGGCGATGGTGGCAGCAGTGATAGGGAGGCCGGCGACGAGCAATCAGGACGCGGCATCTGCTGTGGAAGGGCGGAATCGGCTCGGGGAGACCGCGAGCCCGTATCTGCTGCAACACGCCCAGAATCCGGTTCATTGGTGGCCATGGGGCGACGCCGCGTTTGAGGCCGCTCGGCAACAGGGCAAACCCATTTTTCTGAGCATCGGCTACTCCACTTGCTACTGGTGCCATGTCATGGAGCGGGAGAGCTTCGAGAATCAGGAAGTCGCCGACTATCTCAACGAGCACTTCATACCGATCAAAGTCGATCGCGAGCAACGCCCGGATGTGGACGAAATCTACATGACGGCAACGCAGCTCCTGAATCAGGGGCGCGGTGGATGGCCGATGTCGGTCTTCCTCGAACCAGAGGGACTCAAACCTTTCTTCGCGGGGACATATTTTCCAAAGGAAGATCGTGGTACCCGCAGGGGTTTCATGAGCATCATGGAGTTCATGCACGACAGTTGGGAGAGCAACAGTGAGGCCGTGCTCAAGCAGGCCGACGCTGTTGCAGCGGCAGTTGTGCAACGACTTTCCGCTACCCCCACGCCCGAGCCAGTGAACTCCACCACGGTCGAACAGGGCATCTCGCAGTTACTGGCCAAGTATGACCGCGTCAACGGCGGCTTTGCATCCGCACCCAAGTTCCCCATGCCGATCACCATCAACTTCCTGATGGAAGCTGGCTGGGACATACCGCAGGTACGCAACGCAGTCACCTACACGCTCGACCGGATGTTCATGGGCGGCATGTACGACCAAGTTGCCGGTGGCTTCCACAGGTACAGTACCGATGCGAAGTGGCTTGTGCCGCACTTCGAAAAGATGCTCTATGACAACGGGCAACTCGCATCGCTCTACGCCCGCGCCTATGAACTGACCGGCGACGAAGCATACGCGGTGATTGTGCGTGAGACGCTCGACTATGTACTTCGCGAAATGATCGATGCCGGAGGCGCCTTTCACTCCGCGCAGGATGCTGAAACGAATCACCTCGAAGGCGGTACCTACCTCTGGCGACCCGGCGATGTCGCCGCCGCACTCACCGAAGCGGGTAGAGCGGATGATGTGGCCTTTGCGACAGAGGTGTACGGCCTCGACAGTGGCACCAACTTCCGTGACCCACACGCACCGGACGAGCCGCCTTCAAACGTGCTGTATCTCGTGGACAAACCCGACACGCTTGCCGCCGAGCGTGACATGGAGGAATCAGCGTTTCGAGCGAGGCTTGACGCCATCGATGCTGCGCTCCTCTCAGCACGAGATCTCAGAGAACAGCCGTTGACCGACGACAAGATCATCGCCTCCTGGAATGGTCTCATGATCGGCGGCTTTGCTGACGGCGGCCACGTACTTGGAAACCAAGCCTGGATCGACGCAGCGGAGACCGCCATGAGGTTTCTTCTGACCGCCATGCGACAAGGAGACGGCACGCTCCTTCGGACATGGAGAGACGGCCGCGACGGTGGCGCAGGTTTTCTGGAGGACTACGCAGCCGTTATCCACGGACTGCTCCGCCTGTACGCCGCGACCGACGACGCGACTTGGCTGCAAGAGGCAATTTCGCTGTATCAGATCGCCCGCGACCGCTTCTTCGTGGAAGGTCGCGGCTGGTACGACACCCAGGAGGGACAGGACGATCTCTTTGTTCGCTCGCGCTCGCTGTTTGACGGCAGCGTTCCGGCTGCGACATCCATGATGCTCGCGGATCTGGTGGGACTGGAAGAAGCAACGGGCGAAGCGGTCTATCTTGAGGATGCCATGAGCACCATACGCGCGATCAGCCCCATGCTGGTCCGCTCACCCGTGGGCGCCGCACTGGCGACATCATCGCTTCACCAATTGATTCAGCGGCACCCCGATCGATTCGACGAGCCGTTTGAAATCAGCATGGACAACCCATCCCCCGTGCGAATGTCTGCGGACCCCGGGGTGGTGACATTGACACCGGGCGGGACGGCCATGGTGGCCATCCGACTTCGTATGGCGCGGGGCTGGCATGTCAACACCAACGATCCCGGCGGCGAATATGTGGTTCCTCTTGAGATTGTCGCGGTGGGCGGCGGCGTGACCGCCGAGCCATCCTTCCCTGCCGGACGAACTATGTCCGTTGCAGGCGAGTCCGTTCGGGTCTACGGCGACAGCGTTGTGATTCCAGTGACGCTTCGTGCCGACGCCAACGCGTCCGGTAGCGTGAAACTGGTCGTGACATGGCAGGCCTGCACCGAACAGGAGTGCCAGATGCCGGAGACGACCGAGGCACCGTGCACCATCACCGTCCAGTGACAGAGACACATTCTTATGAAGTCGATTGCAATTATCTCAACCGGTGGAACTATCGAGAAGACATACGATGAACTCGATGGCATTCTCGAGAACGGCTTGAGCGTACTGGACACCATGCTCGCCTCACTGGTCTTTGATGGCGTGGATCTTCACCGAGTCGCCCTCATGAACAAAGACAGTAGGGAGATGAAAGACGCTGACCATGACCGCATTGCGGACGAGGCGGCAGAATGTGCAGCGGCTCATGACGGGGTAGTCATCGTCCACGGCACCGATCGGCTGGAACATACGGGCGAGCGAATTGTGTCGAGACATCCCAACCTCGAAACCCCTTGTGTACTCACCGGCGCCATGCGGCCATGGATCATGCGTAACACGGACGCACTTCAGAATCTCCTCGAGGCCATTCTCGCAGCGCAACTCCTCTCCCCGGGCGTGTATGTATCCATGCACAGCCACGTGCTGGCATTCCCAGGTGTCACCAAGGATGCGGCCAATAAACGGTTTCAGCGGCGTGAAACCTCCGTCATGGAAGGAACATCATGACCACCCAGAATGTGTACGCACAGGCCCACAAGCGAGGGGAGTATCTCGAAGCTCCAGTGCCGTCGTCCAAGTGGCCGGGTGGAATTCCCTACATCATCGGAAACGAAGCGGCGGAGAGATTCTCGTTCTACGGAATGAAGTCCATCCTCGTGGTGTTCATGACCACATACCTGCTCTCGTCCACCGGCGAGTCGGATGTCATGTCCGATGTCGACGCCAAGATCTGGTTCCACCTCTTTACGACGGCGGTGTATCTGACACCGCTCTTCGGCGCGCTTCTGTCCGACATCTTCCTTGGGAAATATAAGACAATCATTCTGCTTTCGATCGTCTACTGCCTCGGGCACTTCACGCTTGCGATCGATGAAACCCGCTGGGGGCTTGCGATCGGCCTGTCTCTGATCGCGGTTGGCGCAGGTGGAATCAAACCCTGCGTCTCCGCTCATGTCGGCGACCAGTTCGGAAGGACCAATCAGAGCCTGCTGGAGCGTGCATTCAGTTGGTTCTACTTCGCCATCAATCTCGGCGCGGCAATCTCCACACTGTTGACCCCGATCCTGCTGAAGAAGTACGGTGGCTGGCTTGCCTTCGGCGTTCCCGGCGCTCTCATGACGCTGGCGACAATTATCTTCTGGATGGGGCGGTGGAAGTTCGTACATATTCCCGCCGGTGGAATGCGATGGGTGCGGGAGACATTCAGCAGAGAGGGCATTGCGGCGCTGTTGAAGTTGTGGATCATCTTCGCTTTTGTCGCGATGTTCTGGGCGCTCTTCGATCAGACCGGATCATCATGGGTGCTGCAGGCCGAAGAGATGAATCGCGTCGTCTTCGGTTACGAGATTCTTCCGTCACAGGTGCAGGCCGCCAACCCGATCCTGATTCTGACGATGATTCCGATCTTCTACTACCTGATCTACCCCTTCATGGACAGGTACATCTTCAAGATGACGCCACTGCGTCGCATGGCGATTGGGTTTTTTGTCTGCATTCCCGCATTCGCATTGCCGGCGATGATTCAGGCCAATATCGACGGAGGAGGGACACCCCACATCGGGTGGCAGGCTCTGTCCTATGTCATCATGACGGCAGCGGAAGTGCTCATCTCCATCACCTGCCTGGAGTTCGCCTACACACAAGCCCCTCGCACGATGAAGTCGATCATCATGGGTTGCTATCTCGCATCGGTTTCGCTGGGCAACGCCTTCACGACGGGCGTGAACATCTTCATCCAGAACGATGATGGCTCGCTCAAATTGGACGGCGCGTCGTATTACTGGTTCTTTACTGCGTTGATCGCCGTGACCGCAGTTCTCTTCCTCTTCGTGCTGGCGTTCTACAAGCCCCGTACATATGTCCAGGAGGAACTCCTCGATCAGGAATGGCCCGACGCACCGGTTAGAGAGTGACGACGACTATTCGTCGAGATTGACGGCGCGAAGTTGCAGTTTGTTGCGATCAGGAACGAGCAACAGGTGTGTCCATCGCCGTGATGTCGTCGCGACCGGGATGGCGAGCGTGCTTCGCAGCACCACGCCACCGTCCCTTTCGGGATGTTGCCGCATCAATCGGTTCTCCGATGCAGCCAGCCAGGTGCCATCCGAAACAGGTGCTGCGGCGATGCTTCCGGCGGCTAGGGCAGCGAGTTCCTTCTCTTCACCGGGTTGCCAGATGACCATTCGATTCAATCTGGGATGTCGGAATGCCAGTTGAGGTCCGTGCCTCGGTGGCTGGAGGTTTGTCGCAGCCATCTGGAGCACTAGTTTCCGCGAGGCGCCGCTCTCCAGCACCACAAATCGATGGGCAGAGAGCAGGGGGTCCCGACTTGAGAGATCGAGTTCTACGAGTTCCAGCCGACCGTTCTCCAAACGCCACGCGCGAAGTCTGCCCGGGCCGGAAAATGTCGGGAAGAGCCAGTCGCCGGTGCCGTCGTCGATCGCCCGCACACCGCGGTTGGTCCTGGCAACCAGATGGAAGCGATCGGTTTGCTGATCCCGCCGTGACCAGGCGATTTCTCCTTGTGGACCCAGTGCGGGAAACGCATTTATCTTCGCATCATCCGCGATCCAACGCACCTGTCCGGTAACCCAGTCCAGGTGGCCGATCCATCGACCATTCATGCCGCGCGGCGCCTCAACCAGAACGCCGATTTCATCGGCGCACCGACCAAGAATCAATCCCCGTTCCGCAGCCACAAGTGCAGCAAAGTCTCTCCCCCTCGCCGGATCGATGCTGTGCAATTCGATCACGGTATTGGTCAGAAGGCCACCATCGTCTCCGGCCAGCACCGGCATGGTCGGCACATCTCCAAGCTGTACCGCGGCGTGAAGACCATCGGGTGAAAAGGTCGGCAGTGTGAACTCATCCCACGGAAGACTGCCTGCCGGCCAGTCGATGTCATCGGAAATGGTTGTGGTCGCCCCAGGTGCCCGTTGCACAGTTTGTGAAAGGGTCGCAATCGCACTCGCCCGGTCGGCATCGGACACAGCGTTGGGTTTCTGGCTTGTGCTGCAACCAGCGAGGAGCAAGAGACATGGCAAACAGAAGCGCATGGCCACCAACTCTACCTATTCGGCCGCTGGGTTGTAGTCGGCCCCGGGATCCCGAAGGCGGCGATTCACGAAGTCATCGCCGTCTTCGATATTGTCGATCTGTTCTTCGACGGGGAGGGAGATCTCCTGCAGCCGCTGCAGGTATCCGCGATTGTAGTTGTCGGAGTTGGACGAGGGGTTGTCAACAACAACCGGGGTGACGAAAACGATCAATTCCTCGTGGATGACGGTGTCCTCGACTGAAGTGAACAGCGCGCCAAGCAGTGGAATGTCGCCCAGAAGCGGGATCTTTCGTTTGGTCTTGGCCTCTTGCTCCCTGAGCAATCCTCCGATCAGAATTGTCTGACCGTTCTGAACAAGGATTTCACTTCGGACCTGCCGGCGTGCAAAGACGGGGTTGTCACCGACACCGGTGCTTGTCTCGACCTCGCTGATCTCAACATTGATCGTCATATCCACATCACCGTGCGAAGTGATCCGGGGGCGCACATTCAGCATGACGCCGATGTCGCGATATTCGAATCCACCGGTGGTCACGCCGGAACTGACGCTCGTGCTGGTCTGTACGGGGACTTGTTTGCCGTTGAAGAAGATCGCTTCCTGATTGTCCGCCGTGAATGCACGCGGCTGCTGCACGATTCGCACGTTGGTGAGTTGGGAGAGGGCGTCGAGAACGACGCCGATGTTGTTCGTCCCGTCGCCGAGCGTGAATGTTGCGCCGGGCGACTCAAAGAGACTGGAGAGGACATTGTCAATTGCGCCGGTGAGGTTACCGGAGAGTCCGACGGAGTTCTCACCGCCGGCAGAAACACCGGATCCCCAGCGGAGCCCCAACTTGAGATCGTCTGTCAGTGAAACTGCAGCGATTGTGGCGGAGATCATGACTTGACGAGTGGGTCGATCAAAGCGTTCGATGGTGTCGACCACCGCCTCCATGAATGCGGGGGGGGCCAATACGGCCAGCGCGTTCTGGCGGGCGATCGGCACAATGCGAATTTTGGCAATGAGCGATGACTCCGGTGACTGTTCGTCATTGTTGGCTGCGCCGCCCTGCTGCCAGGGGAATGACATCTGGCCGCCGCTCTCAGCGGTAGCGGCGCCTCCCGCCTCAATATCGGAGAATCCTTCGCCGCTCAGCCCCGTGTCCGGCCGAGGAATGGGCTGGGACACACCTGCCGGCGCGAGCAGGGCATTGAGTTCCTCTGAGAGCGAGATTGCGTTGGCGTGCTTCAGTTCGATGATTCTTGGCAAGCCGACATCGGAAGGTTGATCTATGGCATCGACGATGGAGTCGAGGAAGTCGAAGTTCTCCTCGGTCTTTGCGAGGACCAATAGCGCGTTGCGGTCTGGATACGCTTCAAAGCGGTATACACCGCTGACGGCCTCGCCGACATCCGCTCGGCCTGACTGTGACTGTCCGCCCGTGCGGCCGCCCCGGGAGGAGCCGGTCGCAGAACTACCGGAACCCAGGATTTCCTGCAGGAGGTTTCGCACGCGGATGGGGTCGCTGAAGCGAAGGGTATACAACTTGCTCGTGCCAATCGGCCGCGGCAGATCCCACTCCTCGATGATCAGTCGAGCCACTTCCTCCATGACATCCGGCTCGGCTTGCACAGTGACTGAGTTTTGCTGCACGTTGACGGTCAGGCGAAGTTCCACGTTTTCGCCACCGGTCGCGGAGGTCGTGCCGCCGGGCCGTTGCGTCCTGCCTCGCTGCGTGTTTCCACCGGTGGTTCGACCCGCCGTCGTCGACGACTCCTGAAACAGGTCGTAGACATTGTCAGCGATTTCGTTTGCGTCGGCATACTCAAGCCGGAATGTCCGAAGTCGACCGCTTCGCCAGATCCGATCAAGTTGATCGACAAGGTGCTGTACTTGCTGGCAGAGCCCAACATCGCCCAGAATGACAATCTGGTTCGAGACAGGGTCGACGCTCAGGGAACCGTAGTCCGGGAACATGTCGCCGATGCGGTCGCCGATGACCGCTGCTTCGGTTCGTTCCACCGCGAAGACCTTGATGACCAGCGTACCCCGGTCCTGCCGATGCATGACATCGTCATCGACACCGAGAACAGGGATGTCGCCGACATCGTTGAGCATCTGGTCGAGCAGGCCGATGATGATGATGTCAGAGCGCTCAATGACGCCGATGTCATTGAGGCGGAACGCGGTGAACAACATGTCAAGGGCGACGCCTCGATCGACTGGTTCGTCGTTATGCAACGTGATTTTCTTGGTTCGAAGTGCGGTCAGGTTGACCGGCATGACGACCTTGCCGGTCGTTGCCGCGACAAAGTCGAGCGTCTCCTCTACGCTGACATCGTCGAAGGCCAAAATGACCTGTCCGGAAGGCACGGGCCGTTTCGAGGGCCAGCGGACAGTCTCCGGGTCCGCATCTGCCTCGCCTGTGACAACAACGAGATCCTCCATCGGCGGCGCCATGTCTTCGGCAACGAGTTCCTCGGAGACGGCTTGTTCATCGCCTTCCGCGAGCACGATTTCTTCCACCGCTTCATCAAAGACCTCGACATCCTCCTCCTGCGGGGCAGGTGGCGGAGCTGTCGGGATGACTTGCGGGGCCGGCTCTGCGGAGGGTCGCTCTTGAGCGGTCGACCATGTTCCCATCGACAGCGCGATGATCAGTGCCGGAATCATGTTGCAGGAGGTAGATCTCATCTTCAACTCGCACAGTCCTTCTCTCCGCCTCTTCCCAATTGCGGCGGTGAACAGTCAAACGGTGCAGTGGATCAGTTATTCCGCCCGCCGTCGATACGACAGGGAGATACAGCACCCTATCGGACCCTCATCGGCAAACATGGCGGGCGGCCTTGGGTTATTCGACTTCCTCGAAAAACTCCGGAGGCGGGGCGACGGTGGCCTCCGCTGCGAAGAACGGCTCTTCGTGGGTGAAGAGGTCAAGCGGGTACTCCCCATTGCGATATCCCACGATGATCGAAGACGGTTCGCTGGTCGAGATCAGCGAAATGCCGTTCTTCTCCTCGCCCACACGAATCCGGATGACCGAGTCAAAGCCGCTGCCGGTTCCTCTGAACCACGCCTCGTCTCCGATGATGGCGATCAGCGTGGGGCCGCTGTAGACCGCTGGCGGTGGCGGTGGACCGGGATCCTCCGGGGGCGTGGGGGCGGTCGAGGGAATCGGCGGGGGTGGCGGTGGAGGTGCGGCTCGCACCGTCCGGAGAGGTTGGAAGAACGCGGATCTCCCGTTGAACCTCTCAATGTCAACTGATGCGACAGTTGCGTGTTTCTCGATGTACTGCTGCGTCTGCGGATCAATCGGGTCGTTGGACGCGATCTGCAAGACCGGGGCCAAAGCAGCGGCGCCTGCGATCAAGAGATAACAACCACCCACGAGGATTGCCCCGAGACTCCAGCCGAGCGGTCCGCGAAGGCTGCCGGTTGAGATCATCGGCGGCTCCTTCCGCGGTCGCGGGCCAACACCCATGCTTCGAGAGAGAGATTCACCCGAATCATGCGTGGTTCGCTCTTGGTCAATCGCAGGCTGGTGATCGCGTCGATCCAGGGGCTGCTCTCCAGATCGGATACGACCTGCATCACTTCCTCCGGCGCCGCTTCAAACTGCAGGTCGCCGATGATCTGCTCAACACGATGTCCAGCACCAGCGATCCCCGGAAGTGATCCGGCTCGCATCCTGCTTGTCTTGGTGCGATTGAAGTCATCCTTCTTGACATTGTGGGATGCGAGGATCTCGTGCACCGCGTCGGTCAGAGCCTTGGTGCCCGCAGACTTTGAGCGAGGCGATTCGACATCACCAAATGCGGTGACCGCCTGCCGCATGGTCGAGGTCAGAACGATCGCCTGGTCAACATCGGCCACATGCCGCTCCACTTCATCTGCTCTGTTGGCCCATGTTGCTGCAACCGTGGCAATGGACGCATCCCAAGCCATGAAGGCTACGGTCAAAATTACCGCCCAAAAAGCCCACTGTATTGCTCTGGGCCACGCGGCAACCCGGTTCACAATGTCCTGAAAAACGCCGTCCGCCATCAGGGAATCTCCTTCAGGCGATCCAGCAGCATCCGCTGCTCTCCGCGGAGGCGGACCTTCAATTCGGCATCGCCCCCGCCGAGTCGTTTCAGTGCCTTGGCTCCATCTCGAAGAGCAACCTGCACCTCATCGCGCGACATGACAGCAATCTGATCGGCGGAGAGAGGTTCCGGTGCGCGGATTGGTGCACCACTGGAGCCCCGGTCTTCGCTTCGCGACGCTACTCCGTTTCTGGATCCGCCACTCGTGCCTCCGCGGGGCGAACGGTCCCCGCTGGCCGTACTTCCACCCGCTCCTGTCCGTGGCCGCTCTGGAAGATCATCTCCGGAGTCCGCGGTGTGTGTTGGATCCTGTGGCGGGGAAGGGCTGCCTGCGACATCATCCGGATGAATGTTGTCTCGGTGCATCGCATAGGTCCAGATGGCGAAATCATCTTCTCTGGCATACCGCGGCCGCTTCAGGGGATCTATGACGCGGGCCCAGAGGCTGAAATCGCGATCGCCGTATGTGCCAGCGCCCTCATAAGAGAACTGAATGTCTCGAAAGACACCCGTTGCCTGCAAGCGAGCCTGCATCTGGGCGATCAGTTCCGCTGCGGGCACGCCATCAGTGTCCAGTGCGCGGCCCCTGACAAGAATTGGTTCGCCCACATCCAGCCGAAGTGAGTCGATATCAATGCCGATCGGCGTGTTGTTGGTGATGTCGGCTGCCAGTTTGGCCATGGGCCACGCCGACTTGGCCAGTTCGCTGTATACCACCTGCCTCTGCCTTGCCTCGACAACCTCGGCATATCGCTGGTCAAGATCACCATTGAGCATGGTGAGAAGGGAGAGCCGCAGACCGGAAAACGCAAGGGGACCAAGTGCGAGCAACACGATGACTGCAGCAGTCAGTCGAAACGCTGTCGTGGGTTGAGACAGAGACTTCGCCCATCGGTCGACGATAGACGGCTTTTCCTCCTCGCGCTGATGGCACATGGTGGTCAACGCGGACAACTCACCACTCGCTGCGATAGCCGCGCCAGCGGCAATACCCCAGTGCTCCCACCATGTGGGATCACTCGGTGCGCCGGGAAGCCGCGACTCGGCGCTCCTGCGAATCTCTTCAGGAAGCAGCAGCAGCGGCCCGCCATGCAGCCTTCCCCGTAGTTGCTCTTGAACCGATGTGATGAGGTCGTCGATAAACGCAGGTGTGTGGCTGTGCGCCGAGGCGGTTTCGGACAGTGTGCGGACAACGCCATCGACAAATACCTCGTCACTGCTCGTGTCTTCCCGGATCGCTCGGAAGGCCGCGCCGTTCGCGTGGCTGAGCGCCAGGGTGACACTTCCATCGGTGGAATCCATCAACAACAGCGGCTCCGCCGGTCGAAGGCCGTCGAGCAACGCGGCGAGCGCCACGACATCCGGAATGATCGATGCCCCTTGCAGGCTCGAGGGCCAGTCATCCATGGTGCCCTCAGGCCAGGCGACGATCAGGCCCGTTCGACTTGTCTCCTCCGGGGCAGCATCGAGGGGTGCCATGGCGCGTCGCCAACGTGGAGTGCCGCCCAGCAGCCTGGCTTCCGCTTGAAGCCGCAGTGCTTCCTCCAGTTGCTCTCCCTGGACATCCGGCAGGAGCGTCGTGCGGCAGACCGTGGCCGAGCCGGGAAGTATCGCGAACAGGTGTCCCGGGGATCGTTCCCCCAGCGTCGCGTCAAGGGCGTCGCCGCTGTCGAGTTCAACGGCGCTCTCAAGCCGCAGGCCTCCGTCGCCACGACGCACGAACAGGCATCGCCAGCGAGAACCGGATCGATGGGCGATGCCGATCAGAGTGTCGTCGGCCGGGATGGCGGGTGTTGAAGTCATGGGCTCCGCTCTTGGGTATCGGGTCTACTGCTCCCGATATTCCAATATCGTCACGGGTACGGTTGAACGATCGACGACGGCAATGATTTCCGTTTCGATCCCACTTGCCGGTGCCCGTCCAGCGACGGCAATCGTAAAAACAGTGCTGCGTGTGTCGAACAAGTCCGTCAAGAAGGCTGCCATGGACGGCTCGTAGCCGGGGAGGGACAGGAAATCGACCGGGCTCGCAATCCCTACCTCACTGGTGGTTCGGAGGTGGACGAGCTCCTCCACCAGCGTGGAGTCTTCGGGAAAGATGCGGTAGAGGATGTCCTGCGAAACTGTGTTGATGTTCATCTTCCCCGGTGGCGGGAGATGAGGTGGATGCAGCGTGGTCTCGGCAAAGACCGCTCGAAGTTGGTCGTCGGTGAGATTGGAAACGCCCTCTGCATCACCCGAAACCGACCGAAGGGGTTGCGTCAGCAGGCTCGACAACTTTGCGTCATCCGCCATGGCAAAGTCGATCAGGGCCATGGCCTGCGCAGGCTCCAGGCCCAGTCGAAGTTGTAGCGACTCCGAATCGATGTTCTTCAGATTGAGACGGAAGAGACCACTTTCGGCGGGGGCGTTGTCGCGGGAAGTTGTTGTCAGCAATGAAGCCCATCCACCTCGCATTTGCCCGTCCGGCTCATCCCAGGGGAGACTTGCTCCTGCATCGTCCTCGTTCGGGTCCAGTTGAAAGTTCAGGTTCCAATCCTCGCCTCGAACATCGTCCGGCATGACGCCGGCGACCAGTTCAAGTTCCGCAATCGATCGGAGCGGACCATTGCGAGGTTCGTAGGCCGTTTCGAGGCTGAGGTAATAGTCCCGTTCCACGCCGAGATCACGCGGCTCATCATCCTCGTCGATCCAATCCTGCAGTGCCTCCATGACGCCAAATGCCAGTTCGTCGATGATCAACAGGAAGATTGTGTTGTCATTGGAATTGATGTTGAACTTACTGTGTTCGTCCATGGGTCCGGCCCAATCCCGACCGTCGGCGTGGTAATGCACGTCCCATGCTCCGACCCCGACATCGCCGGCCGAGACATACTCCATGTCCGTGATCATGGCCCAGGCATCTCCCGGCACCGGTGCGACCGTGTGTTGCGCCATAACTGCAATCGCCGACTCCATGCCGGCGCGGGCAGCCCACCTCGCTTGAATGCGATCGTGGACATTGATACCCAGCAGTGCCTGCCGATGGGCAAAGACCTGAATTGACGAAGTCACCAGCGCGGCGATACCAATGGCCCACAGCGCGATGACGACAACGGATCCTCGCCGCTTCATGGACGACCTCCCGTGCCGGGAATCTCGTGCACATTCCCGTCCGGGTCGGTGATCGTGGTCGGCCCCTTGCCGCCGCTGATACCACCAGGCCCGCCAGCTCCGCCTGAGCCTCCGGAGTCCCCAGAGCCGCCGGAGTCCCCGGAGCCACTGCTGCCACCACCACTCGGCCCCGTGCCGGTGCCACCTGCACCGCCATCGCCACCGGCTTCACCCCCACCGCCAGAACCATCTTCAGACTCGCCATCGCCGCCTGTGGCGCCGCCAAGATCAAGTTCGCCATCGCCTTCTTCGACCTCTTCCTCCTCTTCCTCGGGTTCTTCAAAGAGATCGGCGGGTGGGGCGACGCGGTCAATCGGGACGACCGTCCGCAGATGCACCAGCGAAGGATCACTGCGTTCATCCGCGACATCGCCAATTGCGGCAACCGTAATGCGAACTGCCTGCGGCAGCCCGTCGATGTCCGAATCCCACTGTGAGTACCACGCTTCGCCGTCATAGGCCTCAAGTTGGAGGGAGACCAGACCCTCAGCGATCGGTGTTGCGATACCGCCGCCGGCGGGATTGTCATCCAGAATCGGATCGCGGCGCTTCCAGAGCACTGCGTCAAATTCCTCGCCGTCAATTCTGAACTGTGTTTCGTATTCAAGCCCCTCGCCGTTGAAGTCAATTTCCTTGTTTGCACGCAGATTGCCATTGAAGAGCAGCAGTTCGTCGCGATCGACCGTCATCCGTCCGATCCGTCCGGTGTCATCGACGATGAGCAATCGAGTATCGAAGAGATCGTCGCGGCGCAGTGTTGAAATGACATCGCGGCGCAGCGTCCGAAGTGCGGTATCGGCACGGGAGGTTGCATCAAGTCGATCGCGACTGATCGACTTGGCGGAGCCGAGTTGGGAGAGGCTCGTCGTGACGCCGCCGAGCACGATTGACGCCATGACGCCCGCCACCAGTAGTTCGATGAGCGTGAACCCTCTTCGCATGGTCACGGGACCTCCCGTGATTCGATGATTTCCCAATACCGGGCTTCGCGATCAACCGGCTCTGCGGGCGCTCGGGGCGGCGGTTCCCCGTGGCGCCTCGCTACAAGTGTTTCGACAATGACATGATGGGTGCTGCCACCGGCCTCCCAGAACACGTTGGCCGTTGCGAGGACAGGCAGGAATTCACCTTCATCCGACAGATCGATCTGGAAAGAGAACGCCTCGAAGGGCGGTTCGAATCGACCTTGTGTCTGGTTCAACTTCGGGAACAGGTCTGGTCCGTCGACAAGGACCATGGCGAGTGCTTCATCGGCAAGCCAACTTGCGGTGACTTGATGTTCACCATTGCTTTGACGAGCCAGCGAATGGCTGCTCATCGAAATGACCACGGCCAATCCGACAGCCAGCATCGCCGAGCCGATGATGACATCCATCAGCATCATGCCTCGACGGGGCATCACCATTCCTCCCTGCTCTGGCCCGCTGCATCAAGATCGATCGGCATGAGTACAGATGAGCCGCCGCCATCCAGTTGAAGATGCGGCGCCATGGCGTGGGATGCCAGCGAAACAACGGCTTCCCGTTCTTCCCACACCAGAACGACTTCGATCAACGGCCGCTGTTCGCCGGGCATGGAAGTGACGGGCCACTGTGTCGTGTCCATCAATTCACCGTCGAGGTAGATACCTACGCTGTTCTCGCCCATCCAATCCGGCAGCACCACCGGCTGGGCAAGAGGATCCTCTCGCCAATAGTTGCCGTCATCGTCGGACTCCAGAAGGAGCAGTTCCAACTGTCTTCGCGGGGCGTCGTACCGCAGCCCGCAGGCATTCATGGATGCGCCGCCGCGATGGGCGTACATGAGCACCATGTCCGCTACGCGATCCGCGGTGAGATCGAACTTGCGGTCCTTTGTTCCTGAGAGTCGAGGAATCGCCATCGACGCGAGAATTCCCAGCACCACGATGACGACAATCATCTCCAACAGCGTGAATCCGCGTGGGAGTTGCCTGGAGTCCAGATGTTCGAGCCGCTCATGCATGATGGATTACTGCGTAATGTCCTCACTCGGCCCCTCGCCGCCGGGCTGGCCGTCCTCACCCCAACTGAGAATGTCGAAACTGGCATTGATATCGCCCGGGACGATGATTTCGTACGGGTTCCCCCATGGATCGATGATGTCCTCTGCACGCTCGAGGTATGGCCCGCTTGGTCCGCCACCTTCATCGGGGTTGAGAAGCAGAATCTCCAGGTCGAAGTCATCGCTCGGTGCGCTTGTGCCGGTATCGAGCAGATAGAGGTTGACGCTCTTGGCGATGGTGGCGGCCTTGGCCATGGCGGCGGTTTGCTTTGCCGAACCGACGCGGCTCAGCAGCCGCGGCGCAACGAGCGTCGCAAGGACAGCGATGATCATGACGACGACGATGATCTCCAGCAACGTGAATGCGCGGGCTGCGGGTCGGTGGAGTCGAGAGAGATGAGCAGGACGATTCATGGGTGGTCTCCGGGTCATCGAACAAGCGATTGCAGTTCAAGCAACGGCAGCAGAATGGCGGCGAGTACGAAGGCGGCGATGCCCGCCATGACAATGAGCAATACAGGCGGCAAGGCCTTGGTGAAGATATTGAGGGATGCGTTGACCTGGCGGTCGAAAGATGAGGCTGAGTGCAGGAGCATCTCCTCAAGTCGTCCGGACCGTTCCCCGAGATTGACGACCTGTACAAGCAGCGGGGGAAAGAGCCCGGATTGTTCCAAGGGTTCGGCGAGCGGCCGTCCGCTTGTGACCTGATCCTGTACGCGATCGACTGCCTCGGCCAGTGCGACATTGCCGAGCGTGTCTCGGGTAATCCGAAGGCCCTCGAGGATCGGAAGCCCGGCTGCCGCGAGTGTGCCGAGCGTTCTTGTGAATCTCGCGACCGCGACATCGCGAAGCAATGGTCCCACAAGCGGAAGGCGCAATTTCAGGAGGTCGATGCGAAAACGATTCTCGGGTACGCGAATCCATGCTCGCCAGAGCAGCACGACTGCGCCCAAGCCCACGAGCATCCATGGCCACCATGATTGAATGAAATCGGCGATGCCAAGTACGACGGCAGTCGGCCATGGGATGTTCATCTGCCCCGCCAATGGTTCGATGAGCCGTGGTACCAACACTGTCATGAGCACGACGCCACTGGCCGCGATCAAGGCAGCGATGATGGCGGGATAAATGATGGCGCCCAGAAGTTCGCGCCGCAACTCGATTGATCGGTCGAGAAGGTCGGCCAGTTGATGCAGCACGGTACTCATCTGACCGGAGGCTTCTGCGGCGCGGAGCATGCCGACGATGAGATCGTCAAACGGATTCCCCCAGTCCGCCGCGGCGCGGTAGAGCGACTCACCAGCTTCGACGCGGGTGATGAGGTGGTCGAGGATTGGTGCAGTGGCCGCGGTTGCCTGCCGGCGGATCGTGCGAAGCGCCGTCATGAGCGGCAGTCCGGCCTCTTGCGCAGTCGCAAGTTCCCGAATGAGCGCGGCGGTTTCGGCCCGTGATGCGCGTCGTGTTCCACCGCGCGAAAGCGACACGCTTAGTCGGGCAGTGCCTCGGAGTGCCTCGACCTGTGTTGCAGTCTCGCCGCGGCTGAGGAGTTGCCGCACGACGTCGCCTTGATCGGCAGCGGTCAGGACACCGTTTCTCACTTCCCCGTTCGCGGTCACGCTCTTGAATCGGAATTCCGGCATGGTGGTCAGGGGGTGTCGTCCGTGTCCTGCGTTGCCCGCAGGACTTCACTGATGGTTGTTTCGCCCGCCGCCGCCTTCGCCATACCGTCTTCCCGCATGGTGGTGTGATCGGTGGCGAGAAGTCCGGCGAGTTCCGCAGTCGTGCGGTTTTCCGCAATGGCGGCCCGAAGAGGCGCTGGCACGGAGAACAATTCGAAGAAGCCGAGCCGCCCGCGATATCCCGAGCCGTTGCATTTGTCACAGCCCTCACCTGACCAGGCACGTCCGCCGAACAGCGTTCGTTCCGTATCGCTCAGTCGATGGGAGAGATCCTCAGGCATTGGGTGTTGGTGGCGGCAATCTTCGCAGATGCGGCGACCGAGCCGCTGAGCAAGAACGCCTTCAAGAACCGATGCAACGAGGTATGGCTCTGCGCCCATGTCGATCAGGCGGCCGATGGAACTCACCGCATCATTCGTATGAATCGTCGAGAAGATGAGGTGTCCAGTCAGCGCAGACCGAATGGCGATGTCAGCGGTTTCTCCGTCCCGAATTTCACCAACAAAGATGACATCAGGGTCCTGCCGCAGGATGGAGCGAAGTCCAGTTGCAAAGGTGAGTCCGCGTTTGGGGTTGATGGGGATCTGGTTGATACCCGCGAGTTCATACTCGACAGGATCTTCAATCGTGATGATCTTCTTTCGCGGGCTGTACAACTTTGACAGCGCCGCGTAGAGCGTGGTCGTCTTGCCCGAGCCGGTTGGGCCTGTGACCAGGACAAGGCCGTGCGGTTTGGCGATGAGGCGATCCATGAGGTCGCGATGCGCCTGCCCCATGCCCAGCGATTGCAGGTTGAGCGCCATGGTGCTCTTGTCGAGGATTCGCATGACAACCGACTCGCCATAGAGCGTGGGAACTGTGGAAACACGAATGTCTACCTTTCGTCCCTCGAATCGCAGCGCAATGTGCCCGTCCTGCGGCACATATCGCTCCGCGATGTTCATTCCCGACATGATCTTGATGCGACCGATGAGCGCCGGCTGAAGGTGCTTGGGCGGAGGAGATTGCTCGTTGAGTACGCCGTCGATCCGGTACTTCACCTTGAGTTCGGCTTCAAAGGGCTCGATGTGGACATCGCTCGCACGCGACTGGATTGCCTCAAGGAGCAGCAGATTGACAAGATTGATGAGCGTCGGCTGCTCGGCCATGCGGTGGATGTCATCTGCCTCGATTGCATCGAGATTGTGTTCCAGATCGCGGGCAGATTCCGTTGCATCCCCTGCGAGGCTTTCGGCCATGCGGGCTGCAGTCGTGCCGTAGTACTTTCGCATGAGATCAGAAAAAACACCGCCATCGAGTCCGACGCGTGTAACGGGATGGCCAGCTACGGTCGCGATCTCATCGGCGGCGTCCATGTCCAAGGGGTGAAGCATGCCCAAGGAGAGTCGACCGTCACTGACATCCAGCGGGATGACCCGCAGGCGGACGGCCATTTCGGCGTCCAACAGCCCGGCGATCTCGTCACTGATTTCCGGCAGCGAGTCGATCCAGACAATGCCAAGCTCTTTGCATCGTGCGCGAAGGTCGTCGGCCTCGGTCCGCGGTGACGAGCCACCATCAACCGTCTCGATCGAGGCGGGGTCCAAGTTTGGGCTGGCGGGCGTACCGTTGTCCATGGTTCTCCGGTGTCACATGCTTCAGGATTCGCCGCCGCCACCAGAGAGCCCAGTGTCACCTAGGCCGTCAGGTCGTCCTCCTGGGGTTGGTTTTGAGGGGGGCCTGGGTTTGATGGTGGGCGGAAGGCCGTTGCCGCCGCTGAGCGGCGAGATTTCTCCGTCAGGGCCAACCGGGGGCGTATCGCCGGGCTTGGGCCGCTGCGGGGTTCGTTCACCGCGGGGAAGCCAGCGGCGGGAGCCATCGAGATTTTGGAATTGTTCTGGGCTGAGCAGAGCGCGGAGCATCTCCACATACCGTCGCCCGAGTTCTTCGCGGTCCTTGAACATGTCGCGAGTCGGGTCCTCGAGTTTCCGCGGGGCTCCTCCGTCACGGCGAATTCGGCCGGCCTCTTCGCGTGCCAGTTGCAACTCGGGTTCGTAGCGTCTGGTTTCGCGGAGCAACTGTGCATTGACAGTGCCGAGTTCGCCAAGATAGGCGGCTTCCAGTTGAACAATCTGCGCGTGAAGATCGGCGGAGTAGTCATCATTCTCGGCGGCGGCGCGCAGAATCCGCTCGGCTGGTGTGCGACGGAAGATGCGTGGGTACCCGCGACCAAGCGCCCGCTGCCTGAATGCATTGCCGTCCGCTCCCGAAAGGGATGCTTCAACCACATCGATGTACCGGTCGTTGACATTGCGAACTTCCACCCGTGCGGCGATCAGTTCCTCGAGCATGTCCGGCGAGCGGTCCATTTCGCCGCGCAGGATCTGGTCGAAGAGTTTTTGCGGGTTGCCACGAAGCAATACATCTCTCTTACGCATGGCGATGTTGAGTGCGGCGGCATATTCGGCGAGATGAGGCTCAATGACGGCTTCAGTGCTGGGCGGAAAGTCGCTGTCTCTGAGAATCTTGAAGAGGTCAACCGATTCACCACTCAACCTGCCGCGGTGCATGTTCTTGTCGCGATACAGCTGCTGGGAGAAGAGCGGCCACATGGCTCGTTGTTCGGGCAGAAGGATGGCGTTGACATTGTCGAGCAGTCCATCATCCAGTTGACGCTTTTCCTTCAGCCAATCACCGAGTGCTGTCAGCACTGGCTCCAGCATTGCCTTCTGCGGGTCGGCCCCTTGGGGGATATCGCCTGAGCGAGCCTTTTCCGCGATGGAATTGAGGCGTTCCTGTGTCTGCGCCCAGCCGGTTGCGAAGTCGTCTTCATAGGCATCGAACATTGCCTCCACGATGACTTCCTGCGTTTCGTCGAGGTTGAGACCCTCTGCGAAGAGGACCAGATCTCGGGAGAGGTACTGGGGTCGCATGGCCTCGGCCATGTATTCCATTTGTCCTTGGGCGGGGGTCGCAAGAAACAAGGCGGCGGTGGCCGCAGCGGCGTGCGCTGTGATGATGTGGCGAATCATTGGTGTTGGTGCTCCAATCTTGGTCTTCCTTACCTCTATACGTCCCTGTTCCGCGACCGGTCCAACGCATCATGCGGCGTTTTATGGCGTACTGGCGGGCTTCGGCGAGCCGCCATCTTGGGTCAATCAGGTCGGGAAGGGCTGGTCGTGCGTTGTTCGATGCGTTTCTCGGACGTTGTTTGGACGATTCGATCGACGAAAATCCCCGGTGTGTGTATGTGATCGGGGTCGAGCGTGCCAAGAGGGCAGATTTCCTCGACTTCGGCCACGGTGACGCGGCCAGCGGTGGCGATCATCGGGTTGAAGTTTCGGGCGGTCTTTCGGTACACGAGATTGCCTGATTCATCGGCTTTCCATGCCTTCACCAAGGCAAGATCGGCCACGATGCCTCGCTCGAGGACGAAGGTGTTGCCGTCAAAATCGCGTGTTTCCTTCCCTTCGGCGACGATCGTGCCCACCCCGGTGGCGGTGTAGAACCCGGGAATGCCGGCGCCGCCGGCTCGGAGGCGTTCTGCAAGCGTGCCTTGCGGACAGAATTCGACCTCCAGTTCCCCGGACATGAACTGCCGTTCAAATTCGTCATTTTCGCCGACATAAGAGCTCAGCATCTTCCGAATTTGTCTTGTTTCGAGAAGGAAGCCGAGTCCCCAGTCGTCCACGCCGGCGTTGTTGGAAACGCATGTGAGACCGGTGATGCCACTGTCTCGCAAGGTGAGGATGAGTTGCTCGGGGATGCCACACAGTCCGAAACCGCCGACGGCGATTGTCATGTCGTTCCGCAGGAGCCCCAAAAGGGCGTCTATCGCAGTCTCTACCACCTTTCCCGCCATGACGCCCATGATACGCCACTGGGGTCAGACCCGGGGACATACCCGGGATCAGACCGGGGTCAGACCCCTGTTACGACCGTGGTGTGCGGAAGGGCACGTTGGAGAAGAAGGGCGTGGGCGGGCTAGCCCATGCGAATCCAGCGGAGGAGCTGGCCGAAGCCGGGCGGCCGCCCCTGCATGAGTACACCGATGCGGAAGATACGGGCACAGCCCCAGATCATCACGAATACGGCCCCATATCCAAGCACAAGCGACACAATGATCTGCCACGTCGCCACCGGCTCGGTTGCGGCTGTCACCCTGAGAATCATGACAAAGGGAATGAGCGGTGGCGTGAATCCGGTAATGGTGGCAACCATGCCGTTGGGGTGCTCCGAGAGTACCGGCCACAGCGCCAGCGGCACGATCAACAGCAGCATTGCGGGGCCAATCAAGGACTGTGCATCACGAAGTTCCGTCACTGCGCTTCCAACTGCTGCCATGATCGCCGCAATCATGAAGTAGGCCATGACAAAGTACAAACCGAAGTAGATCAGATGAACGAGCGGGATGAGGTCGAGCATTGCGAATGAAATGATCGCAGCAAATCCCGCTGCGCCATACATGAGCAACATGACCAGGCTGACGCCGGCTTGCCCGAGAATCTTCCCGCCGAGCAGTTGCAGCGGACTGACCGCGCTGAGCAGGACTTCCATGACCTTGTTGCCCTTTTCTTCAATCGTTGTGGTCAACAGGTAGTTGCCGCTTGTGAAGGTAGCGATCCACAGGAGCATCATGAACGCCATCGGGATCATGCGGCGGGCGATCTCGTTGTCAGCCGACGCGCCTCCATCGCTTGCCAGGCGAGTTGTCGAAGATGCAGGTCTGCGAAGAAGCGACCGAATGTCCTCTGGCTCATGCCCGAGTCGGCGAAGCCGAACATCAACGACCGCTCGCGTAGCTGCCGACCGCACCATGTCCGTGTGGTTGGGCGAGAAACTGCTGGAAATGAAGATGTCGATCCCGAGTTCTTCGTCGTTTGACGCCACCGCTTCATCGGGAATGACGACAAGTGCCGCCAGTTCACCGCTCCGCACTTCCTCCTGACGCGACTCAAGTTCTGCGGCATCCACGATCATGATCTCAAGGTCCACATCGGACGCAGGCGGTGCGAGGACCGCCGACGCAACCGGATCATTCGCGAGTTCGGGTGGTAGTTCCGTTCCGGAGGACATGTCCATCTCGAACTGCGAGCCAATCTCCGCTGCCACATCATCAGGTGCGATTACCGCGAGCGTTCCGGTGAGCGCCGACTTGTTTGACTCCATCATGAGCGGCATCACGACGATGAACAGCAACATGATCAGAACTGGCATGATGATTGCGCCGAACAAAAACGCCTTTGTCATGGCCGTATGCCGAAACTCCCGCCATGCAATAGTCAGGACCCTACGCACGGGTCAGTTCCTCGCGCGTTGAGGTCGCAGCCTCAGCCCCACGGCGCCGAAGCACTTCATCAATAAAAATTTCATCGAGCGTGGGGCGAACGACTTGGATACCCCGAACAGGAATCGTCGCGGCAATCTGCTGGAGCACGTCGGCTGCATCGGCGCCATCAGACAACCGGACTTTGACCAGCCCGTCAGCACCAACGCCTTCCACATGCGAAACGCCGTCAATCATGTCCAATTCCACATTGTCGAGGACAGGCTCCAATTCGATTGTTCTTGCATCGAACTGGATGCGAATGTCGTCGATCGGTCCGTCAAGAACCTTGATGCCCTGATCGATCATGATGATCCGGTCGCAAATCCGTTCGGCTTGATGAAGGACATGGGTCGAGAAGAGAATCGTTCTTCCTTCGCGGTGCAGGTCATCGATGATCGACCCCAGCACATTGGCATTGACCGGGTCCAGCCCGGCGAAGGGCTCATCAAGGATGATCAATTCTGGTTCGTGGATGATCGCGACCAGAAACTGCACTTTTTGCTGCATGCCTTTGGACAGTTCCTCGCACTTGCGATTGCGAACATCGGGCAACTCGATTCGCTCCAGCCAGTCATCGACGCGACGCCTCAACCCATGTCCGTGTGCGCCTTTGAGGCGGGCGATGTACTCGACGAATGCTCCGACCTTCATCTTTCGATAAACGCCCCGCTCCTCCGGAAGGTAGCCAATGCGGTCCTTTGCGCGCAGTGCTGTCGTACCCAGCACACTCATCGATCCGCTGTCAGGATGGATGATCGACATGATCATCCGAATTGTCGTGCTCTTGCCTGCCCCATTCGGCCCGAGAAAACCGCACAACGATCCCTCAGGGACGGCGAGGTCCAGATCAATTACGGCCTTCGTCGTGCCGAACGACTTGTTCACGCCATTCAATTGGACAATTACCGTCACGGTTTCTCCGCTTCTTCCTTCAGGTGTTCGACAGCATCAGGCAGGTCGAACCGATCGGCCGGCACCGTGTTGATCTCTACGCGATCAAACGCCAACTCGACTAACGCCCCATCTCGATCGAACACGACAGTATGCAGGAGTTGAAGATCACCGACCGGTCGCCAATCGCGAAAGTACACGGACACGACCGCTTGCCCCGAGGGACTCTTCTCGACTGTCCGCCTTCCGAGCGGTCTGCGCGTCGTTGTGGAAAAAAACGCGGACTCTGCGCGGCCGTCTACGTTATTGATCGCAACCGACCACGCTTGCTCGCCGTCAAATACTTCCTGGCCGATGACCGTCATGTCATCGATACGACCGGGAAGCATCGTGATCCACTCGGCCCAGTTGATCTGGCGGACACGCGAGTCGATCGCCTTGTTGTCGATCAGGTTGTACTGGGGCGTGCCTTTTGCATTGGGCGTTTCCTCCCAGGCTGTCTCGCCATCACTCCCAAAGCGAATTTGTCCAATCCTGAGAAAGGTCTGCGAAGCCAGCACGCGACCGTCACGTCCGGTGGAGAGTTCGATCTCGACGGCGGCCCGTCCGCTCGGAAGCCGCATGACCCCGTGCAGATGGAACGACTCCACTCGCTCGATCGACCGCCTTCCACCCATGGCCTGAATGGCATCTGAGAGCAGGTCCGCTGGCGTGGGCAATGGAGCCTGAACCGCCAGAGCAGCGGTGATTGCGGTGAGGAGGACGGGGGTCATGTCGTGGTCATCCTATCGCGAACAGGGCCCCGGCACGGGCAGAAACGCCACTTCATCCGTTCATCCGGATGAACGGTTGAAGGCTGAAGGTCTCGGCGGTACGCTTTGCCTCGACATGACGCGTACTCTGAAACAAGCGATTCATCGCGGCGGACTGGTGCTTGACGGGGGCATGGGTACCAGCGTCGGCGGTTTGTCGACGGATATCGAGACGGACTTCCTGGGGAGAGAGAACTGCATAGACCTGCTCAGCCGTTCCCGTCCCGATCTGGTCCGCTCCATTCACCTCTCCTTTCTTGACGCGGGCGCAGAGGCCATTGAGACGAATACCTTTGGCGCCAACCGGCTTGTGCTGTCCGAGTTCGACGATGAGGCGGCCTCGTGGGCTTCCGAGTTGAACCAACAGGCGGCGGCAATAGCAAGAGAGGTTGCAGGCCCCGACCGATTCGTACTTGGTTCCATTGGCCCGGGTACGAAACTTGTGTCGCTCGGTCAGACAACCTGGCGGCAGATGCTTGCCTCTTACCGCGAACAGGCCGACGGTTTGCTGATCGGCGGCGTTGACGGGTTCATGATCGAGACTGCGCAAGACCTCCTGCAGGTCAAGTGCGCCATCAATGCCTGCCTCGACGCGATTGCAGAGCGGGGGGGCGACATCGCTGACATTCCCATTCTCGTAAGCGTTACGTTGGAGACAAACGGTGCGATGTTGCTCGGCAGCACACTGCCAGCGATTCTGGCGGCGTTGCGACCGTTTCCGATTGCATCACTTGGCTTGAATTGCGGTACAGGACCCTTTGAGATGTCCGATGCAGTTGCCTGGCTCTCCCGACACTGGGGTCGTCCCATCTCAATCGTTCCAAATGCCGGGCTTCCTGAAATGCGAGATGGACATGCGGTGTTTCCGCTTGGTCCGGCGGAATTTGCCGGTGCGATGCAGGGTTTCGTCGAGAATTGTGGCGTTGAGATCACGGGTGGATGTTGCGGCACCACACCGGCGCACATTGCCGCGCTCCGAGATGCGATTGACGGAACGCCATATCCACCACGGAACGTCACGCCGCCGCCTGCCGCATGTTCTAGCCTGTATTCGGCGGTCGACTTTCGTCAGGACACCTCGTTGCTGTTGGTTGCAGAGCGAACAAACGCAAACGGCTCGCGGAAATTCAGGCGGCTGTTGGAGGAAGAGGATCGCGAAGGGCTGCTGGGCATGGCTCATGAAGAATTGACCGGAGGTGCGCACATCCTTGATCTGTGCGTTGATCTGGTCGGTCGGGATGGCGCGGTCGACATGTCGACCATTGCGGCGAAGATTGCGGTTGGCGCGGAAGCGCCAATGATGCTCGATTCGACGGAGGCAGCGACGATCGAAGCCGGTCTGCAGGTTGCGGGTGGGCGGTGTGTAGTCAACTCGCTCAATCTTGAGGACGGCGAACGGCGGTTCGATGAGATTTGCCCACTGCTGCGGCGATATGGTGCGGCATGCGTCGGACTGACGATTGACGAGCGGGGTATGGCTCGCGATGCAGGGAGCAAGCTGGACGTTGCGAAACGAATGCGCGACCTGTTCGTGGACACATGGGGACTCGATGAGCACGATCTCTTCATCGACCCGTTGACCTTCACCATTGCAACGGGCGTCGAGGACGACCGAAGGCTCGGGCAGGAAACACTTCTCGCGATCGAATTACTCTCTCGCGACTTGCCGAACTGCGGCATCATTCTCGGCTTGTCCAACATCAGCTTTGGCCTGCGACCACCTGCACGCCGTGTCCTGAACTCTGTTTTCCTCGACGAAGCGATGCGGCGAGGTTTGACTGCGGCGATCCTGCATGCCTCGAAGATTCTGCCGATGGATCGGGTTCCGCCCGCGCAGTGGGAAGCAGCGGTCTGGCTGATCTTCGATCGCCGGGGAGAGGATCGGCCAGAGGGCATGCCGGATAACTTTGATCCACTGCTCCACTTCATCTCGCTCTTTGAAGGGGTATCAGAGGAACCTGAGGTCGCCACGACCGAAATGTCTTTCGATGAACGCCTTCAATGGCATGTCATCAGTGGAGTGCAGGACGGACTGGAGCAGTCACTCGCTTTGGCGATGGAATCCCAGTCGCCGCTCTCCATCATCAATGACCACCTTCTTGCGGCGATGGCAGTTGTCGGCGAACGTTTTGGCAGCGGCCGCATGCAGTTGCCATTCGTCCTGCAGTCAGCCGAAGTCATGAAGCGTGCAGTTACCTTTCTTGAGCCGCATATCGAGGGCGACGAGTTGTCCAATCGCGGCCGCATAGTGCTCGCTACCGTCGCCGGCGATGTCCACGACATCGGGAAGAACCTGGTCGACATCATTCTCTCCAACAACGGGTTCGAGGTTGTCAATCTCGGCATTCGCCAGCCCATTTCTACCATCGCCGATGCAGCAAGAGAGTGTGGAGCAGATGCAATTGGCATGTCAGGGCTGCTGGTGAAGTCGGTTGGCGTCATGGAAGAGAATCTCAAGTCGCTCAACGAGCGGGGCATCGATATACCCGTGCTGCTCGGTGGCGCGGCACTCTCCAGATACTGGACCGAGTCGACGCTGCGAGACATTTATCGTGGCCCGGTCTACTACGGCCGCGATGCATTTGATGGGCTCCGCTTATGTGACTGCATAGCACGCGATGAATTGAGCACCATTGATTCCGAGATCGACAAACGGCTCGCCAAGCGCGCGGAGGTCGAGCGGACGGTAGCAGCGGCGCGAACCGAGCGTGCCTCCCGCGCAGTCAGCGAGCCAACACCCCGGCCGATTGAAGCCGTCGCCATTCCAGAACCACCGTTTCTCGGTTCCCGATGCCAGGACGGCGTTCCGCTTGACGACATCTACCCATTCATCAATCCGATAGCGCTCTTCCGTGGGCAGTGGGGATTCCGGCGAGGCGGGCTTGCGCCGAACGAATACGCAGCGATACTCCGCGACACGGTCGAACCGCTCTTTGAGCGAATGAAGTGCGAGTGTCTGGAAGACGTCCTGCGACCAGCCGTGGCGTGGGGATGGTGGAAGTGCGCGCGAGACGGTGATGAAGTTGTCATCTTCGATCCGGAGGATGAGGATCGCGAAGTTGAGCGGTTTACCTTCCCGCGGCAGACATCGCGTGCCCGGCGCTGCATCAGTGACTACTTTCGTAGCATCGACGATGCACAACGGGATGTCATCGGGCTCTCCTGTGTGACGATGGGGTCTGAGGTCAGTCGTCGGGCACGCGTCCTGTTCGAAGAGGATCAGTACAGCGAGTACCTGTATCTGCATGGCATGGGTGTCGAGTGTGCCGAGGCGCTGGCCGAGTACTGGCACGCCTGCATGCGAGGGGAGATCGGCATTGACGGCGATGACAAGTCGACGATGAAGGAGATCATTTCGCAGGGGTATCGAGGATCTCGCTATAGCTTCGGGTACCCGGCTTGTCCAAAAATGAGCGATCAGGAAAAACTCTTTGGGCTACTTCGCCCGGATCGCATCGGCTGCACCTTGACGGAGAACTATGAGATTGTTCCCGAGCAGTCCACGAGTGCACTGATTGTTCACCACCCCCGCGCACGGTACTTCAACGCAAACACCTAGACTGTGGTTGTGAGAACCCGCCGTCCGCTGCTCGCTCTGTGTCTCTTCGTACCGGCGCCGACCATTGGCGCTGTGTTCGCGCTCCTCATTCCAGGTACCGCCGAGACACCCCTTGGCGAAAGCATCTGGGCGGTGTCCAAGATCTGGATGGTCCTGTTCCCGGTCATCTGGTATCTGGCGGTCGACCGAGGCACATGGAGTCTCTCGCCGTCGAGCGGGCGAGGCTTGGCGGCGGGGCTGCTCATGTCGATCCCGGTCGCCGCCGCGATATTTGCGGCGTACCTTCTGGTGAAGGACACATTGATTGACCCGGAGGAGGTACGCAGAACAGTCGACGAACTTGGCATCGGAACGCCCGCACGCTTCCTGATCTTCGCCTCCGCCATGTCTTTGGTGAACTCGTTGATCGAGGAATACGCCTGGCGGTGGTTCGTCTTCACCCGGTGTAAAGCGATGATGGGTACTTGGGCGGCTATTCTGACATCAGCAGCGCTGTTCACCGTCCACCACGCCTTCGCGTTGTCGGCATCGGTGCCGCCGGGCGCCAACGCGCTGGCGTGCGCGGGAATATTTGCTGGTGGCATTGCCTGGGCCTGGCTTTACAGCCGGTACCGATCCATCTGGCCGGGCTGGATCTGCCATGTGGCGGCGGACACCGCCGTCATGTGGGTTGTCTGGTCAATCATCTCCGGTTAGTAGCGATGTCCTGATATAGGATGACGCGTATGTATGTGTACGCAATCCTGGCTATAGCCCTCACCTGCACGGCGCCACAGGGCATGCGACTTGTTCCGGGCGGAACATTCATCATGGGTTCGGATGCGCCGGAATCGCGGGCAGATGAGCGCCCAGCCCATCAGGTACAGGTCGATGCATTCTGGATCGATGAGACGGAAGTTACCAACGCGCAGTTCGCTGCATTCGTCGAGGCCACCGGATATGTGACCACGGCCGAGCGACCGATCGATTGGGAACAACTCGCAGCCCAACTTCCCCCAGGAACGCCGAAGTCGCCCGATAGCCAACTTGTCCCGGGGTCCGCAGTCTTTATTCCCCCCGGTCATCCAGTGGATCCCCGCGACTTTCTGCAATGGTGGTCGTGGACACCGGGCGCGAATTGGCAACACCCGGAAGGGCCGGGCAGTTCATTGGAGGGCCGAGAGAACTTTCCGGTCGTGCATGTGTCCTGGGATGACGCATCGGCCTACGCCACATGGGCTGGCAAGCAACTGCCGACCGAGGCTCAGTGGGAGCGTGCCGCCCGTTTCGGCCAAGACGGTGCCCCGCTGACATGGGGCAGTGAACTCACACCAAACGGACGGCACATGGCGAACATCTGGCAGGGAACTTTTCCGAATGAAAATACGGCGGAAGACGGCTTCGTCGGCGTGGCTCCGGTGAAGTCGTTTCCACCAAACGATCTTGGCCTGTTCGACATGGCTGGAAATGTCTGGGAGTGGACCGAAGATCGATATCGCCCCGACACATACCGGCGGCGAGTAGCGGATCTCGCACCCGGCGCCTGCTGCGCAAACCCGGTTGGTCCGATCGACACACTCGACCCGCGAAACCCGTTTGCGGGCGACACGCGCATTCAAAAAGGTGGATCCCATCTCTGCCACGCCAGTTACTGCTCGTCCTACCGGCCAAGCGCCAGAATGGCCACCACCCCCGACAGCAGTCTGGGGCATGTTGGGTTTCGATGTGTAAAGACGACTGAGCATCCCGCCGCTGTTGAATTGAATGCGCCAGCCGAACTGCTCCGACCAGGCCGAACATCAGAACAAAACTCAGAGTGATCGATTCCAAGAGATCGGGAGCGTTGAGGAGACCATTCGCATGCGCACCCAAGTACACGATCGCAACGACGGGGAGAGATACAGCAGCGTGGCGGTGAAGGTCCCCGGCGACCAGATTCGCATGTGCAATACGAATGACAATCTGATGTGTAGTCGGCCGAACCGCTGACTCGCCTTGCTTGCCTGTCCAAACTGAAGATTTTTCAGGCTGCTAGGTCAGTCGGTCAGACAGGAATACCTCGATCTGATCGAGTGAGATGCGTTCTTGCGATGCGGTGTCGCGATCTCGAACGGTGACCGTCTGGTCCTCGAGTGTCTGCCCGTCAATCGTGAAGCAGTACGGTGTGCCAGCCTCGTCCATGCGGGCGTATCGCTTCCCAACCGACTGCTTTGCGTCGTATTGCACGGCCCATCTCTTTCGCAGCGCGCGGTAGAGCGGCTGGGCAACTTCCGGCATGCCGTCCTTGTTGACCAGCGGAAAGACCGCCGCCTTGATGGGCGCAAGCCTCGGGTGGAACTTCATGAACACCTTGCTCGGACGATCATCGGGTGTGTACGCATCGCAGAGCACGGCGAGTGTGCCGCGGCTGAGCCCCGCTGAAGGCTCGATGACATGCGGTAGATATCGCTCATTGCGCTGCTGATCAAAGTAGGCGAGTTTCTTGCCGCTGAACTCCGCGTGCCGTGTCAGATCGTAATTGCCACGGTGGGCTACGCCCTCCAGTTCGCCGTAGTCAGGCCAAGTGAACGGAAAGCGGTATTCGATGTCGAATGTCCCTGCCCCCGCTTTGGCATAGTGCGCCAGTTCGTCTGCACTGTGCTGCCGCATGCGGAGACTGTTCTCAGACAGCCCCATGGCGAACCACCAGCGGCGGCGGACATCACACCAGTACTCGTACCACTGTTGCACATCGTCCTCGTGACAGAACCACTCGATCTCCATCTGCTCGAATTCTCGGCTGCGAAAAATGAAGTTACGAGGAGTGACCTCGTTGCGGAACGCCTTGCCGATCTGCGCAATGCCGAACGGCACTTTCACTCGCATCGTGTCCACAATGTTCTGATAGTTCAGAAAGATGCCCTGCGCAGTTTCCGGACGAAGGTACGCGGTGCTGTCGTCACTGCGAACGGCGCCAACTTCCGTCTGGAACATGAGGTTGAATTCGCGGGGTTCAGTGAGCGTGCCCGGTGCCTTGGTATCCGGACCAACCGTCATGCCGAGTTCATCCGAAGAGAGGTCCAGAAGGGAACAGGTATCCAGCTCGCTGTCTTCCAGCGATCGCTTGACATACTTCTCCAGTTTCTTGCGAGCGCCTTCGCGGGATTCGTCATCGCCTTCCAGAAAGGCGTAGATCTGCCCTTGCTTGTCGCCGCGCACGCCCAGGCAAAGCACTTGATCAGCGCGGTACCGGCTCTTGGTCTCGCGGCAGTCCACCATCGGGTCGGAGAACCCGCCGACATGCCCCGATGCTTCCCACGTCCGGGGGTTCTGAATGATGGAGGAGTCGAGTCCGACGATGTTCAGTGGCTGACCATCCAGCCCGTCCGGCGGACAGTGCACCATGTCATGCCACCATGCATCGCGGAGGTTGTTCTTGAGTTCCACCCCCATGGGACCGTAATCCCAGAACCCGTTGATGCCGCCGTAGATCTCGCTGGCCGGATAGATGAACCCACGGCGTTTACACAGCGCGACTAGATCTTCCATAGAAACGGGTGACACGGTTGCCGTCATGGCGCGGATGCTATCACGGGTCGGGCAAGTTCGGCGGCGAGTTCGGTGGCAGCGATCATGGAACCGGGATCGGCACGGCCGGTTCCGGCAATGTCGAAAGCCGTGCCGTGATCCGGGCTGGTGCGAATGATGGGCAGGCCCAGCGTCCAGTTCACGCCGCGGTGACGCTCCAACAACTTGACGGGCAAGAGCCCCTGATCGTGATACATCGCAACCACCACGTCGAAGGCTCCATCCAGTGCCCGGCTGAAGATCGTGTCTCCGGGGAGCGGGCCGGTGACATCATGCCCGGCATCATTGGCCAATGACACCGCGGGCTCGATGATTCGCCGCTCTTCATCGCCCAGTCGCCCGCCCTCACCAGCGTGCGGGTTCAACCCCGCTACTCCGATGCGAGGTTGCGCGAAGCCGAGTTTCCTGCAACCCTCCGCTGCCAGGTCAATGGCGTCATGGACGCGGCCGATTGTCAGGACGTTGCGTATGTCCATGAGAGGTACATGGCAGGTGGCGAGTACAACACGGAGCAAAGGCGAGGCGAACATCATCGCGTGCCGCTTGGCGCCGCTTCGGTTTGCGAGCAGTTCGGTATGCCCCGGCCAGCGGTACCCGGCCATCTCCCAGCTTTCCTTGCAGATGGGCGCGGTCACCAGAGCGTCGATACGAGGCGATTTGCCTTGTGCGCCGATCGCATCGGCGATTGCTTGTTCGACCCAGTGTTTCGAAACATGTCCACCGACATCCGATGGCTTTGCAGGCAGATCGTGGAGGTCGTCGCGGGCATCATCCACGACAGTGATCGTCGAATCGAATTCTGCGCCGGCGCGCGGTGACTCTGCATCTACGCGGCACCACTGCAGGGAGAGATCGCATTGATCCACCGCCATCGTGAGCAGTTCGTTCGAGCCGTAGATGATGAACTTCCTCCCCTGTTGCGGCAGAGCAGCGGCGAGCGTGCGGGCCACGACCTCGGGCCCGATCCCGGCGGGGTCGCCCATGGTGATGCCGATGACCGGTTGCGTCCGCATGGCGGTATCGTAAGGCACACATGAAAAAGGTGAAGCACATCGATGAGTCCCTCCTTCTTCAGGAGGTCCAGCGGCTCATGTGGACGCTGGAGTACGCGGTGCTCGAATCGCGTTGCCTGGCCTGCGGCCGCGCAGCACGAGGTCACGCCAGAGGCGAGGGAGCATTCCATCTCCGTCTGCTTACGAACAAGGGCATTTCCTTCATTGCAGCGGCGGTCGTGGAGCACGGCTACCCCGAGCCGGGGTTTCGGACGCTGGATGGAAAGGGCCGATTCGATCAGCTTGTCGTTGAGACGGCACACGCAACCGTTGTCGTTACGCGGTGTCCACCAGGGTCGGATGGGCATCGTCCTTTCAATCTGAAGACGGGGAAGCCGATTGTGTTGTCGGAAGCGGTGTCGGACACTCTTCCGAATTAGCCCAACCCTCCCTTGAGCGGGCCGTCCCCGAGTTTCTCCCGCAGTTTTCGCATGGCAGGATCGTCTTCCCGCGCAGCGGCATCGTCGCCGCCACCCCCGGATTGCTTCATCGACAGTGCGATGCGATGGCGTGCGGTATCGACGCTCAGCACACGGACCGTAACCACCTCGCCGACCCTCACAACCTGACCGGGACTGTTGACTCGGCGATCGGCCAGTTCCGAAATGTGCACAAGCCCTTCGATTTCGCCGGGCAACTCAACAAAGGCGCCAAAGTTCATCAACCTCGTGACGCGGCCGGTGAGTGTCGCGCCGGGCTCGATCTTCTCCAGAGCCCCGGCAAACGGATCCTCCAGGAGTTGTTTCATGCTGAGGGCCAACTTCGGTGGCTCGTGGCTGTGATCGATGTCGACCACCTTCACCTTGACCGCATCGCCGACAGAAAGAAGCGCCTCCGGATTGTCCAGCCGTTTCCAACTCATCTCGGACACATGAATGAGACCTTCGAGGCCGCCGATGTCGGCAAAGGCGCCATACGGCTTGATGCTGGTGATAGTGGCGGAGACCGTTGCACCCAGTTCCAGAGACTCCAGCAACTCTCCGCGATTCCTCTCCCGCTCCGCCGCGAGCACACTGCGACGACTGAGTACAAGCCGATTGCGAGACTGGTCCAGTTCGATGACCTCGCACGGAAACTTCTCGCCGACAAAGATTGACAGATCGGGTACATGGTGGAGATCCACCTGACCTGCCGGCATGAAGGCAGCATGCCCGGCTACTTCCATGTCCAGCCCACCCTTGTTCGTGCCGGTACACCGGGCTTCGACGACCTGGCCTTCTCCAAGCGCATCCCACTTGGCTTTCTGCACCGCTCCCTTTGCCGACAGGACCAACATGCCGTCCGCATCGCGGCGTTCGATGACGAAGTCGACCGATGCGCCGATATCCGGGGGGGCATCAAAGTGGTTCAGTGGGCAGACACCTTGCTCCCTTGGTCCGAACTCAACCATGACTTCCCGCCCGTGAATGGCCGCGATCGTGCCGCTTTTCAGAGGCCGAGCTTGCCCCCTGTTCTGGCGGCTGGGGACCTCGCTGGCGAGATCGAACAGGGATGCATCGCCCAACGCTGCCTCGATTTCCGCGTCGAGATTGTCTGTATTGGAGGGTTGCTCAGGCAATTCGGGCTTCATCGGCGGCATGCTACCACCGCAAGGGCTTCTGCCTGCCTACCATGCCCTTGGTGTATCATCACCGCCTCAGGAACACGCATTTCTTTCTCCCGGGGGCGTCAGGCAAAGGTATCAGGAACAGGATATGGCACACCCCTCAGCCGCATGGGGCATCGAAATCGGACAGTTCGCGATCAAGGCAATTCGTCTTGAGCGTAGTGGCGATGATGTTGAAGTCACCGACTTCGCGGTCGTGCCCCACCGAAAAGTCCTGACGACGCCTGGCATCGACCCAGATGAAGTGACGCGGTTGAGCCTCGGGCAGTTGATCAGCGAAAAGAACCTCGAAGGGGAGCATCTGGTCGTTTCGGTTCCGGGACATTCGGCATTTGCCCGATTTGCAAAACTACCTCCTGTCGAAGCCAAGAATCTCCCCGACATTGTTCGCTTTGAGGCGGTGCAGCAGATCCCGTTTCCCATCGAGGAGGTGGAGTGGGACTATGAGGCATTCCAAAGCGTCGATTCTCCGGAAGTGGAAGTCGGCATCTTCGCAATTACTCGCGACCGCGTGAACGCCCGTCTTGATGTGTACGGCGAAGTCGGATTGAGCCCAGAAACCCTGACGCTCAGCCCGGTCGCGGTATTCAATGCCATGCACTACGACAATGAACCGGGTGCAGATGCCGATCCGGTCGTCTATATCGACATAGGAACCGAGGCGACGGATGTCATCATCATGCGAGGGAAGCAGTGCTGGATTCGCACTTTTCCGCTCGGAGGAACGAAGTTCACCGAAGCAATCGCCGACTCATTCAAGATTTCCTACGAGAAGGCCGAACGTCTGAAGAGAGAAGCGGCGAGTAGCAAGTACGCCAAACAGATCATGCAGGCCATGCGGCCGGTATTCGCCGAATTGCTCCAGGAGTTGCAACGGTCGCTGAGTTACGCCTCGGACAGCGGCGAGTTGACCGAAATGGTTGGGGCCGGCTCGACCTTCAAGATCCCGGGTCTCCGCAAGTTCCTCGGCCAGCAGTTGCAGGTCAATGTGACGCGGTTGGATGAATACAAACGAATCGATGTGACCGGCCGGGAGGCTGCGTCCTTTGCCGAGCACTGTGTCAACATGGCGACGGCCTACGGATTGGCGCTTCGCGGTGTCGGACTCGCCCAGATCGACATCAATCTTGTGCCCGCCGCCGTGCTGCGAGAACAACTGTGGCACAGCAAGTCGAAATGGTTCGTCGCAGCGGCGTGCATTGTCATTGCCGGCGCGGGACTCACCTTGCTTGGCCCGTTCATGCAGCAGCGAAAACTGTCCGGTGGTTCTGTGCCGCCGCAGGTGCGACAGACCATCAAGAAGGGCGAGGAACTCAAGAAGTCGTTTGCCGAAGCGATGCGAAAGGGTCAGACAAGTACCGACGCCGCCCAGATCGTGGCGCTTCTCGACTACCGAAATGTCTGGCCGTGGATTGTGACGGATTGCGCCGATGCGCTGGCGGCAGCAGGCCCGGAGGACCGCATTCTGACCTTATCGGATTTTCTTGATCGGTACCCGGAGGTCGCAGGTCGAGACATGGTGCGGTTGCAACGGCTCGACGGCGAGTATCTACCGCCAGCGGGCAGGAACGAGCGGCCGCGGATTGCTGTCACCATGGAAGTGCAATTGGATCACGCTGACCCCGTGAACTTCCTGAACGACACCGTCGCATCATGGCTGCGATCGAACGCCCAGCCGGAGGGGGATCGTGCCGGCGCGCCGTATGTTATTGACAAGGCATCCGTCAGTTGCAATCCGGATCTTCTGGTGACGACTGAGATTCCACCGGCGGTTGCCGCGGCTCCGTCATCTGGAAACGGGCCTCCGTATTTGCCCGAGAGCGGTTCTCGCGGCCGCGGTAGCGGCGGGGGTTCTCCGAAACTCGGTGGCGGGCCCGGTCGAGGCGGCAGCGGCGGTCCGAAGTTGGGAGGCGGGCCAGGCCGTGACCGGCCAGGGGCACCAGCACCTTCGCCCGGCGCACCCAAGAAAGAGGCAGGCGACGCCCCCTCCGAGCCGGTCACTCCAGCATCGCTCGACAGCGTGGCTCCGACACCTCAGCGGCCCGAGCTGAAACTCAGCCCGCCGGGGTCGACCAACTACGTTGGCACCGTGACCTTTGAAGTGGAGATTCTCCCGCAGCCGCACCAGGTGGCCTCGCCATGAAGAAGATGGACATCAAACTGGACATCGATCCGCAGAAAATCCTCACATGGGCGAAGTCCAACATTCTGCTGGTTGTGCTGCTTATCGTGAGCATCGCAGCTGCGGTTGGACTGCCGATGTTCGCAGCGTCCTGGCGGTCGAGTCTGGAGCAGGAACTCACTGCCCGCGCCAAGAACTTTCGCAGTCTCGACTCGCTGGAGAAGACATCGGTAACTCCTCCGGGCGGCGGACAACCGCAATCGGTTCTTGTCAATCGCCAATTGGTTGACCGGTTCAGCGAGATTGCCGACGCAATGAAGGCTGACGCTGACGAAGTGCTGACTGATGCCATGTCGATCAATCAGCGGCAACACAAGGTGTTGTTTGCCGGGCAGCTCTTTCCATCCCCACCATCCCAGGCACAGATGGAGACGATGCCGCAGAAACTGCACCGAGACATCGACGCGATGTACCTCTCACTGCTGCAGGAGATTCGTGCTGGGGAGCCGCCTGCCATCAACGATCTCGCATCTGCGCTCGAAGAGGCTCGCGTCTTTCAATTCCTGGAAGGACAGATCAACAAGAAAGCGGGTGCGGAACTGACTCCTGACGAGCGGTCTCAGTTGGAGACTTTCCTCTCCGAACAGCGGCTGTCTCTACTTCATCGTCAGGCAGGCGACATCGGGGTCTACGCCAACGAAGACATTCTCGGTATTCCTCGGTTCGATCTGCAGGCCATCCCGGGTATCGGGGAACTCTTCAACTGGCAATGGCGATTGTGGGCGGTCTCGGATGTCTTTGGTGCCGTCGCGGCCACAAACGGCGAACAGTCGGAGTTGACTGCCCCCATCAAACATCTGGTCTCCCTCGACATTCTCGGTTTGCCGGTACCGGATGAAGCGGCGAGTGCCTCCGGAGCTTCTCGATCTCGACCTTCCAAGCCGCGGCGTGGATCCGGGCCACCGAAGATGGGTGGTCCCGGCGGCGGCGGCGGTGGGGGTTCGATGGGTGTCGGCGCGCCGTCCGATGGCTATGGAGGCGGGGGCAGCGTGCATCCACCCGAGGAGGAATGGCCGGGGATGGAGGATGGCGGTTCCCAACCACAGCGACCCAGCGGGGGCGACCCGATCGATGCCACGGAGTCATTCACCGGCCATGCCAGTAGCGTGTATGACATCCTGCAGGCTCAACTGACGATGGTGGTGAGCACGGCGCGGGTGCCGGACATTCTCGACGGATTCTCGGAGTATGGGTTCATGACCGTGTTGGACATTGATCTGCAGCCGGTCGACAAGTTTGAGGCACTTCGACAAGGCTATGACTACGGTCCTGGTCCGGCTTCGGAGTTGACGGTGGTTCTTGAACTGGCGTGGCTGCGAGCATGGACCGTGGAATACATGCCCGACTCGGTCAAACGACCGTTGGGTCTTGCATCGCCGGGGGCAACGCCATGAAGGTCAAGGGAATCTCCGCTTGGGAACAGTATGTTGAGTATGTCGTTGTTGGCATTGCGATCGTCGTGTTTCTCTGGTTTGGTTGGAAGACCTATACCGACGAGGTCGAGGTCAAGGTCGGCAAGGAGACGCTGACCGCGGAGACAATCGACGAGAAGTTGATTGATCGGGCCGATCGGATCGCCCGGGGCATCTCGGACAACGCAAACCCGCGGATGGATCTGCAGGAACCGAAACCGATCCTGCAACGGTATCGCGATGGCCGCGCCGCCTCACTATCGCCGAAGGACAGGTTGTTGTTTCCGACGCTTGACCTCACTGCGGATCTGTCGGTGAATCGCGACATCGTCGCCGAGCTGCATCTGTATCACCAGCCGGAAATCCCTGCGCCTCAGTCGGTCATACCCCGGCAGTGGTTTGGAACAATTGCCCCGCAGATTATCGATGAGACGGATGCACTTGAGTCGCTGATCACGGGTCCCCCGCATGACATTGGGTGGATTCAGATTGCCGCCGAGTTTGATCTCCAGAATGTCATTGATGCATTTGCGATGGGTGATGAGGGAACCCATCCCGTGCCGCCCCAGTGGTATGACGACCAGATCGATGTACTTGATGTACGGATGGAGCGTCAGGTGTTAGGCGGCGACGGTTCTTGGTCTTCGCCGCAGGTCGTCGACGCCATGCCCGATCGACTGAGTTACCGTAAGGAAATCGCGGCCGGTGATATTGACGCGGGTCGCAGGAACGCCATCCTCGCGGAGCTTCGCGCCAGAGATCGGCAGGTTGAGATAACCAATCCCGCGTTCTATGCGTTGAAAGGTATCGAGCCGCCGACGATGACGGACCCCGATGCGTGGCTGGGTGTTGGTGAGGATGAGGACGATGAGAACGATCCACTCTCCAGGCTGCGCCGGGAGTTGCGGCAACTGGACAGCAAACTGAGAAGACTCGCGGATCAGATCCGCGCCGTGGAGCGATCCATTGAACGGGAACGGGAGTCGGGCGCCGGTGGCGGCGGTTCGTTTGGTGTTGGCGGAGGTGGCAGTGGCGGTTCGTCCTCGGGCGGCAACACTGAAATGGAAGGGCTGCAGCGGAGGCTCGGGCGATTCAAGGATCAGGAAACGGAAGCGAGGGATCGCCGCGAGGAACTTGTTGCCGAACTCACTGCCCTTGACGGGGAAGCTGCTTCGGAGATCAGCGGGTGGTCCGAGGGGCAACTGTGGATCTGGGGGCATGATCTTGATGTCCAGCCGGGCGCGACCTACCGGTACCGGTGCGTCGTCGATGTTGCAAACCCGTTCTTTGCCAGAAAGCCGAGCCTCTATCCCGAGCAGCATGGTCTTGCCGATCAGGTCAAACTTGCGTCACTGCCAAGTGACTGGTCCGAAGCCATCGAAGCGCAACCGCCACTGCAATGGTTCCTTCTGCGGGGGTATCCGGCAGATGCAACATCGCGGCGGGCGGGTGACCTGGATGCCGGACGCGTGTCAGCCGAGGTCTATCGCTTTACCGATGGAAGGTGGTCGAAGGAAAGCGTGCAGGTTTCAGCGGGCCAACTCCTGGCGGCTGGCTCGGCATTTGAGACGGAGTGGTTTGTCCTTGACTTGCTGCCGTGGCTCGACTCGGGCGAAGCCGAGCGTCGGGCAGACCGGGGTGACTGGGTTCTTCTGCAGAACCTCCGGACAGGGGAGGTCCGATCAGTGGCTCCGTGGGAACAGGCGGACAGCGCGAGGTTGCAGGAACTTCAGGAGCAGGCCATTGAGGGGCAACCGATTGAGGATGAGGGGGTTGCGGACGCCGGCGACGACTCCGGGCCACCGGGCATGGGCGGCGGTCGGTAGCGGCAATACCTGAGATTGGACTCGCTTCCCGCATTGACAAGCCGGTTGGTACAGATACAATCTCCCGCTCGCCCTGACTGCAGGGCCGCGGGGATTCCTCGCGCGATTGCTCTTTGACAAGTTCATGATTGTAGTGTCGATGCAATCTTGTTCTCCCCCCGGAAGACAGGATTGCATTCACCGGAAAACGAGAACACCTGAGTGACCGCTCGTGCAGGCGCAATACGCATCTGTGCGAGTCGGCCGGGCGCATGCAATGCCCGGCGGTGGCGTAGTTGATTTGGCAACGGTCCGCATTCGTGCGGTGCCGGGGTCGGGTCGGCATGACCAGGTCGGTAAGGGCAAGCGGTGGATGTCTTGGCGTCGAGAGGCGATGAAGGACGTAGGAACCTGCGATATGCCTTGGGGAGCCGGTAACCAGGCCGTGATCCAAGGATCTCCGAATGGGAAAACCCAGCCCGCTTTGCGGGCTATCCATATCTGAATGCATAGGGTATGGAGGCGAACCCGGCGAACTGAAACATCTCAGTAGCCGGAGGAAAGGAAAGCAAAA
>CAZJIB010000010.1:0-62601 GCA_964546085.1 uncultured Isosphaeraceae bacterium
CTCCCCCAATTCGGCCCCCCCGACTTGCCAACCGGCGGGGTTTCGGTAGACTCTCTGTTTCCGTCCCGTTTGGGGCGGGTTTTTCATCCCGGCAGGATGCCGACTCTCAGCCATGGATGGGTACAGCACGCACCTTGCGGTGCTTGGGTCCCGAAACTGCCACCGTAGCTCAGTGGTAGAGCACACCCTTGGTAAGGGTGAGGTCACGGGTTCAAGTCCCGTCGGTGGCTTGAGAAAGGTCGGCGCGGGTCGTCTGCGGCGGCCGGCAACAATCAACGATGTGTCCCCGTCGGATCGGAGACATGGACAGGACAGTTTGAAAATGGCCCGCGCCGGCAACGACTAGGCCGGCCCCCAACAGCACGGAGATTCTCTGCGATGGCCAAGGAAACCTTTGTTCGAAACAAGCCCCACGTCAACATCGGCACGATCGGGCACATCGATCACGGCAAGACGACATTGACTGCGGCGATCACCGCCAGGCAGGCTTCCAAGAACCTCGGCGAGAGCGTGGCGTTTGACCAGATCGACAACGCTCCTGAGGAGAAAGCCCGCGGCATCACCATCGCCACGAGCCATCAGGAGTACGAGACGGAAAATCGTCACTACGCCCACGTCGACTGCCCCGGTCACGCTGACTATGTCAAGAACATGATTACCGGTGCGGCCCAGATGGACGGCGCGATTCTTGTCGTTGCTGCATCCGACGGCCCAATGCCGCAGACTCGCGAGCACATCCTGCTCGCCCGTCAGGTCGGTGTCCCGGCAATCGTCGTTTACCTGAACAAGTGCGACATGGTCGATGATGAGGAACTCCTCGAACTCGTCGAGATGGAAGTTCGTGAACTGCTCGACAAGTACGACTTCCCCGGCGATGACATCCCGATCATCCGTGGCTCCGCCCTCAAGGCGCTGGAGTCCGAGGGTGCCGACGACGAGGTGTGTGCCAGCATCGACGAACTCATGACGGCATGCGACGACTACATTCCCGAGCCGGAGCGAGAGACGGATAAGCCGTTCCTCATGCCCGTCGAGGATGTGTTCTCGATCAAAGGCCGCGGTACGGTTGTGACCGGTCGAATCGAGCGTGGCCAGGTCAAGGTCGGCGACGAGATCGAGATTGTCGGCCTTGCCGATGAAAGCCGAAAGACCACCGTCACGGGCGTCGAGATGTTCCAGAAGATTCTCGAAGACGCGCAGGCCGGCGACAATGTTGGATGCCTGCTGCGTGGCGTTGAGAAGGACGACATCGAGCGGGGCCAGGTGCTCTGCAAGCCCGGCAGCATCACACCGCACACCAAGTTCGAGGCGGAGGTTTACATCCTCACCAAGGAAGAGGGTGGACGGCACACGCCGTTCTTCACTGGCTACAAGCCACAGTTCTACTTCCGAACGACGGATGTCACCGGCAAACTGGACCTTCTCGGCGGTGCCGAGATGTGCATGCCTGGCGACAATGTGCAGATGGGGATCGACCTTGAAGGCAAGCCGATTGCGATGGAAGAAGGACTCCGCTTCGCGATCCGCGAAGGCGGTCGAACTGTCGGTTCCGGCGTTGTGACCAAGATCATCGAGTAATCACGGCTTGGCCGCGGGCTGCACAAGCAGCCCGCGGCGCAGCCAGAAACAGGAGGCAAGACGATGGCGAAAAGGGCCGCAGACCGAGAATTCGTCTGGCTCCAGTGCACGGAAACAGGCGATCTCAATTACCGAACGAGCATTCGGGTGAAGGGTGGCATCGACGAAAAGTTGAAGGACGGATTCAAGAAATTCTGTCCGAGACTTCGCAAGCACACCCTCCACAAGATCAAGCGGAAGTGAGTTTCAACGGACGCCGGTAGCTCAATTGGCAGAGCAGCGGATTCCAAATCCGCAGGTTGAGTGTTCGAGTCACTCCCGGCGTGTTCGCCCACGCACACACGCGGGCACCAGACTGGAGATGAGGAACGAGCGACAATGGCAGTAGGCATCTACAAACAAGGGCAGGGATACTGGGTGCGGCTCATGTCCGCAATCGGTCTCGGGCTCGTTGTGCTCATGGGTGTCGTCTGGCTATGGGATCAGGTTGCGGGCGTCCGCATCGGCGAAATTGAACCGGTGTTCTTTCAGGCTGCCGTTGCGGTCGTCGCCATGATCATCTTCGGCCTGATCGGGTGGTACCTGATCGGTCGTAAACCAAAGGCCGTTGACTTCATGATTGCCACTGAGGGCGAAATGAAGAAGGTCAACTGGTCGACCCGCCGCGAGATACAGGGTTCGACGGTACTGGTGATTCTGCTGACGGCCTTCATCGCGGCGTTCTGTCAGGTCTTCGATCTCGCCTTTTCGGCGTTCTTTCAGTGGATCAATGTGCTGCAATCAACATGACATGGTGCGTGGCAGCGGAGATGTAAGCAATGACCGATCTTGAAGCGAATACCGAGCAGCCAATAGTACAGCCCGAAGGGGTAGAGGCTGTGACTGCCGACGAATCTACTGAAGGAACTGTGCGAACCCGGGAGGGCATGAACTGGTTCGTGCTCCGGGTTGCCTCCAACAAGGAAGACTATGTCAAGGACGCGTTGGAGAAGAAGGTTCAGATCGAGGGTATGCAGCACCTGGTCGGCAACATCATGGTGCCGACGGAAAAGAGCCGGACCCTGTCGAAGGACGGCAAGGCGCGCATTACGGAAACCAAACTCTATCCCGGGTACATCTTCGTTGAGATGCGGCTTGAAGAAGGTCGTATTCCGCAGGACGTGTTCTTCCTGATCAAGGAAACCACCGGAGTCGGCGACTTTGTTGGCACCGCTGGTCGTCCTACGCCGATGTCGCCGGACGAAGTTGACAAGATGCTCTTTGACTCGCAGCGGCCGGAGGATGTGGCCGAGGTGAAACTGGAGTTTGAGAAGGGCGATCATGTCAACATCAAGGAAGGCCCGTTCCAGGGATACGAAGGTACGGTGGACGAGGTCGTTCCAGACAAGGGACTCGTTCGCGTGTTGGCGACCATTTTCGGCCGGCAGGCACCGATTGAACTTGAGTATTGGATGATTGAGAAGGCGGAGTGACGCGAGGTATCCGGCCTGCGCGGGAATCGTGCTATCGTGCCCCCATGTTCGGCGAAACCGCAACAGCAAGAGATTTCCAGGTTGACTACGCGGCGATCCGTTCCGAAATCGGCAAGGTCATTGTCGGTCATGAGGAGATTGTCGACGGCGTCCTGATCTGTCTCTTTGCCGGCGGCCATGCCCTTCTTGAAGGCGTGCCCGGACTTGGCAAGACATTGCTCATTCGAACGCTCAGCGAGGCGCTGCATCTGGATTTTTCAAGGATTCAGTTCACGCCCGATCTCATGCCCGCTGACATTACCGGTACCACCGTCGTGGTGGAAAGCGACGGCGCCCGCGACTTTGAGTTTCGCCGCGGCCCGCTGTTTTCCCAGATTGTGCTGGCCGACGAGATCAACCGCGCAACCCCCAAGACGCAGTCAGCGTTGCTGGAGGCCATGCAGGAGCGATCCGTCACTGTAGGCGGCGAGACGCACAATCTTGATCGACCGTTCTTCGTGATGGCAACACAGAATCCCATCGAGCAGGAGGGCACTTACCCGCTCCCCGAGGCCCAACTCGACCGGTTCTTTTTCAAACTGGAGGTCGGGTATTCCAGCCGCGATGATCTCATGGAGATCATCAATCGCACGACGGCGGGTGAAAGCGAATGTGCAGCGGCGGTGCTGGATGGAGACGCCATTCTGTATCACCAGCAGCAGATACGGGCGGTGCCCATCGATGCTGATGTGCAGGACTACGCCGTCCGGTGCGTATTGGCAACGCATCCATGCCGCGAACTCGCAACGCCGGATGTCAACGCGTACTTCCGGTTCGGTGCATCGCCTCGGGCTGCGCAGACACTCGTGCTCGCCGGCAAGGTTCGTGCAATGCTTGAGGGCAGACCAACCGTGTCGATTGACGACATCCGGTGCAGCGTTCTGCCCGCCTTGCGACACAGGTGCATCCTGAACTTTGAAGCCGAAGCAGAGGGCGTATCGACTGATGATGTGCTTCTCAACCTCATCGAAACACTTCCAACAGCGACTGCCTGACCGGAGATTTCATCATGTACTTGCTCGCCGCCGCCATTCTTGCAGCGACACCCGTTGACGTGACACTCGACACGCACTTCATTCATCAGTTTGACTCATCGTTGGACGGTGGTGGGGATGTGGCAGTCGATCGGCTCGGCGGGCAGTTGAGACTCGATGCGGAAGTGACCAGCGAAGATTCCTTCCTTCTGCGGTTCGGTTTTGAACACGACGCGTGGGATTTCACCGGCACGGGTTTGGGCACGCTCGATCCCTGGTCGGATGTGGAAACCGTCGACATTGCATTTCAATGGACGCATCAGACCGATGATCGAACGCAGTTCTTTGGTGGTCCGGTGGTGAGGTGGAGTGGCGAGTCGGGTGTTTCAGCCTCTGACTCGGTTGTTGTCGGCGGCATGATCGGTCTGGCGCATTCCATCAACAAGGATCTCACGCTCGGGGCCGGTGTAGGTGTGCTTGGGCAACTGGAGGACAGCGATCGGTTCTATCCGATCATCGTGGTCAATTGGAACATCACCGATCAATTGCGGCTCACCAGCGACATCACCACGCGGTTCGGCAGCCGTACAGGCGGGGAACTTGTGTGGACCCCTCGGAAAGACTGGTCGCTCGGCGTCGGGCTGGCTTATGAGTACAACCGATTTCGGCTTGACGGCGATGGGTTTGCGTCCGGCGGTGTTGGCGAAGCAACGAGTTGGCCGCTGTTCTTCCGCGCAACATGGCATCCATCAGATTCGGTGGATGTGTCACTGCTCACAGGGTTGTCGCTCGGTGGCCATGTCAAGGCGATTGCCGCTGGCGGCGCGCCCTTGCAGGGTGCCGACTACGATCCTGCCGGAGGCATCGGCCTGGTTGCCCGATTCCGTTTCTGAGCGGAAGATCAGTCCTTCTTGGGCAATCAGTGCGGCGTCGTAATTGGCACGCGTTCTATTCGATTCCAGGCGTCCAATGTGATAATTGCTGGTGCCGGCACAACGTTCCATGGGACGCAGGGGAGAGGCCCGGTTTCGATGTCGGAACTGTCGCCATGCGACCGCAGGAAGGCGATGCGAAGCGTGGAGTCGGGCATCCAAGTGGGTGGGAGCACTACCCGAACCCGCCATTGGCTGGCCGTGGCACGCTGATGAACCTCGAGCGATCCATCGTCAACCCCCCGATAGAGTCGATGGCCCTGCGGTGTGATTGACAAGACGGCGACCGTGTCATCGAGTTCGGCACATGGGCTCCCGTCGCGCGTGCAGACGATGGTGAACGCCTCGGTCCCGGCGAGCATCCCAAGATCGGCCAGCAACCCGGGGAGTGGAGTTTCGGTGCCGGGATAGGTGCAGGCTGCGAACACTTCCCAGCGACCCATGACCTTTCGGATCTCTACCGATGTCGGTATGGCGGGGAGTGCAGGGCGGCCGCGGCGAAGGTCTAGAAGCGTCCAAGTCGGATGCAGAAGGGGCAATGCCACCGATGGAGGTTTCGCCTCGATGACTGCGGGTGTGAATGGAAGTGACAACCGCTGTCCGCCGATGTTCAGAGTGAGCCGTTGCAGTACCGAGGTCGTCGTCACCGGTCCAAAGAGCGATGGATCGATGAGTTGTGGACGCTCGACTGTGATCCGGGCGGTCCCGCCTGCGGGGATATCCGTTGCCAGCGGGACATCGTTGTTCTCCTCCCACTGCCAGGACACGAGCACATGCCGTGGTGATGGATTGGCGATCGCAACGGCAACATCACGGCCGAAAGCCTGTTCTGCCCAAGCAAGTCCGCTTGGCGATGCTTCGCACCATTGAAGGGCGTATCGAACCACACTTTCCTGCGGCAACGCCGTGTCGAGCAGCGTCGCAAGGAGTTTTTCCACATGAACCCCGTCAACCGCCCAGCATCCGAAGAGGTATTCGTTGTCGCTTGCCGTTGCGGTCAGAATGTCGCGACACTGTGCGGCGACACCGCGACTCATGTTCGCGAGCCGGTGCAGGGCAACGCGCCAGAGTTGGTCCATGTGTACTGCCGCAAGGAGTTCGACATCGGAATTGTTCGGTGGTGGTGGAACGTTCAATCCATGGCGATTGGCGAGCAGAACTGCACGCCACCAATGAAGTGGCGTCGCCGGCGGTTCCGCAGCCTCGGTCAGGTCCCCTGCAAGCGGGTGCATCATGCCGAGGTTGGGGAGATGCGAGGGGAGATCGACCCACTGCGCCTCAAGCGTGTCGCCGCCGAGTGACAAGGGACCATGGCCGTTCAGTGGCAACTGCGCAAGAAGCACAGGGCCGCTGGCGGAATCCTGAGGATCGAGAAGCGCCGTGTCGTCTCCCGCCTCGACGGGGCGGATAACGGCGCTTCCGCCGGTCCATGCTGTGCTTGGGGAGCCGGCCTCAATCCATCCGATGTGTCCGATGATCCGGCGACCGTCGGAGAGCGTTACGGCAAGGGTGGACGGCCAGTCTGCAGATCGCTGTTCGCTGAGCAGAGGGACCATGAGGACCCCACCACGTGGCGCAATCGGCGATGAATTGCGAGCATGAATGGATGCCGGATCGAGTGAGCCGATGATCGCGGCGGCGATGATCGCGGTGAAGGTGCACATGGTGCTGTGTGTCAGGCGATCTGCCCGGAACGCGCCTGTCTGATGATTGCGGTCGCTTCGCGGACGGCGAGGTCCAGATCATCGTTCACGATGAAATGATCATACGCTCCGCTCTGCCGGGCAAGTCGGATCTCGCGTTTGGCCTCGTTGTACCGCCGCTCGATCGCCTCTGCATCATCGCGGCCGCGATCCTGAAGCCGCCGATGGAGTTCCTCATCGCTCGGTGGAAGGATAAAGATCATCAACGCTCCGGGCATGTTTCTTCTGACCTGAATACCACCTTGCACATCGATGTCAAGCAACATGACGCGGCCGGCAGCAAGAGCGGCTTCCACTGGCTCCTTTGGCGTGCCGTACCGGTGTCTTCCGAATACCTCGGCGTTCTCCAGAAACTGGCCGGATTGCAGCATGTCCTCGAACTGATCGATGGAGACGAAGTAGTAGTCCACCCCTTCCTTTTCGCTGTCGCTTCGTGGACGGGTCGTCGCAGAAACGCTGAATACGGCGTCAACTGCATCCCGGACGCGATGGATAATCGTCGTCTTTCCAACGCCGGAGGGCCCGGAAATGACCACCAGCAGACCGCGTTCTTGTGACTTGGACATGAACAGAGTGTATCGCGATACCATCTCCGGATTCATGCTGCCTCGAATCGCCATTGTAGGACGGCCCAATGTCGGCAAGTCCAGTCTCTTGAACCGCCTCGCGAAGCAGCGGGTGTCGATCGTCGACGCTACGCCGGGGGTGACGCGCGATCGTGTTGGCGTGGTCCTTGAACTTGATCCGCCGATCGACACACCCAAGGGTACGCCACAGCACTTGGCCGAGGTTTTCGACACGGGCGGCTGGGGTGTCTATGTGGCAGAGGATCGGCACTTTGATGATGCGGGTCGTGACCTTCGTGACCTTACTGAGGACATCGAGTTTCAGATCAAACAGGCGATGGATGACGCGGACCTGATCGTTTTTCTCCTTGATGCGCAGGCTGGAGTTACCTCGCTTGATGAGACGGTGGCCATGCTGCTGCGGCGAGCGGGAGTACTCGACCGAGTACTGGTGGTTGCCAGCAAGGTTGACTCGGTGACGTGGGTTTCTCACGGAATGGAGGCAGCCTCACTCGGGCTCGGTGAGCCGGTGTGCGTCTCGGCTACAAGCGGCCATGGGATGCGGACACTGGTCGATGTGTTGTGGAGTCGCGTCGACGCCATGCCTGAGAAGAGCGATGAGAAGGCTGATGTTGATCTGAAACTGGCGATCGTGGGAAAGAGGAATGCCGGGAAGTCGTCGATCATCAATGCGCTTGCCGGGGAAGATCGCGTCATTGTTTCGGAAATCGCAGGTACAACGCGCGATGCTGTGGATGTGCACTTTCAAATCGGTGACCGTGCGTTTACGGCGATTGATACGGCCGGGCTCCGGAAGCAAAAGAGCTTTTCGGACGATGTCGAGTACTACGCATATCGCCGCATGCTGCATGCCATCAGAAGGGCGGATGTCGCCGTTCTCGTGGTTGATGCGCTCGAGAGAGTGTCGCAGGTTGACAAGAAGTTGTCGCAGGAACTGCAACGGCAGTACAAGCCGACGGTGATCGCCGTCAACAAGTGGGACATGGTGGACGACGATGTGTCTTCGGAGGACTATCTTGAATATCTGACAAGGGAACTGCGGGGGCTGGATTTCGCCCCGATCGTGTTTACCAGCGCTTCCAAGGGCAAGGGGTTGGAGGACTTGGTCGCGATGGCATTCAACTTGGATGAACAGGCTTCCCATCGAGAACCGACATCGAAGGTGAACGCGATCATCGAGGAGATTCTTCAGAAGCGTGGTCCTTCCTCCCGGCTCGGCACGCAGGCCAAGTTGTTCTATGTATCACAGATTGCGACCAACCCGCCGACGTTGGCACTTGTCGTGAATGATCCGTCGCTGTTCGTGGGCCGCTACGAGCGGTACCTCCTCAACCGCCTTCGCGAGGAACTTCCCTTCAGCGAGGTTCCAATTCGACTGTTGTTCTCACGCCGCGGCCGAAAGAGCCTTGCCGAATTGAAAAGTGGGGGTTCCAAGGTGTCCGACACCGGTACATGACACCGGCGTCCGGTACCGGTACCGGACACCCTTCTTGCCTATACTGTTGTTCTTCCGTGGGTTGCTCGCGTTTGGAACCGCCGCTCGGTCAGGAGAGCGATGGTGCTGAAACCCTGCCTGACGACAGCATGAAACTTGCCTTTCGCCTACATCTGTCGGTAGAGGGGCCGCGCAGCAACCCATGCCCATATTCCCCCTTCCAGTATTTGAGGCAGACAGCGATCCCGCCAGGCGGGAGGGGCTGACGGTCGAAGAGCAACTCGCCCTGATTGAAGAACCCGAGACGATGGTGGTTCGATTTGGCCGCATGGCCGAGATTGGCGAGTTCAAACAGGCCGGAGGAATCCGGGTGGGATGTGGTGCAAGACTGGTCGCCCGGACACACCGCGGCACTGAAATTGTCGAGATGACCACGACGACCTGCCGGAATAGCGGCTGTTCAAAGTCCGTGGATCGGGAGGACATGCTGGAGTACATCGAGCGGTCGGGCGGCCGCAACTATCCGTTCCATACGAACGGCCGCATTCTTCGAGTGGAAAGTTCGGAGGACGCGAGCCGGGATCGTGAACTGCAGGCCAAAGTGCCTGAGTACCGCTCTATTTGCAAGAGATTGATCGAGGAACACCGACTCGAAATGGAGTTGATCGATGTCGAACCGATCCTCGGCGAGGAAGTCCTGACGGTCTATTACCTCTCCGAACACCGTGTCGACTTTCGCGATCTCCTGCGAGATCTTGCAGAACACTTCTCGACAAGAATTGAAATGCGACAAGTGGGTGCTCGAGATGAGGCGCGATTGGTGGCGGACTATGAGCGGTGCGGCCAACAGTGTTGTTGCAAGAATTTTCTGAAGTCGCTTCCGCCGGTGTCAATGCGATCAGCAAAGCAGCAGAAACAAACCCTCGATCCCCACAAGATTACGGGGCGGTGCGGCCGACTCATGTGCTGCCTTCGCTACGAGGATCAATCGTACCGGGAACTCAAGAAGAACCTGCCGCACCGAAAGACTCGCGTCGGAACACCGGAAGGTCCAGGGCTCGTTGTCGATTCGAAGATTCTCGTGCAACTGGTGTTGGTGGAACTTGAGCACGACCATCGTACGGTCGCCATCCCGGTGGAGGAACTGTCCGACCCGGAAACCTGCCCGCGGCCCTGGGAGGAGATTCCAAAGGAAGAGCCGCCGAAGAGGACGAAGAGACGGCGCCGGCGTCGAGGCGGCGGCAAGGACGGCGATGCGAGTCAATCGCCACAATCCAGCGGCAACGATGGCAACGCAACTAAGGAAGGCGGGAAGCGGCGGCGGCGGCGTCGACGAAAGCGGGGGGGCGGGGAGTAGACTGTGCCCGTGCAAGGCGCATCTGAACACGACAAGGCATCCGGAGTGGTCGAAACACTTCGATCATTGGTCTTTGCATTCGTTCTTGCGATGACCTTCCGCGGATTCGTCGTCGAGGGTTTCGTCATTCCAACCGGTTCCATGGCTCCGACGCTGCTCGGTCAGCATCTGCTCAAGCACAGCGATCAGACGGGTCAAGACTTCGCCGTAGGATTCTCACCGGGGCGACCGGTCAACACTTCTCGCATGATCGACCCCATGCTCGGTCGGAATCAGCCGCTGCCGGCGTCCGAGGCTAGAGATTTCTCGCCACAGGGCGGTGACCGCGTGCTCGTGTTGAAGACGCTCTATCCATTTTTCGACCCGGATCGATTTGATGTGGTTGTCTTCAAGAATCCAACAGACACACAGGGGCCGTCTGGGAACTACATCAAACGGCTCATCGGACTTCCTGGCGAAACCGTCTGGATCGCGGATGGGGACATCTTTGCTGGAGAGGATGAACAGAATCTCCATGTGCAGCGGAAGCCGGAGTCAGTGCAGCGGTCGCTGTGGCGATTGGTTCACGACAGCGATGCCGTGCCCATCGACCGCCTGGCGCTTGACCGCGTGTGGCCGGGACCACCCTGGGTTGGGCGACCTGATGGCGCGTGGACTTTCGAGGATCGAACATGGACATGCGAGTCGGCTACTCGGTCCGAACTGGTCTGGGATCACAACCGTCTACCAATCGATGACTGGCTTCCCTACAACATGATCATGGAGGGGAAGCGAAGTCGACCGGTTTCGGATGTACAGGTGGCCGCGACCATTGTGGCGGAGGATGCCGCATTGACCGCGCAGTTCGAGCTCCAGACACGCGGACATCGATTCGTGTGGTCGATGGGTGATGACGATGGTTTACTTTCGATGGAGCCGATCCGCGGGGACGGACCACGATCGGAGGTTACATTTGAATTCAGTGGTTTCGAACCGGGACATCCTGTCCGGGTGGAGTGTTGGCATGTCGATCAAACGATGGTGATGTTCATCGACGGGGATCGCGTGGGCGAGTTGTTGTACGACTGGGGTCCGGAGGAACGGCTGCGATATTCGACGGGGGCGGGCGATGCGGCGCCGTTGTCACAGATTGCCGGGCGTTGGGGCGGTGCGCCAGGATTGCAGTGGGTGTTTGATGGTTCACCGGCATCGGTTGAACGGCTTCTTGTTGGCCGCGACCTGCATTACCGAAGCGACACGATCCCAACGCGAGCGCAGAAGAACCCTACGCTTTCGGGCAACGAATCTCTGGTGGCGATTGGATCGCCCGCCTTCGGGACTCATCCGGACAAACTGGCGGTGCTTGGAGAAGATCACTTTCTCATGGCTGGCGACAACAGCCCATATTCGCTTGACGGAAGGCTCTGGGGGAATCCAGATCCGTTTGTCGCCGCTCAGTTGGACCCGGCGCCATTCGTCGTGCACCGCGATCTGCTGATTGGCAAGGCATGGAGCGTGTATTGGCCGGCAGCGCATCGCCTTTGGAATCTCCAGATCGTGCCGGACTTCGGAAATGTCCGTTTCATTCGGTAGTCGCGACTGGTCCGCTGCGCATTCGCGTTGATCGATACAACGCAACCCTTGATCGACCCCCGGGTGTTCAGTGCGGCATCGCGGACACCGATGAGTGCGGTGATGCGATGGCGGATTCCTCATCGAGGCGATCATGACGCACAGACGCTCGCAGTGCACTTTGAGCACGATGCGATCCGGCTTGTGGAGTTGCGAGGTGGCGCGGCTTGCGTAGTTGGCTGCGCAATGGAGTTGCCGCCGGACGATCCAGAAGCACTGCGAGATGCGGCGGCAAGGTGCGTCGCGACCGAGGCCTCAGTGGCGCTACCCGCATCTGCAGCCGTGATGACGCACCTTAGGCTTGCGCCTGATACTGGCGATGATGCAGTGCCCGGCATGCTTCTCGGCCACGACGATGCGTGGGCCAATGCGGAGTTCCGGATGGCAACGGTCGCCACAATCGACGGAGCAACCGGCCCCCAGCGTGAGTTGCTCTGTGTGGGCATCGATCGAACACATGTGATGGACGCAGTGCAGAGGTTGCAGGATGCCGGCCTTTCCACACGCACCGTAACCACATCGCTCTTTGCAGCCATGCAGGGGTTTGAACGACTCCATCGCAGGGAGGATGATGAACTACACACAACCTTGCATGTACACATTGAGGCATGTGCGGTTGTCGCCGCCATGACCCACGGCTCGCGATGCGTTCTCTCTCGTGCGCTTCGGTCCCCCGGACCGGATGGAACGCAGCAGTGGCAGGACGATGGAAGTGATGCGACCGAAGAATGCAATATGGACGAGATTGAACGGCGGCAAGAACAGTCGCCGAGAAGCCTCCACGCCCTGAGTCCGGTCGAAGAGGCGTCGTTCGCGCCGTTGGCAGAGGAACTGCGATCATGCGTCCTTCATCACGACGCGGTACACCCGGACCGTTCTGTTGATCGCCTGGTGTTCACCGGCACAGGCGCATGTGATCGAACAGCGTGTGGGACCATTGCTTCACACGTTGGAATTCCAGCATTCTTGGGCGACCCATCAAAGTGGCTCGGTGAGAATCGACTTGCAGTCGCCGGCCCCGCCTGGGCAGCAGCGGCGGGGCTGTGCCTGCGACCGATGAGGGACGCGGCATGAGTGAGCGATTCCATGATTTTCTTCCGGCTTCGTATCACGCCGCGAGGCTCGATCGGCGCATCCTCCGGGGCGGCTTGGTGTTGCTGGCGGTCATCGCAGTCGCCACCGCCGGAGCATTTGCGGTTGCTGTGCGGGGGCTGGATCACGCGGTCCGGCAGAGAGATGTTGTTGAGTCAAGTTGGCTGAGCGCCGAGCGCCATGTCGACGACTATCTTGCAGCGCAGTTACAACTTCGGGCATCTGTTGCAGAGGCCGGTGCGATCAGTGAACAACTCGACATGGTGCCGCGATCCATGTTGTTGACCGAAGTTGTTCGCCTCCTTCCCACCGAAGTCGTGCTGCGAGAGTTCCATGTACAGGCGAGGCGGCGAGTCAACGAGGAGGACGAACTTCTGGTGAGGGAACACATTCGTGTTGTGGGGATCGCGTCCACCGACGGTGTCGTGTCGCGGTACATCGACAGCCTCGTCAAGTCGCCTCTATTCAAACATGTTTCACTGCAGCACTCGACTCAGGATTCCGACGACGATGTTCGCAGTTTCGCGATCCAAATGGAGGTCGGCGAGATGGCGACCATGTTCTCGGAGGTAGAGCAATGATGTTCGCACCTCGCCACATTGTCCTTGTTGTGATGTTGATGGTGATTCCATTGTCGGCATGGCTGCTCGCGTATCGCCCTGCGAACGAAGGGGCCCGCCGTGCAGTCGATCGAGTCATGCACTTGAGTGATCATCTTGCGCAGCTTGAGGAAGTGAATCACCGCGAGCGACTGATGAACGAGTCGCTGGAGGAGATTCGAAGTGCCATGGAGTATTCGCGTGAGATGCTGCCGGCCGAGTCATCGGTAGAGCATTGGCTTGATCGCACATGGCAGGCCGCCGAAGGCGGTGGCATGGTTGTGAAGGCTGTGACGGCTACCGGCTCGCGAGAACAGGGTGGCATGATGCTGTCCGCAGTTGAAGTTGAAGTCAGCGGGGACTTCGCTGGTTTTCACGAACTCCTGCAGCGGTTGGAGAGGATTCCCCAACTGTCGAGGATCGAACGAATGCAGGTTGAAGCGGATGAGAATGGGCACATCGATGCATCGTTCTCGCTGCATCTCTTCTTCAGCAAGGAGCCCACATCGTGATCAGAGTGTTGGGCCAACTGATGGATCGATGTGGGGCCGCGAGGTCGATCATCGCCGCCGCCGGTGCAATTGCCGCACTTCAACTCGTAGTGATGTGGGTGTTGACGCCGTCGGTTCACGGAACCCAGATGGAAGGTTCGATCATCATGGAACAGGTGCTCGATGCCGACGATGTCGAGCGCACGGCATGGGATATCCAGAGTCTTTCGTTGCGGGCAAATTCAATTTCCCGGCGCATTGCGAGCGACCCGGACTCATGGCAGCGTTCGTTGGAGCCATCGCAAGCGTTGGCATTCGGCGCGAGTATGGCGTCGGTCGAAGTACCGCCGGAGGAGCGGGAGGCATTCGACGAAGCGGTTCGCATGTCGGATCTCGCTGACCGGGCGATGGTGGAGTTGCAATTGAAGTCAGTCATGACCGGCAGTCGGCCACTGGCCAACATCAGTGGGACCATCTGTTCGGTGGGAGACACCGTCAATGTTCCGGGCATGGAATTGAACATGGTCATTCTCGAAGTTCAGGCCGGGCTGGTGGTGTTGGCGCATGCAGACGCGGTCGACGACCCGCGAATGCGGCGCGTGCTTCTTCTGAACAGTACCCGCGCCAGTGGAGAACCCAGATGGACCCCGGACAACCCCTAGCAGCGCTGACTCCGTTGAACACACATGATGAGCAAGGGCCTGCGACGATGTCGCAGCGGCTACTTGAGTTGTTGGTGTCGCGAGGCGAACTTGATGAAGAGCGGGCGGCCACGGTGCATCGGCTGCAGCGGCAGTCCAGGCACCGATCGCTTCCGAGGATCTTGGTAGATGCGGGTTTGGACGAACGGGCTGTGCAGGCCACGGTGGCGGAATTGTCGGGCATCGATCTTGTGGACTTGGATCCCGAGGACGTGGATCGACAGTTGTTTCATGAGCTTGGCGACTCGTGGTGCCGCGAACATGCAGTTCTTCCATTGATAGTGGATGGTGTTCGCAGGGTTGCGGTGGGCCGACTCGACGAGTTGTTCTTTGTGGAGCAGAAAATGGGCGGGACTGGTGCCGTGCATGTACTCGCACTGGAGTCCGCGATTCTCGCCGCGGTCGATGTGTTGAAGAGCGAGGAGGACGGCCAAGGACATATCGAGGCGCTACTGGCGGGTGGGCCGGATCGTGATCGTTTCATTGAAGATGTCATTGTGGAGGCCGAGTCGTCTCCAGTTGTTTCATTCGTTGACCAGGTGATCGAGACTGCAGCACGAGATGGCGCTTCCGACATTCACCTGGAGGCGTGCCGCGGTGGGACGCGGGCCAGATTCCGCATCGACGGTGTGCTTCACGATCTCGCCGAGGCGCCGGAGTCGCTCCACACAGCCATCATCAGCCGAATCAAGATCCTGTCGAATCTCGACATCGCGGAACGGCGGCTTCCGCAGGATGGTCGCATTCGCATGGATGTCCTCGGACGACCGCTTGACCTGCGGGTTTCGACGGTACCTGCAAGTGGAGGCGAAAAGGCGGTGTTACGTCTGTTGGATGATCGCAGTATTCGTGTTGGCTTGGAGCAACTCGGCTTTTTGGAAGATACGCTTGTGTTGTGGCGATCGGCCATGGCTGCGCCGCATGGGATTGTCCTAGTGACCGGGCCGACCGGGAGCGGCAAGACGACGACGCTGTACGCATCTCTGCAAGAGATGGATCGGCAGCGGTTGAATATCTCGACCGTTGAGGATCCAGTCGAGTATGAGTTGCAAGGCATCACCCAGATTCAAGCGCACGACAAGATCGACATGACATTTGCCCGGGCGCTGCGTTCACTTCTTCGTCAGGACCCGGATGTTGTGTTGGTCGGAGAGATTCGCGACTTGGAGACTGCGGGTGTTGCCATTCAGGCCGCCATGACCGGTCACCTAGTGCTCTCGACGCTGCACACCAACGATGCGCCTTCGTCGATTACCCGGTTGATAAACATCGGCATCGAGCCGTTTCTGGTTGCTGGCGCGGTGAATGGGGTGCTTGCCCAGCGGCTGGCCCGCCGGGTGTGCGGGAAGTGCGCGGAGGTCAGCGCTCCGACCCCGGAGGAGGCGGCGATTCTTGGGCAGGCTGGGATTGAGGCAGGCGAGATTCCTCATGCTCGCGGCTGTAGTTCGTGTCGCGGGACCGGGTACAGCGGGCGGGTTGGTCTGTACGAGTTGCTTCCTCTTGATGATGAACTTCGCGATGTCATTGCATCGAATCCCTCGGTCACCGCCTTTCGCGATCGCTGTATCGATCGTGGGATGGTCACCCTTCTTCGCGATGGTCTCTCCAAGGTTCGCGGCGGCCTCACGACCATCGAAGAGACCCTCCGCATCGCCGCCTGATCGGGGACACACCCGGGGTCACACCTGGGGTCACACCCGGGGTGTGACCCCCAGGACGCTGCTGCGGAAGTGCCGCGGTGGGAAAAAAGCGAGCGTGGAAGAAAGAGCGGCCCGCTAGAGGAAGGGGACGACGACAAGGATGATCCAGCAGGTCGCGGCGATACCGCTCTTGCCGAGGATGCCGAGGATTCGGCCAATGGTGGCGCCAGTGGCCGACACCACCACACCACTTGCCGGCGGCGGGGTCGGATGTGTCAGTTCACCAATGACAGCGCCCACGAAGGTGCCGATGACGGCTCCGATCAGTGTGCCGATCACCGGAATCGGAATGACCGGCGTCAACAGGAGTCCACCTGCGATGCCCCCAATGATGGCTCCCACCATCCCCCTCCTTGAACCGCCACCGACCTTCACACCAAATGCACCGGCCGCCGTTTCAAGAACCTCGCCGAACACCGCCAATCCTCCGCAGATACCGAGTGTCCACCAGCCCCACGTTTCCCCGCCACTCCAAAGGGAATCACCAAGTTCGATCAACACGGCCAGCCCAAGCATCACCCAGGTGCCCGGCAGCCCAACAAGTGACAGCAGGACGCATCCGGCTGCGATGATGGCGAAAAGAACAACGACAACAATCGTAATCCACATCATGTCGACCACAGCCCTCCAGTCATCTCGGTTACAGCCGCTCCAAGGCGATCCAGCGCCAGGGGCAGATCCCATACCTGCCCATCGCGATCACCGGTTGTGTTGGAGATCGCTCGCAGTTCAATCGCCGCCGCTCCAAGTCGGCGGGCGGCATGCACCACGGCAGCACCCTCCATCGCTTCACACGCACAACCCGTCCGCGCAGCGACCGTCGACGCCTGCTCATCCGAACCGCTGCATGTCGCGACGGTGGCAATGCCTACTGTTGAAAGACGCCCCTCAGCACACTTGAGCATCCCCGGGTCCACCGGAACGACATTGCCCTCGAAGTTGCCGAGCGAAAAACCCATGTCCTTCATGTCCTGAAATCCACCCGGGGTTGCCAGCCCCTCCTCTGCATACACGCATCGATTCGCCACCACCACATCGCCGATGGAGAGATTACCTCCCGGAAGCGCACCGCCGACACCCGCCGAGAGAACCCATGCAAACGGGCCTCGTTCGAGAATCGCCGCGGTTGTCGCAGCCGCCGCATTCGTCCGACCAATTCCACCAGCGGTGATCCACATCCCCGGGGACTTGTCGATCGCATCTGCTTCCGCGTCGACTGCCGTGACAATGAGCACCCGCCTCGACATGTCACTGATCGATGAACGCCGGGATGTCGTTGATGGCAACCGGCTCCTGCACACCTGAGTCGAGGTTCTTGACCTCGGCCATTCCATCGGCAACACCATCACCCAGAATGACTGCGAATCGCGCAGTCGCCTTCGACGCTTCGGTCAGCAACTTCCCGACATTTCGTGTTGCACGGTAGGACATCCGGGCGTGAAGACCTGCACTTCGTAGCGCCGCAACCAACGGAACCACAGCCTGGTCCGCGTCACCTCCGCTGCTGATGACAAATGCGTCCGGTCTCGGCAACATCGCTCTGTCGTCGTCAATCAACCCCTTATCCTTCAGTACGAGCCCCAACACAACATCACCCATCCCGAAACCGACCGCAGGCATCGACGGCCCGCCAAAGAGTTCGACCAACCGGTCATACCTCCCGCCCCCGGCAATGGCCCGCTCATCACCGCCAACAGTGTGTATTTCAAACACGACACCGGTGTAATACGCCAACCCGCGAACAATGTTGAAGTCGAATCGACACCACTGGCCCACACCCCACCGGTCAAGTTCCGTACGCAACGTCGCCAGACTTGGATCGTCATCCGCCCCGGCAACCGCCTCGTCAAACGCCGCGAGATCAAGCCCGATCGCGGCCGCCCTCCTTTCGACATCGGTGATGCGATGCCGCCGATCCAGCAACTCAAATGCATCGGGCAATGCATCTTCCGCGACACCCGCTTCCTGCAACAGGCGAGCCGCGACATCGCGGTGACTGATGCGGACAACGACATCTGCCGGTGCAAGCCCGAGATCTGCGAGTGCAGCCACGGCCGTTGTGATCACTTCTGCGTCTGCGGACGGCGAATCAACACCGAGCAAATCGACATTCCATTGCCTGAATTCCCGCAGTCGACCACGCTGCGGTCGCTCCGCCCGAAAGTGACTCGGAATAGCGAACCACTTGGTCGGCAGCGAGAGCGAACGCCCCTTCGCTGCCGCCATGCGCGCCAGCGTCGGCGTGAATTCGGGCCGCAGCGCATAGTCCGTCTCTCCATCGCTGCGACGAAACGAGAACAACTCGCTGACAATTCCCTCGCCACTCTTGACCTGATAGAGGTCGAGGTGTTCAAAGGTCGGGCCTTCGATTTCGTCGAATCCGCCTCGAATCGATGCGCGACGCCATGCCGCATCGATGTGGTGCCGAACGGCCATGTCTTCCGGAAAGAAATCCCGCGTCCCTTTTGGTGGCTGAAAGGTCATTTGGCGGCAAGCCTACCACTCAGGGCCGCCGCTGTAGCGACCGAAGACATCTGCCATTGCCTGCACCATCTCCCCGAGCGTGCACCGGGCAAGCGAACCCTCGACCAGTGCGTCCATGACGTTCTCCTCATTGCGGGCCGCTTCACGGATGGATTCGAGCGAACGCTGGGCATCATCCTCGTTCCGGGCATCTTTCAGATCCGCAATCCGCTTGCACTGCTCGGTCTCCAATTCGTGGGGAATCTGCAGGATATCCACCTGCTGCTCGTCGTTTCCTTCCCGATAGGCGTTGACACCGACGATGATGCGGTCGCCCGCCTCCATCTCCTGCCCGAAACGGTACGACGCTTCGGCAATCGACCGCCGAAAGTAACCCTTGTGAATCCCGTCCACGACCCCGCCCATGTCATCGATGTCGGCGATGATCGCGTTTGCGTCGGTCTCCATCTGATCGGTCAGCGATTCCACGAACCAACTTCCGCCGAGTGGGTCCACCGTTCGCTGCACGCCAGTCTCGTGCGCGAGAATCTGTTGCGTTCGCAGCGCGACGCGAACCGCAGCCTCCGTCGGAAGACCAAGCGTTTCGTCCATCGAGTCGGTGTGCAGACTCTGGCAACCGCCAAGCACGCCTGCCATCGCCTGATATGCGACGCGGACAATGTTGTTGAGCGGTTGCTGCTCAGTCAGTGAACAACCGGCCGTCTGCACGTGCGTTCGCATGAGAAGCGATCGATCATTGCGAGCACCGTACCGTTCTCGCATCACGGTTGCCCAGATGCGCCGGGCAGCCCGCAACTTGCAGATCTCCTCGAAGAATTCGTTGTGACTGTTGAAGAAGAATGAGAGCCGCGGCGCGAAGTCATCCACATCCAGTCCGCGAGCAATGGCAGCCTCGACATACTCCATGCCGTCGCGAAGTGTGAAGGCGAGTTCCTGTGTCGCTGTCGAGCCAGCTTCACGGATGTGGTAGCCGCTGATCGAAACACTGTTCCACCGCGGCACACATCGGGTTGCATATTCGATCGTGTCCACGACCAGGCGCACCGATGCTTCCGGTGGGTAGATGAACTCGTTCTGGCTGTGAAACTCCTTGAGAATGTCGTTCTGGAGCGTTCCACCAAGCGTACACCAGTCAATTCCACGCTCTTTCGCAACAGCGAGATACATGGCCCAGATGACGCATGCCGGGCCATTGATGGTCTGGCTTACCGTGACCTTGTCGATTGGAATGTCCGCATAGAGGCGGTGCATGTCATCGATGGAGTCAACAGCGACACCGCACCTTCCAACTTCGCCCTCACTGAGCGGATCGTCGCTGTCGCGGCCCATGAGCGTCGGTAGGTCAAAGGCGGTGGACAGTCCCGTGTTCGCCTTCGTGCCTTGCGCGTTCTCAAGGAGATACTTGAACCGGGCATTGGTGTCGTCGGCCGAACCAAATCCCGCGAATTGCCGCATCGTCCAGAGCCGCGAGCGGTACATGGTTTCGTGAATGCCGCGCGTGTATGGATAGTCACCCGGCTCGCCGATCCGTGGGCTCGGCCGCGATGGGTTTTCGGGATCGATGGCGCGACCCTTGTCCGGACCGTAGAGCCGGTCAATGACATAGCCGGACAAGGAGACGGTGTCCGGATCCACGGGCTTGTGCGTTGTCGTCGTCATGCACAGGGCATGATAGTCCCCGCAGGCTGTTCTTCAGCCCTCGTAGCCGTCGACCGGATCGTATTCCTCGACGGAGCCGCCTTGCGGGGTCCACCAATCCGGCCGGTCCTGCACTTCATCGACGCGAAGCGGCCGGTCAGGTTCGGGCTCGGCATACTCGATGCCGGGGCGAATTCGGGTGTCAAGCCGGCGGGACCAGCGATTCGGGACAGTCATGGCATTGCTGAGTGCGCCATAGCCCGTTCCGATCGGAAAGACCTCCCACTTCATGAGGTCTGGCGTGTTGACCGGATCATCACCGTTGTCCCCGACGAAGTCCAGCACCAGTTGTTTGCCCGCTGGTATTTCCATGATGAACACCCGCTCTCCGCTGCGAATATCCACAAGCGTGACGGTCTTTGGGCTGTCCTCAGTGGAGTAGAAAGTCATGGCCGATGTCGGCCCCTCGAACCAGGCATTGCCGCCGGGCTTGTAGATCTGGCAGGCCGCGAGCGGGAGGATGAGAAGGGCGGTGATGGGGGCAAGACAACGCATGGTCGTCATGGTACATCGGCAGGTCTACAATGTTCGCTCCATGACCAGCCCCCACATGCGAATCGGACACGGCTACGATATTCACGAACTGGCTGCCAACGGTCGTCCACTCAAGCTCGGCGGCGTAGCGGTCGAGCACGATCTGGGCCCGGTTGCCCACAGTGATGGTGATGCAGTGCTGCACGCCGTGACGGACGCTATTCTCGGTGCCATCGGCGAAGCGGACATCGGGCAGCTTTTTCCCGATGATGATCCTGCCAACGAGGGAGCCGATTCGAAGCGGTTCCTTGAGGACGCGATGTCGCGGGCCTCGGAGCGTGGCTGGACGCTGATCAACATCGATGTGACAGTAGTGTGCGAGCGTCCCCGGATCGCACCCCACCGCGAGGCAATCAGGTCGCGTCTGGAGGAACTGCTTCCGGGTGCGGGTGTCAATATCAAAGGCAGAACCCACGAGGGACTGGACGCGATTGGGCAGGGCCGCGCTGTCGAAGTGCACGCCGTTGCGCTCCTCGGGAAGGATGCGTCATGAGCCACGATCTCTGGCAACGAGCAGCGGCACTGTCCGCCCGCGCACATCGGCATCAGCATCGAAAGGATGGGTCGACCCCGTATGCGTCCCACCCGTTTCGTGTTGCGATGACCATCGCACTGATCTTCGGATTTGATGATTCCGAGATACTCGCTGGCGCGATGCTGCACGACACGATCGAGGACTGCGATCTGGACTATGACGACATCCTTGCGCAGTTCGGTCGCAATGTCGCCGACTTTGTCGCGGTCATGTCGAAGGACACGCGTTTGGAAGAAGAGATCCGAGAGGTTGCCTACGACCAGCAACTCGCAGAAGGCCCTTGGCAGGGGCGACTCATCAAGTTAGCGGATGTGTACGACAACCTGAGCGACGCGAGTGGTGGCATGAAGGACGCCATGCTGGTTCGCGGGGAGCGAATTCTCGCCTTGACCGGCGCCGATGACGAATTGGCAGGAGCCAGAGAGACGCTCATGGCGCTGATGGATCGAATCGGAGTTGGGGCATGATGCTCCGCCTCGGCATCGCGGCCATTGTTGCAGCAGTGAGCGGCTGCCCGGAAGACGGTGCTCGATCAGTGGAGTCGGTATTGGATCAGGTAGAGCGTGCCGGTGACACAACGCCGTCCATGACGGCAGATGTTGTGCATGTTCGCGTCGACCCCATCCTCGGTCGCCGCGAAATAAGGAGTGGGCGGTTGGTGTTTCGCCGCAACGAGGAGGGCCGGGCAGCAGCAGTGCTGTTCGACACGCTGGTGATCGGCCAGCGGCGTGAGTCGCACCTGAAGCACTTTGTCGTAGCGGGCAGGTGGCTTGCCGAGATCGATCATGAGCGAAAGCAGTTCATCAAGCATGAGTTGGTGCCTCCTGGTGAGGAAACGGATCTCTTCGGCATTGACGGGCCACTTCCACTGCCCATCGGGCAGGGCAAAGAGGCCATCCTTCGAAAGTATGAGGTCATCTTCGTGGATCTTCCGAAGGACGGAGTGCTTTCCAAACTGGAACAGGAGAGTGTGGTTGGCCTGCGGCTGACGCCGCGAGCCCCCGATGATGCGGAACATATTGATCTGTTCTTCGACGGCGACTCGTGGCTTCCCCTTGGCGTGCATGTGCTCGAGGATGACGGAACGACGCGGACGAGCAAGTTGAGCAATCTGGACCTTGGTGTGTTGTCAGCGTCTGATGCAGCAGCCGTATCGATCAAGACGCCCGATCCGAAAGAGTGGTCAATCGATATCCGGCCGTGGAGCGGTGAATAGCCAGCGGGGACATTGACTAGATCGCGGTGCGAAGAGCGTCGTGATTGTGTGGGTATCCCCCAATAACAGCAGGCCGCCGGTTGGCGGCCCGCTGGGTGGGGTGCGAGAGATGGTTAGAAACTCTATCGCCAGTTAGCGGCGACGTCGCACACAGAGCCCGGCAATGCCGAGCAGACTGAGTGCCGCGGGTCCCGGGATGGGAGAACCATCCAGGGAATAAGCGTAGTTAGCGCCTGTTTGCTGGTAAGGTCCAAAGCCGAATCCACCACCAGGGTTGGCTTGATAGCCGTCATCTCCACCAGTGAGACTGGTGTAGATACCTGTCTGGCCATTGGATAAGAACTCATTGTCAGCAACGACGCTGACGTAGTAGGTGCCCGCACCGAGCGAGGCACCACCAAGATCCAGCGTCATATGCTCGCCACCGCCGCCCCAGTCGCCACTGGCGGAAGCGGAAACGAAATCCATCGAAAGCACATCGCCGGTCAAACTAGCACCGGCGGCATCCATCGAGGAATACACATTAACCTGATAGCCGAGGACGCCGGCACTGCCGGCATACCCGTTCCAGCCCCCAAGAATGAACGAAACTGAATTTAGCGAACCGCCACCGAACGCGAAGTCGTCGACAGCGGCGATACTGTACTGACCGAATGCAGCTTCAAAAAGCTGGCTGGCACCAATGTTGCCGTCCATATTCGATCCGTCCATTGCTCCGATGTTGTCCATGACAACATCCGCGCCCGCAGTCGCAACGATGCCTGCGCATACCATCGCGCCGAGGGCGGGTGCAAATTCTCTCTTCATAAGATAAATCTCCTCTCTTCTCTCGCGTCTTCCATGGCCGCCCCACCGGCGACCACGGTCAAGGATACAGCATTGGTCGCACAATCCAATGGGTAACTTTGAAGATCATGTGAACCTTCTATTTATCCCCGCTTATCCACACTGCGCGGTTACGGGGCCAAAAACGGCGGTTGCACTGGCCAGCAGGGCCCCCAGGAGGCAAATGCCACCAGGATGTCATTCACATTGGTGAGTCCGTCGCCCGTGATATCGCCACCACTGCTGCCCCACCCAGCCACGATGGCCAGCAGATCATCAACCCCGACGACACCATCCACAACCAGATCCGCCGGGCATCCGGCATCGCGGATGATGTCGCCGAGGATGGCTGCGAAGAAGGCCGCGGCATCCGGGTTTCGCGGGTGGATGTCGCCCCCATCCAGAAGGTCGCCACCTAACTCGGCAACAAGATCGACTTCATTTGTGCCGAAATGAAATGCATCGAAGCCCCGTTCAAGAAGCCAACTGTTGCCCTCATTGCTGCCGTTGAAGAGAACGCCATCAGTTGCTGCAAAGATGGATGCCGCTGCGACATCGGTACGCTCGGCCGCAATTGCAAACGCTGCATCTTGTTGCTGCTGCACGGACGAACTAGTTGTGCCTGAATGCAGGTGCGAAATGACAAGCATGTGGTGTACTTCGGTAAGTCCAACTGCCCCAGCACCCGCACTGGCTTGATCGATCATGGCGGTCATCACATCAAATGCCTGCTCGTTGTTGATATTCTCTGGTGCGAGATACCACAGGAAAATGACGGGTTGCTCCCGGTCAAGCGTTGTGACATCCAGCCAGTGCGTGAACTGAGCGAGCGAAAACCGCTTGTCGTTGGTGTCGCTACCGGCAGTGTCGCAACCGAATCCATCATAGGACCAACTATCATCGGCGAGACCGCTGTAGTACATGCCAGATGCACGGTTTCCCTTGCCATCGGTGTGGTAATAGATGCCGCCAGCCGCCTGGAAATATTGTCCCGAGTTAGCGATCGGCGTACTTTCGCTGACGGTAATGCGGTGGAGATCGTCCGCATCGAGTGGTACATCTATGGCGGCTGCGTTGATCTGTGCGGGTATCGCTGGTGAGACGCTATCGTCTGGGAACTCACCAAGATGCCACCGCGGCCGCACCCCATCGATGAGATCCACAAACCGTGATCCCTTGTCTCGATCATCTAACAACAGACCAGGAACCTGCTGAGCGAGGTCGCTTGCTACGTGGAAAAGCAGGCGGAAGCGAAGGTCATCACCTAGTAGGGAAAACGGGCCGTGCACACCGGTATCCATTGGCCCGTCGTCCAACTGGAATCGGAACAGCGTCCCATTCTTGCCGGACTGAAACGACGATCCCCCATAGATCTCCCGGAGGCCACGAACGGGGAGCGTGAAGAATGCATCGTCGGCGTTATCTCGTTCTACTTGATACCCCTGCGGATCCGATGCGAGGACCTCGGCGACCGGTGAGCAACTTGCGGTACATCGAATAATGGCGGCACTCTGTGTGGCACCACCTTGCACCGCGGTGATGGTTGGAATCGGCCAGACTCGCAGCGAGGCTGTTGGTACACGACCCCAGATCGGAACGCTATAGGAGTCCCCCATCGTGATGACACGGACATCACCTCGTAACTGCGAGGCCATGTTTTCGAGGCCGACGGATGTTGGGTCATCGGCCATGCCCGGGACCCCAATGGTCAGGACGAGGCCGGAAATGACTGCCAAGTGTTTCATCAGAGGCACCGACTCAGTGTATGGATAGCGTGGCTACAGGCAAACAAATGGTTGCAATTACGGCTTGCCACTGGGAATGAGAGCCTGCGCAAGCCGTGGAAACGCCGAAAACAGCGTGCTAACCAGCCGCATTGAATGGCTGGTCCAGATCTCCGGACGGGGGCGGCGAAGACATCGCACCACCGCGGCGGCGACTCGTCTGGGCGGTTGCATGAACATCTTTGGCGTTCGTTCGATGAAGTCCGAGTGGTTGCGACCGCTCAAGGCAGCGCTGGTATCGAAGAACTCAGTCCGCGTCCCGATTGGATGCACGCTGGTGACGTGCACGCCCGCGCTCTTGAGTTCCATCCGCATCCCGCGTGCAACACTTTCCATTGCTGACTTGCTTGCGCAGTACGCAGCGTGCTGCGGGATTGTGAATTTCGAAAGACAACTCGCGCAGAGCAGAATGTGTCCTTCTCGCTGATCCACCATCTGTTTCGCTGCCTGCGAGGCAAGTTCTACGGCGGCGAACAGGTTGACCTCAAAGAGTTCTCGAAATTGCGGCATGTCGCAGTCGACCATTACTTGCTCAAGACCGTGCCCTGCGTTGGCGAAGACGGCGTAGGGCTTGCATGAGAGCAACTCTTCGTTTATCGAAGGATCTGTGACATCACCGGGAATTACTCGGCACATATCACCGAGTTCGTTGGCGATCGCATCCAGCCGGTCCCGGCGGCGGGCAGTGATAACACACCGCATGCCAGCCTCCGCACAGGCCCTCGCGGTCGCAGCACCGATGCCACTGCTTGCGCCAGTAATGACAATCGTTCGGCCACGGAGGTCAATGGCCATTAGTTTCGCCCGACAGTTCCAAGATGGTCCAAGGCTTCTCGCGATCGCGATTGGCAGCACGCACGGCGCGGACGAACTCAGCGTCGACCGGTGGCGATGCATTCCCAAACGCATTCCGTACGTAGGTCATGACGGCCGCAAGATCATCGACATCGCGGATTGGTGCGGGTGGCATCGTTTCACTGAATGTCCTGCCATCAATAGTGACCGATCCCGTGATTCCATGCAGTAGTACCTTTGCCAGAATCTCCGCATCGCCCGTTACGAGCGAAGATCCGGCAAGCGGCGGGTATTGCGTGTCGATGCCCATGCCATCGGCCTGATGACACGCGGCACAGACCGCGTAGACAGTGGCACCGCGGCCGAACTGTTCCCGGGCATTTGCATCGAGAACAACGGCGCTAGTTTTTCCCGGTGGTGACGCGGTTTGCATGAGTAGTTCAACAAGCGACTCAATTCCGGTGGAATCGATGTTGAAATCTGCATGGTTGGTGAGGGCGTCGATGAACCGCGTTTCTCGCCCGGCGAGCCCGCTGACGACTGCTTCCCGGACCACGGCATCACTCCCCCAGCGGCGTGCGAGGTCGGCCAGTAGCATCATTGCCGGTTCAACGTGGGCTTCCCCAAGAGAGGCGACGATTTGGCGTTGAACCGAAACAACTGGTTCGTTGTTGCGGGATGCCACTGCTTCTAGCACCTTTGGCGTGTCCATCCACTGCTCCAGCAGTCTCGCAGCGGCTACGCGGACTTCGTGGTGCTCGTCGTGCATGGCGGCAATCACATCGTCGGACGCTAGGCCGCCGATGCCCTCCAGCGTCCAGAGTGCGTGGAGTCTCGTTGTCCAGAGTTTGCTATCCAGCAACGATCGAACTGCTGCGGCTTCTTCTCTCGCTCCCCGCTCGACCAGAACCTGTTGGGCAAGCAGCCGCACCGCCCCGTCAGGGTGAGAGAGATGATCGACTAGCTCCTCGCCGGTCAGTGTTGTCAGATTCGGAATGGGTTGTAGTTCATGGTTCGCATCGGAAATTCTCCAGATGCGACCCATGCCGAGCGGCCGGTCGAGGTCCCGCTCGAGAATCTGCTTGCGAAGAAAGGTGGTGACGAAGAGGCGGTGTTGCAGAATGCCGCGGTACATGTCGGCGATGTAGATCGCGCCGTCCGGCCCGGAGACCGACCAGACCGGGCGAAACCGCTCATCAGTTGATGTGAGTAACTCCGTTGCCCCAAGCGGATCGATGGCCTTGTCGTGACGACCTTCTACAAATGACTTTCGTTTGACGAGATTGCCCGCGGGTTCGCAGATGATCGCATCACCGGTCATGTCGGGCAGTTCGTCACCGACATAGATCGAGGTACCGCAGGCGGCTTCAAAGTGTGCGAGCGTACCGTCATCGCGAAGCACACCGTCTCGGTAGCCGCGGTTCACGCCTGGATTGACGCGAGCGGGATGCACGGCGATGGATGTGTCGACACGCCACCCAACGCCGACGGAACCCTTCATGGCTCTGTTTCGGGCACCGTATTGAGGCGGTAACAGATCGACCAGAAGCGGGATCGAATTCAGCGTGGTGTAGAGGCGACCCGACGCGTCCTGTCCGATGCCCCACTGGCCTCGCACACGGATGGGTCGCGTTTCGATCGTGCCGTTGTGGAACCGGATGTCGACCCCGTGCTGGCTGAGGTGGTGCCAGTTGTCGATGCCACGGACGAGTCCGTTGCCGGCGTGCTCAGGGCTTTCGATGCCGCCGAACCCGTCCAGCACTACGTTGACCTCGTCTGCGCGACCGTCGCCGTCGGTATCCCGGGCGTGCAACAGGTTGGGTGGGGCGATGATGAGGGCGCCATCGAGCAGCGGCGCAACGCCGCGGGGAAGAACAATGTCATCCAGAAAGACCGTTGATCGATCAAACAGACCGTCGGCATTCGAGTCGTGCAACACCACCACCCGGCCGATCGGTTCTTCTTCTCCTTCGCCATCTACATTCGGCATGAAGCCTCGCATTTCCACGACCCAAAGGCGGCCGTCCGGTGCGAATGCCATGCAGACGGGGTCTTCGATCATCGGTTCGGCGGCGACGAGTTCGACGGTGAGCCCATCGGCGACGCGGAGGCTCTCCACGGCCTCCTGCGGCGAGAGCACAGGCGCTGGTGGCGCCTGCATGATCGGGGGCGGTTGTGGTTCGCCAACCTTGTCTCCCGCCTGCGAAAAGAATGCCGCGAGCAGGACGAGCGTGTTCATGGCAGCGGCACCCACCAGATGTTGCGGAACTGCACGCGATGGCCGTGGTCCTGTAGCCGTAGGGGAGCCGGTTTGGGCGACTCCGGACCACCACCGCCAGTCGGTCCGTTAAGGGCTTGGGCATCGTGGATCAGGATGCCGTTGTGGTAGACGGTGACGCGGGCTACCGCAGTCTTTGCGTTGGCCTTGTCGAACTCTGGCTGTCTAAAGTGAATGAGATATGACTGCCATTTTTGGCTTTCCCTCGCTGCGTTGTGGCGAGGCGGTGCGACTGCGTAGAGGGCACCGCACTCGCGGTCCGTCGCGTCCTCTGGCCCGGGGGAGTCAAGAATCTGGACTTCATACCTGCCCTGCAGGTAGACGCCGCTGTTGCCGAGGCCTTGCCCCGACTGACCGACTCCAGCGGTTGGCGTTCGAAACTCGATATGCAGCACACCGCTACCGAGTGGCGAGGTGGTCTGCAAGTCGCCGCTTCCGGGGACGACCTCCATGGCGTCATCGACGAGCGCCCACTTTGTGTGGGACCAACCCTCCCGCGATCTGCCCCCGAAGAGTACTTCGGCGTTTACAGGGGGTGCTTCGGCGACGTTGCCGGGCCCGATGTCCACATCGCCCAGATCGGCGATGCGGATCTTGCGCCAACGCACATCACACGTGTCGCCGCTGTGGACCTGGAACGCGATGTGCCCTTGCGTGTTGCGTGTGTCGACGAAGTCAGCGCAAAGCGTCCCGTTCACCCACGAGCGATACCGGGGACCGACGCACTCGATGCGATAGGTGTTCCACTTGCCGACCTTGAATGCTGCGAGTGCATCGGCATCACCTTTGAGGGGGTTTAGCCAGCCTCGGCCCCCTTCATCGTACAGGCCCCCGCTCCACCGCCGATCGCTGGTGTCGATCTCGATCTGTGGCCCACGCAGGCGATCGGTGTCGTCGACGCTGCTTCGCACCTGCACTCCACTGTTGGATCCGAGTGTGGCGAGGACTTCGCACTCCAGCACGAAGTCACGGTGCGTGTTCGGAGACACCAGAAATGTGTTGCGTTGGGTGGGGCCGAAGCCGTGCAACTCGCCGTCCTCAACTGTAAACGCACCGTCACCACCGGCAACTGTCCATGCTGAAATGTCGTTTACGATTAGTGGTTGCCATTCCATCGCTGCTGGCGGTGCGGCGAGCGTGGCCATAATCAGTGGTAGGAACATCGGTCAGGTCTGCAGGACGCCGGTGCGGAAGTTCGCAGCGACGTCGACACCGGATGCGATCGACAGCGAAGCTACGAGTTCGTTACGGGTTTGGAGTGGATCGATCATTCGATCGACCCAGAGTCTTGCTGCGCCGTAGAGAATGTCCTCCTGCTCCCGGTAACTGGCGGTGATGGCGGCCAACAGTTGGTCGCGTTCGTCGGCGTCGATGTCTTCACCCCGCCTCTTGCGGGCAGCGAGGTCGATCTGAAGCAGTGTGTTTGCTGCCTGCGCACCGCCCATGACCGCGTACCGTGCAGTGGGCCATGCGAGGGTGAGGAATGGGTCGAATGCACGTCCGCACATTGCGTAGTGACCAGCGCCAAAACTGCCGCCCACGATGAGACTGATCTTTGGAACGACGGAGTTGCTTACCGCATTGACGAGTTTCGCGCCGCTTCGGATGATGCCCTGCTGTTCGCTCTCGCGGCCGACCATGAATCCGGTCGTATCATGGACGAAGACGAGTGGGAGTTTCTTCTGGTTGCAGTCCATGATGAACCGCGCGGCCTTGTCTGCGGCTTCGGCATAGATGACCGATGGCATGTTCGCAGCGATGGACGGTCCATCGCTGCCGCCGGGCATCTTCTTCTCGGTCAACTTTCGCTGGTTAGCGACGATGCCGCAGGGCCACCCGCCTATTCGTGCGTATCCACACACCATGGATCTGCCGTATTCAGCTTTGTACTGGTGAAAACTCTCGTCATCGACAATGTGGCTGAGCAGATCGACCATGTCGTACTGTTCATGCCCAGCGGCGCGAAATACCGTTCCGATGGCTTCGGGGTCTGACGCTGCCGCTACAACCTCGTAGGGTGGTCCGCCGATCGCGGCGGCCGATTGGTCAGCGTGTACGAGATTCCTGACCCGCTCGATGCAGGCTTCGTCGTTCTCTTCGAGGAAGTCGATGGTGCCGGAGATTTCGGCGTGCATGCGAGCACCACCTAGTTCCTCGTTATCGACATCCTGACCGATCGCCGCTTTGACCAGTGCGGGCCCGGCGAGGTACAGGCCGCTGCCCTGGGTCATCAAGAGCGTGTCGCACAGCACGGGCAGATATCCGCCGCCGGCGACGCAGTTTCCCATGATGGCGGCGATTTGGGTGATGCCCTGTGCCGAGAGCACGGCGTTGTTGCGAAAGATGCGGCCAAAATCGTCTGTGTCCGGGAAGACATCTTCCTGCAATGGAAGGAAGACACCTGCGGAGTCGACGAGGTAGATGAGTGGGAGGCGGGCTTGTTCGGCGATCGTTTGTGCGCGAATGATCTTCTTGCAGGTCATGGGGAAGAACGCGCCGGCTTTGACCGTGGCGTCATTGGCGATCACCATGCAGTGCTTGCCGCCGACTTGTGCGATGGCAGTGACGGCGCCAGCTCCTGGCGCGCCGCCGTACTCCTCGTACATGCCCCAGGCGGCAAACAATCCACATTCGAACTGTGGGGTGCCGGTATCGGCCAGTGCGGCAACGCGTTCCCTTGCGGTGAGCCTTCCGTGGCGATGTTGCCGTTCCACGCCCCGCTCGCCGCCGCCCTGTTCAATGGCGGCCATCTCGTCCTGCATGCGGGCTGTCGCGGTTGCCAGATGAGAAGGGGATGCGGCCATGGAGGGGGAGGATATCGGGTTCGGCGGCACAAAAAAGTGCCCGGCCCTCCGTAGGGCGGAGGGCCGGGCGTTGTCTGTTTGAGGGCTGCACGCCGTGCAGGCTCGTCGGGTGCACGGATTAGGTCAGGTGCAGCCCCTTTGTACAGTCACACATTGTTGTCACTGAATCACCTCCTTTGCAATGCGGGCCATGGGGCCGCGGATCATGCCCAGCCGTCACGCCGTGCGCGGCGTCGCCGGGCTCCTACCCCCTCGGCGTCCCAAGGGGCACATCGTTCTTCCAACGCTATCGGCCAATCCTCCCCATCCCCCCCACTCTGGGGGACACACCCAGGGTCGCACCTGGGGTGTGACCCCAGGATCCGCAGTGGTGCTGCGGAACCGCTGCGGCGGAAGGGCCGAGGGGGGCGAAATGTGAGGACGTGTCGTGGGTGTGCTCGCTTCGTCGAAGCGGGCGAGGCTCAGGCGGCGAGTTCGTCCTCGTCTTCCAGTCGCTGCATCTCATCCCACTCATCGAGCGTGATGAGGATCTCGCGGGCTACGGAACCCTTGTGGTCACCAACAATGCCAGCCAGCGCCATCTGATCCACCAGGCGTGAAGCGCGTCCGTACCCGACGCCGAGGCGCCGCTGAAGCAGAGACACGGATCCCCGCCCCGAATCGATCATCACGCGTACTGCCTGATCAAAGAGCGGATCCCGCTCCTCTGGCATGCCTGCCTCGCCGGAACTTCCGCTAGCGTCGATTGTCACCAGACTTCGCTCGAAATTCGGCGCTGCGACTTCCTTGAGATGCTTGACCACCTTCCGGATCTCCTTCGGAGCAACGAAGGTGCCCTGCGCACGATGAGCCTGTGTCGTGCCGGGCGAGATGTACAGCATGTCGCCATTGCCAAGCAGAAGTTCGGCGCCTTTGGTGTCCAGCACAATGCGACTGTCCATGCCGCTGCTGACCTTGAAACTCACACGGCAGGGCATGTTCGACTTGATGAGACCGGTGACGACCTTCGCCTCAGGCCGCTGCGTGGCGAGCAGGAGGTGAATGCCAACGGCCCGCGCCTTCTGGGCAATCCGAACAATGGCCTGCTCGACTTCCTTCGCCGTCATCATGAGATCCGCCAGTTCATCGATGATGAACACGATGTACGGCAACTTGACCGGTATCCTCGCACGGGCTTCATCCGTCTGCGGATCGAGAATGTCGTAGATCTCATCCTCGGTCAACGCATTGAAACCCAGAAGGTCGCGAACTCCAAGTTTGCGGAACAGGTCATACCGTTCCTCCATCCGACTGACTGCCCACTCCAGAATCGCAACCGCCCGCGACATCTCAGTCACGACCGGACATGCAAGATGCGGAATGTCCGCAAACTGGTTGAGTTCCACCATCTTCGGATCAACGAGAATCAACTTCAGTTCATCCGGTCGCTTCGTATACATCCACCCGGTGATGATCGAATTGATGCAGACGCTCTTTCCGGAGCCCGTCGTGCCGGCAACCAACATGTGCGGCATCCTGGTCAAGTCGGCAACAAGAGGATCTCCGGAAGCATCCTTTCCGAGGAACATCGGCAGCACCATTCGCTCGGATTCCTCGCTGTTCATCAATTCCTTGAGGCAGACAATCTCGCGATCTACATTGGGAACCTCGATGCCAACAGTCTTCCGACCGGCAGTATTGGGAACCACGCGGATGTTCGGCGCCCCAAGACTTCGAGCCAAGTCGCTTGCAATGGCATTGATGCTTGACACCTTGGTTCCTGGCGCAAGATTGATTGAATACAGCGTGATGGCCGGCCCTGCTTCGATTCCGGCGACCTCCGCATCAATACCGTACTCCTGCAACGCAGATTCCAGCTCGGCTGCCTGCCCGCGGACCGCATCCTCAACGCGATCGGAAAAGTCGGTCTCGGGGTCGGCCAGAAGATCGAGCGACGGGAACAAGTACCCCTCGAAATCATCAGGCCTCAGAATGTCCCCATCCGTTACGCCTCGCCCCGCACCACAGAGCCGCAGCGGCAACTTCGCGATCTTGTCCCGCAGGGCGGCGGGGCTGAGCCGTGTTCGCTCGCCGTCCTCCCCTTCAAGATCCTCGTCGTCATCTTCGTACTCATATTCGTCCTCATCCTCATACTCGTCCTCGTACTCATCCTCGTACTCGTCATCCGCATCGATGTGTCTCGATGCAGGACGTGGAATGCGAAGCGTCGGCAGCGACAATCGGGGAATGGCTGGTGGTCGAAGTCGGGTTGACCCCTTCATTGCTCCCCATGCAAGTCGTGGAAGCGCGAAAGCAATACGCTCGGCAGCAACGACCAGCCCTATCGCAAAGGCTGCCATAATCACCAAGAACGCACCGAACCCGCTGAAGTAGGAGATGAGTTGCGTCACGATGGCCTTGGCAATGATGCCCGCCTTCGCGCCCGCAAGAGAGCCGAGATCCGGCAAGAGCAGTTCATGCATGCAGGAGACGGCGAGCGCCATGATCAACAACCCAAGGGCGCGGACTGCCGGTTGCGTTACTTCCGTGCCGCGAAAAGTCAGGACCACCCAACTGCCCACACCGACCAGAATCACCCAAATGCCGAATCCGAGGATGTGATAGGTCCAGTACGCGACCGCTGCCCCCACAGCACCGCATAGGTTGGCTGGAGGGCTGTTGTGCATGGCAACAACGTGCGATGGGGGATCCGCCACATCGAACGACAGAAGTGCAACGGCCAGAAACATCCCCAGGGCGGCCGAGAGGATCCAGAGGATGCGGCGGGCCAGCGGGGCCTGGGCCATGGACCGAAGGCGCGGAACGACAGCGTGTGAAGTCATAACCACCTGATATCGGCACGGATAGGCCGAAAGGCCGAGTATTTTCGCCCGTCTCAGGCCGTCGCAGGGGCTACTTGCAGCACTTGTGAGGGCTGATCCTGTGATGTGATGGTCAACATGCCCATCACATCCGCAGCATGTTCGGTGTACAGCGACCGAATGACCGCCGGGCTGTTGCACTGCCGCGAGAGGTGCAGGAGCACGATGTGCCGCAGCCGCGATCGCCCGGCAATGTGCAGCACAGCCTCCATGGACTGTTTGTTCGAGAGGTGGCCGCTTCCGCCCATGATCCGTTCCTTGAGCATGGGCGGCCGCCTGCTCCCAAGTTGCATGCCCGGATCGTAGTTTGATTCGATGGCCAGCACGTCCAGATCGACAAAACGATCCAGCATGACATCTGGCACACGTCCGATGTCGGTTGCGAATCCCATTCGGTTCCCACCGCTCTCGAGCACGAAGCCGATGGTTCCCTGCACATCATGAGGCATGTGCACGGCCTCTACACGCACATCCTCGAGCGCAAGATCACAATCAAACACAACGAGCAGACGCTCCGGCACGCCCGCGGCAATCGCCCGCTCCGCATGGCGATGATGCACATGTACCCGGATTCCGCGTGCGAGAAGTGTCCGACACCATGCGGGATTGAAGTGATCTCGATCAAGGTGCGTCAGGAGCAGGTCGGTCACGCTGTCGAGCGATTGGCCCGAGCGGCCAAGCCGTTGGCGCGTCTGCCGCATCGACAAGCCGGCATCGATGAACAATGCGCGGCCGGTTGAGCATTGAATGATCGTGCAGTTTCCCGAGGACCCGCTACCGAGCACCGTCATGCTATGCATCGATAAGCCGGCCCTTGTTCCGTCTCTCCGATCGCCGCTCGTCCGGCGTCCCAAGACAGACGCCCTTTCGGGTGGCTTCGATGAAGTCGGCGTACTCCAATGAAGTGTCGTCACCAGCCGCTCGAAGCCGCTCAAGCATCTGGGCCTTCGTGCCACCATCGCGGTAAAGAAGTTTGAAAACATCCTTCCGCTTTGCAATCTCGTCGCGATCCATGCCGCTGCGACGCATGCCGACGAGGTTGGGCGATCCTACGATGTTGATGCCGGTGACGGTAAAGAACGGCGGGATGTCCTGCGACACGCCGGCGAGGCCGCTGACCAACACGCCGCGGCCGATGCGGACGAACTGATGAATGGCGGCACTACCGCCGAGGATCACGCCGTCGTCAAGCCATACATGCCCGCCAAGTGCGGCGTTGGTGGCGACCGTACAGTTGTTGCCGACGATGCAGTCGTGCGCGACATGCGAAGATGTCATGAAGAAATTGTCGTGGCCGATCGTTGTGGGAAGGTCGCGCGTTGCCCGGTGCACCGACGAATACTCTCGGAGTGTGTTGCCGTTACCGATGACGATCCCCGGCTCGAACATGTCGCTTGGATAATTCGCGTCCTGCCCGGCGAACCCGATGCAGCAGAACGGGTAGATCGTGTTGCCTTCGCCGATCACCAGTTTCCCCGTGAGGTGCGAGTGCCCGAGTACGCGAGAACCAGCACCAATCGTCACTGGCCCACGCACGACACAGCAGGGGCCGATCTCGACATCGTCGGCGAGTTTGACATCGCCTTCGACGATGGAAGTTGGGTGGATGTTGGCCACGAGGGCGTATCATCCTCGATTGGCGATGTCCTGCCAACTATCCGTCATCGATCTGGGGTCCATGGCCTACGAGCCGGCGCTGGAAGTGCAGCGCCAGCATCAGAGAGAGGTGATCAACGGCGGCGACGATCGCCTTCTACTGGTCGAACATGATCCGCCAGTTATTACGATCAGCCGCCGAAAAGAAGCCCCGTTACACCTTCGGGCCACGGCTCAGGAACTGACTGCTGCCGGCGTGAGCGTCTGCGAGACGGATCGGGGCGGCGACATTACATACCACGGTCCGGGTCAACTGGTCGCGTATCCCATTCTGAACCTCAATGCACTTGGGCTGCGGCTACGGGGGTATGTGCGGTTTCTCGAAACCTGTGTCATTGAGACGCTTGCCGAATTTGGTATTGAGGCAAGCGGCGACGAGACGGCGACGGGCGTATGGATCGGCGACCTCAAGATCTGCGCGATCGGTGTCCGGGTGTCACGGTGGGTTTCCATGCACGGACTCGCGCTCAATGTCACAACGGACCTGGATCACTTCGACTTGATCGTACCCTGTGGCCTGACCGGCCGCGGCGTGACATCCATGCACGCCGTACTTGGCGACACCTGTCCGTCGATGGACGAGGTACGGGCCGCCCTTGGCGATGCCATGAATAGAAACGCTACTCGGTGTCGTGCCCGAGTTCAGCCAGCACATCATCCGTGATGTCGAGTTCGTCCGGCAGACGCAGTGCAGATCGCAGACGAATCTGCGCCGTGATGGCGTTGGGTGGACCTGGTTCGATCGGCTCATCCGGAGGAATGAACCGCAGGACGAGATCGATGTGCAACCGATCAGCGACAACATTGACCGCGGCGAGAACTTCGCTATATGCCTCCTGCATCTGCTCCGCAGCAAGCGCCGCTCTTGCGGCGTTTGCCCGTTTCTGGAATTCCTGCAGTTCCGCGTAGGTTTGTTCGTACCGCTGGCGAAAGTCATCCGCGTCCGGATCGTCCGGCGACATGCTCTTGCCTTCTTCCCAGAGTTCCTGCATTATCTCTTCCAGTTCTTCGCTGATCGGATTCAACTCATCGTTGAGATCCTGACGCGCCTCGACAAAGTGGTCGGCGGCCATGAGCGGTTCCAACGCCCGCCCGACATGAACGAAAGCGGTGGACAACGCGCGGCTGGTCGCCTCTTCCCCCCAAGCCAGATGACCGTCGTCATTTCGCAGCGACAGATCACCATCCTTGCCCGCCAGCGAAATCGCATCGACGGGGCCGAGCGTGGCCGTGTCGTCAACAACGGCGATCGCTTCGGTGATGCGAAGAATGGCAAGCGCGCCAAGAATGATTGCGATGGTCGTGAGGTGCTTCATGGATCTGTTACTCCTGTTCCAGGACGGCGAGGAACGCCTCCTGAGGTATGTGAACATTGCCGACGGCCTTCATTCGCCGTTTGCCTGCCTTCTGTTTTTCGAGCAGTTTCCTCTTCCGCGTGACATCACCCCCATAACACTTGGCAGTGACATTCTTCCGTACGGCCTTGATCGTTTCTCTCGCGATGACCTTGCCGCCGATAGCCGCCTGCAGCGGAATCTCGAACTGGTGGCGATCAATCTGCTTCCTGAGTTTCTGCAGGATCAATCGTGACCGCGGCTCTGCCTTCTCGCGGTGGCAGATGAGACTGAGAGCCTCAACGGGCTGGCCATTGACGAGAATGACTACCTTCACAAGCCGATCGGCGCGGAAGTCCACGATCTCGTAGTCCATCGTGCCGTACCCGCGGGTGATTGACTTCAACTTGTCGTAGAAGTCATAGATGATTTCCGCCAGCGGCAGTTCATACTCCAACATCTGTCGCCCTTCGGAAACGAACTTCTGCCCGCGGAACACGCCACGCCGGGTTTCGCAGAGTCGCATGAGATCACCGATGGACTCGTCTGGACAGATGATCTCCAGCCGAACAATCGGCTCGCAGATCGCCTGGATGAGCGTTGGATCAGGCAGATCGGCGGGGTTGTGAATGTCGATCGCTGTACCGTCGGTGAGGTCGACGCGGTAGTTCACCGTCGGCGCGGTTTGGATGATTTCCGCACCGCCCTCCCGCTCCAGGCGTTCCTGCACAATTTCCATGTGTAGAAGCCCAAGGAAGCCGCAGCGAAACCCGAATCCGAGTGCGTCGGAGTGCTGCATGTCGAAGGTGAAACTGGCATCGTTCAATCGAAGCCGTTCGATCGCGTCCCGCAGCGTCTCGAAATCGCTCTTCTTCGCACCCTCGCCGCTGGACGCGGGATAGAAATCGCAGAACACCATTTGCTTCGGTTCTTCGTAGCCCGGCAGTGGCTCCGGGGCCGGGTTGCTGTCGAGGGTAATGGTGTCACCGATCCGCACATCATCAATCTGCTTGATGGCGGCGACCAGGTAGCCGACTTCCGCCGAGCCGAGTGCATTGGCTGGCGTTGCAGTCGGCGTGTATCGACCCAGTTCCGAAATGCCATAGGTGCGGCCCGTCCCCATCATGCGAATGCGATCGCCCTTGGAGAGGTGACCGTCGAAGACGCGAAAGTAAACGATGACCCCACGGTAGTCGTCATAGTGGCTGTCGAAAATCAACGCCCGCGTTTGCTCCATCTCCGATGGGCGAGGTTCGGGCAGTCGCTCGCAGATTACATCGAGCAGGTCTGGGATGCCCTGGCCGGTCTTCGCCGAGCAATAGATGCAGTCCTCGGCCGGCAATCCCAACACTTGTTCGATTTCCATTGCGACCCGCTCGGGATCGGCCGAGGGGAGATCCACCTTGTTCACCACGGGTATCAATTCGAGGTTCTGTTCGATCGCGAGATAAGCATTGGCTACGGTTTGCGCTTCCACGCCCTGCGTGGCATCGACGACCAGTAATGCACCTTCACAGGCGGTCAGCGCCCGCGAAACTTCGTAGGAAAAGTCCACATGCCCGGGCGTGTCAATGAAGTTGAGCTCAAATTCCTGGCCATCGTGTTCGTGGTACACGGTCACCGCCGACGCTTTGATGGTGATGCCGCGCTCCCGCTCCAGATCCATCGAGTCGAGCATCTGGTCGCGGGACTCCCGTTCCGTTACGGCCGCCGTCGCCTGCAGCAGCCGATCGGCGAGTGTGCTCTTGCCGTGGTCGATGTGCGCAATGATGGAGAAGTTACGAATGGGCACGAGCGGAAGATTCTACCTGCGAAGAGGCTTCTCTATAGATAGAGGCTGTGTTCTTTGATGTATGCCGCGACGGATCTCGGAACCAGTTGATCGAGCGATGTGCCGCCTGCGAGCGCCGAGCGAACTTGAGAACTGGACACGGCGATTGTCGGAATCGGCAGAACGCGGCTCTGCCAGAGGGGTTCAAGCGTGCCGCCGCCGGCCCGGGGCATCACTACGGGCTCGGCGAGGGCGATGATCTCTTCGAAGCGATGCCATGTGGAGAACACGCGGGCTTGATCGAACCCGATGAGCAGCCGAATCTCGCCGTCGATGGTGTTTCGCAGTGCGGACAGCGTGTCGATCGCATAACTGGGGCCATCCCGATCCAACTCGATCGTTGACACCTCGGCCTGTGGGATGTCGTCGATTGCCAGAGCCAGCATTGCGAGCCGGTGTTCTGCTGGGGCCGGTGGCAGATCAACCTTGTGGGGACTGACCGCGGCTGGAACATAGAGCAAACGGTCGAAGCCGAGGCATTGCAATGCTGCGACCGGCGGGTCGACATGCCCGAGGTGCGGAGGATCGAACGACCCGCCGAAGATCAATGTGCAACTCACTGGCCGGCTCCGACCGCCGCATTGTCGATGAGTCTGGTGGTACCGACCTTGGCGGCAATGAGTGCTCGCTGTGGACCGGGGCCTTCGAGCAGGGTGTTGGCGTTGCGGATGACAGCGTACTCGGTGTGCAGGGTGTGTTCGTCGAGCACGCTGCGCATCGCATCTTCGCCATCGGCAGCGGCCTGCAGCGCCCTGCGGAGGCCGAGCGCCTGCTCCCGCTGCGCGGCGTCAAGGTAGACATTGCGGCTGCTCAGCGCGAGACCGTCTGGCTCGCGCACGGTTGGGCAACCTTTGATGGACAGGTCCGGCCACCGATCACTGGCGGCGACCATCTGCCGGATGGCCAGGAGTTGTTGATAGTCCTTCTCGCCGAAGTATGCCTCTGAGGGGCGGAGTAGATCGAAGAGTCTTGCAACGACCAGGCAGACACCGGCAAAGTGACCGGGTCTGCATCGATCTTCAAGTTTCGGTTCGGTTGTAACTAGCGGTAGCGGTGGCGGCTTGACGCCCCCGGCCGGTGGATAGATCGAGGCCTCGTCGGGCATGAAGACGATGTCCGCTCCGGCTTCGGCCGCCAGTTCCACATCCTGCTCCGGCTGTCTTGGATAGCGGGAATAGTCCTCGTTGGGGCCGAACTGCGTGGGGTTGACAAAGACGCTCACAATGACAGGTTTGCCGGAGCCCGCGGCGGCCCTTATCAAGGCGCAGTGCCCCTCATGCAGCATGCCCATGGTGGGAACAAATGCTCCGCCCACATGTGCCGCAATCGCCTCGATATCGCTGATTGCGCGTACAGTTTGCACCGAACGGACTATACTGGGGTGTTACCCAAGGAGTATGCCATGCCCGTTACCGTGACCGATACCGCCGCTCGGGAAATCAGCCAGATCATCAAACAGCAGGAACTCGACAGCGATGTCGTGGCCTTGAGGGTCGGCGTGAAGGGGGGCGGCTGTTCGGGCTTCAACTACATTCTGGACATCACCGAAACGCAGAAGGACTCGGATGAGGCGTGGTCCAGCGATCATGAACTCCCCGATGGCGAGTCGTACACGCTCCGGGTGATTTGCGATCCAAAGTCCTATCTGTACCTCAACGGCACCACGATCGACTTCAAGGACGAGGTCATGGGCCGTGGGTTCGTCTTCGACAACCCCAACGCCTCGACGACCTGCGGCTGCGGCAGCAGTTTCTCCGCGTAATCGACAAGAGGGTGTCCGGTACCGGGTTCCCACCGGGTTATCGGACGAAGGGGGCTGCCCGCGGGCCCAATCTCGGGGGAAACCACTGGGAGTTCGAATTTTTCCTGCTATTGTTGACTGGTCCCCGCCATGGACGGCAATGAATCAGGAGAGAGATAGAAATGAAGGGTTTGTGCCAAATAGGTTCATCCGCCACGGTGGTCGCCTCGATGGTCGCCCTACCAGCGGCCCTCGCGGATACGCTGAACGTGTGCCCGGATGGCTGCGACTACGCGGCCATTCAGGATGCCGTTGACGAAGCGGAGGACGGCGATGAAATCATCGTCAGCAGCGGAACCTATACGGGCAGCGGGGCGTCGGTTGTCGATCTCGACGGCAAGTCAATCACACTTCGCGGCGCGGACGGCGCGGAGGTCACCATCATCGACGGCGAAGGCGCTCGGAGCGGCATCCTCTGCGGGGGTGGCGAGAGCGGCAAGACGCTGATCGAAGGGTTCACGATCCGCAACGGTTCGAATGACAGGGGTGGGGGCATCGTCTGCGAAGACTCAAGCCCGGTTGTCCGTCTCTGCGTGTTTCAGGACAACATCGCTTCTCAATGGGGCGGCGGCGCATACTGCATCGACGGCGGAAACCCAACCTTCCAGTCCTGCACATTTGAGCGTAATGCTGCAAACAATGGCGGCGGCATGGCCGTCAAGAACTCTTCGCCATGGTTGCTGGACTGCCTCTTTGATCAGAACACCGCAGTCAGTTCCGGCGGCGGCCTTCGCCTGTACCCCGGGAGTCCCGTGACAGTGACGGTCTGCGCGTTCACCGGAAACTCCGCCGACATCGGCGGGGGCGTTCGGGTCATGAACAACGATGACCAATTCACATTTGACCAGTGCAGTTTCACGGGTAATACCGCCCGAGTCGGCGCCGGCATGGCCGCAGCGCAAAGCGAGGGCGATGTGACCTACGCCATGTTCGAGAGCAATATCGCAGATATTGAAGGTGGTGGCATGCACTGCACCGGCGGCGAAGTAGATGTCCTCGACTCGCTGTTCTGTGCGAATTTCCCGGAACACCTGAAGTCGTGCAATGCTGGTCTTGGAAACGAGTTCTACGACGAGTGCCCACCGGACGATCCCTGCCCGGCGGACCTCAACGGGGACGGCACGGTCGGCGTCAACGATCTACTGATCATGATGAGCGATTGGCACTGTGAAAAGAACGATGATTGCGAGAATCCCGGCTCCGACCTGAATCAGGACGGCTCGGTCAACATCCTGGACCTGTTGGAGCTCATCGCCGCCTGGGGCCCGTGCGGCTAGACGGTGTCGAGAGATCGACGGCCCCCCGGCAGGTAACATGGACATTTTTTATGAATTTTGAGACAGGCGCGATGCCGCGTGGCGATCGCGCCGATATCTACAGCCCCGATCCCAAGGAGAAGATGACATGAAGACCACTCTGCACCGGATGACTGTTGCCAGCCTCACCATTATCGGAGGTACCGCGGCAGCGGACTACACGGGACTCTCCTACGAGACGACCGTTGGCAATATCCCAGACAGCGTCACAACCCGCGTCTATGCGGATTTCGACAATGAGAACGACCAACTCAACGCCGTGTACGGCGATGGGGCCCATCCGTTATCCATTGAGTCGTCCTCGAGTTTTTACCAGAACCCGTTCGGCGGGGCGGTGAGCACCGACATCAACGCTGCACTCTTTCCCGTCTTTCCAAGCCTCCAATACGACAGTTGGGTCACGATCGGCCTCTCGGACAATACCAACAACGCCATGCTGAACATCGGCATCGACTGGACCAACTTTGAGGCGGGTGGCGCGATCGAAACGAGCGATGGCGCATGGTTCGCCACACCTGACGATGCGCAAGCATTGGCCGGCGCGGAACTCCGCGTGCTCATTGGTCAGTTCACCAGCATGGGCTTTGGCGGCGCTGTCTCAGGGACGATTAGCATGCAGGGCACAACGGCCACTTACGACACATGGGTTGCCACCGATGTGCAGGTCGGCAGTTTGATTCCCGCCCCTGGTGCGTTGGCTCTGCTCAGTCTCGCTGGTTTGACCGCACGCCGCCGCCGACGAGCCTGATCAGGCGAACCGCTGAACCACCAGCGTGTTGTTCTGTCCGCCGAAGCCGAAGGAGTTGCTGAGGCAGGTATGCACATCCGCTTTCCTCGCCTCATTTGGGATGTAGTCGAGGTCGAGGTCCGGGTCGGGGTTCTGGAGATTGATTGTGGGGGGCAAGATGCCCGTGGCAATCGCCATTACGCACGTAATCAACTCAACCGAACCGGCTGCGGCGATGAGATGACCCATCATCGCCTTGATTGAACTGATGGGAACATCCGGGGCGAGGTCACCAAAGACACGCTTGATCGCCTTCGTTTCGATCGCGTCGTTCTCCTGCGTACCGGTGCCGTGGGCAGAAATGTACTGCACCTGCGGGCGGCCATCATCGCCTCGCTCCTGGGGGTCAATACCCGCCTGCGCAAGCGCCGCCTCCATGGCCTTCGCTGGCCCGCGACCCTCGGGATGAATGTCCGTAATGCGGTAGGCATCGGCCGTCGAACCGAACCCGGTAATTTCCGCCAGTACCTCCGCGCCGCGGGCCTCTGCGTGGTCCAGCGTCTCAAGCACGAGCATCCCCGACCCTTCGCCCATCACGAACCCGCTACGGTCGCGGCTGAATGGCCGCGATGCCTGTGTCGGGTCGCCATCAAATGTCGAAAGGGCGGTCAATCTGTTGAACCCTGTCACGCCAAGGACATGCAGCATCGTGTGCGCGCCGCCGCCAAGCATGACATCCGCCTGCCCGCGGCGTAGCACACTGCACGCTTCGCCAATTGCCTGCGTACTCGCAGCGCAGGCCGTGAGACAGTTGAACGCCGGACCGCGCAGTCCATATTCACGAGCCACATGCCAGAGCGACATGTTTGGTTCCTGCTCGACTTCACCCCACTCATCCAACCGCTCTCTGGCGTACTTGGCCCACTGCACAGGATCGACCTCCGCGTCATCCCACGTCCAGGCGTTCGTGTCGATCCACGAGTGGGCATCGAAGTCAAGGACGCCTTCGCCAGCACCGAGATACAGCCCCGTGCGGTTCCGATCGAGCCCACCAAAGTCTCCAAGCCCCGATTGCTCCCACGCCTGCCGCGCCGCTCCGAGAACAAACTGGGAATTGAGGGCAGGGCTGTGGTGCACGGAAGCGTCATTGACGAATGCCGTCCAGTCGTAGTCCCGCACCTCTCCGGCAAAGGTCGTTGGAAAACAGGAGGCATCAAACCGGTCGATTGGCGCAATGCCGGATGTGCCGCTGGTGAGCGCTGACCACACCGTGTCCAGATCGTGCCCCAGCGGCGTGATCCAACCCATGCCCGTAATGACAACGCGAGGTTCGCTCATACCGCAACTGCTCCCAGAACGATGGCCACGCACTGGCCTCCTTCACTCGGTGTCGTGACAAGTACTCGCCGCAGCGTCGCAGCCCGCGACGGGCACGCCGAGGCGTCGATGCCAGGAGTCTCATCACTTCCGAGCCGTGCCGGCAACTGTTGATGCCGCAACGCCGACGCGGCGACCGCAACAGCCAGACCACCGTTGCCGGAGAGACAGTTGCCCGTGTAAGGAATCGTCGTGATGCACGGTACCTCGGGGAGCCGGTCGCCGAACACAATCGCCAGCGCTGCTCGCTCCGCATCGTCGATCGTCGCAATGCCCGAGCCCAACGGCACGATCGCATCGATCTCTACAGGCGTGCAATTCGCATCCGACAATGCGGCGTTGATCGCCGCCGCAATAGCCTCCGGCTCCGCGTCGAGTGGCGAGTCGCCCAGCGATTGTGAGGATCCGACGCCATCGAGCGAACACCACGCGGTACCACCCCGCCGTTCCAAGGACGACTCGGACTCCAGCAGGAGAAGACCGCCGCCCTCACCTACGATCGTGCCGTTTGCATGTGGAGAAAAGGGCTGCACGGCTGTGTCAACCTCACTGCCGGGGGCAAGTCGTCCCGCGCAGTGCTGCCGAAAAAGAGCAAGAGGGTTGACGCGATCCTCAACGCCCCCCGACAAACAAGCGTCTGCGCTGCCACGCAGAATGACGCGGCGCGACTCCGCAAACGACAGCCCGCTTGAGGCTTCGCAGCAGGTGATCGTATTGCTCGGGCCGCGGCAGTCGTGCACGATCGTGACATGACACGCCAACATGTTGGGCAGGTACTTCAACAACCAGAGCGGTGTGAGGTTCTCCATTCCCTCGCGGCCCCAGTGCTGCAGATCAAACGAACCGTCTTCCCGTTGGCTGGTCACCAGCGCGGCGCCCAGTTCGTTGAGTTCGGCGGAAATCAATCCTGCACCGATCTGGCACCCCATCCGATCAGGATCGATCGTCGGCTCCGCGTCACTGTCTGTCGCCGCCGTCACGATGCCCGCATCCTCTACGGCGGCCGCTGCTGCACCAACCGCCAACTCGATGTCGCGGCACATGACCTTCACAGCCTTGCGGTGACTCTTCGGCACAATCTTCCTGACTTTGAAGTCGTCGCCCGGAAGTTCGCCGGCCACCTGCGATGCGAAGCCGGAAGGGTCGAACCGTTCGATCCGCCGCAGCCCACTGCGGCCCTCGAGCATCGCCTGCCACAGTGGATCGATCCCGACACCCAACGCCGAGATCGCGCCGACACCAGTAATGAGGACCCGCTCAGACATCGCGCGACAGTGTACGAACCTACCCGATCCTCTGCGATATGAGCATCGCCAGTTCGATCGCCTGCTCATAGTTGAGCCGCGGATCGACCAGTGACTCATAGGTCTCACCAAGACCGGACTCGTCCAGACCACGCGCACCGCCGGTGCACTCGGTCACATTCGTCCCGCAGACCTCCACATGCACCCCGCCAAGCCGCGAACCGAGTCGCTGGTGGATGTCGATCGTCGCATCCAGCTCCGCCAGAATGTCGTTGAAACTCCGCGTCTTCACACCGCTGTCCGTCCGCTTGGTGTTGCCGTGCATTGGGTCGCAGACGAACAGCACCTGCTTGCCCGAGCGTTGCACCGCTTCGATGAGCGGCGGCAATGCATCGGCGACCTGCTCGGCACCGAATCGATGCACCAGCGTCAGACGACCGGGTTCGTTGTCGGGATGGAGCCGATCGAGCAGGGGTTCGATGTCGATACCGCCCTCGACCTTGACCGCAATCGGATTCCGGATGCCGCTGAAAAATTCAACATGTCCACCTTCCGGCTCGCCGGTGCGGGCGCCGATCCATGGGAAATGGCAGGACAGGTCATACCATCCTTCGCGGCGGGGGACCTGCCGGGTCTGTGCCTGTTCATAGGGAAGATGCAGACCTTCGTGGCTTGTGAAGAACTCGACGCGATTGATATTGCCGACCGGTGCGTCGGCGAGTGTCTCCATGAAGCGAAGACTCTCCGCGATCGATTCGACAATGCGCTGGTACTCCGCGGCTCGCGGAGAGTGCTCCAGGAAACCGAGGTCCCAGTATTCGGGGTGATGCAGATCCGCAAAGCCGCCGTCGATGAGAGCACGCACGAAGTTGATCGTCATCGCGGCGCGTTCGTATCCACGGAGCAGTCGTTTCGGATCCGGTTCGCGAGCAACTGGGTCAAATGCAATGTCGTTGACGAGGTCGCCGCGGTAACTTGGGAGCGTCGCACCGTCGCGTGACTCCAAGTCGGAAGACCGCGGCTTGGCGTATTGCCCGGCGAGACGGCCCACACGGATGACGCGCTTCCGCGTGCCGTGTACCAACACCAGTGACATTTGCAGGAGCACCTTGAGCTGTGCAGTGATGTGGGCAGGGCGGCAATCGACGAATCGCTCTGCGCAATCACCGGCCTGCAACAGGAATCGTGTGCCCGCGGCGGCCTCGGCCAGTTGCGTCTTCAGCGACTCGATCTCCCATGAGGAAACCAGAGGCGGCAATTCGGCCAACTCGGCGATGGCGGCGTCCAGAGACCCCATATCCGCATAGGCCGGTTGCTGATCGGTGGGGCGGGAAGTCCATGATGTTGGTGTCCAAGTGGTCATTGAATGCGGGTGAGAGGATTCGAACCTCCACGGGTTACCCCACTGGATCCTAAATCCAGCGCGTCTGCCAATTCCGCCACACCCGCAGTAGCCCGTACCATGTGCACCATGATACGGGGGAGGTACGATTCCAAAGGAGCTCATCCCATGAACCCTGCTGCCATGCTGATCACGCCCACACTCAGCCGTCTCGTTCTGGCGGCCGCCCTGCTGACAAGCGGCTGGGTGCAATGTTTCGTATTTGTGCCCATCGCCAGCGACCGAGCGGCTGCCCTGCATGAACTTGGGGTGGAGGTGCGGCACGAAGTTGTTGAAGAGACTGCTGGAGAGCAGGAGGTGGCCGCTACGGGCCAGCCGACCGTTCGCGGCGTGCAGCGGGCGCGATGGCTGCTCAACGACCGCTGGCCGCAGCTCGGGAGTTGGGGGACGATTCTCGCCTGGTCGGCGGGCGTGGCCGAACTTCTGGCAGGACTCCTGCTGTTTGTCGGGCTGTTTACGCGGCTTGCGGCCGCCTTGGCATGCCTCATGACCGGCAGCGCGCTGTATCTGGTGTCGATACGCCTGCACGGGATGTTCGAGACGAATCCGTTTGATTGGCCGCTCGAACCCCATCGGTACCTGCAACTGTTTGCGGGATTTGCCCTCCTGACCCTTGCCATCGGGCTGCTCTTCAGCGGCCCCGGGCCGCTGGCCATCGATCGACGTTGGTCGGGGGATCGATCAGCCCTACCACCTGCCAACGAATAACGAGGTGTCCGGTACCGGCCCCTGGCACCGGTGTCCGGCCCCGGCCCCGGGCACCTTCGCTGGTGGAAAGACGGCAATTTGAGGCGATCTGTGGCGAGGTGCGCGGTACGCTGCCCCGTGCAAGGATGCGGAAGAACGAAGAACCAGTCGAAGCAGTGGCGGGGACCGCCGCTGGTCGAATCGTGCCATGGGTGCTGTCGATCGGTGCGCACCTCGGATTGGCCGCCATTGCCTTCCTTATTACATGGTCGGTGATCCGCGAGGAGCCGCCACCCCCGCAACTGGTGACCGCTGATTGGCACGAGGTCGTGCAGGACGCCCTGCCGTCGCAGCCGATGGCTGTTCCGCAGGAACCCACGCCGAATCCGGCCACGGCGGAGCCAATGCCCGCTCCCGCCGAGGACGGACTGGCCATGCTGGAGCGAGTTGCCCGCGGCGATCCGGTTCCCACGATCGCCCGCCGCGAGATCACGACCGAAGTGTCCTTCATGGGGCTCGATGCAACGAGCGCACGGCGCGTTGTGTATGTGGTGGACGCATCCGGGTCCATGTTGCTCCATCTCTCGAGTGTCATTCGCGAACTGGATGTATCCCTCCGCGGACTTCATACTGAACAGCAGTTCGCGGTCGTGTTCTTCCAGCAGGACCGTGCCATTACCGTGCCGCCAAGGAACCTTGTGGAGGCGAGCGCGGACCACATCGATCGCGCACTTGCCTGGATCGTGCAGGGCGAACACGTCGTGCCCGCCGGCAGCAGTGATCCGACGAACGCCATCCGAGGCGCTTTCGGTCTCAAGCCGGACCTCATCTACCTGCTGAGCGAGAACATCACCGGCGTCGGGCGGTTCGAGGTGTCGGGAGACGATCTGCTTGCCGAATTGGACAGGCTCAATCCAGTTGATCCCCGCAATGACCGCCGGCCGGTCCGAATCGACTGCATTCAATTCCTGACCCCCGATCCGCAGAGCATTCTGCAGCAGATTGCTGAGCAACATGGCGGGCCGGACGGATATACGTTCATCGATCGGCGACTGATCGCCAGAGGACAGAGAAGTGCGGCTCCGTAACTTTGTCATCATCCTGTTGGTTACCGCCACCGCGGCCGGCGAGGATGGGCGGTCCTTTGCCGATGCCTTCTTTGTCTCCAGAAGGGCAGATGGATCGCTGGAGTTGCTCGGCAGCGCGGTGACCTGGCTGCTGCTTGTGCTGTCCGTGGTGGGAATCGGAGTAGCCGTCCACATGGCGCTCGCCAACCGGCGTTCCAATGTACTGCCCTCTGATCTGGTTCAAAGGGTGGAGGAAAGCATTCGCAAGAAGCGGTTCCGTCACGCCATCGAACAGGTGTCGCAGGATTCCAGTTACTTCGGTCGCATTCTTCACGGCGCTTTTCGAGAAGCCAAATTTGGATTCCCCGCCATGATGCGGGCACTCGAACAGACCGCCGACGAATTGGCGACCGCCCGCATGCGGCGCATTGAACTGCTGAATGTATTGGGACAGGTCAGTCCAATGATCGGCCTGTTTGGAACGGTCTACGGCATGATTCTGGCGTTCTCCGCCATCGTCAGTTCCGGGGGCGCGGCGGATCCGGTCATGCTCGCAGGCGGCATCGGTACCGCGTTGACCACCACTTTCTGGGGATTGGTTGTCGCCATCCCGGCACTGGCGGCCTACGCGATCATCCGCAACCGCATTGATGAGTTGACGACCGAGGCGACGATCGCCGCGGAGGAAGTGCTCAATGCGTTCAGGCCACGGGAGAAACAGAAGCCTAAGACACCTCGCTCCACTGAACCCCCAAGGGGCGTGCCGGTCACAACCGGCGCGGAGATACGGTGATCAGGCGAAGGTCAACGGGCGGTGGACAGATCGCGGCGAACATGACGCCGATGATCGATGTCACATTCCTTCTGATCGTCTTCTTCGTTGTCGTCTCCCAGGTCATCGATCGAGATGCGGTCCAGATGGACCTCCCAAGTCCCGAGCGACCGGTTGCGGGATCGCCCGACGGCGATGATCGACTGGTACTCAACCTGCTGCCGACGCCCGACGGGCAACAGATCGTTGTTGAAGGTGAAATCATCGACATGAACGGTGTCACGGTGGCGGTTGCTGCGTCCATGGCCGACGGCATCCGGGAGGTGTATCTCCGCGCGGACAGCAGCATTCCCTACCAGGTGGCCCACGAAGTCATCGAAGCAGTTCGCCTTGCCGGTGGAACACCTCGATTGCACCTTGTCGTGCAGAGCGAGAAACGCGATGCGGGGTGACTCCACGGAACGCATGGTCGCCCATCGTCGTCGTCGTCTCAGCGGCACATCCATCGGGCTCAATCTGACATCGATGATCGATGTCACATTCCTCCTGCTGGTCTACTTCATGGTCGCCACCGAGTTCCGCACAAGCGAATCGCAATATCCGATGGATCTCCCCAAGCGACAGGTCGGCGGCGGCATGTTGCTGGATGATCAGCCGCTGGTCGTTCATGTGGAGTCCACCGGCGATCACGCATGGGATTGCCGTGTGCGACTGGACGGTCCGTGGGAGCCGGTGTCGGGTATCGACGGGCTGCACCGATTCCTCCGCCGGTACCGGGCTGACGGATTCGGAAACGACGGACTCTTCACGCCGGATCACCCCATCGTCATTCGGCCGTCGGCCGAAGCGAGGTGGGATCACGCGATGGCCGCCTATAACGCGGCGGCCGCGGCGAGGTACTCGAACATCACGCTTGGAGACCCGGGATGATCTTCGTCGCGATGCTCGGAATTGTGCTGTCTGCCAACATCGATGCGGCGGAAGTGGATGCGCTTCGAGCGTCGTGGCGACGGAGCGGTGACGCTGCAGCGTTGCAATCTCTGCTTGACGCGCGAAGGGATTTGATTACCGCTGAGCGCGATGATCCACGTGCCAGACAATGGTTGCTCGATCAGGCGACCGACACCTTCTTCGGGATGTGGGCCAACACAGATATGGTTGCTGAGGCCACACTCGGGTTCCGCAGTGAATCGGCGCAAGAGGAGTTGGCCGCACTCATCGCGGATGTTCGGTCGCTTTTGACCCCGTGCGATGGAATGCCGGAAACCGATTACCTGCGCGGCGTGCTGGATGGCATGAATGCAGGTATCGGCAACGTCGAGTCCGCCGAATCGTGCGAGACACGCCTTGCCGCGATCCAGAGCGATTTGCAGGGCATCGCGGCATCTCGATCACTCCGCGCACGACTGCACGCTGCGGTCGCACTTGGCGATAATGCAGCGGCGGATCGACATGCCTCGGCCCTGATTGCGATGTCGAAAGTAGACGCGGAAGATCTTCTTGCCTCGGCGGTGTACCGCATGTCCTCGGCGCCAGTTACGGCAGCCATGGCTATCTGGAGCGAAACCGATCGCATGCTTTCGCGATCTGGCCGGGGCGATCTCCGTCCGGTGCTCGCGGATGGCTATGCGAGAATGAATGCCGGCGAAAAGTCCCTCTCAGCATGGACAGGGCTCGCCGCTCGACTCCTTGAGGAAGGCGGCCAACCGTCCGGCGTCGATGCATTTGTCTTGAAACGCATGCGGCGTCTGGCACCGGCGGGCGATCCTGCAATTGTCATCATTGAGGCGGGCATCAATGAACGGGAGCGGCAGGCGTTGGCGGCACATGCGGCGATCATTGCGGCGGAGGATGCGGTGCACAAGCACGAGCAGCATGTCACATTGGTCGCGGCCATCGAAGCTTATAGGCAAGGACAGGTCGTGGACGCGATCGATCTGAACTCTCGGCATTCAACCCTCCAAGCGAGGCGAGAGTCGTGCGATGAGGCAATCATTCCGCCGTCGGTTCTGGGTGAGGCCGATCGTCTGCTTGAGAAGCCGGATGCCGCCGCAGCATGGTTTGCGATGGCGATCGAGCAGGATGGTCCGAGCATTCAGACTGTTGCGGGCCGGGCCGATTGCACGCGGGATACCCGTGGCATGCGGCAGGTGATCGCGAGCACGAGCGAGGGGGACTACTGGTTCTGGCTTGCACACCTTCGGCTGGTGCAGTGGCATGTCGACGATGGCGGCGATCCCGCCACCGCAATCGCACGGGTCAATCGCCTGCGGCGACTTGATGTCGACCTCGGCGGCCCACAGTTCCAGCGGCTGTTTACAGTTGCCGTCGGCGACTGAGGTGTCCGGCGACTGAGGTGTCCGACACCGGTGTCTGACACCGGTACCGGACACCGCTCAGGAGGCCCGGCGCTTGCCGTGGGAGGGGTCTTCCTGCATGCGACTGCGAAGCCGCCGCAGCGAGGCGATTTCGATCTGGCGCACACGTTCCCTCGTCAAGCCGATGACCTGACCAATTTCCTTGAGCGTAAGCGGATCCTGGCCTTCCAGCCCGAATCGAAGTCGAAGTACGCGAGCATCCCGCTCGTCCAGTTGGTCGAGCAGTTGCAGGACATCCTTGAGCGTCTCCCGCTGCTCAACTTCCTTGTCCGGCGTGGTGCGACGCGAGTCCTCGAACAGATCAGCCATGGACAATGGATCGCCGTCCTCCCCGATGGGCCCACGTGCGGCACCCGAGTAGGCACGAAGTGCCCGACGGATCGATCGCAGTTTCTTCATCGGAACACCGAGTTCATCGGCCAGTTGCCGGCTGTTGGGTGTGTGTCCGAGTTCCTCCTGCAATCTGCGGAAAGCCATGCGGAATCGCCCGATCAGATCGACCATGTACGCCGGCACATGGACTGGCTGCAGCGCGTTGATCAGCATTCGCTTGATGGACTGTTTGATCCACCACGAGGCATAGGTGGAAAACCGCGCACCCTGCGCAGGGTCGAAGCCCTCTACCGCTCGAATGAGACCAATGTTGCCTTCCTCGATCAGATCAGGGAGGGTCAGTCCACGCCCGAGGTACTGCTTGCTGATCGACACGACCAATCGGAGATTGGCGCGGATCATACGGTCCTTGGATGCGGGGTCGCAGTCGTTAATGATCCGCCAGCCAAGTTCCTTCTCTTCAACTGCCGTGAGGAGTTCCACCTCATTGATCTGGCGAAGGTAAATATCGAGGTCCATAGTCTTCTCCTGTGCGCGCACCGCCGTGCTGATCGCCCCTCCGGCGCAGCAACAACGGATCCTGAATATGGTTCATCGGCCTCCGGAAGGGGTGAATTCATTGGCATGGAGGGCCGATCAGGTTGTGTGCCCGCATGACCGGAATGATGCGTGCAAAGTGACGCTCCATGGCGTACAACGGATGTCACAGTGGGGAAGAACTGACGATCATGCCGAGTGACGACCTCACCAACCTCCTCCGGAAGTGGCCCCTTGAGCGGGGTGGCGTGCAGGCCCGGGTCGTGAAGGCCGACGATGGGCGGGACATTCTCCAGGTGCGTCTGGATCTGGGCATCCTGCAGATGGACATGGATGGACGGCCCGATGGAGGCCCGTCCGAGCGGGAGCGACTCCTTGATACTGGCGAGGTGATGCCGCTGGATGGGGACGCGTGCAGGCTCTTGCGGGAGGAGGCGGTGCAGCGTTCCCACCGCGGTGCGGCCTGCCTCACTCTGGGCCTCTGGGAGATGGTGGTGCGCGATGCCTCGGCCACACTGGAGATTCTCGACCTCTGCCGGGGCCGCGGGGTGTCGGAGGCTGATCAGACCGCTCTGGAACCCTTCCGGGGGTCGGCGATCGCAATGCGGGCTCGTGCGCGGGCCGAGTGGGCGGTGGAGCACGGTCAGCGTCCGGCCGCCTTGTCTGCCATCGACACGGGGCTGGAGGAACTCGCCGCAGCCCTCGGGGAGGCGGGGGGTGAGCGGTCCCACGAGGCCCTGATGTTGCGGGCTCTGAGGCAGTCACTCACTCGGCGTCTGCCGGTATCAGAGCGAGCGGACCTGCGGGAGCGCCTACAGGGGGCAATCGACGCCCAAAACTTCGAATTAGCGGCCATTTTGCGAGATGAATTGAGATTGCTGCGAGGTTGACCTTGAAGACTGCCGAGTGCCGACATACCCTCAGGGGGGTAGGAAAACGGAATACTTCCGAAAACACCAGCATTTGGGGATCTTGAAGGATGAAATCACAGAGTTTGCTGTTGGGTTGGGGCTTGGCGATGGTTGTTGCTGCGGTCGCAGTCGCCGACCGCCCGGAGGTCACATTCATGGCCTCGCCGGTAACGACGCACGCCCTTGAGGCGCCGGCGACCGTTCGTGGATTTGCCACGCGATTACACCTCGACCCCGCAGCCCTCGATGAGGTTTCCGACGGCGATGTCGTCGTCATGAACGACTTCCCTCTCGACGAAAGCCGATCGGTGCGGCTGCGATTGCAGGAGCGATCACCATTGGCCGAAGGAGCCCGTTGCGTGATCATGGTTGCAGATCGCCGCGGGCGTCCGGTGGAACAGGAAATGCCGTGGCCGAAGGTACATATCTTCAGCGGCTCCGTTGACGGCGTACCCGGTTCCCATGTCTATCTCGCGATCGGCACAGAACTGGTCAATGGGTGGATCACGCTCGACGGAACGCGATATGTCATCGGCACGCGCATCGGCGAGCGCGATCAGGAACACACGACGCTGATCTATGACGAGAAGAACATTCCGCCCGGCACGGTCGACTTCGCCGGCTGGACCTGTGGCACGAAGCCTCCCACCGATGTGTCCCTTTCCAAGGGTGGCGACTACGGCGGCTACCGCGCCGAGAACGCTGACTGCAATCAGATTGCCATTGCAATCGACACCGACAACCAGTATCTCTGGGGACCCCTCTACGGCGTCCTTCCCGACTGGGAGCAGTACGGCGTGACCTTCAACGGCAACGCAACGCTTGCGACGGAGTACGCCCAGATGCTGCAAGGAGCGGTGTCGGATTTGTACACGCAGTATCTCGGCATCGAACTGGTCATCTCCTACTTCCGGCTCTGGTATGTACTCGACCCGTGGAACGCGGTGGAGACCGATTCGCAACTTCCCGAGTTCCAGCTCTACTGGGAGGAGAACCAGGGCGACATCGATCGCGGTCTCGCGCATCTCTGGGCGGGTCGGAACCTCGGCGGGGGCATTGCCAGCCTCAACGCCATTTGCACGTCTGCTGGCTACGCCATCATGGGCGGAATTGGCATGAATGGCGGGTTTGATGTCACCGGGTTTGGAGACCTCTATGGCGGTACGGCGAGGCACTGGGATCCGGTAGTTGTCGCGCACGAAACCGGCCACAATTTCGGCATGATTCACACCTTCGAAATGGAGAGCCCTCCGGACGAATGCGGCGAGGAGTGTAACGACGACTGGGATCCCGAGGCAGAGGGGTTCCCGCTGATCTACCTCTCCACCATCATGAGTTACTGCCATCTCTGCCCTTGTGGACCGGGCTACGACCCCGATACGGGCGAGTGTCCCCCCGGCATTACGAATGTGCGATTCGAGTTCATGGACGAGAACCTCATTCGAGCGCAGTTGCAGATGGACGACCTTCCCTGCGACATGTGGGGTGGCAACGGCGACCCGCCGACGACCGTGGACGACTGGGGGACCTGCCAGAAGACAAGTACGACGGATGTGTATGTACTTGAAAATGACTTTTCCAACGACTGCTCGGACCTGACCCTCAGTTACTTCAGCCCGACCTCGCAGCGAGGCGGCAGCATCACCGACGCCAGCACCGATGACGACACGATCCTGACCTACGCTGCGCCTGGGAACATCACGGGAACGGATGCGTTCTTCTACAGAGCAATTGATTCCACTGGCCGCGAGTCCAGTGCCCGCGTCGTGATCACGATTCCGATCCCACCCGTCATCGGCGGCGGCGATCATGACTTTGACATCGACGACATCATTCACCTCATCGTGGTATGGGGTAGCCGCTCGGCAGACTGGGATGGCGATGGCGATACGGACGGCGATGACTTTGCGGCCATCCTGAACGGTGATCTGAAGCGAAAGCGATGAGAGGAAAGCGAACAATGACTCTGCCCCGTTTCGAGACGATTACTCTGACAGCGATTGCCGCGATCACGCTACCGGCTTTGGGCGAGACGCTGCCCGCCCCGCACATCTCTTCACCGATGACCATTCATGCGGAGCGAGCGCCTGCTGACGTTGCTGAGTTCGCCACCAGAGTGTCCGTGGACAAGTCCGTGCTGGACGGCATCGAACCGGGAGACCACCTGTTTCTCGATGGCGTTCCGCTCGACAAGAACCGCACCGTGACATTGCAACTTGAGGCGTTTTCTGCGCTGGCACCCGATGCCGTGGTTGTCGAGGTTGTGCAGGATGAGCGAGGCAACATCTACGAAACCGAGCGAACCTGGCCTGCGATTCACCTGTTTCGCGGATCGGTGGTCGGCGAGCCCGGGTCTAAGGTATTTCTCGCTGTGGGCAACCACCTGACCAACGGCTGGATCAGCACAAGCGGTACGCGGTTCGTCATTGCGACCCACGCGGGCAAGGATCTGACCCTCATTCACGATGAGAGCAATGTGCCGGAGGGTTTCTACACCGGTGCGCCTTATGTCTGCGATGTCACGAGTTCATCGCGAAGCCGCAAACCTCGCGGTGACTACGGCGAGCCACGAGGCATCGAGGGCGAATCGTGTGCGGCCGTGAGGGTGGCCTACGACAGCGACTACGAGTTTGGTCAAATGGAGGCATTCGGCAGCGAGGGCACGGCGGCCGCGGAGTATGTTCAGACGCTGGTCGGTGATGTCTCGAAGGAGTACGAGGGTCCGATCGGCGTGAAGTTGATCGGCGCCTACCTCCGCATCTGGGCTGTAGACGCTGATCCGTGGGATGAAGGTTCGCTCGGGGCCCAACTTGGTCAGTTCGGCGCATTCTGGTACACGAACATGGGCGACATCGACCGGAACCTCGCCCACCTGTTCTGTGGACGGAATCTCGGTGGCGGCATGGCGGCTATTGGCGCGGTCTGCAGTGACCTGATTGGGTATGGGGTTTCGACTGGACTCAACGGCACCTACCCGATGCCGCTTGAGGATGGACAGGATGGCAATTGGGATCCCATCGTGTACGCGCACGAAACCGGCCACAACTTCAACATGATCCACACCCATGAGTTCGAATCGCGCGGCGAGGATAATTCGGACGAGTGTGGGAACGGCGACTGTGGTGACGCCGGCGGCGCGACCATCATGAGTTACTGTCATACCTGTGATGGCGGCATCGCGAATATCAACATGGAGTTCGACCAACTGAACATCGACTGGGCGACGGAGTTTTTGGACTCGCTCAGCTGCGACCTGATGACACCCCAAACGCCACCGTCGGTGACGAACGACCGGGCCAGCTGCGAGAAGACGGGGTCAGTGGACGTGTATGTGCTCGCCAACGACTTCGCCAATGATTGCTCCACACTCGACATCGAGCGGTTCGATGTGACATCAATGCGAGGCGGTCTTGTCGTGGACGCCAGCGACTGGGACGACAACGAGCCCCCGCTCTGGCACAATGCGCTGAACTACAGTGCTCCTGGCACCATCACCGGTATGGACTCCTTCTCCTACACCGCCATTGACGCGAACGGACAGGAGGCGACGGCCGAAGTATTCATCACGATCCCCAAACCGCCGGTGGTTGATGGCGGTGGCGACGACGACTTCAATGTCGACGATGTCGTTCACATCCTTCGAGTGTGGGGATCGAGATCGGCCGACTGGGACGGGAATGGTGTGGTCAACGGTGACGACATCATCGCCGTGATCGACGGTCGTCGTCGCAAGTAGGGGGGGTTACGCCCGCTTGTAGAACGGCAGCGGCACGATCGTCGAGTCAGTTACTGCTCGCCCGAGGTCGACCTGCACGCCGTCGCTGTCGAAATCCGCAGGCACATACGCCATGGCGATCGGCTGATCGAGCGTCGGTGACAGACAGCCGCTCGTCACGCGGCCGATCACGTCGCCATGTGCCAGTACCGGCATGTCCTGGCGCGGCGAGCGCCGACCATCCAGCGAGAGTCCGACCAACCGTTGACTCGGCCCCGCCTCGGCGATGGCCTGCAGAGCCCGCTGCCCGATGAAGGGCTCTGCATCATCTACACCTGCGCCCTTGTCCAGTTTCACCGCGAATCCGAGGCCCGCGGACAGTGGGTCGATTTTCTCAGTGATCTCGTGGCCATAGAGCGGCATGCCCGCTTCAAGCCGCAGTGAATCGCGGGCTCCAAGACCGACGGGCTGTACCGGAGCAGTTTCCTGGTCGACATTCTTCAGAAGCATGTCAATGGCTCTGGATGCAAACGACGCCGGCAGGATGATCTCGACCCCGTCCTCGCCGGTGTAGCCGGTCCGCGAGACCATGAATGACGCAATGAAGAGGTTCTTCGTCGTGAAGCGATACCGCTTCAACGAGGGAATCTCGCTGGAGAAGTTGGCGATGATGTCCATGACCGCCGGCCCCTGAACGGCAATCATGGCTGTGGACTGCGTCTGGTCCTTGAGTTTGAACACAAGGTCACCGCGGACATCTTCGAAGTGATCGAGCAGTTTGGCGAGGTTGGCCGCGTTGCAGACGACCAGATACTCGCTCTCAGAGATCCGGTAGACCAGGACATCGTCCATGCAACCGCCCTGATCGTTGCAGATCAGCGAGTAGCGAACCTGCCCGTCCTGCATGCCGGCAATCTGCCGCGTGCAGATGCGATCCAGAAACACCGCTGCGTCCCTTCCCTTGAAACGAAGGCGACCCATGTGAGAGACGTCGAAAAGCCCGCCGCTGCGGCGAACTTGGCGATGTTCATCCATGATCGAGCCGTAGTGAAGCGGCATCTCCCACCCGGCATAGTCGACCATCTTCCCGCCGTGAGACACATGGAAATCATGGAATGGCGTTCGTTGCATCGTCGCTCCGCTGCTCATTCCCGGTCCTCGCCCAACTCAGCAAGTCGTCGCTCCAACGAGCGAATCCGCTTGAGCATGTCCCCAAGGTGCATGCCAGCAAGCAAATTACGCTTGGCCGTATCCAGTGGCACGACCGGAGCGCCACCCACCCGCGATCCGGGCGCTACATCGCCGGCGATTCCAGACTGCGCCATGACCTGCACACCGTCTCCGATTGTCAAATGACCACTGACTCCCGTTTGTCCGCCGAGCACGACATGGTCACCAACGGAAACTGATCCGGCTACACCAACCAATGACACGAACAGGCAGTTGGCGCCAATAGTAGTGCCATGGCCAATTGAGATGAGGTCGGCGAACTTTGTTCCCTTGCCGATCGTTGTCGCACCCATGGCAGCGCGCTCAACGGCGCAGCCCGCGCCCAGTTCGACATCGTCTTCAATGATGACGATGCCGTGTTGAGGAATCTTGTGGTGCTCGCCATTGCTGGTTGCGTAGCCGAAACCATCCTGCCCGATGACAGTTGAGGAATGCAGGGTGACTCGATGACCGAGGTGGCATCGATCGTAGATAGTCACATTCGGGTACAGGACACAGTCTTCACCAATGGTGACATCTGCTCCAACATAGACGCCGGGGTACAGGACAGTTCCCCGGCCGACCACGGCACCCCGTTCAATCGTGACATGCGGATGCACCATGGCGCCGGTCGCAATCTGGGCGTCCTCATGGATGGCGGCGGAGTCGCTGATTGTTGCCCCGCCGCTGCAGCCGATGACTTGCGGGTGATTGCGAAACCCATGGAGCTCAATCATCGCATTGCGGAAGGCAAGGTAGGGATCCTCCACATTGAGCCGCGTCAGCCCATCTGGGGTTGATGTCTCGGGTCGCACGAGAACCGCCGCTGCGGCCGTCTCATCCAGAAAACGGGCATATTTGGCATTCACGAGAAAGGAGACATCCCCCGGCCCCGCCCGGTCAATGGGGGCGCAGCCACACACCTGAATCGAGCCGTCGCCGACGACCGATGCACCAATGGAGGCCGCGAGTTGATCGAGTGAGATGGTCATTGCTGGGAATCGCGCACGCTAGCCGCCCGTGCTTCGCCGGTCAAACCCGTTCCCTTGTGAGGCACTCGCGGCGGCGGTATCCTCCCCGGGCTGATGCGATGCCTGCCTGCCATCGTCGCCTGCCTTGCGACCCTTCTGATGACGCTTCCGGGCATGGCCCTGATCAGCGAGTCGGACAGTTTTACGGTCATGGATGCCGATCTTGGCGACCGGACCATCTCTTCCATACGCTTCGAAGGTCTGGGCAGAGTGTCGGAGCAGTTGGTACGCAACAACATCCGGTCCGCAGTAGGCGAGACCTTTGATCCCGTGATGGTCAACGAGGATGTCCACCGACTCACTCGGCTCGGGCAGTTCAAGTACATCGATGGCGACGGCGTTCTGTTGCCGGATGGTTCGATCGAAGTGGTGTTCATCTTTCGGGAGCAGTTGATTGTCGCCGAGATTGCCGTCGTCGGGAATGATCTGATCAGTGACCGGGAGTTGCTTGCAGTTGTTCCGCTGAGCCCGGGGATGGCAATGGACAATTCCCTTATCGACCGCGGTCGCCGCGGCATGGCTGAGATCTATCGGAAGCGCGGCAACTACCTCGTTGAGATCGATGTGGATGATGCGGAACTTGAGGAATCGGGTGTCCTCATCTACCGCGTGATGGAAGGGCCGCGAGTTCGAATCAAGGGCGTGGTGTTCGAGGGTAATCGTACGTTCACTTCAAAGGAACTCTCAGCCGAGATCGAGACCTCGGTCGCCATCCTCTTCCTTCGACGGGGCGAACTGGATGAGGATGTGCTCCGGGACGATGTTGCAACGCTTGATCAGTACTACCGCGACCGCGGCTTTCTCGATGTCCGGGTGGATCGATCCATTTCGCTCAGTCCTGACAATCGTGAAGCCAAGGTCACCTTCCTGTTCGATGAGGGTCCCCAATACACGCTTGGCGGTGTGTCGTGCGTTCGCATGTCCTCCAACGCCGCACCAGATGTCTTTACGGTGGAGCAGATTCGGGCCATGATCCCCCTCAAGACCGGCGACATCTATCGGCGAAGCCTTGTGGATGCATCGGTGGCGACAATTGAGGACGCGTACGGCGTGCTCGGTCATGTGGATGTGGTCGTACGCAACACACCCATTCATTCCAGTTCCGAACCCGTCATCGATCTGCTGATTCAGGTACAGGAGGGGGCGGTTGCCACGGTTGGCTTGGTGCGGATTCAGGGCAACGAACTGACGATGGACAAAGTGATCCGCCGCCACGCGAGGGAATTGCGGCCGGGGCGACGATTTGACGCATCCGAAATCGAGCGAATCCGCGAACGACTGATCTCAACGCAACTCTTCAACGATGTCAAGGTGACCGTTCTGAAGGAGGGGATGGAAAACCCGGGGTATCGCGATGTGCTCATCGAAGTGAAGGAGGCGGATACCGGCTCGTTGAACTTCGGCGTCTCCGTCGGAACCGACTCTGGACTTCTTGGAATGATCTCGCTGAACCAGCGAAACTTTGATATCGCCGATGTTCCGGAGAGTTGGAGCGAATTCTGGAAGGGCAAGGCGTTCCGCGGTGCTGGACAGGATTTTGCCATGGCATTCCAGCCGGGTGACAAGATCTTCAATTACCAGGTCAGCCTCGTTGAACCGCACTTCCTTGAGACCGACTATTCGCTCGGTGGAACGGTCGGTTGGCGCCGCCGCGATTACAACGAATACACGGAGGAACGCCTGTACAGCAGGTTTGAACTCGGCAGAAAGTTTGGCGACATCTGGAGTGGTGCGGTCCACATCGAGATGGACAATGTGCGACTGACGGACATCGACAACGATGTTCCGCTGGAGATCTTCGATGATCGTGGGCCCGAGACCATCATGGCGACCGGCATTTCGCTGGCACGAACAACCATCAATCGACTGCGTCGGCCCGAGCGAGGATCCAGGTTGGACTTCTCCTTCGACCGGTTCGGCATCCCAGGCGGCGACCGCGAATTCAATCGAACGACCTTCCGTTCGACGACCTACTTCGCGCTTGACCGGGATTTCCTCGGTCGAACGACGACCTTGCGGTTGAACGCAGGCCTCGGGTACATCTTTGACGGTGATTCGCCGACATACGAGCGGTTCTACTACGGCGGTCAGAGTTTCCGCGGCTTCGGATTCAGACAAGTGTCGCCAAAGGGCACCCCACGATTTGTCGGCGCGCCGGCGGACATTCCGGTTGGTGGTTCATGGGAGGCCTTTCTCGGCACACAGGTCGAGACACCGCTGCTCAGTGATGTCATGACGGGCGTCTTGTTCCTCGACACGGGAACCGTGACCGACTCTCCAGGATTCGATGAGTATCGCGTCAGTGTCGGTACGGGCCTCCGGCTCTACATACCTCAACTCGGCCAGATACCGATCGCGTTTGACTTTGGATTCCCCCTTCGGAAGCAACCTGACGACGATACGCGGGTGTTCACCTTCAGCGCGGAGTTGCCGTTCTAGCAAATGGCAGAAACGGTGTATGACTCCGTTTCCCTCGCGTACAATCTCCCGCACTAGGAGCGATTTCATGGCTTATCAACGAGCAACCCGTCTTCTTGTCACATCAACCGCTACCATCATGCTGCTTGCTGGTGGTGGCCTCGCCTATTCGGCCGTTGCATCCCAGGCGGCCGATCGATCGAGAACGCCTGTCGTAACATTCAACATTCAAAAGGTCATGGACAACCTCACCCAGCGGGCCGACTTGGCCGCTGAATTGAGCGAGCGTCTGCAGGCGATACAGGACAAGATCGATCAGGATCTTGGGGACATTGGCATGCTGGAGGAACAGTTGGCCGGAGAGGCGACCTCGCAGCAGAAGGTCCTCGCAGAGGAACTCGAACAGAAGAAACTGGCGATGATGAGTTATCAGCGATTCGCCCGCAGCCAGGTGGACATTGAACGATCGCTCATCCTCCGCGATCTGCACCGCGCCATTCAGGAATCCGTTGCAGACATCGCCAAGGCGAACGGATACGACCTCGTACTCATCAATGACTCCGGGATGCAAATCACTGTCAACCCTGAGTCGACTCTCTCTCGTGAGCAGCAGGTTCGTGATCAGGTGCGGGCGCAGAGAATCTTCTTTGCCGATTCAGGCATCAACATTACTGATCAGGTTGTCACGCAAATGAACCTCGACTGGAACGCACGAACTTCCGGCTGAGGGGGGCCGCCCCCCCCGCGGGGGGGGGGGGGGGGGGGGGCGG
>CAZJIB010000010.1:62611-82701 GCA_964546085.1 uncultured Isosphaeraceae bacterium
CCCTTCTTTCTGGGAATCAGGAAACGGAGAACTCCGCCATGCATGCAACCCATGGACCCAGGCACATCATTCTCGTCATGGTAATTCTACTTGCCGGCGCATTTGCGTGGCATTCTGATGCGACGAGACCTGCTGCGAAGACAACGCCCTCCACCATGGTGACGGTTGACATCCGCCGGGTCTTCGACAATCTGGAGGAGTGGGCGCACCTGAGCTCGCAACTGCAGAGCCTTGCCGAAGATCTTGAAGAGGAACGCATTGCTCGAAGGCAACGGCTGACCAACCTTGAGCGAGAGGTAGAAATGTATGAAATGGGCAGCGAGATGCGGCAGGAGATTCTACAGCAGCGGCAATTGCAGGCGCTTGAGTACGAATCATTTGTGGACTACAGCACCTACAAGATTCAGCGTCGAAAGGTGCGCGACTTCCGGGACCTGTATGAACGAGTGACTGCGTCGGCGGGCGATCTTGCCCGCGCAAACAACTATGACATTGTGTTCGTGGATGACGGTGCCGGCGACATTGCGGAAGTTCAGGACGAGAATGTCATGCAGGAACTTCTTCTTCGGCGCGTCCTGTGGGCCGACGGAGAACTGGACATCACGGACATGCTGATCGAACACATGAACGCCGCGTTCGACGAGACCGCGGTTCGCTGAGGCGGTAGGAGGTTGAATGGCCGCGATGCATACGGCGGGCAGCCTCGCTTCGGCGATTGACGCCGAAGTCGAAGGTCCCTCAGAACTGATAGTAACGGCGGTTGCAGCGATCGACACCGCTGTTCAGGGCGATGTGTGTTTCATCAGCACGGCTGCGTTCGCGAAGAAGTGGGTTGATTCCACCTCGCTGGTTGCAGTTGCGTCGCGGGGCGTTGATGTGCCGGATCATGACCCGGACAAGCGGGCGCTGTTGTGGGTCGATGATGCCGAACTCGCCATGGCTACCGTGCTCGCAGCCTTTGCCCCTCTGCCGGACTTGCCGGCGCTCGGAGTTTCGGAGATGGCGAGCGTCGATGCGACTGCGTTGATCGGGGACGGTGTGCGCATTGCACCGTTCGTTTCAGTCGGGCAAGGCGTATGCGTAGGCGACGGTGCCGTGTTGCACTCAGGCGTGGCGCTCGGCGCGAGATCCCGCGTCGGTGCAGGATCGGTGATGCGAGCAGGCGCAGTGCTTGGCGCAGATTGCGTCATCGGCGAGGAGTGCATCGTGCATGCCAACGCTGTTATTGGCGCCGATGGTTTCGGGTATCGACCAGCGGTCGACGGCAGCAAACTGATCAAGATGCCGCACATAGGCTCGGTTGTTCTGGGAGACCGCGTTGAGATTGGCGCATGCACATGTATCGACCGAGGGAAATTCGCGACAACGACGATCGGTGATGGAACCAAGATCGACAATCATGTGCAGGTCGGCCACAACTGCCACATTGGCCGTCATTGTGTCATTGCCGGATGCTCCGGACTCTCCGGTTCGGTCACAATCGGCGACTGGGTGCGGATTGGGGCGAGGGTTGGGATTACCGATCATCGAAGCGTGGGCGATGGTGCATCGATTGGTGCAGGAAGCGGCGTGATGCATGATGTGCCCGCAGGAGCCGCTTGGCTGGGGGCACCGGCGACGGAAGTCAAAAAAGCATTGCGTCAGATGGCCGCCCTTCGTAAACTGCCCGGAATAGTCGCTCGCCTCCCCCGGGGCGATGATGACTGAGCAGGCCTCCCTGCTGCGGAGTGGCAGGTCATGACGAATCCCATCCAGGAACATCGCTCGCCAGGAGCCCCGGACGAATCGGCTCCGGAAGAGTCCACAACACCCCAGCACACGCTTGCGAGGCCGGTATCCATACGCGGCCGCGGGTTGTTGTTGGGCGAAGAGACCACTGCCACCATCGAGCCAGCAGGCGTCGGTGAGGGCATTACATTCGAGCGGGTTGACCTTGAACCGAGCGTGCGGATTCAGGCGATTGTGGACAACGCGGTCGACCGTGCGAGGCGAACGACCTTGCGATCCGGTGACACGACCGTCGAGACGGTTGAGCACCTGCTCTCGGCGTTGGCAGGGCTGGGTGTTGATAACGCGAATATCAAACTTGACGGCGCCGAAGTGCCGAGTGGAGACGGTTCGGCATTGCCATTCGTCGAACCGATTCTCGAAGCAGGCCTCGTTGAGCAGGATGCTCCTCGCCGCATCTACCGTGTCGTCGAGCCTGTGTTGTTGCAGGATGACCATGCGATGATCGCCGCCTTCCCCTCCGAGGAAGCCGGGTTGCACATCGTCTACGACCTTGACTACGGCGGTGAGACGAAACGTATCGCAAGGCAGACCCAGTCGTTCAGTAGCGGAAACGGAAGTTACATCACAGAACTCGCACCAGCCAGAACATACAGCCTGCGCGAGGAGGCCGAGGCGCTGCAATCCGCGGGCATGTGCACGCATCTCACGCCCGCCGATGTGCTGGTCATTGGTGATGACGGACCCATCGAGAACACGTATCGATTCGAGAACGAACCGGTGAGGCACAAGGTGCTGGACCTGATCGGGGATCTCAGCCTGGCGGGTGGCGCCGTCGAGGGTCGTGTTGTTGCGAGCCGATCAGGACATTCGCTCAACCGGAGGCTGTGCCGCGCGATCGTGGAGCAAGCCGCACTTCAACATCGCCGAGAGACCATTCGTTCGGGGAAGGTCATGGATGTTCGGACCATCCAGCGGATCATGCCGCATCGATATCCGATGCTCTTGGTGGATCGCGTGGTCGAAATGGACAAGGATCAGCGAGCCGTTGGCATCAAGAATGTGACGATCAACGAGCCTTTCTTTCAGGGGCATTATCCGGGGACTCCCATCATGCCCGGCGTTCTTGTGGTCGAAGCCATGGCCCAACTCGGAGGTCTCTTGATGAGCCGAAAGTTGGAACACACGGGCAAGATTGCGGTGCTCTTGAGCCTTGACCGAGTGAAGCTGAGACATCCAGTTGCGCCGGGTGATCAACTTGTCATGGAAGCGGTGAGCATCCGTGCAGGAAAACGAACTGCTTCATTGCAGTGCCGTGGTTGGGTGGGGTCGAAATTGGCGGCGGAAGCGCAGGTGCGATTCATGATGGTGGATGCGGAGCAGGACTGAAATGAGCGGTTCAATGGACACCTCGTCGACGATTCACCCGACTGCCGTCATCGATTCCACTGCGGAGTTGGACGATGATGTGTTTGTTGGCCCGGGGTGCGTCATTGGTCCGCGGGTGCGCATTGGCTCGGGCAGTGAACTGCTGAATCATGTCACCATTCAGTCGGATACGACAATTGGTTCCAACAACCGTTTCTATCCATTCAGCGTCGTGGGCGCCGATCCTCAGGACAAGAAATTCGACGGTGAGCGGACGACGCTATCCATCGGCGATGACAACCTCATTCGCGAGCATGTCACTATTCACCGGGGTACCGGGAACGGTGGCGGTAAGACAGTCATCGGAAGCGACAACCTCCTGATGGTTGGGTCGCATGTCGCCCATGACTGTCATCTCGGTGATGACATCGTGATCGCCAATCAGGTCATGCTCGCGGGGCACATAGTCATTGATGATGGAGCGAGTATTGGTGGGGGAGCCGGAGTCCACCACTTTGCCACCATTGGCAGGTGCTCATTTGTAGCGGGCCTTGCTCGTGTCACTCGTGATGTGCCGCCCTTCATGCTCGTCGAGGGCCAGCCCGCCGAAGTGCGGAGCGCCAATGTCATTGCCATGCGGCGGCGTGGGTACGCGGATCAGGACATCGAGGCAATCAAGGAAGCGTACAAGCGGCTTTTCCGGGATAACGGCGGTGCGATGCTTGATCGTGTGGAAACGCTGCTGGCTGAGTGCGCTGGAATCAACGCCATCGTGCACCTTTGCGAATCGATCAAGTTGTCAAGCGAAGGGCGACATGGCCGTGGGCGTGAAGCCATGCGCGAAGATGACAAGTGGAAGGCTGCGAGTCAGCCCACCGGCTGACGGCGCACTACTCCTCGTCATCTTCTCCTACGTCGTCGTCGCCGAGTAGATACCGCTCGAACACATCGTCGTCGTCATCAACGAGATCGTCATCCTCATCGTCCTCGCTGGCTGTGACGTTGTCTTCCTCGTCATCCTCTTCTTCCCAGTCGCTACAGAGGGCGGAGTTTGAGATGGGAGGTACGGTGATGACCGCGGTTACCTCGTGCATGAGGGCAAAGTTACCGGAGTCGAATGTGAATCCAGCCGAAGGGTTCGGTTCGTGCAGCGTGTCCAGGGGTGTCGCCACGGGCGTATGTGTCCCCTTTTTGAGAGTGGTTGTCAAGGGGAGACCCCGTCCCAATCGCCCGATTCTCTCCTGCCCTATGGGGCCACACCCGGGGTCACACCCGGGGTCACACCCCGGGGTCACACCCCGGGTGTGACCCCTGTGGGCTCGCAGCGGTGATGCGGAATGGCACAAGGGAGGCCGGCACCTAGGCGGGGCTATCAGCCGATAATCTGCGTCCTTTCCACGCAATCTCCGGGTCTGTTGAAAACCTCGCTTCAGAAAGGCCATTCTCCTGCCGACAGTCCGAGAAGGAGGCAATTGGCTCCTTCGGAGTTCGTTTTCATGCCCATGCAGACCGGAATCATCAATGCAGCCGAATACGAGGCCGGCGAACGTCGCACGGGGCGTGTCTTGTGGCTGCTCGCGGGCATCATCTTCCTGAGCCTCGCAGATCTCCTCCTGACGCTCACCTACCTGATGTCCGTGGGCATGAACGAGGGTAATCCGATTGCAGCCTGGATCGTGACCGCCACCCAGTCACCTTGGGCACTGTCCATGTACAAGTTGGTCACCGTGGCCATCTGCGTCGGGCTTCTGTACAAGGTCCGGCGCCAGCGGGTAGGGGAACTGGCTGCGTGGTGTTCGCTGCTGATCCTCGTAGCCCTCGCCGTGTGGTGGAATCAGTACGCCCACTATCAGCCGCTCTTGCCGCGAGGCGAAGTACTTGTGATGGCCGCCCCAGAGCTGAACCACGCGTCCTCCCTGCAGTAACAAGCGGTCTGCTACAGTACCACCGATGACGCGAACGACCGCATGTTTGCTCGGTATCGCCGCCATGCTGGCGGGAGGTTGCGGACTGCGTCCACCGATTGCGACCTACTCCGGCTCCCGCGTCGTAGAGTCGACGCCGCAGGCCGTTGCCATTGACGTTGAGTTCGAATTGTCCAACGACAACAACGAATCGATTGAACTTCGGGACTTCACCTACGCCGTCACGGCCAACGGGCGACATGTCTACGAGGGCCGCCAGGCAGCGGAACGCACGTTGCCTCGGCGATCGATTGTCCATGCCTCCATCCCCCTTGTCATTCGCCGCGATGACCTGCCCCAGTCAGGCGATGTTGACTGGCGGCTGTCGGGAAGTCTGGGCTATGTAGCACCCGGTGCCTTTGCCGAAACGCTTCTGGATATTCGGATCTGGCAACCGACAGCGGCGATCTCCGCAGCCGATACGACCATCATTCCGTCATCGAACTAAGCCGTCTACGACGATTCTCCCTCATGTAGAGGACCTGCGGCCGCACGACTGGCGTGACCGACGTTGCCCGCCTGTGGCGGCAGTGATGCATTCAGCCTCCCGGTGGGACGGCCGATGGCAGAGAACATGCCGCTTGATATCGAAACCGTCCTCTCGGAGGCCCGGTCACGGGATGCCTCCGACATTCACCTCGTAGCCGGGGAGCCGCCCATTCTGCGGGTCGACACGCAATTGCTTCGCATGAATACTCCGCCGATCTCCGAGCAGGAACTCCATGCGCTCGCATCTTCCATGCTCGACGATGACCAACGGGATCGCTTCGCAACCGAACAGGATGTGGATCTGGCGTGGACCTCCGGCGATGCGAGGTTTCGGGTCAACGCGCACTGGCAGAGCGGTACGCCCGCGTTCGCGCTGCGAAGCGTGCGGACGACCGTCCCGGCGCTTGCCGATCTGGGGCTTCCAGATGCAATTGGGCCGCTGGCGGATCTGCCACGCGGGTTGATCCTCGTCACCGGCGATACGGGGTCGGGCAAATCAACCACACTGGCGGCGCTGATAGATCGAATCAACCGCGAACAGAGCCGACACATCATCACGCTGGAAGATCCGGTTGAATACACCTTCTGTTCTGATCAGTGTCTGATCGAGCAGCGGGAGTTGGGCCGCGACATGCCCAGTTTCGCCTCGGGACTGCGACACGCGCTGCGGCAGGATCCCGATGTCATTCTGGTCGGCGAAATGCGTGATCTGGAAACCACCTCGCTTGCGATCTCGGCCGCGGAAACAGGACATCTTGTTCTGTCAACACTGCATACGGTCAACGCGGCGCAGACGGTCGAACGCATTGTGGACATGTACCCGTCAACTCAACAGGGACAAGTGCGTTCCATGCTTGCGGACACACTGAGAGCCGTACTCTCCCAAACGCTCCTGCCTCGAAAGGGCGGCGGCATGGCTGCGGCGGTCGAAGTGTTGTTGTGTGACTCGGCGGTTCGAAACATCATCCGAGAGGCAAGAACATTCGAGATTCCAAATGTGATCGAGACCGGCGGTCGGAAAGGCATGGTGTCACGGGATGCTGCCATCGCCATGCTTGTGCTCAATGGTGTTGTTGAGGAGGAGGCAGCAACAGCCGCCGCCCACGATCCAACCCGCTTGACAAGGAATCTTGCAGCATAGGGAATCACGCATGCCGACCTACCGCTACGAAGTGCAGAGAGATGGCGGCGAGTTGGCAATCGGTGATTTGGCTGCCGCGTCGGTCACAGCCGCAGCCGGCGTGTTGCGGGAACAGGGTGGCCGGATCGTTCGCATTACACCGCAGCAGCGAAGCGGCGTGTCGATCGGCAAACGAGTGCGTGCGATCCTGCTGGCAGGGTCTGGGCCGACCAAGGCCGATGTTCTTGATTTCACGACACAACTTGCCGTAATGATTCGTGCCGGAATCAGCTTACATGCCGCGATCGACGGTATTGCATCACAGGTGAAGACCGACAAGTTCCGGCAGGTCCTGCTCGCAATCAAAGGAGACCTGGAAGCAGGATCGCCTTTTTCAGAGGCGATTGCATCACACCCGCGGCTCTTCAATCCCCTCTATGTGAACATGGTTCGCGCATCGGAGATGTCCGGTGCGTTTGGCCGCATGCTCGATCGGATCGCCGCCATCATCGCCAGGCAGATCGAGACGCGGAAGATGGTGGTTGGTGCCAGCCTGTATCCCATGGTGATCGGCATCCTTGCTACCACTGTGACGATCTTCCTTCTTACGTATGTCTTGCCAAGATTTGCTGGTGTGTTTGCGGGCAAGGAAGCGCTTCTTCCGTGGCCGACCATCTTCCTGATGGCGCTCAGCGGATGGATGGAAGTCTGGTGGTGGACGATTCCATTGGCAATTGCCGCCGTGACGGCCGGCATCCTGATCGCCAGCAGGACTGAACAAGGTGGGAGTTTCCTCGACAGATGGAAGTTGAGGCTACCCGTGTTTCGCCGAATGCTTCGCGCCCTGTACATCAATCGGTCATTGCAGACACTCGGCGAGTTGCTGAACGCCGGCGTTCCCCTTGTCAACGCCCTTCGTGTCACCGGCGACATCACAGGGAACCGCCGATACCGCGAACTTTGGCATGGTGTCGGAGAAGGAGTTCGTGAGGGTCGCCGCATCAACGAGATTCTGAGCGAAACACCGCTACTTCCACGACCGGTCGTACAGATGATTGCGGCGGGCGAAGAATCCGGCCGCCTGGGCGATGTGTTGGAAGAAATCTCGGAGTACTACGACCGCGTGCTCCGAGATGCGATCAAGACCTTCACAAGTTTGTTGGAGCCGTTGATGATTGTCGTGATGGGTGTGCTGGTGGGATTCATAGCGATGGCGATCATCCTGCCGATCTTCAAGATGAGTTCGGTGGTAACGGGAGGATGATGCGAAACTGCGTTCCAATCAGGCGGGGGTTCTGGCTTGTCGAAACAGCAGGCGCGATTGCCGTAATCGGCGTCGGAATCGTCGCGATGATGTCATCGCATCAGGCGTGGCATGTACAGGCCGCTACGGCAGACAGGCTTGCAACCGGTATGCGACTTGCAGGCGAGATTCGGGAGTTCTCGTTGCTGCTTGCGGCCAACGACCCGGTCACTGGAACCGCAATTTGGGGGACGGAGCCGGGCGAATCGTTGCCATGGGATGCCGACGATCTGGATGATCTGGACGATGCGGTCTTCGCTGCCGATCTCGGAACAGGCCCCATTGACGCAACTGGCAGCGTGATCTCGGGAATGGATGGCTGGTCGCAACAGGTCACAGTGTCCTGCGTCGATCCATTCAACATTACGGCGACTGTGAGTGACGGGTCATCTCAAACCTTGCGGGTGGAAGTTGTCGCAAGTTTGAACGGAAATGAACTTGCGAGGCTGTCATGGACCATGTCCCCCTGAGGTATGGATGGGCAACCGTCCCGGCGCTTCTCGCGATGGGGGTTATCTCATCAATCACCGCTGCGATTGCATCGGTTGCGTGGACCAATCTCCGGAGCGCTCGGGCGGTCATGGGGATCACAACCGCGCAATCTGCGGCCGAGACCGGACTCTCTTTCGGCGCAGCACGGCTGCAGTCCGAGTCGGCGAGGTATGTGATTGATCGGGGTGTGATCGACGAGGGGTTGGCTGAGCGACTCTGGCTGGGGACATGGACCAGCGATGACGGCCAGATTGCTGTTCTTGATCCGGACGGCTATGTGATCGCAAGTCCGAGCGGCAATGGCATGGTGCACGCGATATTTGATGCGCACGATCAGGCAGATGAACACGCCATCGAGTTGGAAGCATCCGACGCGTCGTTACCCGCACTTTCCAACAATAGTAGCCGGCTGGATGTGAAACCGATTCCACTCGGGCCGGAAACCGACGCGGCAGTCTTCCGGCTCGCCTATGAATTCGTGCTTGGCACTACCCGAGTGCGAGTGCAGAGCACAGGCATCGCCGGTGGCGTGGAGCGGACTATCTCCATGGAATACGACATCGACAAACGGATCGACTACGCGATCGTCGCCATGTCTCGGATCATGATCGGCAGCAATGTGCTTGTTGCAGGGCCGATCGGTACTCGGTACGGGATCACGGCCGGGGAACTTGAAGGTGATCATGCGGACCCAATCGTCATGCGGAGTGACTTCGTGGACCTTGGCGTCGGTGGGCTCGATGTGCAGTTGGCTGATCTGCAAGCAGCCATCGCATCAAGCGATGTGGATGGCGATAATCGACTTCGTCCGGGTCACCCAACGGAGGGCCCCGCCGTCGCCGGTTCCTTCACGGACTACGACGGCGATCAATACATCACCGAGATGGACCTCTTCCTGTCCCACTTCGATGCCAACGGTGATGCGTCCGTGGTCTACGATGCGGCCCAAGCCGCGGAGGCCGGGCACGGAGGTCTGTCTCAGGAATTCGTCGAAGACATGCAGTTGGCATTGCTGATCGACCACGCACGGCCGGACCGCAACGGCGACGGTCTCATCGACGACACAGATCGCCAACTCGGCTGGGACGACGGCATGCTTGACCTCGCGGATCGTTATGCGAAGGTCGATGGATCGCTGGCTCTGGCTGTCGGTGTTGCTGACTGGGAGTCGCAGCTCGGTGCATCGTGGCAGAGCATTGTGAGCGGCCCGCTTGACCCCGAGTTCGGCGAGGCGGCGTCACGTTTCGGCGTTCCGGAAACGGAATTGGCAGAACTGACGACGGACATGTTTGCCGGCGCGCAGAGTTGGTTCGAGTCGGAGGCCAGCGGCGGCATGCCATTTGGGGACGAATCGACTGGGCAGGTTGCTTCGGGCATTCTTGGCGGTGGCACCTTCACTCCCGCAGGCGGTGGCGGATGGGAGGACATGCCGTGGCAGTCCAGCGGGGCGTATGACTGGTTTGAGCGGCCCATCTATCGGGACATGGCGTTCAACAATGTCTCCATTCCAGCGGGTACCAATGCCGTGTTCGAGAACTGCACATTCGTCGGCGTGACCTGGATCGAGACCGAAGAGAGTGTGTCCGATCCGAACTGGAACTTCGCAGGTTCAAGGAATAGTGATGGCACACTGCAATACCCGGGACTTGTTGCAGAAACCGGTGGCGTTGAGGTGTCGGACACCCGAAGCATGTCGAATAACCTTCGGTTTCACGATTGCACATTCCTTGGTTCGATTGCAGGGGATGTCCCGGATCAATACACGCACTGGCGAAACAAAGTGCAGGTCACCGGCCAGTCGCGATTCTTCATCGATCCGGAGGATGTTGATCTTGCGCAGCAGGAGGATGGCGCCGCACTTGCCGTGGTGCTTTCTGAAATGGATCCTGCAGTTCGCGAGCAATTGTCGCGAAGTTCGCTGCTCTTGCCGGGATGGTCCGTTGATGTCGGCGCATTCACCAATGACGAGGCGATCGGGGTGAAACTCAATGGCACGATTGTCGCAGGACTTCTCGACCTGCGAGGAGTCGTCGATGTGCATGGAACGATCCTTGCGACATTCCGTCCCGTCGAAGGCGAGGGCCCGCTCTTCTACGGTGGTGATACCGACGACTTCAATACAACCATTGGATACTTTGGTCCCGAGGACGGTGACGGTGAGGGCGAGAACTCTTCCGGGCAGTCATTCGAGGGATTCGGTCGCATCTCCTTGCGAGCGAACCCGGATGCTGCATTGCCCGATGGCGTCCCGTGGCCCGTTTCGGTTGTGGCAACGGCCGGAAGTTATGTCGAAGGCAGTTCCGAATGAAACGCCGCGGCTTTACGCTGGTGGAGATGGTGCTGGCGATGGCCATCGCCACGGTTCTACTCGCAGGGTTGTTTGGGGCCATTCAGGTTTCGGTCGATGCGTATGGCCGTGCGACGGCGGAACACTCCAGTCGCCTGACATGCCGACTGGTGCTGGAGCGGCTCGCCTTTCTCGTTCGAACCAGCGTAGACTTCGGCCCGAAGCCTGGAATCGCTACCGAGATCGATGTCGAAAGCGAGACCTTTGACATGACGACCGCTTCCGGCGATGAAATCACAGTGACTTGGGATTCCACTCAGCAGTCGTTAGACATGACCGTCAACGGGACGACATCAACGCTGCTTGCAGGTGTGACGCAGCGGGTGGGCGGTGAAGACATCACTCCATTCCTCCTGCAGTTCGACGGCGGTACGAAACTCTGGCGACTTCGCATGGACTTGGCTGTGGAGATCGACGCCAACACAACAACGGCCATGGATACCGCTACCGCGCAGATTCGTTTGACAAAGTCGATCATGCCGCGATCGACGGTGTTCGAGTAGGGAGTCAGGCACCGTGCTGAAGCACTTGCTCGATCAGTGCGGAAGCATCCTCTACCGTTGCGGCCTCTGCGATGATCCTCGCGATCGGTTCGGTGTTGCTGGCACGCACATGCACCCACCCGCTTTCGAAGTCGATGCGAACGCCATCACTCTCATTGATGCGTTCCTTTTCAAACCGCGTGCGGAGTTGCTGCATGGCATCCGCCAGCCCATCGCGACCGCCGATGTCCGCGAGGTCAATGCTCTGCTTGATCATCGCGTAGGCCGGGACATCCTTGATGATGTCGGAGAGAGGGCGATCTTCGCGCCGAAGCAGGTCGAGCAGGATCGCCATGCCGCAGAGACTGTCCCTGACCCAACCGACAGATGGAGCAATGACGCCGCCATTTCCCTCTCCGCCGATGACGCACCCGTTCGCCTTCATGACTGCGGCGACATTCGCTTCGCCGACGGCAGTACGAAATACCCGCCCGCCAACGGACGCAGCGAGGTCATCGATCATCCTGCTGGTGGATAGATTGGCCGCGGCGGATTGACCTTCTTCCAACATTGCCATTGCGGCAAGAACGAGTGTGTATTCCTCGCCGATGTAGCAGCCGGTCTCGTCCACCACGGCCAACCGATCAGCGTCCGGGTCCTGCGCGAACCCAATCGCAGCATCGTGTTGCCGCACTGCCTCGCAGAGTTCCTGCAGGTTTTCTTCTTTTGGTTCCGGGGGATGAGCGAACGCGCCGGTCGGCGTGCCATGCAGATGTATGACTTCACACCCGAGCAGCTCCAGCAGGCGGCGCCCGCCAACGCATCCGGCACCATTCACCGAGTCGAGAACGACCCGGAACCCGATCTCTCGAAGGGGCATCGGGTCAATGAGGCCAAGGACTCGTGCGATGTGTGTGTCGTGACCCGCGTCGCTGGCGGTGCAATGGCCCTCGTCAACCTGCGCCGCCGGGCGGTCTTCATGGAAACGACGGATAATGTTCTCAGCCGCGGCAGTGTCTGGTGCAAGGCCATCGCAGTCCAGGCACTTGAATCCATTCCATTGGGAAGGGTTGTGGGAAGCCGTCACGACAAGTCCGCCATCAGCACCGAGCGCCCCGATCATGACCCCGGCGGTTGGCGTCGCTATAACCCCAAGATCAATGACATCACACCCGGCCGCCTGCAGCGCATCGCGGGCGGCATTTGACAGGGACTGGCCGCTGGGTCTGGTGTCCCGGGCGAGGCACAGCGTGGGAGCACGACCAAGATGGTCATGGAGATGCGATGCGAAAGCCAATGCCCAGCGGGCCGCGAACTCTTCGGTCATCGACGTTCCGACAATTCCTCTTGCGCCGGAAACGGACAACATGAGCGGCGCATCGGTCATGGTATGCAGGTCGCCGTGCATCCGGGTGCCTCGGTTACGCGCACGGCGGCGAGGACCGCCGCGTTCGGAAGGTCTTCATGCATGCAATTCGCAATGTACGCGGCAACTCGCTCCGCTGTTGGGTTTGAGCACCGCAGGACTTCGCTTGTGTTGAGGTCCGTATCCCGAAGCGGCAAGATTGCCGCATCGACACGCCTTTCCAGATCGAGAAAGTCCACCAGCAATCCATCGGTGTCGAGCGACGCTCCGCGAACGACGATGGTGACCTTCCAGTCGTGCGGGTGCGGCGTTTCAGGAACGCCATTGACGGTGACGGCATGGGTTGCTGTGAAACCGCGTTCGATGGCAACCTCCCATGTCATGGCGCTGTCCACTCTTCCTGGATCGACCATGTAAATGGTTGCGTGCGGCAATCAATGTGGACGGCGAAGAAACCGTTCCGGTGCTGTCGCACCAGCGGCCATATGACATCGCGGTCGGTGGCGGGAATGTCGAGACCCGGCACATCGTCCACTGGAATCCACTCCAGCGTTCCTTCATCAATCGTCATGGTGGGAATCTCGTTCGGATCGATTGGCCGAGTGACCTCGTAAAGAAATATCAGCCAATGCGTATCGCCTTCATAGGCGGTTTCGGCAAGCATGCCGGAGAGGCGGACTTCCCGCTGATCCAGCGAAACCCCAGACTCTTCCTCGATCTCTCGAACTGCGCACGCATGAGGACTTTCGCCGATGGCGGCCTCCAACTTCCCTCCAATCGGGGAATATTGGCCGGCATTGGGCGCCTTGTTGCGATGCAGCAGCAGGAGCCGCCCGTCGTGATCGTAGAGATAACAGAGTACGGCGATTCGGTATGGCAGATCCTGAATCGACTTCACGCGGCGACCTCCTGCATGAGCCGCTTCATTTCAGCGACCGCCGACCGAATGCCGGTAAACACGCTTCGGCTGATGATGGAGTGCCCAATGTGCAGTTCGCTGATGCCGGGAATAGCCGCGATTGGCTGGACATTTCGATAGGTGAGCCCGTGGCCGGCGTTGCATTGCATGCCGGCATCGCGGACGTGCTCAACGGCCGTTGCGATGATTGACAACTCCGCATTGGCAGAATCGCAGTCCACCGCAAAGCCGTGGGCCGCGACGGCTTCTGCCCATGGGCCAGTGTGGATCTCGCATACTGTGAAACCGCAGGCCTTTGCAGCATCGATCTGCCGCCGGTCGGCATCGATGAAAGCGCTGACGGCCATGCCCCCGTTTGCGAGTTCGGCGACAAGTTCCTGCAGTCGGTCCTTGTCGGACGCTACATCCAGTCCACCCTCGGTCGTGACTTCGTGACGCCCCTCGGGAACAAGCATGGCCATGTCGGGCCTGGTGCTGAGTGCTATCTGCACCATTTCGTCCGTCGCAGCCATCTCGAGATTCAGGGGTACCTGTACCGCCGTGCGAAGGCGTGCCAGATCGAGGTCCTGCATGTGCCGCCGGTCCTCACGCAGGTGGAGGGTGATGCCGTCGGCCCCGCCGAGTTGAGCCTCGACCGCCGCCCAGAGCGGATCGGGTTCAAAGGTCTTTCTCGCCTCGCGAAGCGTGGCTACATGGTCGATGTTGACACCCAGTTCAATCACAGTTCAAGGCACCTGTACGCCCGCATGGGGCAGGGGGCGAAGTATACTCCTCCGCACCACTCAGGGGCCCTGACATGTCGGAGTTCGAACGGAAGCTTGCGCAGTTGAAAGCCGACCTGGCCACCCAGGGAGCTCGGGTTTCGGATCTCCTTCTCCGCGCTGTGGAAGCATGTTTTGATGGCAATGTCGACGAAGCCGATGCGGTGATCAGATCGGACGAGGTGATCGATCGGGTTGATGTTGAAATCGAGCGGGCGTCGATCGACCTGCTACGAGGCGGAGAGTCTGACGAGCATGCCGTGCGGAGTGTGTTGACGATAGTGAAGGTCAATAACGAACTCGAACGGATTGCAGATTGTGCCGTGACGGTGGCAGATGCGATGCGAGAGAACGCCGACGCAACTGCGACGGCACCGCCTACATTTCGGGTCATGGCCAACAGCGTGGTGGGCATGATGCGGGATGCAAACAGTGCGCTGGCCGAAGCAGATACCGATCTGGCGGTTCGTGTGCTCTCCTTTGACGATACCGTGGAGCGGTTCAGAGTCGACATCGTGCTGGATGTACAGAAGCGAACCAGTTCCGGTGATCTGGATCCGCTTGTTGCGTTCACCCTGTTGGCGGTGACGCGGGCGATCGAACGCATTGCGGATCACTGCACCAACATTTGCGAACAGGTGATCTACCTGGAGACAGGGAAGATCGTCCGTCACATGCCCGAGGGGTGGACGCCCCCGGAAACACCGGACTATTGAAGTCGTGACTTCGTCAGCGGATGTGCCGAGCGAATTGCGGCAGAGGTTGGCCGAACACGATCAGGAACACCTGTTGGCATCGTGGAGTGAGCTCGGTGAGCAGGAGCGCGCGGACTTTGCCGAACAGTTGCGGGCGATCGACTTGACGGCGGTGGCGCAGCGAATGGCTTTGGAGTTGGATCTCCCAGAGGGCGGTTTCGAGCCGTGTCCATCCCTCACTCCGACTGAGGACGATTGTCTGCGGGGCGAGGAGGCGATCGGCCGCGGCTTGCTGGGTGTGTTGACGGTTGCGGGTGGGCAGGGAACGCGGCTGGGTTGGTCGGGTCCGAAGGGGACATTTCCGGCGGCGGCAGTCACAGGAAAGTCCCTGTTCCAGTTGATTGCCGAGCAGATTCTCTTTGCCCAACGGCGGTATGGCGTCGTCGTTCCTTGGTACATCATGACCAGCGTTGAGAACGACGGGGTGACCCGGTCGTTTCTGCTTGACAACAATTGCTTTGGCCTTGATCGGACGGATATCTTCATATTTCCGCAGGGGTGTCTTCCGGCAGTGGATGCAGGGAGCGGTCGGGTACTTCTTGCTGGGAGAGGCGAGGTTGCGATGAGTCCGGATGGTCATGGCGGAGTCGTGGATGCGCTGCGGCAGAGTGGCGGTCTGGAGCAGATGCATGCTCGCGGCGTTGAGCATCTGTCATATGTCCAGATCGACAACCCGCTGGTGCACGCGATTGATCCGGGCTTTCTTGGGCTGCACATGGGAGGGCAGTCCTCGGGCGAGGCTTCGAGCAAGGTGGTTTGCAAGACGGATCCGGCGGAGCGTGTTGGCGTGTTGTGTCGCCGAGACGGCAGGACGATGGTCGTCGAATATTCGGATCTTCCTGTCGAGACGGCCCAGGAGCGGAATAGAGACGGATGTCTCCGGTTCGATGCCGCTTCCATTGCGGTGCACCTGTTTTCGACGACGTTCCTGCGGTCGGCAGGAGGCGACCTGCCGTGGCATCGTGCCGTGAAGAAGGTTTCCTGCTTTGATGTGGATTCGGGAAGAGTGGTGCAACCAAAGGAACCGAATGCAGTCAAGTTCGAGCGGTTTGTCTTCGACTTGCTTCCCAGAGCGGAGCGGTCGGTTGTCATGGCGACGCCGCGGGAGGAAGAGTTTGCGCCGATCAAGAATGCCAGTGGGAGCGACTCGCCGCAGACCAGCAAACAGATGCAGGTTGACCGTGCCGCGCGGTGGCTGGAGTCGCGAGGGATGGATGTGCCTCGCGGCGATGATGGCCGTCCGGTTGCCATGATTGAGATAAGCCCGTTGACGGCAGCCTTTGCCGATCAGATTCCGGCTGCGGATCTTCCCGCAGCGATCTCCCCGGACCTCCCCACCGCGATCTAGGGGTCACACCCGGGGCCAGACCACTATGTTATCGGACGCAGAGTAGGGAGCATTGCCCGGTGACTGTCGTTTCGTCTCCCTTTGCTCGGTGGTCCGGGGTTGGTGGTAGCATCGAGAGTTCCCATGGAGGCGTTGGTCAATCAGGTCCTCGATGCAGTGGACCCGACATGGGGACCGTGGGTGGTCTTTGGCCTGCTGCTCTTGTCTGGGTTCGGCATTCCGCTCGGGGAAGACATCATCAACATCCCCGCGGGCATTCTTGTCGGTCTGGGTCGCCTGCCGCTTGGTCCCACCCTCATCGCAGCCTACTGCGGCGTCGTACTCGGCGACATTCTGTGGTTCATTGTGTGCTCTCGGTACGGGGCGCGGCTCTTGCATAGCCGCTGGTTCAAGCGAGTTGCGCATCCCCGCCGCATGTTGCAGGTGAAACACCAATTCGATCATCGTGGCACATGGGTCATCATCATGGCGAGGTTCATTCCCGCGAGTCGCACGACGACCATCACTGTTGCGGGCATGATGCACATGCCATTCTGGAAGTTTGCATCTGCGACGCTTGCGTGTGTACTCATTACCGCACCGATGCAGGTTGGAGCGGGCTGGCTCATCGCTCAGGGCCTGGGCACACGCCGCGGCGTTGACATGACGCTTGCTATCGTTGGACTGGTCATGGTGGCGGTAGCGGCAGTCCTTGTGGTTCGACTCTGGCAACGCCACAAGCGGTCGGGGAAGCGGCCCGCGAGGGCGCGGGCATCATGGCTCCGGCACTTCCGTCGCCCCCGGGAATAGGCCCTGACCCCGTATACTGTGCGTTTTGAACTGGAGAAGCGAATGCGAACTTTGGTGACCGGTCAGATTGGAATGGACAAGACGCCGTACCTCGAAACCGTCGAGATGCTCGGCGGTGAGCGGGGAGGCGCGATTGAACTCTTCAATGTCGGCCAGATGATGTACAAGGAGGGGCCGGACATTCGACCGGGCCGCATTCTTGACCTCCCTCTGAGCAGGCTTCACTCCCTGCGCCGCGCCGCGTTCAAGGACATCAACGCTCAAACGACACCGGCGGAAGATCATCCCAACGTCGTTGTCAACACCCACGCTACTTTTCGCTGGCGACACGGTCTCTTCAGCGCATTTGACTTCGATCAGGTCGCCGATTTCCAGCCCGATCAATTCATCTGTCTTGTCGACAACATCGAGACGGTTCACAAGCGACTGCACGAAGAACACGACATCGATGCCACGCTCAAGGATTGCATGGTGTGGCGAGAAGAAGAGATTCTCGCTACTGAGTTATTGGCTCAGGCCATGGGATGCCGAAACGACTTCTACATTCTCAGCCGCGGGCGACACCACAGCACCACGGAGACCTGCTTCAAGTTGGTCGCCCGGCCGGAAGTTCGCAAGGTGTATCCAAGTTTCCCGATGAGCCATGTCGTTGATCTCCCTGATGTTCTGGAGGAGATCACCCGGTTCAGGGCGGCGCTTGCCGAGCACTTCATTACATTTGACCCTGCGGATGTTGATGAGAAACTCATGCTCGACCGCGGCATCGAGGCGGCGAAAGCGGGCAAAGATTGGATTGAGGTCGAAGCGCACGCATTTGGTGGCCGCGAAGGTGACGAGCCGCTCCGCGTGTCGGTGCGGGAGATTCTCGATATCGCCGGTGACATTGACGGTCAGATTTACATGCGGGACTTCAAATTGATTGATCAGTCCGACATGATTGTGTCGCTTGTGCCCGAACTTCCCGGTGGAACACCCGGCCTCTCCAGTGGTGTTGAGCGGGAACTGCAGCACGCATGGGAGCACACCAAGGAGGTCTACGTGGTGTGGAAACCTTCCAAGCCGCCGTCACCATTCATTACCGAAACGGCTACGAAGATATTCGACAGTGTGGACGAAGCTCTGTCCTACTTTGAGGAACAGGGCTACTTCGCCATGCGGAACCTCTTCGGTCACTGATACCGCACCCACTCCAGACACAATCCTTCCGGCGGCATGGTCGGGCCAGTCGCTCGGCGTTCCCGCGATGCAATGATGTCCGGGATGTCGTCTGGCGCGATCGAGCCGCGGCCCACTTCTACCAGTGTCCCCGCGACGATCCGCACCATGTTCCAGAGGAATCCGCCGCCCGACACATCGATGGCGATATGCCACGGTTGTGTTTCGACCACAGTGCACGCGTCAATTCGCCGCACCGTCGACTCCTTCCCGTGGTTCAATCGCGTGAAGGCTGCGAAGTCATGCTCGCCGAGGAGATGTTTGGCCGCCGCACGCATCTCTTCTACATCCAACGCGTAGATGCTCGTCGCCACAACTCGCCGATCAAACAGAGGCCGCCGCGTTGACTCTCGGCAACCATGGACCAGCGTGTACCGATACCCTTTGGCTGTGCAATCGGAAATCGGGTTGAAGTTGTCGGCCGTCGCCTCCACTTCCCGGACCTGCAGATCGGCGGGTAGCCGGGCGTTGATCGCAGCAAGCATTCTCGGGCATGCCAGTTCAAGTGATGAAGTAAACGCGGCAACCTGGCCGCGTGCGTGTACCCCGGCATCCGTCCGCGATGCGCCGATCAAGTCCACCGGTTCCCGTACCACCGCTCGAACCGCTTCCTCCAGCACGCCCTGGGCGGTCCGCAGCGGCTCCAGATCAGGAGGGTGTTGCTTCTGCCAGCCATGGAAGTTGGTGCCTTCGTAGGCGATAGTCATGCGATAGCGTGGCATGGCCGCGAAGTATCCTCCATTGACGCACATTGTGCATTGCCGCTGGTACCCTGACCGCCCCATGGCACGCATTCTCGTAGCAGGGCCGCACCCGGATGATCAGGAACTCGGCATGGGCGGCACAATCGCCCGCCTCGCCGCCGAGGGCAACGATGTCCTGCTTCTGGACATGACCAACGGTGAACCAACACCATGCGGCACACCGGAGAAGCGAGCGGCCGAAGCGGCCAAAGCGGCGGAGATTCTCGGGGTCCAACGCATGTGCATCGACCTCCCGAATCGACAGGTTGAGCACACGCTTGGTTCCCGGCACGCTGTTGCAGCGGTGATCCGCGAACATCAGGCAAACATCATTTTTGCGCCGTACTTTGAGGATGCCCATCCCGATCACATCGCGACTACCCGCATTGTGGAAGATGCTCGTTTTGATGCGAAGCTGACAAAGACGGACATTCCAGGCGAGCCGATCTATCCTCGGTGGTTCTTCTACTACTACTGCACGCACCTGCGCATCGTGCCGCAGCCAAGTTTCCTCTTTGACACAAGTGGCTACGCCGAACAGAAGAAGCGGGCGATCCTTTCCTACGAATCGCAACTGGTGCACCGCGAACAGAACCGCCCCATCGTCGATTGGGTTGCGGCGGCGGAGCGGTACTTCGGCGGTCGCCTCCGCGTCGAAACCGCCGAGCCCTTCTACTCGCGTGAACCGATTGGGCTCTCGGGCTTCGACGGCTTGGTCTGATCGCCTCGTTGTTTCGACCACTCCCTCGCAAATGCATCGATCTGCTCAAGTTTGGCGAGACAGTCGCCCCAAGTGGCCGTTGGCGGAGCGGCGATGCGGAGATCCCATGCGGGGTAGTTCCAACCGGTGAATTCCGCTGCCTTCACTTCTTCGACGCCTTCGTTCAGAAGTCCGACAGCC
>CAZJIB010000011.1:0-71035 GCA_964546085.1 uncultured Isosphaeraceae bacterium
TGCGCTGCCGACCCTCCCCCCGCGCGTTCGGGGAGAGGGCGACGATGCCCCCGTCGGGGCGCAGCGAATGAAGTTGATAGAGAGGAACGCTGATGTGCCTGATCGAAAAACCGAGATCTCGAAGCACACCTTCGCCGCCGAGGTGCATGGTCGACTCTGCCCAGAAGCAGAGTGTGACGATGTCGCCCTTGACGCGGCGGCCGCCGTTCCAACCCTCCGCGTCACTGCATTCGACCTGCCAGATGCCCGGGCACACGTAGTCCATTCGCCATCTGCGACCCATGTAATCGACGGCAATGGTGGATTCGAAATTCCAGTCGTTGATCGCTCTGTTCAAGATTCGTTCTCCTGTTCCGTTGATTCCGCGGTAGGCGTCGGTTCTTGACTCTGCGAGGTGTGCGGCGATCGACTTGAGACGACCCAACTCGGACCGGCCCCAGAGATCTTCCGCATTTCTTCGGAGGTGACCCAGTCCTCGGGAGCGAACCCCCCGGGATGCTTCGCCGGGGGTAGTTCTCTTGAGGAACCCTTTGCCGCCGATGCCTCGGGGTTCGAGGAGGGCTCGTTCTTCGTTCTTTTCTTGTCAGCTGCCATTGGAATTGTGTCCTTTCTGATCCTCCTGGTCATCAAGACCAAGTTTCGCCATGAGTTGATCCACGATCTGGTCGGTGATGGCCTCATCGCTTGACGATGGGTCGATAGCGAACTGCAGCCGCTCGAGCTTGGCCCGATCGTGGCCCTCGGTGGTGTCCTTGCCTGCACGAATTATCATTTGCGTCTCCTTTCGCACCGATGGAAAGGACTGACGCGCGGACCAAAAGCAACACAACCCTAGTTGGTTGCCAGTCGGCCGCATCTCGAGAGACCATCTCTCGGAACCACCTTGCCTAGGGAAGCAGGTTGGTGAGGGCGTCAGCCCTGCTCTTGATGCAGAGTGCATTATCGCAGAAAACGGCCTGTTTGTCAAGGGGTGTGCGCGCGTTTCGGCGCGCAAACTGACATGATGTTGTCAGCGTAAACGCAGCGACTCAATCAATACCGCCGCAGTTTTATGGCTTACTGTTTTTCCCTAGCAGGGACCCCACGCACCAATGATCAGCAGCAAGTCGCTGACATCCACAACCCCGTCACCGTTGATGTCTGCAGGGCAATCCACGCAAACACCCCAGTCGGCGATCGCGGCAAGCACGTCACTGACACCCACGACACCATCACCGTCCACATCGCCCTCGCAGTCACTCATCGGCGGCCCAAGTGACCCGTCGCTGTTCACACGCTGCCCGTAGATGTCCTTGCCACCGCCGCGATCATCAGACCAGGCGAGCACTACGCCCCCATCAGCGGGTGCTGCGACAATTCTGCCCATGGTGGAACTCCATGAGGAGACGGGCGTTGCCGCAATGACGCCCCCCGAACCATCAACCGCCATCCGGTTGATGATGTCATCGCCAAACGATGCCGATTGCCCGTAGAACACAGCGGAAACATCCGACTGGTGCGCGGCAAAGGGACCGTACTGCGGTGCTAGCGATGTCGGAAGGAGCATCACGCCCGCCGAACCCCAGAGGAGCGAGCCGCCAGCCGTGAGCCGCTGCACGGAAATACCGTGATTGTTCTGGCCATTGTCGAGCGTGCGGAAAAAGACGATCAGTTCACTGCCATCGCGAACCGCCACGGGGTCAACACGCTGCGTACTGCCGAGGCTCGAGGCGACCTGCACCTCGTATGTCACCGAACCGTCTGCAAACACCCGTGAGGCATATACCTGTAGAGGACCGACCCCGTACCAGGTGAAGAAACCACCGCCCTGCCCGTCTCCAATGAAATCAGGAAACGCGCCCAGCTGCAGGGAGTTGGTGGACATGACTGGGGCCAGTTCATCCCAGACCGCAGCACCGCCACTGCCGATTCGCTGCGCAAAGAGAAGCTTGGTGCCCCAGAAGGTCGTGTACTGCACGAAGGATGCCAGCACACTGCCATTGAGCGACGGTTCCATATCCGACACCATGAGCGTGCCGCCGGCCGGATCGCTCACAACAAGTGGCTGCAGCCAGAGGGCCTGTCCCTTCTGGTTGAGACGCTGGAACTTCGAGTCTTCACCACTGATCCAGCCAACTATGATTGCGTCCTCACTGGCAGCAAGAACAGGCGAGGCAACAAACGTGCCCCCACCCTGCACAACCGTGGTCCAGTTCAGGCTGCCGCTTGCCGCAATGGAAGACACGAGAATGCCATCGCCACCAAACACTGCGTTGCGATAAGCGACGACAGCGTTGCCCGCGGCATCCACGATGAGATCAAAGTCCATCGTCGATGAGTAGTTTCGATTGGCAATCAGAACACCATCATCCTTCCAGAGGATGTTCCCCGCCGCATCGATCCGCTGGGCGTACACGTCATAACCACCGCTACGGTTGTCGAACCAACTGACATAACACCCACCATCCCCTGCAGCGGCGATCTTTGGGATCGCCTGCTCGCCACTGGCGTCGCAAATCGGAAGGTTCACATCCGGCACATCAGGCCACTGGGCAGCGGCCGTGGAGGCAAGGGCGAACAGGCAAAGCAGTACTCTCATAAGTCCCCCCAGTATGGGGCAAACTCGGGCGGATACAAGTCCTTGGGTACACTGATCACATGTCCAAGGGCAAAAACAAGCGGAAAAAACGTGGGGGCGGTCGGCCCACCAGTGGACCTGAGGCAGGCATCGGCGAGGTCGAACGCATTGCGGGTGAACTTGCCGCCACGGAGGACGCCGGGCCGCTCTGGGGCGAATTGCACAGAACGCTCATGAAGGTGGGCGCAGACGCGACGCAAACCATGCGGGTCATCGCGGCACGCGACCTTGACGAACTTGGCCACCTCATCGCTCGCCTCAAGGGCGAGGAGCAGGCCGTAGTAGAAGCCGAGCCCGAATCGCTACCCGAGATCGACAACGAAACCAAACGCCAGGCCATGAAGACATTCCGGCGGCGCATGAAACTCCTGCGGCTCGACCGCGAGTCGAAACTTGGCGTGGGACCGCTGACCACCGGTAAGACCGCTGACTTCGACTCCATGCAGGCCCCACATGACTTCCCCGATGAAGTGTGGCGGGTACTTGTGGCCGAAGGTCAACTCAAGGATGTCGGTGATGGGTTCTACGCGCTGCCGTGAGTGCCGCTGCGTCCCGTGCGAGTGTCTGGTGGGTCGCCCTTGGCTACTACGCGGGGTTTTTTCTGTTGTGGACGATCTCGCATGAATTGAGCGACATGCACGAAACGCGGTATGCGCTCTACTTTGACTGGGAAACTCGCATTCCGTTTCAAGCGTGGGTCCTGCCGCTCTATTTTTCGCTGGACGTTGCAGTTGCGCTGTTTCCGTTTGCCTTTCGATCGTGGCGAGAAGCCCTGCCGCCGATGGGAACACTGCTTGCACAAACCGCGATCGCCGTACCGTTCTTTGTACTGATTCCCATTGACCCCGGGTACACCAATGACATGTCCAGCGGCGTTTGGGGTACGTACCTGTTCGAACCGCTTGGCCTTGACAACGGGGCCCGCTGGAACCACGTACCCTCACTGCACGTCGCGTACGCCCTCACGCTCGCGTGCTCCGTCTGTGCACGCTGGCGTGTGTGGGCGTTGGCTTGGGCAACTGCGGTTTCCATCTCAACCATGCTCGTACACGAACACCATCTGATCTGCGTCGCCTCTGGGCTTGTGCTGTTCCTCGTAACGATCACGAGCGTCTACCCATGGTTGCGGCGACGCAGTATCCTGAGAGCATGATCATTAAAGGCCTGGCACACATACCCATTCCTGCGTTCCACCGCACATGGGGAGGGGTCATCTTGCGATTTGGAATGGCGATTGGACTGGTCGCCGGGCTGTACTTGCTCTTTCACTACGGGCTTGAGCCGTACATGCCCGCGGTAGATGATTACATCCGAAACCTCGGGGCCTGGGGCCCCGTGCTGTTCATGCTGGCGGTCATTTTGGGCGCGACGCTGGGGTTTCCAGAGTCCGTACTCGCCCTGGCCGCTGGCGCAGTGTTTGGCATCTGGTGGGGATTCCTCTGGATATCGATCGCCGGGGTGATTGCCGCGTTTCTCATGTTCTGGATTGGCCGGCACCTGCTCCGCAGCAAGGTTGATGCGTACCTGAAGCGGCACCCGAAACTGAATGCTGTCGACGCAGCTGCATCCGATTCCGGATTCAGGCTGATTGCTCTGCTGCGACTTTCACCACTGAACTTCACGCTGCTCTCCTACCTGATTGCAGTGAGCCGGGCGAAATTCAGCTCCTATACGCTCGCATCGGCATGCATGCTTCCGGGTTTTCTTTCGACCGTGTATATCGGCTACGCCGCGAAACATGCGGCTAATCTTGCGCAAACATACGAGTCAACTGGCAACCTGCCCCCGGGCGATTCCATCACCCACGAGATCACCGTGTACGGCGGCATGGTGCTTGCGGTAACGGTGAGCGTTGTCATTGCGAAGATCGCCATGAAGGCTGTTCACGATCAATCACAGGTATCAGAATGACCACGTCGTTCGAAAACCCCAGATGACCGAATCGCCGAGACCAATGTCATTGTCACGGACGTACTGCACAACCGGGCCGGTGTAGAGCGAATGCGTCAGATGCGTTCGCCAGTACCACTCAAGCATCGTTCGATGACCACGTACGGGCCGGTTGAGGGCCGACATCTTCGCATACTCAACCGCCAGACCCGTCGAGCTGTGTTGGAAGTCAAACGGCTTGTCGATAGCAAATCCCGTTGAGACGCTGAACGTGGATGGCGTGACGCTGCCACTGCCACTACCGATACGACCGAAGATCGACACGTTCTCGGCAATCTCCTGATCAAAGTTGAACAGGCCGCCCCAGCCGTCGATATCGCCAGTACCGGTAGAGTTGGCGATCCCGTTGTGCCAGACAAGGAATCGGTAATGCCCATCGCGTTTCGCATTATTGATCGTTGGATGTGCGGTGATGTCCATCTCCGCAACGGAGCAAAGATGCTCCGCGGAGAGTCCATCGAACCCGGTGGTGTTACCGCCACTCTCGCTGTTAGCGATGCCACACCGCATCACAATGTCGTCTGCCACATCCCATTCGATGTTCACGCCAAACCCATGAGTTGGGAGTGGGTTAGTGATCGACTGATTGAAGTCTTCAGCGAGAAATCCACTGATCGGATCGTAGGCAACCGAGTTCGTGTCAAAGAACGATGAATCCATCATCTTGCCAATACGAAGTATTGCGTGGTGGTCGGCGAATGCTTGTTGCCAGTAAAGGGAAGCCAGAAACAGATCCTGGCTGGTAAGAATGTTGTTCAGGGCGAATGGGCCTGCAACTGAATCAGCAAGCGGTGGCTGAGACGGTGTGCCTGCACCGACGTTGCCTTCGATGTTGTATACAACTTGGCCCAGTCCATGATCATCGTGCCAGAACGTCGCTAGGCCACCGCCCCCATACCAGAACACCGAGCGGGTACGAGCGGTTCCCGGCATCACATCGCCAGCGTGCTGCCAGGTCCATGCCGCTGACGAGTTGAATGTAACCCCGGCAGGCTTCGCTAAGCCACGGATTGCGGTTGTGAGATCGTTCAGAGGCAACATCGGAGCCACGTCCAACAGAGAATCCGTAGAAGTACTCGTACTGCTTCCCTTCTGGTAATGGTGGTGTCGACGGTCCTCCGGTAGTTCCTGCGCAGCAGTAACTGCTGCAAGGACAAGCATGAACATGCAACAGAGAGTGAATTTCGGTTTTTCTTCCAATTCGAATAACTCAGTCATTTGGGCGTGCAGCCTATCATACGGCCATGCCGACGCTTGAGACCACCGTCAACGGCCTGCGACTCCCGAACCCATTCATCATCGGTTCGGGCCCTCCTGGTACGAATGCGAATGTCATCAACCGCGCCTTCGACGAGGGTTGGGGGGCGGTTGTTGCGAAAACGATTAGCCTCGATGCGTCGAAGGTGACGAATGTAGCGCCGCGGTATGCACGGATGCGAGCTGCTGAGACACGTGAAATCTTCGGGTGGGAGAACATCGAGTTGATCAGCGATCGGCCGTTTGACACGTGGCTGGAGGAGTTTGATGCAATCAAGCAAGCGCATCCAGAGGGCGTGCTCATTGCGTCGATCATGGAGGAGTGCAACGAGCAGGGATGGGTGGAAATCGTCCAGCGGTGTGAAGAGGCGGGCGTCGATGCATTTGAACTGAATTATTCGTGTCCGCACGGACTTCCGGAGCGCAAGATGGGGGCGGCGATGGGTGAGAACCCCGACATCGTCGAGGAGGTCAGCGGTTGGGTGATGAAGGTGGCGACCAAGCCTGTGTGGGCGAAGATGACACCAAATGTGACGCACATCACAGACCCTGCGCGTGCTGCGCTTCGAAGTGGGTGTGACGGAATTGCGGCGATCAATACGATTCTGAGTGTGATGGGTGTCGATCTGGAGACGCTGCGGCCACAGCCGACGGTTGAGGGGTACTCCGTTCCTGGCGGCTATTCCTGCAAGGCGGTTCGGCCAATTGCGCTTCGAATGGTGATGGAACTGGCGCGGATGATGGACGAGGAGTTCCCGGGTCGGACGATCAGCGGTATCGGCGGGATCGAGACGGGCGAGGATGCTGCGCAGTTCATTCTTCTGGGAGCAAATACCGTGCAGGTATGTACTGGGGTCATGATGCACGGGTACGGGGTAGTCAAGGAGATGTGTGATCATCTGCTGTCGTTCATGGAGAAACACGGGTTCGAGCAACTCGATGAATTCCGCGGCGCCAGCCTCCCCTACTTCAGCACCCACGCCGATCTAGTCCTCCGGCAAGCAGAGGCCAAGGCTGCCGCCAAGACTCACCGCGAGGGCATGGTCGAGAAGGACACACAGTGGTCCGGAGACGAATTCGTCGAACAATCCAACCGCCTCGTCTCCAACGACTAGCGAGCTATGTATCTGCCGCCGCCTTCGGGGCCGATGAAGGTGCCCTCGGCGGCGACGATCTGGCCTCGGAGCAGAACGGTCTCGGCACGCCCGCGGCGATCCATGCCCTCGAAGCCGCTGTAATCCACCTTCGACAAGCCATCGGCATGCGCAAATATTCCGCGAAACTCCGGGTCGTAGATCACAATGTCCGCATCCGACCCAACGGCGATCGCCCCCTTCCTTGGATACATGTTGAATACCTTCGCCACATTCGTGCTGCAGGCGTCCACCATCGTCCGCAGGTCAATTCGATCGAGACTCACACCATGCGTGTGCACCAGATCCACACGCTCCTGAATGGACGGGATTCCGTTTGGAATAAGCGTAAACGCCTCCCGCCCCATGTCCTTCTGCCCGTGGAAGTTGAACGGAGCATGATCAGTACCAATCGTCGACACATCCCCGCAGGCAATCGCCTCCCATAATCGGTCATGCTCCTCTTCATCCCGCAGCGGCGGCGACATGACATACTTCGCCCCCTCGAAGTCGGGCCGCTCCGCATATGTGCTATCCAACACTAAATGAGGCACGACGGCCTCGACATGCACGTTGACGCCGCGGCCGCGGGCCTCAAGCGCCCTGTCGATCGCCAGTCCGCACGATGTGTGCACGATGTACACCTCAGCCCCAGTCAACTCCGCGAATGCGCACAGGTGGTTGACGCCGTCCGCCTCGACCGTGCGGGGACGCGACGGCTCGTGCCAACAGGGATCGGTCTTCCCATCCGAAATCAAACGCTTCTGCATTGCGTCGATCGCCTCTGCATTCTCACAGTGCGCAGTAATGACGACACCAAGTTCGCTCGCCAACTCCATGAGCGCAAAGAGTTCTTCGTCTGGAATGTCCAGCGCGCCCTTGTATGCAAGAAACACCTTGAACGACTGCACGCCCTCGCTTGCCACCAAATCCCGCAACTGCGCCCTCGCCAGTTCATCGAACCGCACGACCGAGAGGTGGAACGAGTAGTCGCAGCACGCCCCCTCCTCTGCAAGACCCTTCCAAGTATCAAACGCAGCCCGCGGCTCATCCTCCGGCCCCGGGCAAATCATCTCAATAACCGTCGTCGTCCCGCCCACGAGCGCCGCCCTAGTCGCCGACGCATGATCGTCAATTGCGTTGGTCCCCATGAACGGAAGATGAATGTGAACATGCGGATCAATGAACCCCGGAAACACCAACTTGCCAGTTGCATCAATGACCTGCTTCCCCACAAGACCCCCACCTTCCCGCACCTCCGCAATCGTCTCGCCGTTGATGCCGACATCGCCGACGAACTCGCCGTCTGGCGCAAAGACAGTCCCGCCACCGATCACCAGATCGTAGGTCATCCCAACGCCTCATCCAATACATCAATGATGTACTGCACATCTGCATCGCCCAAACACATCGGCGGTTTGATCCTCAACACATTCCCAAAGTACCCGCCCTTACCAATCAACAAACCAAGATCCTTGCATCGCTCATGCACGGTGGCAGTCAACTCGACCGCCGGCGTCTTCTCCTCTCGATCGGTAACCAGTTCCATGCCACTCATGAGTCCACGGCCGCGAATATCGCCGATGACCGGATGCCGCTCTTGAAGACCCCTCAACCCTGCAAATAACTGTTTGCCCAGTCGCAGCGCACGCCCCTGATAGTCCTCATCCAACAGCACCTCCAGTGTCGCCATGCCTTGCGCGCACGACACCGGGTTTCCGCCAAATGTATTGAAGTGCAACGCTGTCGCAAGTGACTCCGACACCTGCCGGCTCGTCACAACCGCCGCAATCGGCGCTCCATCACCCATGCCCTTGGCCATCGTAACCATGTCCGGCACAACACCATGATTCTCGAAACCCCAGAAGTTGTCGCCGGTTCGTCCGAAGCCGGTCTGCACCTCATCTGCGATGCACATCCCACCCGCTTCTCGTACAAATCCGTACGCCGCCTCCAAATACCCGGGAGGCATCTCAACCGCGCCGCCGACACCCTGAATCGGTTCCGCAATGAACCCTGCCACGGCACCACAGGAACCCTGCGCAATGACATCCGCAACATCGGCGGCATAGTTCGCGCCGGCATCCGGATCATCGTAGCCCCATATCCCTCGGTACCTGTCCGGCGCCATGGCGTGATGCACACCAAACCCGTGCGGCACCGCATGCTTCCATGTGCTGTGACTCGTCAGGCCCATTGCGCCTTGCGAACCACCGTGATAGGCGTTCCGCAGCGCGACAATGTCGAAGTTTCCGGTAAAGGCACGCGCCATCAAGACAGCCAGATCATTCGCCTCAGACCCGCTGTTGGTGAAGTACACGGTGTCCAAGCCATCGGGCAGGGTCGCCACAAGTTTCTTCGCAAACTCAGCGACAGTCGGGTGCAGGTAGATGGTGGTCGTGTGCTGCAGTCGCTCGTTCTGCGCCGCAACTGACTCCATCACCTTCGGGTGACAATGTCCGACGCTGATGGACACGATCCCACCGATCGCATCGAGGTAGCGGCGGCCGGTTTCATCCCAGACGTACTGCATGTACCCCTCGACCACCATGACCGGATTGGCGTAATACAACCGGATGGCGGGCGACAGATATGTCTGCCGCAGCCGTAGCACTTCCTCGCGTGTCGGCCCATCGTAGGCGTGTGGCTGGTAATCACAGGGCGGCAAGGTCAGCGGCATGTTTGCATTCTCCCCTGCATCAGTATCCAATACAGCCCCGCGGCGATCGCGAGGCCCACGAACCACGCGTAATCATAGATCGTGCTGAAAAACTGCGGAAACACCGCCCGCTGCATGGCCGCGTTAATGAACCCAGGCACATTCGGGGCAACTGCCAGCACCAACGCAATGATCGCCGCGTAGTTGACGCCTCGGTACGGCCCCTTTGCCTCATACAGCCCGTCTTCATCGAGCCTCATCCGCCGCACGACGAAATAATCACACAACATGATGCCCGCGATCGGTCCGAGCAACGCGCTATACCCGATCAACCATGTAAAGATGTACGACCAGAGGTCGTTGTACAACTTCCACGGCATGATCACGATGCCGATGACGCAAGTAATAATGCCTCCGGTTCGGAATGAGATTCGCCGGGGACTCAGGTTCGAAAATCCGTTCGCCGGGCTCACCACATTCGCTGCGATGTTCGTCGAGAGTGTTGCCACCGTCAGCGCAATGAGAGATACCACAACTGCCACCGGCGAACCAAGTTTGCCCACGAGCGTGATCGGGTCCCAGATCGCTTGCCCGTAGATAACGATCGTCGCGCTCGTCACCGCAATGCCGATAAACGAGAACAGCGTCATCGTTGTTGGTAGACCAATGAGCTGCCCCATGGCCTGGTCCTGCTGCGAACGACAATACCGCGTAAAGTCTGGAATGTTGAGGCTCAGTGTCGCCCAGAAACCAACCATCGCCGTCAACTGCGGAAAGAAGATGGGCCAGAACGGCAGCGGGTCCTGCGGCGCAGCCGGGAAAATTTCGGTAACGCCACCGGCACGGTACATCGCCCATCCCAGCAGCGCGAGCCCCATCGCCAGGAGAAATGGTGCCGCCCACGACTCAAGCCATTTGATGCAGTCAATGCCGCGAAGAATGATCGCGAAGTTGAGAACCCAGAATGCAAGGAAACAGAGGAACTGCTTGAGCGTAATTCCAAGAAAGAGAAACGGAGTCGTGTCACCGGCGATGTCCAGCCACCCCAATGCGCCAAGCACCTGATAGATCGCAAACCCACCGATCCATGTCTGTATGCCAAACCACCCGCACGCCACCATGGCACGGGCCATTGCAGGAATGTGCGCACCACGAACACCGAAACTTGCCCTCGCCAGGACTGGAAACGGGATGCCATACCGCGTGCCAGCGTGTCCCATGAGGATCATCGGTACCAACACGATGAGATTCCCGAGCAATACAGTCAACACCGACTGCCACCACGTCATTCCCGCCTGAATCATGCTCGCAGCAAGCATGTATGTCGGAATGCACACGGACATGCCGATCCAGAGTGCGGCCAGGTGCCAGCGAGACCACGTCCGCTCCTCCGGCGTAGTCGGAGCGATGTCCGGGTTAATAAGGTGGTTCGTACTCACGGCTCGGTGATGTGCTCGTAACTCTCCGGCCGCCGATCGCGGAAGAACTGCCAGGCGTGCCTGACCTCTTCGATCAAGTCGAGGTCAAGATCCGCAAGAACAACTTCATCCCGATCCCGCGAACCCTCGGCGATGATCTGTCCGCGAGGATCGCAGAAGTAGCTCTGTCCGTAGAACTCGCCGATGTTCCATGGCGGCTCTGTACCGACGCGATTGATCGCGCCGACGAAGTACTGGTTCGCCACCGCATGCGCCGGCTGTTCGAGTTTCCAGAGGTATTCGCTGAGCCCGGCGACCGTTGCCGACGGGTTGAAGACAATTTCCGCGCCGTTCAGACCCAACTCCCGCGCGCCTTCTGGAAAGTGTCGGTCGTAACAGATGTAGACGCCGATCTTGCCAGCGCTGGTGTCAAACACGGGATAACCGCCATTTCCGGGTGTGAAGTAGAACTTCTCCCAGAATCCGGGGTTGCAGTGTGGGATGTGGTGCTTGCGATAGCGGCCGAGGTACTCACCATGTTCGTCAATGACGGCAGCCGTGTTGTAGTACACGCCGGTCATGTCCACTTCGTACAGCGGCACGACAAGAATCATGCCATGTTCTTTCGCGGCGGCCCGCATGATTTCTACGGTCGGCCCATCCGGGACCGGCTCGGCCATGTCATACCACCGCTTGTCCTGTTCTGCGCAAAAGTATGGACCGTTGAAGATTTCCTGCAGGCAACAGACCTTCGCGCCTTGTGATGCGGCGTCCGCGATCAATGACAGGTGCTTGTCAATCGCTGCCTTCTTGATGTCCTCATTGGAGGCATCTGCGGACAATTCGTTGGATGCCTGAATGAGTGCTGCTCGGGTGACTCGTGCCACATGGACCTCCTGCTAGAACCACCGACTGACCAGAATGCGACCTTCCGTGAAGAACCGCACGGCGTCTTCGCCATTGGCGTGGAGCGAACCGAAGAACGACTCCTTCCAGCCACAGAACGGGAAAACCGCCATCGGCGCCGGAACGCCGACATTGATGCCGATCATGCCCGCCCCCGCCCGCTCGCGGAAGGTTGACGCGGCGTGGCCGCTGTCGGTGAACATGACTGCCATGTTTCCATATCGCGAGCGCTGCGTGAGACCAATTGCGTCGTCAAGCGTCGACGATCGCACGATGGACAACACAGGCCCGAAGATCTCTTCGCTGGCAAGTGACATCTCCTCGGTGACATTGTCGAATACGGTCGGGCCGACAAAGCACCCGTCAAGACCGCGACCATCCAGCAGGAGATCTGCGCCTTCCGAAAGGCCGGATTCGATAGCGGCCGTCACACGCTCGGCACTCTGCATGTCGATCAGCGGTCCCATGCCGCAGCCTGGCTCGGACCCGGAAGAAACCGTGATGCCACCGGCAGCCTCGACGATGCGCGGCACAAACCAGTCCGCAGCATCACCAACAGGCACTGCAACCGAACCGGCCAGACACCGCTGCCCGGTATTGCCAAATGCCGAACCCAGTACGCCGTCGACAGCGGCATCCTGATTGGCGTCGGGCATGATGATCATGTGGTTCTTTGCACCGGCCATGCACTGCGCCCGCTTGCCAGCGGCGGCGGAGGCGGCATAGACCTGCCGGGCAACAGCGGTCGACCCGACAAACGACACCGCTTTGACATCGTCGTGTGCAATCAGATACTCGACGACCGGCCGTCCGCCCGCGACAAGATTGAGAACGCCCGACGGCACCCCCGCTTCATGGGCGAGTTCGATCTCGCGCAGCGCGCACATGCTGACCTTTTCCGATGGTTTCAAAATGAATGTGTTGCCGCAGGCGATCGCCATCGGCCACATCCACATCGGCACCATGATCGGAAAGTTGAACGGCGTTATTCCCAGACATACGCCAAGCGGTACGCGTTCCAACGAACTGTCGAGCGGAATATTCTCCTCTCGCTCGCGGCTGAACGAACTCGATACTGCAATCCGTGGCAACGTTCTGCCCATGAGCAGTGTCGGCGCCGCGCAGGCAAACTCCACGCAGTCGATGCCGCGGCGGACATCGCCCCGGGCCTCCGGCAGCGTCTTGCCGTGCTCCGTAACAATCATCGCCGCCAGTTCGTCGAAGTGAGATTCCAGCAACTCTTTGTAGCGAAACAGCACCTGGCACCGCTCGCCAACCGGCGTATCACGCCAGGCCGGGAAGGCTGCTGCCGCTGCAGCAACGGCCTTCTCCGCTGCGGCCGTATCGTCAAGCGATACGCTCGCCACTACCGCCCCGCTCGCCGGGTCGATGTCGTCGCATGTCTGTTCGCCCGCAGCAGGGACGCGCAAACCGTCAATGAAATGATCGATGATCTGGCTCATGGTTGCGACAGTGTATCGCTCGCAGTGGCAGTCTTCAGTGCCTCCTGAGCGAGCGTAAAGTCCGGTCGCAGACTGAGTGCCATCTGGTAACTCTCAATCGCCCCCCCGACATCCCCAAGTGCCCTCTGTGTGTTTCCAAGGTGATACCAGGCGAGTGCGAAACGTGGAGCGATTCGCACCGCGGCCAGCAGGCTGACCTTCGAACCCTCAAGGCGACCAAAATTGAACTGCGTGTACCCAATCGCCGCGAGAATCGGTCCGCGGTTGGGTTGTAATTCGTTGGCGGCCAAGAGATGTGGCAGCGCCTCCTCGAAACGCTGCTGGCCGATGAGCATGTTCCCGTACTCGAACTGGGCGATCGCATCCTCCTCATTCAACGCAACCGCCTCGTCAAATGCGGCGATCGCCTCATCAATTTTGTCGGCCGCCTTCGCCGCCAAGGCGTACCGCAGCATCCACCCACCGCGGTGTCCGCCTTCGAACGAACCGCTGAACGCGGTGTCCCGCGGCACCGCGACACCTCGCCTGAAATATGACAACGCCTGTTCGTAGTCGCCCATCTGCGAATACAACTGCCCGAGATTGAAGAGGGATGGGGCATGGTCGGGTTCTTCGGCGAGGATGGCAGTCCACACCGCCGCTGCTTCGTCATTTCGCTTCAACATGAAGAGCGCCCAGCCACGGCTTGCGCGGGCCATGACATAGGAAGGATCCTGTTCCAGAGCGACATGCAGGTGTTGCAGCGCCGACTCGACTGTCTGGCGATTCGGCCTGCCGGTTCGCATGAGGATGTTGGCAAGGGCAATGCGCGCATCCTTGTCGTGCGAATCAATGCGGACAGCTCTTCGCAGGATTTCTTCAGCCTGTGGAATATCGCCGCGGATGAACGCGATCTGAGCCCGTGTCACGATCAAATCGGCCAGCACACACTGGTCCTGCACACGGTCGAACCATGGATCATCGACCTGAAAGCCCATGTCAACAGCAGAGAAGTTGCCGCTGCCATCACCACCAAGTTCGCCGCGTGCAGTCGCCAGCAACACGGCGGCACCCGGTATGCTCCTCCGCTCGAGTAGCGTGACAACCTCCTGCCAGTCACCGGCGGTGGCGGCGAGTTCCGCCCTTCCAATGATTGCGAAGTCAAGATCACCTGCGGCCTCGAATGCGGCCGACGCAGCGTCGATGTCACCCGCGCCGGCATATAACTCGCCGAGCCGGGCCTGCAGCGGTCGGTATGCACCGCCGCGTGCAGCTGCACGCTGCAGGTGTGCAAGTGCGGCAGTACTGTCACCAACCGCCAAGTCGAGCAGCCCGCGGTAGTAGGGCCAGCGTGGGTTGTCCGCCTCGGCCGCCTCCGCTTCCGCGTACGCCGCCTCGGCCAGAACCGGCAGTGCATTTGCGTGGTAGATCATCCCCAATTCACCAGCGCTTGCCGCATCAGCGATCTTCGAGGCGACCGCGGGCGGTACACCGCGGCCAGCAACCTCTCGATCGCCGCGAAGCGGCTTCTCATGGCTCCACCGAACGATGCGCGTGATGCGATCGAATGGCGGGTACAGCGCCATGCCGCCGGCAACGATGTCGATGTGTCCATTGCCGTCCAGATCGGCAACATCACAGGTCACCAGGTGTGTTGGGTCGCTCGCCAGATCATGCGGCGTGAATGAACCGTCGGATTGCTGCTGCCACCATCGCATGCTGGAGGCGGTTGGGTCTTCCCAGAAAGCAAATTCACTGACTGTCAGGATGTCCATGTCGCCATCGCCGTCCATGTCGGCGATGGTTGGGGCGTAGGCACCGTGAAAATCACCAATGCGGTGGAAGATAAAGTCGAGATCGCCACGGTTTTCGAGCCATTGCACGCCATGGGATGGCAGCGGCCGGTAATCGACTGAGACGAAGGCATCGCCATTGGCCCAGGCAATGTCCATATCGCCGTCGCCGTCAATGTCGCCCACATCGATACCGCTGCTGGAGTAATCCGCGTCGGCAACATCATGCAACACCGTCGGCGCAAATGCGCCAGTGCCATCGTTCACGAAGGCGTGCACTGATTCCCACTCCTGCGAAAAGAGCACGACGATGTCGAGATCGCCATCGTTGTCGATATCGACGATCGGGCCGTGAATACCGCCAGACTTGTCCATGAGGTGATGACCCCGGAACTGCCAGTTACCCAGATTCTCCAACCACTGGACTTCGCCTCGCAAGTACCCGAACTGCGTTACCGCCAAATCGATGTCGCCATCGCCGTCGAGATCACCACCTTGGACATCGGTGACGCGGCGGACCTTGTCCAGAATCACGCGCTTCGTGAACTGTTGCTGACCGTCGTTTTCGAGAATGATGACCTTTCCGATTTCCGCATCCGATGGAAGGATGACGCCCATGGCGGCAACCAGCAGGTCGAGGTCACCATCTTCATCGATGTCGAGCGGTTCAACATGGACCGGTCCGTCGATTCGATCGCCGATCATCTGTTCGGTGAATGAGCCGTCCTCGCCTTGTCGGAGCCATGCGATGCCATGTCTTCGAACATCGGCGGCGAGGATGTCGAGGCGGCCGTCGAGGTCAAGATCGTGTATTGCCACGTGTGCGATCGTCGGGTGTGCCCCATCCTCGGCGGGCGAGCCGACGATGGCGGCAGGCACATCTCGGCGAGGCGATGCCCAGCGGCTGGGCGCGGGCGTGTCTTCCTTGCCTGATTGACCTTGCTCGGTTTTTTTGCAGCCCGCCGCGACCAGCATGCTTATAAGGATGCCGCAGGGGACGAAAAACCGGGTTTGTGGGGTAATACCTGCGATGCTTGGCATGGTAATCGGCAGACTGCCGGGAATGCGGGTACAATCTCGTCCTTCCCCACGCTGGGGGTGTCCCGCTCACGGGGCACAATTTACTCCCGGGACCACGGTTGCTTGGCATCGAGGTCCAGATCGGTATCGAGTCAAGCACAGGTTTTCGGGGTAGTTTCACGGTAAGGATCTTTTGGAATGAAGATGTACGTAGGAAATTTGAGTTGGGAAACGACGACTGCGGGCCTTCGGGCACACTTCGAGGGCTTTGGTGACGTCTCTGACGCCATTGTCATCACTGATCGCGACTCCGGCCGCTCACGCGGATTTGGTTTCGTGACCATGGACGACGATGAGCAGGCCAGGGCAGCCATGTCCGAGTGCGACGGCAAGGAACTTGACGGCCGCACCATCAAGGTGAACGAGGCCCAGGAGCGCCAGCGCCGCTGAGTCGCATCCTTTGTCCGACCATTGAGGCAGCCCCGTTTACGCGGGGCTGTTTCTTTTGTGTGTTTCAGCCAGATGCCGCCGCTAGGGGTGAATCTGCCTCAACTCCAATTCGCGATCACGATCAGGAGGTCGGAGACATCGACAGTGCCGGATTGGTCGAGGTCCTCGGGGCATGAACTGCACGGTCCCCACGCATTGATGACCGCAAGCAAGTCGGACACATCAACAACACCGCTGCCATCCACATCGCCGGGCAACACATCGTCAAGTGTCTTGAACGGATAGTCAATGACGCGAACCTCCAACGTTCCGTTGAAGTCGGATGCGGCAAACTCCTGCGAGAAGATGCCAGCCTGCGACACATTGATGGCAATCGACGTCTCGCCCATCGCATCGCCATCACCAATCGGCTCCTGAACACCATACTTGTCGTTCCAGTCGAGTTCGAACCCACCGATATCGATCGTCAGCGATGTCTCGCCCTCTGCGAGGAAGTCGTCGTAGACCACATGATCCATCATCTGCTGATCACCGCTGCTGCCAAATTCATAGATTGGTGAAGACACGCCTTCAACGCCCCGCTCGCTCATCGAGCCAGCGATTCCCCAGAGTTCCAGCGTGCGGGGCGAATACACATCACTTTCGATCACGATTTCCGCCGGCGTCCAGTCCCACCACCAGTCGTCCGGCTCGTGAATGTCGGTCACCTGCAGCCGCGTGATAGTCGCCACGACCCGCCGCCTCTGTGTAATGAAGTTGACAATCTGGGCCATGCCCGGCCCGTGATCGGCCAACCCATAGTGATCGACATGGAACCAGGTCATCGAGTGCGATTTCCCCATGAATCGCGACTGAGGTGCCATCCAATGAAAGTACGCGTTGTCAACGGCCTGCACACCATCATTCGCCTTGAAGTCTCCCTCGAGCAACATGATGTCCGACAAGGCGCCGTCATTTGCGGTGTCGCGGGTCGACACTTCCATGCCAACGAGGATGTCGCCGTACATCGGGCTGTCTGTTTCCGTTCGCGGCGAATGCACGTTTGCATCCACCCAGTCATAGTGCATCTGATCGACATCGATGGGCGGCGTGCCAAACATGTCCCAGAGGCCGGAGAGCAGCCCATTACTGGCGGCCCAGTTCCCTGAGAGCACACCCTCAAGCGAAAGCCACCTCGCAACATTGCCGTCGGCAACAAGCCCATCGCAGTCGTTCTCAATGAGCCAGCGGGTGACGAAGGTACCCATGCTTGCGCTGACGAAGTTGACCTGCTGCGCGCCGCTGCGATCCATCACATGCCGCGCGTACTTTGCCACGATCAGCGCGTAGCGAGGAATCCCACCGCCCCACTGCTTGGTCACCGCTTCGAGTTCAGCGATGTCCTGTGCGGTGTAATAACTCGGGGGCGTATCGCCGTAATAGGAAGTCGCGGTCACAACCGAGGGTTGAAGCGATTGACTGCCGTCGTTCGCTGGCAATCCGCTCATGCCGGCAACCGTGACCAGCAGCGGCTCTTCCACATCCTCGCCGAACACACCGCTCATGTCCGCGCCATCGGAATCGAACCCGTGTACGAAGATCGTGGCCGTTCGATTGGGATCATGGGTGTCGATTGTCCGGTCGGCCATCGCGGGCATGGTAAGCACACACAACACAATGCCAAGCAGTATTCGCACAGTGATCTCCTCTCGAAGTCTCACTATAGCGTCAGCGGTCAATGAACAAGCCGATGCCATTGCCCTCTGGCTCCGGGTCCGGCTGCAATGCCTGTACGGAGTTGTTCTCGCGGCCCATTGAATAGATGTCCTCACCGCCGCCGAGGTCCATCAGCAGGCTGAAGGAGAACGCCTTCGTCGCATCCCAGTGATAGGTGTTGTTGCCCGATGCGCCCTGAGCCGGTGATGTCGCCGTGTAGGTGTCATTCCCGCCGAGATCGATGAGATACGCAATGGCCTGCTGCGCAGCAGATCCCTGCGCCATGCCGTTAGCCGTATACGAATCGTTGCCGCCCCGCTCAAGCAGCGCACCTGCAGCAATGTCCCACGCAGAACCTTGATCGGCAGCGGTCATCGCCCAGTAGGTGTCATTGCCCGCGTCGTCAACTAGTACGCCAAATGCCTGATGCACACCAAACCCCTGCGCATACCGATTGCCGTGGTAGTCATCGTTGCCATCCATGTCCCGCAGGACGCCAAGGCCGTGGTAATACGCCCCGCCCTGACTGAACTCCCCCGCCCTGTACCGATCGTCACCGCCGTTGTCGAACAGAATGCCGATGCCGCCAGAGGCGTACTTGCGATACCCGAACCCCATGCCCTGACTGAACGAGGCGTGCACATCGGGCGTGTCGTAGACGGAGGGTGTTGGACCATCGGCGATGTACTGATCATCACCGGCTTCATCAAACAACAGCCCAAAGCCACGCGGGCCGCCGACGGCTTGTGTAAGGAAGTCGCCAAGGTACTGGTCGTTGCCGGTACCGAGATCCATGATGATGCCTGCGCCAAAGACGGCGGCGCCGATTGACCAATGTGTACCGCTGTACACATCGTTACCGCCGCGGTCGACAATCATGCCCACGCCGAACGCGCCCGCGCCGGTTGAGAAACTCCCGCCCACTTCTCCATACCGATCATCTCCACTGCGGTCATCGATGATCCATGTGCCGAGCAGCCCGGCAGCCGGGCCTTGCTTGTCGGTGCCGGTGTATGTGTCGTTCCCGCCGAGATCGACAACCAACCTGTCACCGATGACCAGTTCATCAGCGAAGTAATGGTCGTCGCCGCCCATGTCAAAGACTTCGCCGAGAAGGGTCATGTCATAGGTGTTCGGACCATCGCCGCCAACAACCCGCCAGCCGTTTGGTCCACGCTGCCCCGCGAGGATCGGCCCCGTGACGCCAGGCGGCAGCACCTTGCCGAAGAACGGCTGCGATTCCGTGTTCGGTACAACGATGGTGGCCGCAAGGGCATTGAAATCAACCTCGATCGATCGGCTGATGACAGCGAGCATCGCCTCAAGATCGTTCTCGATATAGAAGGTGTCGCCCGGAACCCTCAGAAGCGCAAGCACCTGCTCTGCAAAGGCGCGATCAGCCACGAATGGCTTCCCTGGGAGGGGCGTCGCATCCAGCATGTCTGCTGCGAGTTGCCGCACGCTGCTTGGTTCGCAGTGCAGGACGCGGAGCCGATCGGTCATGTCGAGGGCAAGTTCGGGCAACGCGAGTGGATGTTCAAACGCCCCGACAACTCGGGAGAGTTGATGGTGGCCCGGTTCTGACTGCGGCCTGTTGCGGAGCACATCGACGGTGCGCGTAAGCGGCTCCTGTACGCTGGGGGGAAACTCACTGCGATCAACAAACGTCTCCCCGGTGGGATGCCACACGCCACGAATAGCACGCGGCATGCCGATCGTGCCGCGCGAGGCGAGGGGCGTTACGGCCGCGGCCACGGGGTCGTGGTCCGAAGCAGGCCTTCCTTCCGCGCGAGGTCTGAGGATCGAGGCGCTGTCAACAGACCACTTCTGGTTCAGAAGGATGTAGTCGATGCGAGGACCGTCAAGGTCGCCGGAGAAGCGGTGAAATGTGCCGCCGTTTTCCGTGATCGCAGGTTGAAATCCCCCCTCAGCAAAGACAACCATCGGCGAGCTTCCGGGGGTGGCGTTCAGGTCGCCCATGATGGTGGTGGGCAGATGAGGTCCGACCTCAGCAGCGGTCTTGAGCAGCAGCGCCGCGCTCTTCCGCCTGGCTTCCGCTCCGCGGTGGTCGAAGTGCGTTCCAAATACGAGAAACTGAGGACCGGATGTGCCGAAGTGCCGAAGCTTCGCCCATGTTGCGGTGCGGGCAAGTGCCGCGTCCCAGCCGACAGAGGCAACTTCATCCGGCGTATCCGAGAGCCAGATGTGTCCTTGATCAAGGATCTCCAGCCGCGAGGTGTCCACAAAGAGCCCGCTGAACTCGCCTTCGCTGCCACCGCCGCGATGCTCCCCCACCACCGCGTACCCCGGAAGAATGTCCTGCAGAAAGGCACGTTGATGCGGAAGTGCCTCCTGCACCGCGAGCACATGTGGGTGGGTGTCCAGTATTGCAGCGGAGACCATCTCCTTACGGCGATCCCAACGGTGCTCGCCGTCGGCGGGATTGTCGTAGCGGATGTTGAAGGTCATCAGGTCGATCGGCCCGGAGGCCGGGCACTCAGCGGACAGGCCAAGTAAGAGAAACATGGAAAGAAGGACTGCCCGCATGGCGTGACACAGTAGCGAAAAAGCGTCCAGACCCTCTTTTCGTTATACGCCCGTCCAGTTTCCTATCACAACGAGGACGTCGCCGACATCAACACCACCCCGTCCGTCAACTGATGCGCAACAACATCCTCCACAGGCGGTGCAATGAGGTCAAGCGTCCCCTCAAAGGGAGGATCCTGCAGCGTCGCAGTGGTGTAGAACTGCAAGGCAGACACGTCGGCCACCGTGACGCCCAGGTCGCCAAGGTGCAGGTCGACATCCCTGCTCTGTGTCGAGCGGTTCATGGCAAGCCAGTGGATCGCGCCATTGCTCTCTCGCAGCAACGCATCGGCAACCGCTGGCGCGGTCGACAATCCCCAGCCCTCTCCGTCAGGCCGTTCGATGGGCGCTGTGATCTCCCCAACTGACGGGTCATCCCGCACACTCGTTCCAAGTACCTGCGGTGATGCGGCTATGACGCCGTACACCTTCGCAACCAGATCACCATGGGGCGTGCGATCAAACCCGCCGCCCTTCTCCGGATTGAGCATTGGAATGAGTCCATGGTGATTGGCCAGCGTGACACACTCGTACCGAAGCATCTCGATGAGCATGGCGCCCGCCTGCATCGGATACCAAATTTGGCGCCATGCTGCCCTGTCCGGCCGGGGTCCCTGCAAGCACGAGTGTGAGGGTCATGAGGATCATGCCACTCGCACAATAGCCGATCGCCGCGTTGGGCCAAGGCGGTCATGCAGTGTGTGCATCCGCGCCGCCGCCATGACCCGATCAGGCGGGACTGGTGCCCGTGGAATCTGGTATTGGCCCTTGTCAATGGGGTGGGACAATCCGAAAGGTACTTCCATGAACACTGCAACACGACATCTCGCAATCGCATCCATCGCAACCGCTCTCTTGGCACTTCCCGCCGCCGGCGATCTCGGGGTTGCCGAGGGATTCACAATCTTCGTGACGGACAATCACCAGGCCAACAATACGGACTGCACCGGTCGGGTCGCGGTAGGTGGGCCGGCGACCTACAACAACATGGGAATCGGGTCAGGGCTTTCTAATTCAAATGGAGCCCGTGATGATCTCATCGTTGGTGGAACATTGCAGTGGAACAACGGCCAGAACTTCAATGGAAACACGCAATGCGCCGGTTCGGTGAACATGAATGGGGTCGGGACACCCAACGGCGAGGTCAGTGGTGTCGTTGTCATCGACTTCGAGTCGGCAGATCAGGAACTGAGATCGCTTTCGAATGCGCTTGCAGATGCCTCGCCAAATGGCAATGTCAGCAATCAGAACGGTATTCTCCAGATGACGGGAAACGATCCCGACCTGAACATCTTCAAGGTGCGGCGATCCCAACTGCATCCGCTTTGGGGGATGACCATATCGGTACCAGAGGGTTCGTCGGTGCTGGTGAACGTACGTGGCCAGTCAATGCAACTGAACAACTTTCAACCCACGCTGCAAGGTTGCACACCCGACAAGGTGCTCTTTAATATGTCCAAATGCAATTCGCTCCAGATGAACTCCATCGGCTGGAAGGGGACGGTGCTGGCGCCGAAGGCAAATATCCAATTCAACAATGGGCAGATCGACGGTTCGCTGATTGCCTCCACGGTGCAAGGCAATGGCGAATCGCACCACATGCCGTTTACGGGTGACTTACCCGGTGGTGGCGATGGCGGCGGCGGTGGCAACGGTGGTGGTGGCGGCGGGGGCGGTGGTGGCAATGGAGGTGGAAATGGTGGGGGCGGCTGCGGTGGCGGCAATGGAGGTGGAAATGGAGGTGGAAATGGTGGGGGCGGCTGCGGTGGCGGGGATGACGACGACGAGATCGAAATCAACGTCGACTCCATCTACGACTGACCGCCACGGGGTCACACCTTGAGTGCCCCCTGGTTTGCAGAAATTGGCAAATTGACCGCCGCGAGGTTGTATTTCTTCGTCAGAATGGGCATAAGGATGACTCAGCCTGCGTTGCAGCGGGACGGAGACAATGACCATGCATTCAAGACTCGCACTAGCCGGAATCGCGATCAGCATCACCTGCGTTGGAGCTACAGCAAGTTCATCCTGCACGGCGCCGCCAACAGCGAGGAAGATGCCGCCACGCTTCGCACGGAGAACCTCCGGCTCATTCGTGCACGCCAGCGGCCCGACCGAGGAGTATGATGCAGCATGCGTTGTCTGCTGGCCATCGCGATGCTGCTGATGGGATCGCCGCCCGTGCCTCAATCCCCTCCGAGTTATTCCAAGAGCGGACATGACATCACACCGCTCTCCAAAGCGGAGGTTGCGGCCCTTGCGTCCAAATTGAGCGAGGTGGCATTCCTCATCACCCAACGAGCCGGGACAGAGCAACCCTTCTGCGGTACGCTTCTGGACAACAAGAAGGACGGGTTCTACGCGTGTGTGGTGTGCGGATTGCCGCTCTTCTCCAGTAAGCACAAGTTCACCTCGGGTACCGGCTGGCCGAGTTTCTACACGCCATACGATCCGTCGCATGTATCCACGAAAGAGGACCAGAGCGGCGGACGAACTCGCACCGAAATCCTCTGTTCCCGCTGCAGTGCCCACCTCGGCCATGTGTTTCCCGATGGTCCACAGCCCACCGGCGACCGGCACTGCCTGAACTCCGCCGCCCTGTGCTTCATTGAGAAAGGCGCCGACATTCCTGAGGCCTCCAAACCGGTCGAATCCGAAACCGCTTACTTTGCTGGCGGATGTTTCTGGGGCGTGGAGCACTGGTTTCAGAAGGGCCCGGGTGTGATTGACGCCCAGAGCGGATACATGCAGGGTCATGTCGAAGATCCGACCTACAAGGATGTGTGCAGCGGGCGAAGCGGACACGCCGAGACGGTCAAGGTCACCTTTGATCCAACGGTGGTTTCCTATGGCGAACTGTTGGAAGCGTTCTTCCGAATGCACGATCCGACACAAGTCGATCGGCAGGGCCCGGACACCGGCACGCAGTACCGCTCGGGAGTCTGGTGTTCAGATGAAACGCAGTTGCGGGACGCACGCGACTTTGTTGCGAAACTCGGAAAGTCATCGCAGCATGAGCGGCCCATAGCCACGCAGGTCGAGGAAGCCGGCGAGTTCTTTCCCGCCGAGAAAGAACATCAGGATTTCATCGCCAACACCGGTCGCGCGTGTCATGTTGTGAATCCCTGGGCGGAAGCGATGAAGCCATAACTTACTCTTCCTCTTCGTCCGTGGAGCGGCGAAGCAGCACCAGCACCGCCACGGCAAGCGCGGTTGCAATTGCCGCGATCAGGAACTGCCCCAGCCCACTAGCAACACCGACAGCAGCAGTAACCCAGATGCCCGAAGCGGTGGTCATGCCCTGTACGCGACCGCGGCCCTGAATGATCGCACCGGCACCAAGGAAACCGATGCCGCCAACGATGCCCGCGATCACGCGGCTGGTGTCCAGGCGGACAGCCGCCTCAATGCCTGCTTCTGCTTCGGCAGTAGCGAGTTGCAGCATGGCCTCGATACCGACCACGGTAAAGGTCGCAGAGCCGAGGGCAACCAGCGACATGGTCCTCAGCCCGGCCGGTTTGCCGTGCTTACGGCGGTCGTAGCCGATCAGACCGCCCAGAATCAGGGCTACGATGAGGCGAAGTGCGATATCCGTCGTTGAAAGTGCCATGCGTGCGTCTTGACCAGATGCCAGATTACCCAGATTTCCGTCGCCACACCGGCGATCCGTGGACGGCGTGCACCCTAGCAGGGTTGTGATCTGGTTAATGGGCATTTCTTTCCAAAAAACAAGGGCGTTCTCACTTGACGGTAGGTCATTGAGGCTCGACACTCAATGTGTCGGGATGCGTGGAAGTCATCCCGGGAGAAGAAGAAGAAGAAGAAGAAGAAGAGGAGAGGATCGAGATGAAAACCAACATGGCCCTGACAGCGGTCCTACTCGGCGGCCTGACCGCCGGAGCAGGTGCTGACATCATTGCGTACCAGAGTTTCGAGTTCGATGGACTCGGCGGCAAGTACTACGACACCGGTGATGCGGAAGTAGACCATCAATTGTTCAACAACGCAGGCGAAGCTTGGGTGGAGTACAACGGCGACGACGGCAGCATGGCCTTCAGCGCCTGGTACTGGAATACCCGCAATGGAAGCGGCCTTGTTGACGGCGATTACGTCGGCGTCACAGATTACACAGGCGGGGGCGTGGGCGCCTACACCGATGGTACGCAGGGCTATCAGCTCAGCGACACCGACGGCATGATGACCATTGATTTCGGCTCTGTCGACTTTGGCGGCGCATCCGATGTGATGATGTCCGTCGATATCTTCATCTCATCCACCGGCTGGGAAGATGATGACTCGTTCTTCATCATGACCTCCGGCGGTGCCTTTGACACGGCTGGCACGGACATTGATGACTCCGGCCTTGAGGGTGTCTGGACCACAATCGAATTCGATCTCTCCGGTCTTGATGGCAGTTCCCTTACCATCGGCCTCGATTCCAACTCTGGATCTGAAGCCGTTTACATTGACAACATCATCTTCAGCTCGGGCGGGATTCCCGCCCCCGCCGCATTGGCCCTCCTCGGCCTCGCTGGCCTGGCACCACGACGACGCCGCTGAGGCGATACGACTTTCCATCCACTCCCAAAGGAACGCCCCGGCCTAAGGCCGGGGCGTTTTTCCTGCAGGACTTGACCTCCGTGGTAGGATGCATTCGGCTGCGAAGGGGCTTTCGGTCGATGAAGACCGGGAGCCATTCAAGGAAGAAAGGCGATCTAAGGAAGGATCCTCGTCGCAGGCATGGACGCATTTCGAATCCACGGTGGACGACGATTGACGGGGCGGGTGACCGTTGATGGTTCGAAGAACTCTGCGCTCCCGCTCATGTCCGCCGCGATTCTTGCGGATGGACCGGTGGAACTGCAAGGCGTCCCCGATCTCTCCGATATTGGCAACATGGCTGGGCTACTGGGTGAACTCGGATGCACTGTCGAGGCCGGTGATCGATCACTGACGATCCGCGCCGATCATGGTGGACCATCGCACGCCCGGTACGACATCGTGCGAACAATGCGAGCCAGTGTGTGTGTACTTGGTCCGCTGCTCGCTCGCCGCGGCAAGGCGAGGATTTCGATGCCCGGCGGGTGCGCATTTGGTGACAGACCGATTGACCTTCACCTTCGAGGTCTGGAAGCGCTCGGCGCGCAGATTCACCTGGAGAGCGGCGACATCATTGCGGAGGCCGAAAGGCTGCGCGGTGCGACGATCTTTCTTGGTGGTCCCTTTGGATCAACGGTGCTTGGAACCGCGAATGTCATGAGTGCTGCTGCGCTCGCAGAAGGCCGCACCATCATCGAGTCAGCGGCATGTGAACCGGAAGTGGCCGATCTCGCTGCACTGCTCAACGCAATGGGCGCGAGGATTTCCGGAGCGGGCACACCGCGCATCACCATTGACGGCGTCACGGGCCTGAGCGGCGCAACACACGAAGTCATGCCTGACCGGATCGTTGCCGGCACTTGGGCGCTTGCCGCCGCCATTACAAATGGCGAGGTCATCATTGACAGGTTCCCACTCGACCATCTACTCGCGGTGATCGACATTCTCGACAAGGTCGGCATCCACGTCGTGCAATTGGACAGCGACGAAGATCCCCGTGCCTGCAGCGTTCGCGTCACCAGCGATCGGCACTTGGAGCCGATCATCTTTACGACTCAGCCTTTCCCGGGCTTTCCGACCGACCTGCAAGCCCAGTTGATGGCTCTCTTGTGCCTGGCCCGCGGAAACAGCATCGTGACGGAGAAGATTTACCCGGAGCGGTTCATGCATGTACCAGAACTCGCCCGCATGGGCGCGAAACTTGTGCGGCAGGGCGCGACCGTCGCCGTGCAGGGCGTCGAGCGGCTTGTTGGTGCGCCGGTCATGGCCAGCGACCTCCGGGCTTCGGCGAGTTTGGTTCTGGCTGGACTTGCTGCGGAGGGCGAAACGACTGTCAGTCGCGTATACCACCTCGACCGCGGTTACGGCGCGATGGAGGACACGCTCAACAAACTTGGCGCGTCCATTGAGAGAATCAGCGGCGATGCGGAGGACACGCCTCTCATTCACACCCGCGCGGCCTCAACACCGTCGCTGAAATTCGTACAGGGCAACGGCTGACGCCACCGCCACATTGATCGACGGAACATTCCCCGACATCGGGATCTCGGCGATGGCATCGCATCGTTGCAGCGTCGTAGCCGACAGACCGGTCTCTTCGGCACCAACAGCGATTGCCATCCTCGGTGCGTGCGGGACATCCCGCATCGAGCATCCCCCCTGTCCACTCTCGCAGCCGATGATCGTCAGGCCCAGTTCCGTTCGCAGGCGGTCGATGGCGATTCCCCAGTCCTCCGCAACCGCCCACCGCATTGAGAGTACTTGCCCGACGGATACGCGAATCGCTTTTCTGTACAGCGGGTCGCAGCATGTTCCGTCCAAGACGACGCCGTCGACACCAAACGCCGCAGCGTTCCGGAAGATGGCGCCCATGTTGTCAACATTGGTGATGCCCTCGGCGAGCAACAGCGTCACCTGTCCTTGATCTTGAAGTTTCTCAATCAACTTGTCCAGCGAGAGGTCACCCCGCGAAGGGCGATGAACGGCGGCCAGCGCGCCGCGGTGCACGCGAAAGCCGACGATTCGTGTCATGAGTGGGAGATCGGCCACATACACCGGCGCGTCCACCGAACTGTCGGCAAGCACGCCGGCGAGTCGTTCGTACTTTCGTGGGCTCACGAAGACAGAGTGCAAGGGCCACTGCGTTCGCAGCAACCTCCGTAATACGACTTCGGATTCCGCAAGAAACAGGTGCTGCCTCCCTCGCAGGTCCGCATCGCGAACATTTCGATACACGTCGATTCGTGGGTCGTCAAATGTCGAGACCGGGATCGGCAAGGACACCGGCTTACTCCGTGCGGAGGCGCTTGGGAAAGTTCTTCTCGATCCGCTCCATGATGACAGTTCGGGCCGCAGCGAAGTCAGACTCGCTCTCCGCCAACTGTTTCGCAAGCAACTGGAGTTGGGCGTCGTCTCCTGCTGCATCCTGCATGGCGGCTGCTGTGGATCGCAGATCAGTGAGCGCGTAGAGGAGCCGCCACGATGCATCGTTCAACTGTTCGTAGGCGATCTCGCGATCGGTCGGCCGATACACCAGACGCCACGGGCTGGTAGCGATGTCGTCGATCGCAGCCTTTGCGCGGGACGACATCTGTTCGGCGTTTTCGAGCATGCCGGAAACATGGTCTGCCCACTGCGGAGACCGCTTTCGCATGGCCCGAGTCGTAACCAGGAATCCCTCAATGGATTCCTCCACTTTGGGCAGCACATCCACATGGAGATCCACGAGAAGTTCCTGCGCCTTGGCAAGCGTTGCATCCAGACGGGCGGGAAGTTTCGCGCCATCGGCCAACAGTGTTGTCACCGCATCTGACCATGTCGGCCAGGACACGTTTGCGGACGATGCGATTGCGCCGAACGACTCCAATCCCTTCCTCGCCGCCGTCACTGCTGCGGTGAGTTCGCCGGCCTCCTGATCGCCAAGGAGTACTCGCAGCCCACCCCCGTCACTGGCAAGCGAAGCGCTGACTTTCCGCAACGCGTTAAGCGTCTGTTGAATGTCCAACTCGGACTCCGAACCGAGGATCTGCGTCAGCATGGTCGCAGTAGATCCTGTCAACACCGTGTCACTTGTTGCGACGGTGCCGCTGCCAACATTGGAGATTTCGAGCCACGAGGCATTCCCCAGCATGCCTGATTGAACCTGAATGGACGCGTCGTCGTGTAGCGTGATGGATGAGTCGATCTTGAACGACACGGTTATTTGGCGGGCCACACCGTCGTCGCCGATCTTGGGCTGCACTGTTCTTACCTTGCCAATTTTCACGCCACCGAGGCGAACAGCCGATCCGCCTGCCAGCGCGCCGACGCCCTGCTGTACGGTGAAGGTCGCCTGATAGTCGCTGTTGGACTGAAACAGGCTGGCCTTTGCGTTGGCGAGCACGAGAATGACCGTGATCAGCAGGATCAGTGTCAGCGAGACGAATACGCCTGCGCGGAGGTTGTTGCTTCGCATGTCCCGTTGCTCAGACATTCACGTGCCTACTTTCTCGTCGACTGAATCGACGGTCCCTTGGTCAACCGAGGGGCTGCTACCCCAAGCAGATCCTCAGCATAACTTGATTCTTCCTTTCGCTGTGTGAGCGGTCCCTCGGCCTCGCCTCTGAGGAACTGGCGAATCAATTGTTGCCGATCGTCCAACTCGTCAAGTTTCTCCTGCGGCCAGTCACGGAGTTCCTCGAAGGCTTCCCGCTTATCAACCATGAGCATCTTTCCGCGGTCCAGCATCGCCATACGATCGGCGATCGTGAAGGCAGAGTCCATTTCGTGCGTCACGACCACGCTTGTCACACCGACCTTGCGGGCCAGATCGAGTATCAGCCGATCGATGCTCGCGCTGGTGACGGGGTCGAGGCCGGCGGAAGGTTCGTCGTAGAAGAGCATTTTCGGGTCAAGCGCCAGAGCACGGGCGAGGCCCGCTCGCTTCTTCATGCCGCCGGAGATTTCGGATGGGAGTTTTTCAGCCGCCTCGCGGAGGCCGACCTGTTCCAACTTGATCTTGACGATGAAGCTGACGATGTCTGGATCGAGGTCGGTGTGTTCCTCGATCGGCAGCGCGACATTCTCGGCTACGGTCATCGAGTTGTAGAGCGCGCCGGATTGGAACAGGATGCCGAAATTGCGACGAGCTCTGTTCATGCCTGATTCGTCGAGCGACGCAAGATCGTCGTCATACATGGTGACCGTCCCACCGTCCGGGATGAATGTACCGATCATGTGTCGCAGGAGCGTGGACTTGCCGGAGCCGGAGCCGCCCATGATGACCATGACCTCGCCTTCGTTGACATCGAGGTTGACACCGTCCAGCACGACTTGATCGCCGAACCTGCAGACGAGATCGCGGACCTGGATGACGCTTTGATCGCTCAAGGATTCGGTTCCGAGGGAGAAGGATACACAAGGTCGCCCAATTCCTCGTCGTGAAGGCGAATCCAGTCGAATCGATTCACGAATCCACCGCCTTCATCCGCATGGCGGAAAAGGACAAATCGGCCCGTGACGGGAATCGTGTGCTGGTCGTAGAGGAGCACCCACTTGAAGTCGCCCGCCGCGGGGAGGAAGCCAAATACCTGATCGCCCTTGTCTTCCTCTTCTTTCACTTCGGATGTGTCATGTGCACTGCCATGCATTTGGCCGTATCGGTCAGTGATGGTCTGCAGGAAAGTGCCGGTGGACGCAGGATCACTTGGGTACTCGAAGATTCCGGTGAACTCGGCGATGTCGCCCCGTTGACCGGCCGCGACCGCCGCCGGCACGCCGGACATGCGGCTTCGGACATTGACCTGCCACCAGACTGCGCCGCCAAGCCAGATGCCGGTCACGAGCAGGCCAAGGACGATGGCGACCCAGGCGAGTCCTCGGCCGCGGATCTGACCGGGATGTGCGCGGATCTCGACGAGTGCGCGCAATCCGAGCAGAACACCGGCGATGGTGAACACGGGGCAGACGCCGACCGAGCACAAGACGCCAACCAGCGCCCATGGGCTGATGACGGCGCGGTTGGGGGGTTCGTCAGCCGTCGTCATCCTGTTTTTCTGTATCGCACTGCGACCCTGCCGGGAAGACGATGTTGCCCGCCTTGTCGTCAATCAAACGGATGCAGCGAATCTCGAAGGTCAACTCCCATGGAACGAAACCCATTCGATACACGGCCCATGCCTCAACATCTTCGGTTTCAAAGATGAGGCGAAGGCCCATTTCCATTGTCTCGTCTCCCCCTTCGGCCTCGCCACGTTCCATATCGAAGACCGCCTTGTCGAATTCGCCGTACCGGCTTCGCAATTCGGTGATGAATGCGGTGACGTCCGCGTCATCGGCGGCACCGGACTTCCCTTCAAACTCGGCAAGGAAGGCACTGTTGTCGCCTTCGTAGCCAGCGTGCAACGCCTTTGTGAGAACATTGGGTGCTTCCGTAATGACGGACAGACCCATGGAGATGTTGAACCAGATCAGGAACGAGCCGGCAATGGTGAGCAGCACGCCGAGGACGATGCCTATCCAGGCAAGAACCTTGCCGCGGAGGCCGTGGCGGCGAATTGCAGCAAGCGCCATGATGCCGAGAATGATCGCGGCCAGCGAGGTGAGCGGACTGCAACAGATGACAATTGCGCAGATGAGAGAAGCGATTGCCAATCGGCTGGTACGGGGCTTCACTTGGAGTACTTCCACATCCATAATTTCGTTCATGCCGTTGTCTCTTCCTTTGTATCGCGTTCCTCTGCAACGACATCTTCCGGGATGCCAAGAAACTCGACCATGTAGTCCTCGTAGACTTGTTGGTCCTCATCGCGAGCAAATGACAGTCGTAGTTCGTTGATAACCTTTGTGCCCTGCATGATCCATGCCTGCCAGGTTTCGCTTGAGATGTTGTCGACGATCCACTGGCCAATGGGCCCTCGCAGAGGTGGTTCTTCAAGGCGGGTACCCGGTTGCCCCGTGCGGCCGCAGACAAAATCGCCGCCGCTGGGAATCGCCGCTTCCTCTACTTCTGGCAGGGGTTGCCCTTCCCGTTCAAGCATGTCGCCGATGGCGTTCTGCACGCGGCGCTCCCCGCGAGAGGCGGCGGCCTCGTATCCCCGCTGCAGTATGGCAATGGCACGATCCTTTTCGCCGGCGGCCAGCAGGGCCTGACCCGCGAGTTCCATCGCTCGGCTCATCTCCGGATTGAGTTCCATGCACCGCTCGAGGCTGGCGGCAGCGTCCGCATAGCGTTCGGCCTCCAGATAGGCACTGCCGAGGCTGAAATGCGCCATGTCGTTTTCCGGATCGGCCTTCGCCATCGTTTCGAACCGCTGGATTCGGTCTGCAAGATCGTCCATGCCGCACATCATATCGCCCTTTCCCCCCCGCTCCAGGGGTCATACCCGGGGACACACCTAGGGTCACACCCAGGGACACACCCGGGGTGTGTCCCCTAGGGTGCCGTAGAATGGGGGCACGGTGGAATTGGGAAGCGTCAGCATTCGGAATCCGATCGTCCTCGCAGCAGGCACATGCGGCACGATGGGTGAAATTGCCGACGCCATCGACCTTGGCCGCATCGGAGCGATCACCACGAAATCCATTACCGTTGAGCCACGCAAAGGCAATCCTCCCCAACGCGTCGCGGATCTTCCAATTGGCATGTTGAACGCGATCGGGCTGGCCAACGAAGGCATCGAAGCCTTTCTTACCACGCACGCCCCCAAGGCACTCAATCTCAACACAACCATCATCGGATCGATCGCCGGTGGCACCATCGACGAATACACCTCTCTCGCAGCGGCCATGGATGCGGCCGATGGGATCGACCTGATCGAAGTCAATGTCTCCTGCCCCAATACGGACGACGGCCGCCACTTCGGCGACAGCCCCGACTCCCTCCGCGAACTCCTGACTGCGATCAAGGCTGCTGCAAGTGCAACGCCCATGATCGCAAAACTCTCCGCGGCTCCCGGCGACATTCGACCCCACGCCGCAGCGGCCATTGGCGCTGGTGCAGATGCCCTCACACTCATCAACACCTATCCCGCAATGTCGATTGACATCACGACTCGCAAACCACGCCTCGCCCGAGGCATGGGCGGCCTCAGCGGTCCAGCTATTCATCCCATCGCAGTCCGCGTCATACGCGAAGTTCACCGAGATGTTGCCGCGTCCGCCGGCGTACCGATCATCGGTACCGGCGGCGTCATGAGTTGGACAGACGCTGCCGAGTTCATTCTCGCCGGCGCATCGGCAATTGGCATCGGCACCGCGCTCTTCGTCGACCCGACGATTGCCCTCCATGTCGAATCCGGGGTCCGAAAGTGGGTCGCCGATCAAGGATGCCAGAGCGTCAGCGAACTGGTGGGCGGACTTCGCTGACGAACCTGCGGAACGCGTCGCCCCGCTCCTCGTAGTTGGCAAACTGATCCCAACTCGCACATCCCGGGCTGAGCAGCAAAGTGTCACCCTCCACCATGCGGGATGTCGCTTCTCGCACCGCCGTCTCCAGATCACCACATTGCACCGCTCCCACCATCGACGCGCCCGTTTCGCCAATTGCATACACGCCTGAAACCGAACTGGTCACCTCGGCGAGCAAGGAGAGATCAATCTGCTTGTCGTACCCACCAACAACGATGTGCAACTTTGATGCATCCGAAAATGATCGCACCGCCACCGCTGTCGCCTCCGGTGTTGTCGACTTTGAATCGTTGTAGAACTTCAAACCATCCCGCTCACAAACCAGTTCGAGTCGATGCGGAAGTCCCGCCCATGATTTCAGAGCCTCAGCAGCGGCATCTCTGTCCCCGCCCATCGCGACTACCGCGGCAATGGCCTGCCCGGCGTTGCGACGGTTGTGGTCCCCGGGTATCTGCAGATCAATCGCGCCGCCCGTGGCATCAATGATCGCCGTGTCGTCTTTCGTCTGGTGAGCGAAGATCGCTTGCTTGCACTGCTCGTAGTGCGCCAACGATCCGTGCCAATCCAGATGATTCGGGGCAACATTCGTCAGAACCGCAACACCCGGTGACCACTGCATCGCCCCCTGCACCGAAAGCCACCAGAGCATGGCACTGCTGAGTTCGATCACGACGATGTCATCGCCAATGACATCCAACTTTTCAAGCAGGCTTCCCCCGATGTTGCCGCCCAGATGCGTTGCACATCCTGTGGCGGCAAGCCCGTGATGAATCATCGCCGCAGTTGTCGATTTTCCTGCCGAACCACTTACGCCGATCACCCTGCGACGGTCCAGACGCGAGACCAACAACCCAATCTCAGTTGTCACTACTGCGCCGCCTCCCCACGCCGCCTGAAGATACTGGTTCTCCCACGGCCGAGGAACTGCGGGGTTTGCGATCACCAAATCTGCATCCCGAAACATTCTCTCCTCATGACCCCCGCAAGCAAGATGCAGCCGATCGCTCGCAGGAAGTAGCGCGATGGAATCCTGCAGATCCGCCTGGGGCGCCAGATCGGTCACGGTGACATCCGCACCCTGCGACAGAAGCCACCGCGTCACACCGACCCCGCCGCCGAAACGGCCCAGTCCCATCACGATGGCCCGTGTTCCCCGCACGCTCAGGCAACCTTCCGCTGGTAGAACCACCACTCGACGAGAAGTACGGCCAAGACCGATCCTACCGCCCACGGCCAGAGCGGCACATACGCCCTGCCGCCGCCAACAGTAGCAGTCACTTCTTCCGCACCAATTTCAATCGTCGGTACTGCACCGATTGCAGACTCGCTCGATGGTACATGCACCGCAACCTCCATCCGATCCGATTCACCCCATGACACGCCGTGCAAACCAGACAGCCGAATCGGACCCCAGCCAATGTGTCCGGTCTCGTCAACCGGCACGCGATGTGTACGCCCAACAGGGTCGGTGACCGTCGCCCACTGCGTACCTCTCGGCACATTCATGGTGATCATGTCGCCGGGTTTGCGCGGCGCCGAGGTAACAGCCGCGCCGCGCTGACCGAGATACTCAATGGCGTTGTAGATGAAGAAGGGAAAACCGCGAAGGTAGGGCCAGTTGCTGTCCAGCGGATCAAACGCAACATACACCGCATGCACACCACCGCGATCCACCTTCATGATCGCCGGCCACGAACTGCCTTCAAGCAGAACCGCAACGCCGTCATCTGCCCGGGGGGAAACGGCATACCCCTTCATCGCCACGATTTCGGCAAACTCGACGAATCGCATGACGGGATGTTCCTCGTCAGCAACAACCATGACCTGTGGCTTTCCTTCCGCATAGGAAACCATGGGCGGCGGTGGCGGGCCGAAGATGAGGTAGTTCCCGGGCGGCAACGGAGGAAGCGGAACGCCTCTCGATACGACAACATCAAAGTTACCCAGCCCGTCAGCCTGAACCATGTCCGTCATCTGCCTCGGTGACACCGCTCGCAATTCCGCAAGCGGCAGTCCCTCAAGGGCGGTTTCCACGACATTTGCACCATCCTCCGCGACGATGACCCGTAATTGCTTCGGCGGGGGGATGACCAGATGCGCCTCGTCATCAATTGCCATCGCGTCCTTTGCATCGACATGCAACCGGACAACACCACCGCCGGGCATGTCAAAGGGCACAAAGACAACGCTTGCCTTTCCGGCGAGACCATCCACCGCTGGCGGTATGGACACCTCCTGCAGCCCGACTGGAATACGGTCAATTGACAACTCGATGTCAACGATTCGGTCCGCTCCATCGTGGTTGGCGAGCGATGCGAAGACCTGCACTTCGTCAGACTCCTGCGACGACCGCTCCGCCGCAAGCGCGGTGATCGAGACATTGGTGGTGTCCACTTCACCGACGCGATGGTAGGCAAGTGATTCGCCACCGCGAAGCGCCTGCTGCGAAAGGTCGGTGATGCGGCCGTCGCTGAACAGTTCGATTGCGGCCGACTCGCTCTCTGGAAGCCCGCCATCTTCCGGATCGACTCTCGTCAGATACGCCCTTGCAAGTTTCATCGCATCGGAAATCGATGATCGGCCGTGGGTCGGCTCGATTGAGTCGATCACCCGCTCCAGTTGCCCGCGCGAGTCAGTAAACGGCGCCACGACTTCAGCGGTGTCTCCGAAAGCAATCACCATCGTCTCTCCGCCGCGGGCAGAAAAGAGTCCAGCACCGTGCAGCTGCGCAACTCGATCGACGGCCTGCCTCTTTGCTTCATCCAGCCTTGGTTTGCCATCGACATCAGTCGCGGTCATCGACGCTGATCGGTCGATCAGCAGAACATGCCTTCCCTCGGCTGCGCTGCCACCCTCGATCTGCGGTTGCATGATCGCCAGCGCGACAAGAAGCAGCGCGAGCAGTTGCAGCAATAACAGCGCGCTCGGACGAAGCCGCTGAAACGGCGTGTTGGCATGCAGGTCCTCCACCGCGCGATCCCAGAGGAATGTCGAGGACATTCGCAGCGGTCGCCGCCTCAGCCGAAGAAAGTACAACAGCAGAAGAAGCGGAACGATGATCGCGGCAGTCAGAATCCCCATCATTGGTGTCACAAATGTCACCGGAGCAATCCCCTACCCCGCAGATACCGGATCAGCAACTGCTCCATGTCGACATCGGTAGACACGCGGGCCGATCCCACGCCAAGCCGAGCGCACGTAGCCCGAAGATCCTCGCACCACGCATCCAGACGCGATCGATATCTTCGAATCAGCGGCGCGGTGACGGTCACCTCACGCTCAAGGCCCGTCTCAGCATCCTCCAAGCGCAGATCTCCCTCCATGCCCATTTCCGAAGGATCAATCTCCTCAGGGGACAGTGTCTGCATTGCAAAGACATCCCATCCACCACCAACAAGGAACCGCAGCCCCTCCCGCATCCCCTCTTCGAAGAGAAAGTCACTGATGACGATCATCACACCACGCCCTTGGCGTGTTGTGGCAATTGTGCGCATAGCATCGTCGAATGCGGTCTCACCGCCAGGTCGACGACCAAGGAGCCACTGACCCATCTCGCGTGTGCGCCGCCGGCCACGCAGAGTTGGTAGCCGCTCCACACCGCCGCCGTTGAACGAATACAGCCCGACGCGGTTGTGGCTACTGAGACCGATGTAGCCAAGGGACATGGCGAGTCGACGGGCAAAGTCGAATTTGTTTGGATTCCCGAACTCCATGGACGCGCTTGCGTCGACAGCAATTCCGAGCGTCAACTCCTCCTCTTCAAGAAAGACCTTCAGGAAGAGTCGGTCAAGTCGAGCGTAGACATTCCAGTCCACGAAGCGCAAATCGTCGCCGGGCGTATAGTGGCGGTAGTCGGCGAACTCGACGCTTACGCCGCGACGTCTGCTCCGCCGTTCGCCCTGAATCTTGCCTGCGAAGATCTTTCTCGCGACAACATCAAGTCGGTCCAGATGCGACATGAGCGAGGAGCCGAGCAGTTGATCCACTCGATCCGGCCGGTCGTGGGTGGTCTGACCGAACTCAGCCATCAGCAGCCTCCTCCACCGACTCGTCTACATCGTCGAGTAACTGCGTGATGATGTCGGCGGGAAGCGTACCGGCAGTTTCGGCTTCAAATGTGCGGATAATGCGGTGCTGCATCGCCTCCGCGGCAACCGCTCGGACATCCCGGAACGACACAGCAAATCGACCGTCCAGAACCGCCGCAACCTTGGCCGCCGACACGATGGCCTGCGCACCTCGCGGACTCGCGCCAACCAACACCTCATCACTCAGCCATCGAGGTGCGAACTGAGAACCCGGATGCGTTGCGAGCACGAGCCGAACGACGAAGTCCTGCACATGCGGTGCGATGACGGCACGTTGAAGAAGTTGCCGTGCCGACTCCAGAAACGAACCGTCGAGTATGACTCCGACACTCGACTCGGCCGCGCCGGTTGTGCGATCAAGAATCTCCGCAAGTTCGCTTCTCGACGCATGCCTGACATTGATCTTGAAGAGAAAGCGGTCGAGTTGAGCCTCGGGAAGAGGATAGGTTCCTTCCTGTTCGATAGGGTTCTGGGTAGCAAGCACGAAGAACGGGCTCGGCAACTCGGTCGTCGTCCCGTCAACTGTCACCGATCGTTCCTGCATCGCTTCCAGCAACGCCGATTGACACTTCGGTGTTGCGCGGTTGATCTCATCCGCCAACAGCAACTGGTGAAAGACAGGGCCGGGCCTGAACCGGAACCGCCGCTGCCGCGTTGCAGGATCCTCATCGACAACGGTCGTCCCAACGATGTCGGCAGGCATCATGTCGGCCGTGCACTGCAGCCTCGCGTGGGTCAGGTGCAGCACCTGGGCAAGCGTGCGAACAAGCAGCGTCTTTCCAAGACCCGGCGGCCCTTCCAACAGAACATGTCCCCCGGCCAGCATCGCTACGAGTACCAGATCCACGACCCGCTGCTGCCCCACGATCGTCTCGCCGATCTCCGTTCGCATGGCAGCGAATGCACCGCGAATTGTTCGACATGCATCCAACACATCCTGAGGACTCTCAAGGTCAAGTGGGAGATTCTCGCCGCGGAGCATCTTCATGCATCTTCCCCCTCGTCCTGCTTTCGCTTCCTTGCCAATAAACGACCAAGCGCGTCATCGCGATCGGCCTCGACCTCCCGGGGTGGTTCCTTTCGCTGCGGTTTCTCAACTGGGATCTCCTCCTGCGACGGCTCCGGATCATGTTTGGGAGCCGAGACCGACTTCACCTTTCGCAGCGCGTCGAGCGATGCCGTCGTCGTTTCCTTGACCGGCGCAAGCAGGGACTGTACATCGCGGCGATCGATCCACAGACGCCTGATCGCAACATCGATAACCAGCCACGCTGCGGCGATGATGGCGAGCAGATCCCAGATCGGCCGAGGACTTCGGGGTACCTCCAGCCCGGTGTCATCGAAGAGATCGACGCTCTGCTCATCGGCGATTTGCAGGACTCTCCCGCCGGTGCGATCGGCCAGTTCGTGCAGCAGCGCGGCGTTGTGAGAAGTAGCCCGAAACTCCCGCGGATACGGCACCGCCACGGCGGCACGAATGGACCCACTCGTTCCGTCGGCGGAGCGGAATGCGATGTTTGCCAGCCACGCGCCGGCTGCATCAACAGGAAACTCTGCGCGATATCGACCGGGGCCGGTTTGTTGAAGGCCAACCGGCGACGCTTTGCCATCCGGCCCGATGACGACGCCGCGAGTTTCAAGGAAGTTCAGGAATGACGAGTCGGCGTCCACGGCTTCCAGGTCGAGGATGCCGCGGTCACCCTCGATGCGTGTCTTGACCAGCATGTTTGACGGCGCAGATCCTCGCATCGCCCATCGAATCGACCGCTCCCAGAAAGCGGCGAACCCCTCCCACTGCGGCCATGTCCGTGCCCAGCGAGTTCCAAAGTCGCTGGTAAACACGATGGACTTGCCGAGTCCGTAATGCCACCAGGCATACAACGGATCCTCGGCGTCGGTTGTTGGAATGACCCACGGTGTCTGCGCCAGCCCCGCGCGTGCGGCAGTCACCACGTAGCCCTGCACCGAAGGTACTTCTGTAATGCCGCGAATTGGTCCGGGTGTTACCGCGGCGGCGGCGGCCTGAAAACTTGGCCCTTCCTGAATGAGCGCGCGGGCGTTGAGTTGCGATTCCTTGATGAAGATGCGAGGCAGAAGTGTGGGATCGCTGACCTCGTAGAACCGCCCCCCGGTTGCCGCCGAGACGCCCTGCATCCGCTGCCTGTCCACCGCTGTGCCGTGGCCGCCGACCATGACGGTCGAGACAGTCACACCGGCCTCGCCGTACGCCTCGAGCAATCCCTGCGACGGCGGCTGTGGGTCGCCATCGCTGATGATGATGACATGTCGCTGCGCCGCTGGAACAGACAGGAGGCCGTCGAGCGCCAGTTGCATCGGAGACTGGAAGTCCTGCATGTCGCCGAGCACAAGACTGTTGACGGCATCCATGGCGGCCTGTTTGTCCCCGGCCAACTGCATCGGCAGTGTCCACGCGGCGTTGTTGATGCCAAGCGCCGATCCGTTCCAGTTGTATTCGATGATGCCGACATAATCCTTGCTGCTGAGCGCATCGACCGCCGCGGAGGCAACCTGCTGACCCCAGTAGTTCCCTTGCGGCATTTCACAGGAGTGCATGATCAACGCCAGCGCGCCTTGGGGAAGTTGGCGAGTCTGCGGGGGTTCGCACTCGATGGGCATCGCCTGTTCCAATTGCGAGCCGATCCAACCTCCGGCGCCGAAACTCTTTGGGCCGCCGACAAGTATCAGCCCGCCGCCCAGATCGTGTACGAATGCATGCAGGTGTTGCTCCTGCGCATCGTCGATCTCCCACCGGGGCACATTGTCGAGCACGACAGCGTCGTATGCGCTCATCGCGATGCTGTCCCGCGGCATGACCGCGGGCGAACGGACATCAACCTGAATCCCCGCCGAGGACATGGCATCCAGGAACGGTTGAGCGGCGGCGGTGTCATTCGTTACCAGCAGTATCGCACCCTGCCTCGACGAAAAGGTCACCGCAACACCCGAGTTGTTGGCTGCGATGGCGTCGCTTGTGGATGACGCGGGTTCCCATATCGCTTCGAATCGTTGCGGGCCGCCCTGCTCGACCGGCAGGTCGAAGACCGCGGCGTTCACTCCGCTGTCCAGCGAAAGTCGCACGCCATCGCCTTCCTCGCCAGGGGACAAATCGATGCTTCTTCCGTTTCGGTGTAGATACAGCGTGCCGCCTGCGGGGGCAATACTCCGAAGAACTACGCGAACGGGGATGACCTGGCCGGGGCGTGCGTGCGCCGGAGCGTCAATCTGCTGCACGAGCACTTCCTGATCATGGGTAAATCGGAGCGGCAGGACGTCGACGGGCACGCCGTTCGTGCGTGCGAGATCTGCCATTGCCAGCAGCGAGTCGTCCGTTTCGTTTCCATCCGACACGACGAGCACGCGGGCCGTCGTGTCGCCGGGAAGAAGTGCCAGCGCAAGGCGCATGCCTGCGGCCAGATTGGTCGCCGCATCGCCCGGCTCATGCGGAGGTGGTTCCATCAACGTCGCCGAGTCAGGCATTGATCCGATGACCGCGTCTTCACCGACGCCGATGACCGCCAGTCGATCGCCATCGCCGCGGCGGGATGGCTCCGTCCACCGCTGAAGGGTTGCCACAACTTCATCCTGCATGGCGCGAGGAATGGAGCGGCTGCGATCCAACAACACAATCAGGCTTGTTCCTTGACCGGTTCGCTCCCAGATGGGACGGGCCATCGCCATTGCCAGGAGAAGAACGAGTATGCACCGGGCAATTGTGGATGCGATCGCGCGGCCGCGGCCCCGCTTTCTTCGCAGGCCGCGTGCGGCCATGAAGATGACCGGCACCACCAACAGGACCAGCAGCAGCCAGCCGGGGCGATCGAACTGGATCGGCATCACCATCCGCCGGGCATGATAGGCCGCAGAACCTGCAGCCGATCGTTGCCGGTGTCCGCAACGATCACCTCTTCGCCATCCGCGGCAATTGCCCACGGCGTCCGCAGCTGGCCTGGGATCGATCCAGCACCGCCGAGCGATTTCAACGGCGTGCCGTCCGGCGTGAATCGTTGGAGGCGGTTGTTCCCGTATTCGCAGACCAACAGCGATCCATCCCCAAGGAGACAGACGCCGTAAGGGTACAACAACTGCCCCTCCCCGCGGCCCGCGGAACCAATTGTCCGCAACACCTCGCCTGCACTATCCGCGACAACGATGCGGTGGTTTCCACTGTCGGCGATGTACAGGCTGCCCGATGCAGGATCTACGGCGATCGACTGCGGCCGCTGAAATGCGTTTCGGCCCTGTCCGTGTGTGCCGAACGACCGAAGAAATGTGCCAGTGCGGTCGAACACGCTCACGCGGTCGTTGCCACCGTACTCCGACACAAATACTTCGCCATCGAGGAAAGCAATATCGGTGGGATAGATGAACTGTCCGTCATCTGTTCCATAGGTACCGAATCGAAGCACTTCGTTTCCATTGGTGTCAAACACCAGAACACGGTGGCCGTGCGTGTCAGGCACCCATGTCCGCCCTCGCTCGTCGATCGACACACCTGTCGGGAATCCGTTCGATGTCGACGGTAACTTCCATGTGGAAAGGTGTTCGCCATCGCTGTCCAGTCGCTGTACCCGGCCGGATTTGTCGATAACGACAACGACACCATCTTGCGCGTCCACCGCGCGGGGTGTGACGAACCGACCGTCGACACTTCCGTTTGCGCCGATGATCCTTTCCACCGGCAACACATCCGGTGCCGGCTGTCGCTCGCAGGCAGTGATCAACAGGAGAAACAGCATGGCTGTTGCCCCTCGCACTCTGACCGAACTTGCGATCACTCCCGCGATTGCGGCGATGGCAACGATGACTGCCAACACGGACGTCACGACCTCCGGCCGCTGGTAATGCATTGCTGACAACAGCGCAACGCCTATGGGTTGCGTTTGCGACGGCGGTGCAACGCTGCGGGTCAGCGCCGCTTCGCCCATCGAAATCGCAATGGCGACCGCCATGACAACGAATCCACCCTGCAAGAGCCGCGGCCGCAGCGCAGTACACATGCTGCGAATGGTCGGCGGCGCATCGATGCGGAGCAGTGTTCGTTGCTCGGGAGGGCTGGCGATCCAGTAGCCCGCGATTGTGGCGATGAAGGCGACTTTCGAGAGATGTGCGAGCACAAGAATGGCGTTTGATCGATAGACGACATCCACCAGCGGCCTGTTCCAACTCTCGCCCAGCATCCATCCCGCCACGGCAGCCGGAAGCATCGCCATGAGTAGATAGGAGAACATGCAGAACCATGCCAGTGTGCGCATCCATGCGCGGTCCGATGCGTGCATCAACATCGATGCGATCATGATGGGAATGCAGGCGACGGCGACACCCGCCGCAAGCGCAACACTCACGACAAGATCGGCGCCGTACAGTTGAAACATCTCGCCGCTGCCACGAAGGGTGAGGGCGGCAGCGAGCAGAATCGGGCCGCCGGTGAGTACAAACCAGACCGCCATGAACCGCCATGAGTGCCCGGAGATCCTGATCGCCGGTGTCCGGTTGTTGCGGCGAACAAGCAGAACGACCAGCGCAGCGGTTATCGCAGCAGCCGCTGCGCCGCAGAGGGTCAACTGCCAGAGAGTCTGTGGCGACATCCCCTGCATTCGAAACTCGGTGGCGATCGTGGCGATCTGCGCCAGATCGAACGATGCCGTGTTCGTCGAGACGATCGCTGCAACCAGCAGGATTGTGGCGATGATTCCCCAACGATCCGCAGCGAAGACATTCCACGCTGCTCGCCCGCGACCAGGTCCGTCGATGGAGTGCAGGAGCGATGTGCCACCTCCTCCACCGTGCCACATCGCGGCAACCACTGCTGGAATCGGCCAGCACCAGGCCACCAGCGAGATTGCGAGCGTTGCGTACCGGGCAAGCGGCACTGCGTCATATCTCGCAAGCAGGTCAAACAGCGGCGAATTCGCTGGCCAGAGACTCCACCATGCGTAAAACATCGCGTAGGCGGGCATGGCGAGAGACGCGACAAGGAGCGCAAGGAGCACTCGTTTCATCCGGCGGCTGCACGAGCCGGCAAGTCTGCCAAGCGGCCACCCGATGAGTGTTGCGGTGACGGCAACGCCGGTCGCCCAGAGTACGGTCCGCAGAATGATGCGGCTCGCTGGCTCTATTCCCAACACAACCGTGCCGATGCGAATGTCCGTCCAACCACTCAAGAGCGGCCACCAGCAGATCAGAGCGGCAAGAGACAGCGCGGCAACGGCGATGAGACCATTGCGAATTCGCATCAGTTTGTTTCCGCGCCGCTGGCAACCTGCAGTAGCACCGAGTCGCGAAGCATCGCCGCGCGAAGCCAGTCGACTTTGAGCGGATCGTCAATTGCCAGGTCGGGAAACTCTGATGCAATGTGCGGTTGAATGGGGATGTTGTGGGATGCTGAGTTCGCAAGCATGCGGGCCACCTCGTCGCTCAACATGAAGTCAACGAAGGTCGCCGCTTCCTTGGGATGTGCGCACCCTGCGACGATTCCTACTGTGTTGGGGATCAAGAGTGGGCCGCCACCCGTACCCGGACCGTGTCTGGGCAGGTGCATGGCGACGGAACGGCCCCTTGCAATCGCTGCGTGTACATCATCCGTATCCGTCATGCCGAAGCGGTGTTCACCCGTGACGACGGCTTCCACCGTGGCAGCGTTGCCGCCGGTACGAAGGGGTCCGTCCACCGAATCGAGAAACTCGGCCAGACGATCGGGGTCACCCTCGCCCTCAAGCCACGCTGCCATTGCGCACAGGTGTGTGCCAGTCGTGCCAAATCGAGGATCCGCCATGGCGGCGCCGTAGACATCCCACCAAGTCGCGGGAAGCGCATCGGCTGATGTGACGCGCGGGTCGTAGGCCAGAACCCGCGCGCGTGGGGAGAACGCAAACCAGCGGTGTTCTCCATCTCGGTGGCCGGACGGCCAAGAATCAGCGGCCAGTGAATGGTGGGGCGCGAGAATGCCGTCTTGCGAGAGCAGAATCGTCTGAATGATCTCCGAAGACCAGAACACGTCGGCCAGCGGCCGCGTTTGTTCGCGCCGCAGCCGGAGCGCAAGCCCCGTCGTCTTGGAAACCTCGGAGTCAGCGACGAATTTGACATCAATGCCGCTGTGTTTCGTAAACCGGTCGAACACTTGCCGTGCAATGTGGTCGTCTGCCGACACATACACCGTTACTGTTTCGGAAGCGTTGCGATCGCATGCGACCAACGCAGTAACGATGGTGAGCAGGAGGCTAGTCCGAATCGTCGTCAGCATCGTTCGGCGATCTCCTCGCCAGACTTTCCAGCCGACCGAAGTAGTGCCGCAGGAGCTCGTGGTATCGCCGCGGTACTTCTTCCTCCGCAATCGCCTCCTCCGTCTCGCGCCGTTCGGACAGTATCGCCTCTCGAGCCTCCGATTGCGACTCGCCGACCGCGACGACTCCGGCGTCGAAGAGTTGTCTTGCGATGATCGTCCCCTCCAGTGTCGTCACCGGTGACCGCTGCGTTTCGGTTGCCGTATCCGTTTCCTCGAAGGACGCGCGGCGGCCCTCGCCGGCCCCCTGTCCACCGTGCCCGGGGCCAATGACATTGCCGTCTCCAGAACACATGCTGGCAACGGCCGACTTGCACGCTTTCTTCATGGCCTTGGCGTCTTCCATGAACATCTTCAGCGCCTCCAGTTCGGAGAGTTCGCCTTTCATCGCCCCGCTCTTCCCGCCCGCGCACTCCTTGCACCCCTTTCCCATCTTCTTACATGCCTCCGCGGCCTGCTTCTGTGCTTCGATGAGGTCGAGAAGACGCTTCTTCTGTTCTGCATTGAGGTGCTTGGCGTTTTCGACCGCCGCCTTCGCGGCGTCGGGATCGCTGGCAAGCGCCTCGTCAAGACCCGACTTTTCAAGTGCTTCTGCGAGGGCATCGTTCGCCTCGGCGAGTTTCTCCAGTTCCTTGGCGAGATCCTTCAACTGATCGGAAAGGGCCTGCCTTGTTGCGTCGTCAAGGTCAGCGCGATCCATGCGTTCCTGCAACTGTTCGAGCGATTGTTTCGCTGCAGTGAAATCGCCGCGTTTGAGCGCCTCGGCGAGATCGCGCACTTCGTCGCGGTTCTCCAGCGTGAGTGATCGCAGCCGACGCTCGAGTTCCTGCAGACTCCCTGCGCGTTCGTCATTCAACATGTCGTCCAGTTTGCGCTGCAAATCCGTCATGCTTCGCAGGGCCTCGCGCCGCATGTTCTCCGGCTCGTCCCCTGCTAGATCAACGGCGTCCTGCAGGCCCTGCAGTTCCTGCTGCAGTTCCTCGGACAGATCTTCGCGATCCTTCATTTCGGCCACCACTTCGTCAACGGACGCATCTACTCGTTCGCGTGTGGGGATGACGCCTGGAACAATGCCACCCTCGTCACCGCCGCCGAACCATCCCCATTGCCCGGTTCCAAGAACAATCGCTGACAGCCCCAGAAGTACAACGCCTATCCCGACTGACTGAGGGATGCGAATTGGAAACTTCGATGACAGCGTTCCCGCAACGGATGCCGCAGCTGTGCCGGCATCGCGTTGAAGAACGGCCGTAAATGCGTCGGCTCGATGCTCGCAGGCGATGGCCGAGGACAGCCGCTCTCGAAGACCGAATCGTCGATCGACTTCCGCTGCCGCCTGGAGTTCACCTACGGCCGATCGGTGCCAGATCGCGATGATGCCTGCCGCGACAGCGGCGGCAAGCACGCTTCCGGCGATGATCCATGGGATCCATGATGCGATGCCAAGGCGATCACTGACTGCCAATACCATGAAGACCGCGGCTCCCGTCACGACAACAGCGCCGCTGCTCCCAATTGCTCGGTCCACATGCAATCGCCACCGAGCCTTCGCCGCGATTCTCCGAAGTTCCTCCATACCCTCAGTGTACGCCACAATTGAGTGAATGTTGTGGCTGCCGCGGTGTGGTGAGGTAAATGAGGATTCAGCAGTGGGCGAAGACCTGGTGGAGACGGGCGAGCACCGCGGAAAGCGGTTCCTCCAGTCGGGCGCCGGCGGCATGGATGTGGCCGCCACCGCCGAACTGGCCAGCAAGGCGATTCACATCGATCAGCGAAGACGGCTCGTTCGGAAGTGCAGGCTTTGATCGGAAACTGATCTTCGTCGTACCGGGTGTCTGCTCGGAGAGGAGAATCGCCGCCTGCACGCCGTCCACGACCATCGGCGTATTGACCAGTCCCGTCAGATCCGTTCCGCTTCCGCCGGTCTCAACAAAGTCATCATGCGACAAAACCATGACCGCAACGTGCCCGTCATCGAGATACTCAAGGCTCGCGAGCATCCGCTGCAGAATCTCCATGCGAACCGGCGATCCGGTTTCCTCCAGCGTCCGGTAGATCCGATAGCGGTCGATGTCGTGTTCAAGCAGGCGGGCCGCCGCCGCAAAGCACCTCGCATCCGCATTGGAAAACCGGAACCATCCGGTATCGGTCGCCAAACCCACGAAGATCGCCTCCGCCGCAGAGCCGAACCCTCTTCCTATTTCGATCTTCATGTGATCGAGCAACTCCAACACAAGTTGCGTGCATGACGCGGCAGAAGTGTCCACTATGCGATCACTCGCCACATCGTCCCCATTTGCATGGTGATCAAGACCGACCACGCGATCAGCGTGTTCCCGCAACCAGGGCTCAAGGGCATGCACCTGCGACCAAGCCCCGGTATCCAACACCACGATCAGGTCCGGCTCCACGTCCGGGAGACCGTCCTCCTCCAGAACACGGATCGGCGTATCACCCGCCGCCAGCCGCAGCGCTCGCTCCACCGGCCCCATCAGCAGTACCTCGACAGAGCGCCGCTTGTTGTGCAGCGCACGACGCATGGCGACAGTCGAACCGATCGCGTCGCCGTCGGGCTTCGAATGCGTGGTTACGACGATCCGGCCAGCACGCTCGACTCGCCGAGCCAACTCCTCCCATGTCGTCGTCGTTTCGTACTCGCTCATCCACATGCTCCGTGTTCCGCAGCCAGCAATGTGCAGGCTTCGGCAATGTCTCGTTTCATCTGTTCAGCAAGCGCATCGCCGGACGAAAAACGCAACTGCTCCCGGATCCAATGCTCGACTGTAATCTGCAATCGCCAATCGTACCAATCTGGCTCACCGTCGTACCCAATGATGTGAGCCTCGCAGACGCGATCTCGACCGTCAAAGGTAGGCTTTGTGCCAACACTGATCGCCGCCGGAAATATCTGGCCACCCTCCAATTGGGCATGCCCCGCGTAGATGCCGTCCCCCGGCAGCATCAAGTCGCCAGCATCGAGATTCGCGGTCGGCACGCCAAGGTCGCGCCCTTTCCGATCGCCACGCACAACCTGCCCCTCCAGACCATACGGCCTGCCCAACACACGGGCGGCATCGTCCACACGGCCAAGCGAAAGCAGCCGCCGCACCATGGAACTGCTGGCCCGAACAAATGTGTGATCGCACAACGCGACCTCCACCGGCGATACCTCCATGACATCCCAGCCATGTTCGGATCCAAGACGCCGCAGCGAATCCACGGTGCCGGCCCTGCCGCGGCCGAACCGAAATCCCTCCCCTTCCACAAGAAGATCTGCCTTCGTCTCCGAAAGAACATCCCTCGCGAACGCCTCCGCCTCCATACCGAGCAACGCGGGGGTCGGCTCAAGCCGTCGAACTTCGCTCGCCCCGGCAGCGCGAAGCAACTCGGTTCGCCGCTCGAATGTCGTCAACCGACCGACTTCGGCGTCCTGTCGCAGCACAACCGCCGGGGCCGGATCGAAACTGAGAACAATGACGCTGCCTCCGTCGCCAACGGCATCCCGGGCCGCCGCCAGAATAGCCGCGTGCCCCAGATGGACGGCGTCGAAGGTGCCGATTGTCAGTGCTGTTCTGGGCAAACGAGGCTCCATGGGGAAGGTGGAGCACCATATCAGGCCAGTAGATTCTCTGAATCCTTGAACCCCCAACGCCGAGTCGTTCTAATACAAGGATGGCCATTTCGCCGCAGCAGCCAGTCGGGAAGAAACCCGACGATCCGACCGCCATCGTCGACGATGTCACATGCAGCCTTCGCGCAACAGCCGAGGAACTTGTGCCCTGGTTCCTTGAGCAAATGCCGCTGATGTACTTTCAGGACACCGATCGCAATACGCAACTTGCCCACTTGCGATCCATCATTGCCGCAAAGGCATCCGGGCGGCCGATCGAACTGACACAACGGAGCGAGGACGGCAGCGAGTGGACATTCATGCGACCTCGCGACTATCCAGGAATCCTGGCCGAGGTCATGGCCGAACTGCCGCTGGGCACACTCCGGGCGGCGAAGATCCACACGGCAGACGATGGCAATCTCGTGCTCGACACCTTCATCTTTGGCGAAGCGCCGGCGTTCTCACCGGAGGATCCCGATCACATCGCCAAGGTGGAAGAGACCATCTCCTACGCTGCGGAGCACCTCCCCGAACTCTCGGAACAGGAGGTCCGCGACTTCTTCAGCCGCTGCTCGGAAGACTACATTCTGACGGTCACGCCGCTGCGAATGGTCAAACACTGGTCGCTCTTCCATCAACTCAGTGGAACCGACGGGACAAGTGTGGCACTTGAGAGGGAGTCTGACCTCAGCCTCAGCCGCATCGTCGTTGCCGTCAGCAACTCGACCCGTCGAACCATGTTGCAGCGGATCGCAACGCGGCTCAGCAAGTCACGCATCAATATTCACCGCGCCTATCTCGACAGCATCAGCGACGGCGAAAACGGTTGGATCTCGCTGGTCGGTTGTGTCGTGCAGGGACCGGACGGCGGACCCATAGACCCGCACAGCCGACTCTGGGACGAAGTCCGCCGCGATCTACTTCGACTGAAGTGGTACGACCCGCGCGTGGTCAAACTCGGCTATGCCAAACCGGAGGTCGGACTGGAAAAGGCCGAGATCGTCATTGCGCTTCTCGACCTCGCCTACCAGTCGCTGGTGAAGATTAACCCCTACGCATTCAACCCCGACCGCATGGAAACGCTGGCCCACGAGAATCTCGACATCACTGTCGCGATCGCCGATCTCTTTCGCGCAAGGTTCAATCCCGATGTCACCCTCGGCGAGAGGTCATTCGCAGAGCAGGTTGCGGTACTGCACGAGGACATCGACAGCCAAGTAGATCTGGAAGACGCACGCACTGTTCTGCACCGACTGGTCAAGGCCGTCGTCGCAGTCAGGCGAACGAACCTCTTCCTGGAGGATCGCTACGCACTGTCGATGCGCATTGATCCCGCGATCCTGACGACCGACGAGCGTGCCGAAACGCCCTTCGGCGTCTTCTTCGTACACGGCCGTGATCTCAACGGGTTCCATGTCCGTTTTCGCGATATCGCGCGCGGTGGTGTTCGCGCCATTCACCCGCGCGGCCGCGAAGAACACGCTCGGGAACAGGAGCGCCTCTACGACGAAGCGTACAACCTCGCATTCGCCCAGCAACTCAAGAACAAGGACATACCCGAGGGCGGCGCAAAGGCTGCAATTCTCGTTCACCCAAGGGGACGCGTCAGCCGATCAGTCAAGGCGTTTGTCGACTCACTGCTCGACCTGATCACCCCCGACGAGCAGACGACCAGTCGCATTGTCGATCGCCTCGGCCACGATGAGTTGCTGTATCTCGGCCCGGATGAAAACATCACGCCGGAACTCATTGAGTGGATCGTCGACCGCGCACACCGTCGCGGATATCCCATGCCCACTGCACTCATGAGCAGCAAACCTGGAGCCGGCATCAACCACAAGGAGTACGGTGTCACCAGCGAGGGTGTCGTCGTTTTCCTCGACACCATGCTCCGCGCAAGGGGCATCGATCCATCGACGACTAGATTCACCGTGAAGATGACCGGTGGGCCGGACGGCGATGTCGGCGGAAATGGCATCCGAATCATGATCCGCGAGTACGGCGACAACGTTTCGTTCGTCGGCATCGCCGACGGGTCAGGCTGCGGCGAAGACCCAGATGGCTTGAACCACGCCGAACTCTTGCGGCTCGTTGAAGAGGAGTTGCCCATCGCGGAGTTTGACCGCACGCGGCTCGGCCCACGCGGTCGCATTGTCTCGATCGAGGACGAGGACGGTTTTCACCTACGAAACTCGATGCACAACCGCGTCGTCTCGGACGCATTCGTGCCCTGCGGCGGTCGACCCGCAACCATACACGGCGGAAACTGGAAGGCGTTTCTGCGGGAGAACGGGGCGCCAAGCAGCCCGATCATCATTGAGGGCGCCAACCTGTTCCTCACGCCCGATGCACGCCGCGAACTGTCCAACGCAGGCGTTGTGATCCTGAAGGATTCGTCGGCGAACAAGTGCGGCGTCATCTGCTCCAGCTTCGAAATCGGTGCGTGCATGCTGCTGGACGAAACAGAGTTCATGGCGATCAAGGAGACATTTGTGGCGCAAGTGCTTGAGAGGCTGCGTGCACTGGCTCGCGCAGAAGCGGAACTGCTGGTCCGCCTGCACCAGCATCACCCGCAAGCACCCCTGCCAGAAATGAGTGTCCGGATCAGCCACATCATGAAACGAACGGCCGATGCAGTCGCCGCTGGCTGGGACACGATGGACGACCAGCAGATCTCCGAACTCCGTCAACTGGTTCTTGACCACCTCCCGCCCATCCTTGTCGAAACGGCGGGCGACCGCCTCTGGACACAACTGCCCCCGGCATACCTCGCATGGATGATGGCAAAGTCACTCGCCGCCCGCATCGTGTACCGCGAAGGGTTTGAATACCTCGAAACAATGGAAGACGGCGACCTCGACGACATCGCACTTCGCTATCTCGATCTCGAACAGGAACGGTCCACGCTCGCAGAGGCCGTTCTTGACTCGCCCATGGAGGACAAGGCACGAATTGCCGCCCTCCTTCGCAACGCCGGTATATTCTCCACGATGGGGCGACGCGACCAACAGTAGCGACCGCGCCCTTCAGGACCGCCCGGGGATCGAGGAGGTGAAACGTGATACTCACTGCCATGACAACGCTCTTCATCGCTGCCACAGGCGCGGCGCAGGATCCCGTCGCACTTTCCATGGAACCTGTCGACGCAGAGGACACTATCTCGGCCATCACCCTCTACCGCGGCCGGGCAGCCGTCACGCGAACGACAACACTCGATCTCGAACCAGGTGGCTGGTCCGTCTTCTTTCGCGATCTGCCGCACGGCGCCGACCGCGATTCGATGCAGGCGAGCGTCAGCGGTGACGCGCGGCTGATGGCCGTCGATACCTCGTTGTACGAAGTGCATGAAATGGATCAGGAGATCGTCGCGGAACTCAACGCGCAGATCGAGACCGTACAGAAATCGCTTGAGGAGGCAAACGCCACCTCGTCCGGGCTGGAGATCCAGACAGCTCTCCTGCAGAAATGGGCCACAGCCGCCTCGACTCAAGATGATCCCGGGGCGGAGGACCGCCCGTTCGATCTGGATGCCTTTGGGGCGCAGTTGGCGTTCATCGGCCAGAAGTACGAGACCATCTCACTTGAACACACAAGAATCCAGATCCGGATCGAGGAACTGGAAGATGAACTACGCGTCCTGAAACAACGCCGCCGAAATATCGCGCAGACCAGCGGCGGCACCTATGAATATCGCGATGGGCGGCGGATTCTGGATGCCGTTGTCGACATCGGCGTCCGCACCCGCGGGCCGGTAACGGTCGAAATTACCTACCTGATCGCCAACGCAACTTGGGAACCCCGTTACGCCATTCATGCCAGCGGTGATGGCAGCGATGTCACGATTGACTACGACGCAATCATCACGCAGCGGACGGGCGAAAACTGGAACGATGTTGCGCTCACTCTTTCGACGGCCCAACCACAGCAATCGGCCGATGCGCCGATGCCGCGTCCATGGTATGTGGATGTCTACAAGGCACCGCCGCCCACCGCGGCCGGCCCGGCTCTCGGGGCGGAGTTCAGGGCTCGCAGGATGGCATCGGCGGATGCAATGGTGGGTGTGGCCACCGCTGGCGAAATGGTGGACATGGCATCTGCAGCGGCGGTGGTCGTCGGTGATGGTCCGGCCGTGAGTTTTGCCATTCCAAGGCAGTTGACCATCCCGTCCAACCGGGAGGACACGCAGACGGTGAGCATTGCGTCAGTCGACGCAACAACATCGCTCTTCCGCGTCGCAGTACCGATGCTCACCGACACGGTCTACATCCAGAGCAGGATCACCAACGAGAGCCCCTACATCCTTCTGCCAGGACAGGTGGCGATATTCCACGGCAGCGACTTTGTCGGGAGAACCCGGTTATCGACCGTCGCACCGTCCGAGACATTCGACCTTGGTCTGGGCATTGATCCGGCGATGACAGCGGTACGAACGCTCGTCGAAAAAAATACATCGTCCACCGGACTCTTCGGCGGCGGCCGCCGCACGGCATGGGCATGGCGCATCGCAGTCTCCAACGGAAATGACAAGCCCGTCGATGTGCGGCTCTGGGATCGCATCCCCGTTTCGCGAAACGAGGAAATCCAAGTGTCTTTCAAGAACACTGCGACACCTCTGTCCTCTGATCCGACCTACCTCAGCGTCGACCGGCCACAGGGACTGCTGCGGTGGGACTTCACAGCCGCGGCAGATACGACGGGCGCAGGCAGCACAATCATTACCTGGGCAGTCACGCTGGACCGTGCCAAGGACATCGAAACGACACCGCTTCCCGAATGATCTTCGTGCTGCTTCTTATCACGGCGATTGCGGACTGGGAACCGGGGCAGCGTGTCATAGTTGATGTCTCCCGCGGACATTCAATTCCCGGATTCGTCGTGGGATATCAGGACGGCGTGTTGGATGTGCGCGACCTGGATGATGCCTTGCACACGCTGAACCTCCAGGAGGTGTCGCGAGTTGTCAGGCTGATCGATGGTGGCGTAGATGTCATGGGCACGGTCGTCCTTCGAGGTGGGCAACAGCGGCACGGCACGATCCTGCAGGACGACTTTGACGAGGTAGTCTTTCGCATGCACGGTGGGCTGGTGACAGTGCCCCGCAGCGAAGTCAGCCATGTCGTTCTCGACACACCCTTCGAGGACCAGTACGCGGCGATTCTCGACGGCATCGACCTGAACAATTTCGAGCACCGGATCCTGTTGGTGGAGTGGTTGGTGGAGCAGCGGCGTTTGGAACTGGCATCGGATTACCTCGCGGAACTGCCCCCGGAAGACAGAATTGCCCGCGTGCAAACACTTGAGCGACACATCGCCATCCTGCATCGGCAGAGTGATCGAGATGTGACGACCGAACAGATCAGTCCGGTGCCGCAGCGCGTGCCGTACGACGAATCGGCTGCGCCGGGGCGATTGCTCACGGAAGAGGAGGTCAACCTCATCCGTGTGTACGAGATCGACATGACGAATCCGCCGCGAATCCGCATTTCGCCGGCGGCGAGGATGCTCCTCCTGAAGTCCCACGGAAACGACGCCCGGATGCCGCAAGCAAGTGCGCTCATGGAGATGGACGACCTCGCGGTACTTCGATTGATGCGGCAGGTCGGCGCTCAGGACCTGTACGGCGAGGTCTCGATCTTGACCGAGCCGTCTGCCCTGCTTCGCTTCGGCCGCGATGTCCACGACCGCTGGCTCATGGATCGCTGCGGCAACCGCGCGTGCCATGGCGGCCCTTATGGCGGGCCTTTTCGACTTCGACGACTGCCACCGCGTGACGTCCGGGCGCGGTACGCCAACCTGTTGATGCTGGAACGCTTCGAGGTAGATCCGGCATGGCCGATGGTCAACTACGACCTGCCCCTTCAGTCGCTGGTGGTGCAATACGCCCTGCCCCGTCATCTGGCAGACCATCCCCATCCAGATGCGAACGGCTGGCAACCTGCCCTTCGCTCGCCCGAGAGCAAGCGAACGATCGATTCGCTGGCTTGGATCGCATCGATGCAGCAGGTTCCTCGCCCCGAATACCCCATTGTCTTCCCGGATGACCCCTCAGAGCCAGTCTCGGATGATCCCTGAATCTGAAGACCCCGCTACACTGTCCCGTGCATTTCTTGTCCAAGGTGAAAACGCCATGGCTGTTCGAATCCAACTGATTTCCCGTACTGCGCTATCGATGATGCTGATCGGTCTGGCGGCCTGCGCAGATGCGAATCCGAGGCAGGAAGCCCAGCGGAACATTGAGGAACTGTCGATGCGGTTGAGCGTCGCCGTTCGATCTGATGATGAAGAAACGCTGGATAGCCTGACGAAGGAAGCCTCCCGGCTGCAGGTCGAAACGCCCGCTCAGGAAGAGGCGAAGGCGGGCATCAAGGCGACTGCGGAGGCGCACCTGGCCACGCTGCAGTACGAGGACATCGTCGCCCGCGCCAATGACATCGTGCTGGCGTTCCATGTCGCAGTGGATTATGCAACGCAAGCGGCCCTGCTTCGGGTGGCAGGCGCGGCCATGCAGGAGACGTCGCAGGAACGCGGTGTCGATGTGCTTGCCCCCCTTCAGGACGATCAGCGGCAGCGGCGGGCGGAGATGGAGTCGCAACTTCAGGAAATCAACGCAAGGATCGCCACCCTGCAAACCGCTACGGCGGATGCAAGGCGCCGGGCCGATGCGCTGCGAGAGGAAGCCGATGGGCTCCTGCGAGAGGCACAGGAACTCGGACCAGTCGAGGGGTTCAACCCGCTTCGAAAGGGGCTCGCAACGATTCGTCAGGCGGAAGGCGTGGACCTTGACGCCGCAACCATCGCTCTGGAGTCGGAAATTCATGCCCAGCGAACCGCGGGCGATGCGCAGGCGGAAGTCGACGGCATCACAGTTCTGCTCCCGAAGTTGCGGGACTCGATGGACCGATTGGGGCAGATCCGCGGAGCATCCCGCGAGGGGGCCGCGTCGCTTCGAACACTTGCGGACGAATTTGATGCCAGTGCGGCAGAGGCCATGTCGAATGCGTCATCACAGGCGGCGGACCTCGCCGCTGCTTGGGGGGATGTCGCCTCGACGCTCGATCGAGCGTACCGGGCCACAAGCCGCGCAGGCGGCACCTCACGGGAGTCTCGAGCGACCGCTGCTGCACGCTCATTGAACCTGCTCTGGACGCTTGGACGGATTCAGGAAGCGTACGCAGCGTTTCTTTCGCAGGACGCGGCTGCGGTGTCCCGAATGATCGACCTTGGCATCGTAACTTCGGCGAGTACATGGCAGGAGCGGGCAAATTCACTCTCATCGCTCTTGGATGACGCGGCCGCCAACGCGACGGCGACCTACGAACAAGCCAAGCAGGTGGCGGGGAAACTCGGCAACAACGGCGCAGCCATGGCTGCACAACTCGACCGCCGAATCGCTGCGCTGGCCGGCGAGCTGTTGCCCCCGCCAGCACCTGTAGCGCCTCCTGCTGGTGGCACGACATCGGCGCCCACACCACCTGCATCGACACCGACAGCAGTTCCAGGTTTCGAATCTCCAGAGGCGCTTGTTGCGTATCTCAATGACCTCTCCTTTGAGGACATGCCGCCGCTGGAAACGGTGTATATCGCCAAGTCCGCTGATGCAAAGAGTGTGCTCGCCGCCACCACAAAGATTGTGGATGCCGGCCAGCGTGCCATGCGGGTTGTCAGGAATCGATTCGGCGACAAGGGGATCACGGCGGTCAGGGACGCGCTCGCGGAAAAGAATCTCGATCTGGAGCAGAATCTCGATGCGGCCTCGGTCACCATGGTGTCCGATATTGAGGCGACTGTCCGCGATGGTCGCAGCGGCACTGTCATGACGATGGTCAAGGTACCTCGCGGCTGGATGCTCAGTTTGGATTCGATTGCGACACCGGCCGTAGCCGCCCAATTGGACGCCGCAACGCAGTTGATGGTCAACCTCTTCAATACGCTTGCCCAGCAGGTCGAGGCCGGCACCATTCAAAGCGTCGAACAACTCTCTTTCGCCATCTCTGCCGCCCTCATGGGCGGAGGTGTCTGACACCGGTACCTGATACCGGTGTCAGACACCTGTGTTGGCGGCGACTATGGAGGCGTTACGGCGGATCATGTCGAGTTTCGCCCGCTTCATCGCGGAGCCTCGGAATGCGGAGCGCCGGTCGTCGTCGGTCCAATCCATGACCTCGTGCACATCGAGAGATGCACCGCGGCTGTCATAGGCGGAATTGGTGGGCGCGGCGGCTGTTCGCTCGGTTGGGGCATTGTGGGGGCAAACTTCCTGGCAGACATCACAACCGAAGACCCAACGCCCCACGGACGCTTTGACTGATGCTTCAATGTCTCCGCGGTGTTCGATCGTCAGGTAACTGATGCACAGTCGTGCATCCACCGACCCCTCGCTGATCGCGCCGGTCGGGCAGGCATCAATGCAGCGGGTACATGAGCCGCACGGATCGTCGTCGATCGGCTGCGTCGGTTGCAATGGCAGCGTCGTAACGATGGCCCCGAGCAACATCCAACTGCCAATACTCGGACTGATGAGCAGTGTGTTGCGGCCGATGGCACCAAGCCCGGCAGCGGCCGCGTGTTGCCGCTCCATGATCGGGGCGGTGTCTACGCACGCTCGAAAGACAAACTCCGGTGCGTCGGCCCGCATGGCATCACACATGGCGTGCAGTCGGCGCTTGATCACGAGGTGATAGTCATCTCCGCGGGCATACCGTGCTATCAATCCGCCTTCGCACTCATCATCAGATGTCATTCCGGGATGTCGGTCGGCGACGCAAATGATGCTCTTGGCTCCTGGCACAAGGACGCGCGGATCGATGCGAGCCTCGACAGTACGCTCCATGTAGGACATGGTTCCGTTACGGCCCGCAGCAAGCCACGCACGCAACCCGTCACCGCCTCGGGGAATCGCATCGCACACACCGACCAGTGCAAAGCCTTCCGCCAAGCCGAGTCGCCGAACTGCCTCAGTATCGGGTAGCGGCATCAGGGAAGTTCCGCAAGATCATCCGGCGAGAGTATCTCAAGTTTGGCGTACTCAAGAACCAGGTGTTTGGTGCCGCCTTGGAATTCCACCGCAACCGTCGATCCTCGCGCCCGCCGCAGCACGCGGAGCACTCTGCCGATTCCGAACCGACCGTGTCGAACAATGGATCCGACGGTCAATTCGCCGGCGGGTGGATCCTCGAAGTGTGTCGCATCGATGAAGTCGGTCTCCGCTCCCTTCCGGGGACGGGGGCGGGGTCCTTCGTGAAGCACGCAATCATCAGGAAGTTCCTGGAGAAAGCGGCTCGGCATGGATCGTTCCCGCATGCCTCGCTGTGTTCTTGAGCGAGCGCTGGTCAGCAGCAGGTGGCGGCGTGCCCGGGTCATGCCGACAAAGCAAAGTCGCCGTTCCTCCTCCATCTGATCGTCATCACCAATGGCCCGGCCGTGGGGAAACAGCCCCTCCTCCAAGCCCGCCATTGCGACGGCGTCGAACTCCAGCCCCTTTGATGCGTGGAGCGTCATCAGTGTCACCGCGCCCTTCTTTGGGTCGATGGCGTCTGCGTCGCTGACAAGTGCAACATTCTCCAGAAACTCGTGCAGGAGTTCCAACGGAATCGGTGGCGCTTCTCGATCCGTGTCGGTACGTTGCTCGAACTCCGCTGCGGCCGAGACGAGTTCCTCCAGATTCTGCAGCCTCTCAAGATCTTCCTCGCTGCGGGAGACTTCATACATCGCCTCAAGTCCGGATTCCCGAACGACCCGCTCGACCAGATCCGCCAGTGAAGCGGCGGCAGTCGGGCTCTCATCGCTCTGTGCGTCGCGTCGCCAAGCACCGATCATCACAGCAAATCGTTCCAGCGCCCCCCCCGCTCTGGCCGTAATCCCCTGCCTGCACTCGGAACTGGCAGCAGCGGCGAGCATGCAACAGCCGGCTGAGGCGGCCGCTGCTTCAAGCCGCGAGAGGCTCGTTGTGCCAATTCCCCTCGTCGGCGTATTGACAGCGCGCCGAAATGCAACATCATCTCTGCCGTTGGCCAGGAGCCGCAGATAGGCAAGCGCGTCGCGAACTTCCCGCCGTTCGTAGAATGCGGTACCCCGCGCGATGACATACGGAATGCCTGCGTCTCTCATTCCCTCCTCAAGAACGCGGCTGAGTGCATTGATGCGATAGAGCACAGCCATTTCGTTCCATGGAACACCCGCGTCGGCGATGCTCTGAAACCTCCGGACAATGGTTCCGGCCTCGGCGTATTCATCGGGCACGTTGACGACCTGCGGTTGCGATCCCTCCTCCAACTCGGTGTACAGCCGCTTTCCTTTTCGCTGCCTGTTGTGTTCGATCAGTCCCGCAGCGGCGGCGACAATGTGGCCGGTGCTGCGAAAGTTGCGACCAAGCGGAACAACCGCAGCGTCGGCGTATTGTTCCTCAAACTCAAGAATGTTCGAGATGTCGGCGCCTCGCCAGCCGTAGATGGACTGGTCAGGGTCGCCGACGACGCAGATGTTGCGACTTGCGGCGGCGATGCGGTCGGCGATGACAAACTGGGCGTGATTCGTGTCCTGATACTCGTCGATCAGAATGTAGCGGTATCGATCCTGCAGGTGCTCCAGCGCCTGTGGGGATGATGTCAACAACTTGGCGACATGCAGCAGGAGATCATCGAAGTCGACCGCATCGTTGCGCCGAAGGATCTGTTCGTATGCGCGGTACACCTTGGCAATCGTCCGGGAGTGAAAATCGGATGCCGCGTCAGCAAACTCTTCCGGGCCGACGAGGCGGTTCTTTGCGGCGCTGATTGCACCAAGCACCGCCGGTGGTCGCCAGTTGGATTCGCTGAGTTCGGACTCGCGAATCGCAGCCTTGACTGCGTCGCGCTGATCGTTGGTGTCATAGATTGTGAACGAACAAGTTCCGATCACTTCGTCGCCCCACTCGCGAAGCGTGCGTGCGCAAAAGGAGTGGAATGTCGACATTGTCAGCCCGCGCCTTCCGGGAACATCCGCGTCGATTGTTGCTTCAATGCGGCGGCGCATTTCATCTGCTGCCTTGTTCGTGAAAGCCAGCGCAAGGATCTGCCATGGTGGAACACCGCGCGCGATGAGATGCGCGATGCGGCTTGTAACAACCGTTGTTTTTCCAGAACCAGGTCCGGCCAGCACCAGCAAAGGGCCGTCACCGTGTAAAACGGCCGCAGTCTGGGCCTCCGTCAATCCCTCAAGAACTGCCTCCATGCCGCTCATTTGGGGCAGTGTACCCCCCTTTTCGGCCCCCCCCACCGGAAGTCGCAGGATGGCCGTTGACAGGCTGTCCACGCCGGTTTGAGCACCTAACTTCCGATCATTTCCCGGGTTAGGGGCAAATGCCGGGGGCCACAATATTTCGTGGGTGGGCAAGTTGCAGCCACAAGATGTAGTAGTACGATAGGCCCCTGAGTGGTGGCAGCACTGGAAGGGCCCCACTGGTGGACTGAAACGAAGACGCAGACTGCAGGGAATCAAAGTGCAACGATGAAGATCAACCGGCTCTTTTCCGAACGAGTATCTGAAACAGGAAACGATGTTTGGTCCACCGTCGAGTGGACAAAGCGTTCAACGAAGATCACAAACGCGGACGGTTCCGTGGTCTTCGAAATGAGCGACGCGGAAGTTCCGACGCAGTGGAGTCAGCTGGCCACGGACATCATGGTCAGCAAGTACTTCCGCAAGGCAGGCGTGCCGCAGGTTGACGAAGACGGCGAAACGTTGCTCGATGACGACGGTCATGTTGTTACCGGCCCGGAACGATCGGCGCGGCAGGTCATTCACAGACTCGCCGGTTGCTGGCGCAGTTGGGGCGAGTCGCACGACTACTTCGATACGCCGGAGGATGCCGAAGCGTTCTACGACGAAATGGTGTGGATGATGCTTCACCAGGCCGGCGCGCCCAACAGCCCCCAGTGGTTCAACACCGGATTGAACTGGTCATACGGAATAACGGGACCGGCGCAAGGCCACTTCGTCGCCGATTCCACGACCGGCGAGGTGAGTCAAGCAAAGGACGCGTACTCCCACCCGCAACCGCATGCATGTTTCATTCAGTCGGTTGACGATGATCTTGTCGGCGACGGTGGCATCATGGATCTCTGGACGCGAGAGGCTCGGCTCTTCAAGTATGGCTCGGGAACCGGCACGAACTTCTCTTCGCTCCGCGGTTCGGATGAGCCGCTCTCGGGTGGTGGCAAGTCCAGCGGGTTGATGAGTTTCCTCAAGATCGGGGACCGTGCTGCCGGGGCTATCAAGTCGGGTGGCACGACGCGGCGAGCGGCGAAGATGGTTTGCCTCGACGCCGATCACCCGGATATCGAGGCGTTCGTGAACTGGAAGGTTCGCGAGGAGTTGAAGGTCGCCGCGCTTGTTGAGGGCATGAAGCACCTCAGTGACGAACAGCGGCAACAGGCCGATGCGCTTGGTCTGTCACTGGACTACGACTTCAACGGCGAGGCTTACCAGACCGTCGCCGGTCAGAATTCCAATAACTCGGTTCGACTCTCTCAGAGTTTCCTTGAAGCGGTCGAGCGGGATCGCCCTTGGGATCTCCGCCGCCGGACGGACGGCGAAGTTGCACGCACAATCGACGCGACGCATCTGTGGGATCGCATTTGCGAGGCGGCATGGCAATGTGCCGACCCCGGCGTGCAATTCGACACCACGATCAACGACTGGCACACGTGTCCGGCTGACGGCTGCATCACTGCATCCAACCCATGCAGCGAGTACATGTTCCTTGACGACACGGCGTGCAATCTTGCATCGCTGAATCTGCTTCGCTTCTATGACTCCCGGACGCGACGTTTCGACCTGGATAGTTTCGAGCACGCAGTTCGGCTCTGGACAATTGTGCTGGAAATCTCGGTCCTCATGGCGGCCTTTCCCTCTGAGGCAATCGCAAGACAGAGTTGGCAGTACCGGACACTCGGGCTCGGCTTTGCCAATCTTGGCGCTCTTCTCATGCAGGCGGGCATACCTTACGACAGCGACGAAGGCCGCGCAATTTGCAGTGTGGTCACCGCGATTCTGACTGGCCGTTCCTATGCCGTCAGCGCTGAGATGGCCGAGGAACTCGGCGCATTCGATCGCTATCCGGAGAACGCATCGCACATGCTGCGTGTCATCCGCAACCACCGTCGAGCGGCGCACGGCGTTGCCAGAGACAGTGGCGAGTACGAACAGCTCGATATCTCGCCGGTTCCCATCAACCACGATCTGTTTCTCTCAGGCAACCTCAATATCGACAACGCGGGCGACATGCTTGGCCGTGCCGTGCAGGCCTGGGATGAAGCGATGGAGATGGGGCAGACGCACGGGTTCCGGAATGCACAGGTGTCCGTCATCGCGCCCACCGGCACGATCGGCCTGCTCATGGATTGCGACACAACAGGCGTCGAACCGGACTTTGCGCTGACAAAGTTCAAGAAACTTGCCGGGGGCGGGTACTTCAAGATCGTCAACCAGTCGGTCCGTCCGGCGCTGGCGGCACTGGGCTACGACAACGACACGATCAACCGCATTCTCACTTGGGTCATGGGCACGCTTTCACTCGACACACCGCTCCCCCCCACGATGCTCGATGACGGCGATGAGGTCATCACCTTCCGTGAATATCTGGCCGGACGGGGATACAGGGCGGAGGATCTCGTTGCGTTGGAGGAATCGCTCCCGACATTCTTCGATCTTCAGTTCGGTTTCAGTGCATGGTCGCTTCCGGAGCAGATCCTTGAAGAAGGGGGTTTGACGCGGGAAGAAGCCGCGGCCGATTCATCGTTCAACGGACTTCGGTTGCTCGGCTTGAACGCGGCGCAGATCGAGGAACTCAATTGCGCCATCTGTGGCACCCAGACCATCGAGGGCTCGCCTGGGTTGGAGGAGGCGCACTACGCGGTGTTCGATTGTGCCAATCGGTGCGGCAAGACCGGTACACGCTTCATCGCAGCTTCCGGCCACATTCGGATGATGGCAGCCAGCCAGCCGTTTATCACCGGTGCGATTTCCAAGACGATCAACCTTCCGAGCGAAGCAACGATCGACGAGATTGCCGATGCCTACCGGCTCAGTTGGAAATTGGGGCTGAAGGCCAACGCGCTGTACCGCGACGGCTGCAAGTTGAGCCAACCGCTCAACAGTACGACCGATGCGGTACTGGATGATGATGAAGATGATGTGGAACTCGCCGCGGCGCGCGACGAGGTGGCAGGCGAAGTGGTGTTGGCTGCGGGCATGGTCAATGACCAGGGCGTTCCGATGCAAGTTGTGGAAAAGGTGGTCGAGCGGATCATCGAACGGCCCATGCGGAAGCGTCTGCCCGATACGCGGGACAGCAAGACACACCATTTCAACGTCGCCGGTCACGAAGGCTACCTGACGGTCGGCATGTACCAGGATGGCGCGCCGGGCGAGTTGTTCATCACGATGTCCAAGGAAGGGTCGACGATCGGCGGCCTCATGGACAGTCTTGGAACGGCGATCAGCGTGGCGCTTCAGTATGGCGTACCAATCACAAGCCTCGTCAACAAATTCGCCCACCAGCGATTCGAACCGCAGGGAATCACAACGAACAAGGACATCCCGTTTGCCAAGAGTCTCGTCGACTACATCTTCAGATGGATGGGGATGGAATTCGTGGATGGCTACAAGGAAGACAACGCCCCGGCTCGCCCAACGGCGGCGCCGGTCGCAGTCAAGGAGGACACGCGATGGACAGGCGATGGAACAGCGACCGCTTCGGATGGCGTTCGCCCCCCTTCTTCGATCACATCGGATCGAGGAATCGATACCACGGTGAAGACCGATGGGCCAACGGAAACAGTGCAGGAGCAATTTGTCATGCAGGCCACTCGCGTCACGGACGGCGATGTGTCCGTGGAGGCGGTTGCGGTGCGGACATCACTGAGCCAATCGACCGCCACGCTCCAGAGCGATGCGCCGCCCTGCCCTGACTGTGGGCAAATCACCGTTCGAAACGGCACCTGTTACCGGTGTCACAACTGTGGAGCGTCACTGGGATGCAGTTGACGCGACAGATACAACCAAGCCTTATTCCCCGCACGCGGGGATTGGAGATTGATGGAGCGCGGTCACGGATGATCGAGCATGTCCTGGTCGCAAGAGGATGGAGCCGCTTGCCAGTCGGAGCGATCGATGGATCGACTGCTTCGGCATGCCGGCCAGCCCGGCGCCATGTTCCACGATGCCTTCATCGATCTGCTTTTTCGCCTCCGGCTCATGGATGACCGAGGCACCTAGGAAGTCCGCTCACCGTTTCACGGTTGAGCAGCGACTTCTTCTCTTCCCTCCCCCCCGAAGCGGCCCCACCCCGCTTCGGGGGGTCTTTTTTCAGACAGGCTGCTTGTGTGCTGCCGAACAAGTCGTGATATCCTCCGCCCCACATGGAACTGAACGCGTACATTCCTGTTCTGCTCATCATTGTGATGGCCGTCATTTTTGCGGTGGTGAACCTGCTCGGTTCCGGGCTGCTGGGTCCTCGTCGCAAGGGGCCGGTCAAGGACACGATTTATGAGTCGGGCATGGAGCCGATTGGCTCGGCGCACCGCCGTTTCAACATCCGGTTCTTCATTCTGGCGGTGACCTTTCTGGTGTTCGACATTGAGATCATTTTTCTCTATCCATGGGCGGTCGACTTCACCCAGTTGGAGCCGGGCAGCGCCGAGGCAACCTTGTTTCTCGGCCGCATCCTTTTCTTCATTGGTACGAGCATCGTGGCGTATGTGTATGCGTGGAAGAAGGGTGTCTTTCGCTGGGACTGAAGAGTATTTGCATGTGTTGCCTGATTGCATTACTTGGATTGATCTCCCCCAGAGTTGCCCTGGTCCTTGTCTGGCTAATCAACCCAAGTTTCATCAATAATGCCTATCCCTCATTCATCGCTCCCCTCTTGGGCCTCATCTTCCTACCTTTAACCACCCTGGCCTATGCCTTTGCATGCACCCTCGACAACGGTCCTTGGGACAGCGGAGGCATCATCATCATCATCATCGGCCTGCTATTTGATATTGGTTGTCTTGGCGTTCGTACTCTACGAAGGTTCTTCGACTGATGATGATCCTGTTGGAGTAGAATCCACTCATCGCGGGGTGTAGCTCAGCTTGGCAGAGCGCCTGCTTTGGGAGCAGGAGGCCGCAGGTTCAAATCCTGTCACCCCGATTGACAAGGCGAAGGGGCAAGTGTCCAGAATTGGGCAGCGGACCGAGAAAAGACAACCCCGCAGCCGAAGCAGCCACGGGGTTGATCGGATTGCGTGAAGTGCGATTACTCGCAGGGTCCCCAAGCAGCGATAACCGAGAGCAAGTCGGAGACATCGGCAAAGCCGTCGCCAGTAACATCCTCGTCGCAGCCTTCACAGGGACCCCACGCAGCGATGATCGCCAACATGTCCGTCACATCGACCATGCCATCTCCGCTGACATCATCGGCACATCCTTCGCCACCACCACTGGTGTCGACGCCCAAAATCTCGATGTCATCAATATTCCAGCCAGAGTATGCCCATGAAAAGTTCTCGACCTGATAGGTCCAGGCGATGTAGACCGTCTCTTCGCCGTCGGCAACAGCAGAGATATCAAACTCCTGCAGATTCCAACTCGAATCAGTGGTCTCACTACTACCGTTGCCCCAGAGCTCGATCCACGTCTCACCATCACTGCTGGCGTATACATTGGCGTAGACATACGGCTGATAGTCGGAGTTGAGCCACCGCTGGAACTTTAACTGCGTGTCAACAAGCATGGAGCAGTCGATTGCATCTGTGATGAGGAAGTACGGCCCTCCGGGCGATGTTGAGTAATCGCCATTCAGGTTCACGCCGTAGACATTGCTGCCCGTTGCACCGTTGCTGGGGTCAGCGTTGCCGTAGTTGCTACCACCCTGTCCGCTCGGATGCCCAAAGGCCCATTGCCCGCTGGTGGACCATCCAGGATCCAGATCGAGCGTCCACTCATAGATCTGCACCGGAACACCAACGTTGACCGACACCTGCTTCACAATGTCGCCATCGTGATTCGTCTGATTCACAAACGCTATCTCGCCTTCGTGCAGACCATTGTGCAGATCATCGGCACCACCATTGAGAGATACCGTCACCTCAGCACTGCCGCCACCGAGAATCGAACCCGACTCGGGACTGACATCAACCCAGCTGACGTCTGCATCGGCGGTCCATTGAATGGTGGTCGCATTGTGATTGGTTAGCGTAAATATCGCTGAATCCGGGACGAACGGCCCGCCGAGCGGCCCCCCCGCATGCAACCCGCTGCCGGCAACCTTGAGCCCGGTCGGTGGCGCAGTCGTGCCAACCACGCACAGCGTCGGGTCGCCGAAGATGATCCATGTATCCATCATATCTTCGCCAACGCCGCCGTACTCGTCGATCATGAGGCAGGATCCGGCCATGCACAGCACGCCGCAGCATCGATACTGCTCGGCGCAGAAAAGATCAACGATCTCATCTTGGGCGCTCATCGGTTCGGCCCATGACTGATTGATCGACGACATGTATGCCAAGATCGCACCGGACGGATCACCGCCACTTGTTGCTCGAAGCCACGCCTCAGCAAAGCATGTCGGCCCGTCATACTCACCGTTGACACATGCAACCGACACGATCCACGGGAGCGTGCCCGTGTTTATCAGCGCGTTGACATTCGTGTTGTTGAAGCCCGTTGTCGACCACGCCGTAGTCGAACCGTGCCCCGTATAGTTGATCAATCCCCGGCCAGCGTTGACGCCGGAAGAGATCTGCGCGCTCGTTGCGCCAGGGTCGTACACCTGATCGACCTGCGTGTAGCCGTACGCCAAAAGATCGGCACGGATATTGTTCTGATGTTCCCAGTCGGCTTCGCCGTCATCTCCTATGCCCGCGCCCTCAGCGGAGCCGATGCCGATGGCACGCATGTACCAGTCTTCCTGCGTCGCCGCATCCTCTTCGTAGGCGATTGTCCGCTCGACCTGCGTATCGACATGCGTTCCGCTCTCGGCCGAGAATCGGCCGATTATGATCTCCGGATAGTGATCGCTGCCCGACAACATGCCATAGGAGGGATCGGAGGCACCCCCAGCGCTACTGGGCGCGGTGATCTGGAAGGAGTCCCCGACCAGCAAAACGAATCCGAGATTGCCGCCATCGTATGTGCTCTGGATGTAGTTCTTGATGGATGTCGCACTGTTGCCAATTGACGACACAGTTACCACGCTGGTGTTGATTCCGATGGAACTCTTGTGCGTTATGAGCGGCTGAATGTTCGGCATGAAGTCGTCGTAGCAGATGATCAACAGATCACCATCATCGCTCATCGGGTCGTACCGGTTGTTTCGGTCGTAGTTGATGAAGTGCCTGTCGTAGAGCAGATCAAATGCCGGACCGGTGCCATGCTCGATGGCCGATCGGCTGAGAATATTCGCACCACCCGGTCCGTCGACGCTTACTTCAACCGTCAGTGTGTCCAGCACGCGAAGAATGCCCTGCTGGGGATTGTATTGAAAGGGATTAACGGTCACGACCGTGCCACGAATGTCCCGCATGATGTGTGGCTCGCGAATGGTCGCCAGTTCCGCAGGCCAAAATGCATCGGCCCTGTACGCATCACCAAATGTGAATGGCACGGTGGCCGGATCAACATTTCGCATGATGGTGCCTTTGCTTGGAGCGATCGTCACGCCCTTGACATCGTGCCAGGTGGCATCGATGACCCGCACCGCCATTTGACCCGTGTCTGGAATGATGATTGCGCGGGAAATGTCCGGCAAGTTGGGATAGCCAGCAAGTTGTTTGTTGCTCTCACCCGGCAGCACCGGCACCGTCCACATGCTGCCAAAGACATCGACCTGTTGCATGTGGTAGTCGGGAAAATCATAAGAGAGGACGATGCGATCGCCGCTGTCCTCAACAACCTGGACATCCATGCGATCGGCGTGTGCCGAGGTCGCCGCGAGAAGAAGGGTCAACCCGCCCCACCACACCGCCTTGATAGAGATTGTCATTGCCTAATATTCTCCAAGGGAAATTTTCGGAATAGCCGCTCGATTAGGTTACTGCTCGCAAGTCGATTCGCGAACCTTGCGGTCCTAGTTTCCAGCATACAGCCCGAAATCGCCGGCCCTGCCCGTTTTCTTGGTAATTCGGGGGGGGTTCAACCCGCTTTTCGGACCCGCAAATCACACCTTGGCGTATCTTGAAGGCATGTTGATGCGTCACGCAGCCACCGTCCTGCTTTGTTCCGGCCTCTGCCATGGTGGCATTATTACCGTGCCCACCGAGGCTCAGTCCATTCAGGAGGCCATCGAAGCGTCGGTGAACGGCGATAGCATCCATGTACTGCCGGGCATGTACAACGAGGCCATCAATCTTCGAGGCAAGGCGATCACACTTGCATCAACTGACGGGTGCGCACACACGGTGATCGATGCCGGCGGCCTCGGTAGTAGCGTGCAGTTCGTCAGCGGCGAGGGCGGCAAGACCGTGCTCCGTGGGTTCACGATCACTGGCGGAATCGGCACGCTGTATGACGACGGTCGATACGGCGGAGGCCTTTTTCTTCTGAACAGCAGTCCACGGATCGAGGATTGCGTCATCAGCGACAATACGGCCGACTACGGCGGCGGACTCCACAATCTTGGAAGCAGTCCAACCATCGTGAGTTGTGAGTTCCGCAACAACACTGCCAGCATCAGCGGTGGCGGGATGCGAAGCCACGATTTCAGCGAACCGATCATCGACACCTGCCTGTTCACCAACAACATCGGCCACTTCGGCGGTGCCATGGATTATGCCACCGATAGCGTGCCCTACATAACCGGTTCCCAACTGGTTGGAAACGGCGCCGACATACGCGGCGGCGCCATCTTCATCGGCTGCGACTGCTCCGCTCCGAACATCGTCAACAGCGAGATTTGCCTGAATGTGCCAGATCACATTGTCGGCACCTGGAACGATCTCGGTGACAATACTGTCTGCGACATATGCGAGGCTGATATCACACGAGATGGCGTTGTGGACATCGCCGATGTTCTCGATGTCATTCAGGCATGGGGGCCAGGCGCGTGCATTCAGGACCTCACGGGGGAAGGTGGCGTGGATGTCAATGACCTACTAATTGTTATTGCAGCCTGGGGCTCATGCCCGCTGTAGGTGACCAGACCTACAACCAATGCCTACCATGGGGCTTCCCCCTATGAGAGTCATCCTCATAACAATGTGCCTCGCTGTCCTAGTTAACTGCGACAGCGATCAGGAAAAAACTACTGCTATCGGCCCTGTCAACACCGGCCCGTGGTTTATCGATCAGGCAGATGATCGAGGTCTTGATTTCGTACTCGATTCCGGTGCGGAAGGTCGTTTCCACATGCCCGAAATCATCGGTGGCGGGCTCGCTCTTCTCGACCTCGACGGCGACCGTGATCTCGATCTTTACTTCGTTCAAGGTGGCTCCATGTTCGACGCCGGCAGCAGCCGAAACGCCAACCAACTCTTCATCAACGACGGCGGCATTTTCTCGAATGAAACACTGGATTCCGGCGCCGACGATCGCGGCTACGGCATGGGCGTGACCGGCGGCGACTACGACGGCGACGGCGATCTCGACCTGCACATCACGAACTTCGGTGCCGATACGCTGCTCCGCAACGACGGCAATGCCCATTTTACCGATGTCACCGACATCTCCGGCGTTGAAAACGACAACTGGTCAACAGCCTCTTCGTTCTTCGACTACGACAACGATGGCGATCTCGATCTCTTTGTCGTGCAGTACCTGGTCTGGAGTCCTGACAAAGAGTCCGAATGCGGCATGCTGCTCGGCCGCCGCGATTACTGCGCGCCGACGGCATATGAAGCCGCACTTCCAGACCTGCTCTTCCAAAACAACGGCGATGGCACATTCACCGATGTCACGCGCGACGCCGGTCTCCACGCAGCCACCGGCAACGGGCTCGGGCTCGCTATTGGCGATGTCAATGACGATGGTCTGGACGATGTGTTCGTAGCCTGCGACATGACGCCACACCTGCTCTGGATCAACCGCGGCGATGGCACCTTTCGCGAGGAATCCGTGCTGCGGGGCGCGGCGCTCGACCGCGGCGGTCGTTCCAAGGCCGGCATGGGCACGGAGATGTTCGACCACGACAACGACGGCGATCTGGACATTCTTGTCGTCAACATGATGTACCAGTCAGACTCGTACTTCGAAAACGACGGCAATGGGTACTTCACCGATGCAACCGAAACAACTGGACTTGCAGAAACATCGGCGCCGTTTACGAGGTTTGGCCTCGTTCACGAAGACTTCAACAACGACGGCAGGCCCGATTTGTTCATGGCCAACGGCCGTGTGCTTCGCCACGAGCGTCCGATGGAAACCGGTGACTACGAGGAGGAGAACCTTCTCTTCAAGGGCGACGGCCAGACTTTCCGCGAAGCACTTCCCCGTGGCGGCATCGCGGAACCAATCATCCTGACAGGCCGCGGCGCTGCAGCTGGCGACATTGATGGCGATGGCGGTCTTGATCTGGCCATCGTGAATCGCGATGGAAAGTCAAACCTGCTACGAAACATCGCCGATCGCGGCAACTCGTTGACAATCGACGTACTGGATGACCATGGCGCCCCCGCAGTTGGCGCGCGGGTCACGTACACCCTCGACGGCAAGCAGTGGCGGCGCGATGTCCGCATCACCCGCGGCTACTTCACGGCGTTGCCGCCCACAGTTCATGTCGGTCTCGGCGACGCAACCGCAATTGAAGATGTCCGCATCACCTGGCCCGGTGGGCGAACGCGATCAATTCAAAGCCTACCCGTTGGTCGCCACCGAATCGAACCGCCGCAGTAGCATGCCGGGTATGAGGCGGCAGGTGGATACGCAGGGCAGCGAGGCGGGGGTCGGTGCATTTCTGCGCGATGTGGGCGCGAGCGGGTTTGCCGGCGATGTTGAGACGAGTATGGCGGCGCGGGTCGTCCGAAGTACCGACAACTCCATCTGGCAGAAGATCCCGCAGGCGGTTCTGTGCCCACGCACCCATGATGATGTGGTGCAAATCCTTGCGGTTCTCTCCAAGGATGAACACCGCGACGTCTCCATCGCACCTCGCGGCGGCGGCACCAGCACCGCGGGCCAGTCGCTGAACAGTTGCGTGGTAGTCGATCTCGCTCGGCGCATGCACCACATCGAAGAGATCAACGCTGAAGAGAAGATTGTTGTCGTACAAAGCGGCGTCATCCTGTCCGCCCTGAATGATGCGCTGCGACCACACGGACTCATGTTCGGCCCCACCGTCTCCACCGCCGACCGCGCAACGATCGGCGGCATGATTGCCAACGACTCTGCAGGCATGGGTTCGCTTCGCTTCGGCAAGACGAGCGACGCCGTCGTCGAACTCGTCACCGTCCTACCCGGCGGCGAGACAATCACGACCCGCAGCACGCAAGAACCGATCCCGAACGATCACCTCTCGAAGGCCGTCCGTGGCGCCGTGGAAGCCGCATCCCCGCACTTCGAGCAGGAATGGCCGAAACTGCAGCGGTTTCCTACCGGCTACAACCTCCCGATGGCGTGGGACGGTCATTTCCTGGATCTCAACCGCATTATCTGCGGCGCGGAAGGTACGCTCGGCATCGTCACACAGGCAACGCTGCAATGCGTTGACATCCCCGAACCGGGACCCCTGCTGCTCTGCTGCTTTGACTCGATCGACGCTGCGCTCGCATTTGGCAAGAGCCTTGCGCCGCTGCGACCGCGCGCAGTAGAAGTTGTCGACGAACTGGTGCTCGAGGTAGCCCGCAGTGACGCCGGCTGGCACGACATCGCCCCGCTGCTTGACGATGCCGTTTCCGCCCTACTTGTTGTTGAGTTGGACAACGACGGGTGTGGCATGCCTCGTACCGCACCCGGCCTGCTTGGCATCCATCAATGCTCATCAGACAGCGAACGCGAGCACGCGTGGAACTTTCGCCGCCGGGCAGTAGGACTCCTCTCAGCAGCCCCGGGCAATCGCCGTCCGGTTCCGTTTGTAGAAGACTGCGGCGTTCCGCCGGACCACCTTCCCGACTTCATTTCTGACTTCCGGGGGCTGCTGGATCGGCACGAACTGCGGTGCGGCATGTTCGG
>CAZJIB010000012.1:0-60543 GCA_964546085.1 uncultured Isosphaeraceae bacterium
GGCGCGTCTGCCAATTCCGCCACTCGCGCGCATCGAGGGACGGGGAGGATACCAGTACCGTGCCGCGATGACTACCGGGGGTAGAATCCCGTGTTCTCATGCCCAGCGACCGACTCAACATTCGCGAGATCTACAACTCAATCCAGGGGGAATCAACCTGGGCCGGCCTTCCGTGCGTCTTCGTCCGGTTAGCGGGTTGTCACCTGCGGTGCGTCTACTGCGACTCGGCATTCGCTTTTTCCGGTGGTCAATCGATGTCGCTGGAGTCCATTGTTGAGGAGGCCCAACAACTTGGCGGAAAACTCGTGCAGATCACCGGTGGCGAACCTCTTCTCCAGACCGCATGCAGTGAACTCATGCGGCGGTTCTGTGACCTCGATTGGACAGTACTGTTGGAGACTTCCGGGTCGTGCGACATTCGCGAGGTCGACGAGCGCGTACATCGCATCGTTGACATCAAGACCCCCAGCAGTGGCGAGGGGGGTTCATTCGATCTGGCTAATATGGATGCCCTGACCGTGCGGGATGAGGTGAAATTCGTTATCACGGATCGCGAGGACTTTGAATGGGCGTCCGTCTTCGTTTCGGAACACCGTCTGGCGACGCGTGCAGGTGCCGTGTTGTTTGCACCGGTCTCAGCTCAGGCGTCTGGTGAAGTTGCCGGCTGTGCCGGCCTTGCCCCCTCCGAACTGGCAGCGTGGCTGTTGGATTCCAAGACGCCCGCCCGGCTGCAATTACAGATGCACAAGGTAATCTGGGACCCTCAGGAACGAGGACGGTAGGAGAGGTGTCCGGTACCGGACACCTCTGCATATCATGTTAGTCATGTCGATGCGACTGGAAAAGATGTTCCGTTTCGAGGCCGCCCACTGGTTGCCCAGTTTTCCCGAAGGACACAAGTGCCGCAGGCTGCATGGCCATTCCTATCAGGTTCGCGTGGGGCTGGTAGGCGAGGTGGATCCGACCACGGGTTGTGTGATGGATTTCGGCGAAATCAGCAAGGTGACTCGCCTGGTCGAAGACAAGTTGGATCATCGTTGTCTCAACGACATCGACGGATTGAACAACCCGACCAGCGAATGTCTGGCGAAGTGGATCTGGGATCGCGTTGTCGGTGACCTTCCGTTGCTCGTGGATGTCGCCGTGGAGGAAACCTGCACGACCCGGTGCGTCTACGCCCCGTCTCGATCGACAACGGCGTAGTTCGTTCGCTCGCCGCGTCCGCGACGCGGATAATCCTTGCGAAGAGGAAACGCCGGGTAATCCTTCCAGAGCAGGATCCGTCGCAGGTCGGGGTGATTTCGAAACCTGATCCCGTACATGTCAAACACTTCACGCTCACGCCACTCGGCACCCGGCCAAATGTCGGTGGCAGAGTCGACGACCAGCGCGGGATCATCATCGATCCCGGAGGTGTCCATCGATGGGTCTAGAAATGTCTTGACGATGATGCGGCTGGCTGTCTCGGTGTTCGCCAATAACCACGCGACGGCGAATCGTCCCGGCATCCTCGCTGGATAGCCCAGATAGTCCATGCCGACGACATCCACCAGAAAGTCAAAGTCGCACTCCTTGTCTTCGCGAAGAAAACGAAGCACTTGATGCGCATCCTTTGGGTCTGCAATGACGGCCACCTGCCGCCGAAACTCCGTTCCTCGCAGCGCAAGGTCGGGGAGTCCGCCTCGAAGTCGCTCTATTGCAGGGTGGTCGATTGTCATGGTCAGTGGGTCCAGTGTATCACTGGTGCCCCGCGGCTCCTACATTCTTCCAGGGCCCGTGCCGCGAAGATCTTGGATCGTGATCGTGTCGATACTCGGATCCATGTTCCAGATGACACTTCTGGCGCGAACGGGATAGGGGCTTCCTTCGGTCACCACCGACACCGTTCGATTCGGTTTGGCGACCACCGATGCAACGCCCGTGCGAAGGTCGTAGTCGAAGTTGTCGCAGTCAATGCGCCGTGTTGGTGTAGCGACATATACGCTGCCGTCAGCGATCAACTGCTTGAGGTCCATTCCTGCCAGTGCCAGATTGGCCTCGCCTCGCCGGGATGCGGGCGAGTACGGTTGAACATCCACCGCAAGGGCCTCCATCCGGTCGGCCGTCAGCATGCCCACTGAGCCGTCGAGTCCCTTGTGGAGCATCTCGACATCGCCCTCCATTTCGATGCGGTAGAGGCGATCATCAATGCGAATCGTCTGGAGTTCACCTGTCCATGTAAATCGAGTGGTTCCCCGGCCCGCCAGGGGTGAGCGATGGTCGGACATCTCCAGCGGCCGCGGATCGCGTAGAACCAATTCGCCGTCGCCGACGACAATCGCCTCACCCGTTGGCTCCTCAAACTCCACATGTTGCCCGGCGACGTAGTACACGACCGGCTTGCCTTCATGGGCGGCTGTCTCCCAAAGGCGGTGTTCGATTTTCGCATCGCCGCGGGCAATCAGATGATCGAGGCGGCGGCGGGGCGAGTCGTCCTCCGGGTCGGTTGGAAGGTTGGCGAATTCCAGACGCAGGTCATCGCCCTGCATTGCGCTCAGGTCAAGCGGTGATCGACGGGATTGCACGATGACATTGCCTTCGAGGTCCAGTGCACCAGCCTCATCATTGAACATGCTGTCAATGGCCATCGACGATTCCCAGTTGGCACGCAATGTGACCTGTTGGTGTATTGGTTCATCCTCTTCCTTGCTCAACACGGGCCTGTCGATCCGGTGATCGCTTGACACGTCAATGGCGTCCTGAAGGAACCGAGCCTGTCCCGCACCGCTCCAGTTCCCCGTGCCTGCTGAGCGGTCAAGGTGAAGGGTGGCTTTCTCCCCCCGATCTATGAGCATACGTTCATAGGCAATGACGACATCACCCTGCAGGACTGCGGCTTCCTGTCCCGCGTCGCCTTGCAGCGCATCGCAGAATGCCCGGCCGCCATCGCTCAACAGAACCTGCACATCACCGGTGGCCGACATTCGATCAGCCCGCAATTGTCCGCCCAACGGCGATGCGTCATCGGCGGGGGCGTCGTTGTCCTCCAGAAAGGACACTTCCGCGCGGTTTGCCCACAGTGTCTGGCCGCCATTGATGGCTTTTACATCACCCGTGGCTATCGCAAGTTTCGGTACGGATGAGCCATCGGCACCTTGCTGGAAGTGCACGTCGAGTTCGGTGCAATCAACGCTCCCGGTATCGCTCTTCAGTGCAACATCACCTCGGCAGATGACGCGTTCCAAGGGGCTGTCTGACCTCCCGGCGCCCGGAGCAAAGGAGAGATCAACCCCTTGCTCCCATGTGATGACCATGTCCACCGGCGGAGCCCCGGACTCTTTCCCGCCGGATTGTCGCAACTCCATGTCGCCTGGACCATTGAATCCGCCGCGGCCTTCAGCCCGAGCCAGCCAGAGATGTTCCCCGGATGCTCGGAGTTCATCCGAGTGCAACTGCGCGGGATATGTGGTGTCGGCATGGAGGTCAACGCGATCCTGCTGCACCTCGTATTGCAGCATGGCGGCGCTTGCAGAAAAGGACTCGCCACCATCTCGGACAGTCACTGGACTTCCGAAGAGTTCCACTCTTGTATCCGTTGGGGATGTCGGCATGAGTGACGAATCATCCAGCGGTACCATGGTCAAGCCGCCTTGACAGGTAATACGTACCGGCGACTGGTCGAGAGGTGTCTCCACCGCTGCGATTGCACTTGTGATGATGATGGATTGGATGCCACCGAATCCTGCGCGGCTACTGCGGCTGACGGCGTCGCTCTCCATCGAAAACGCGATGGTCAATCGATCGCCACGGGCAGTTCTGCCACTGCCCAGCTCACCCTGCTGCACTTGAACATCGTCCAACAGCGTGATGATGTAGTGTTGCGTGGGCGAGGCGATTGCCTCCGCGCTGACCAGACGGCCGCGCGTACGGTCCAACGATCTTCGTCTCGCTGCGGGCCGCATCTTCGGCATTTGTGGTGAAGACCGATCAGCGGCTTCCGGGTAAAGGAGCACCTGATCGAGTTCCGCGAGTTGCAGGTACTCGATGCGCTCGTCGCGATCGTTGAATCGCAGTGTAAGGTGCCGCCCGGTGATCTCCTCGGTCTGCGTAACAATCTGGACATCCCCCTCACATGTAATCTCGCCGAGGAAGTTGTCGAAGCTGGCTTGCGGTGTTGTCATCACCATGGCAGGTTCATCAAAGTCTGGATCAACCCGTCGCCCCTGGGTCTCAAAGAGCCGAATGACGACATGTCCGGCGATCTCGCCTGATTCCAGAATTCGTTTCGGCGCATTAGCAATGGCGCGGTCGCCCCGAATCGTCACGACGCGATCGTCGGACAGAAACAACTCCACTTCGGGGAGGCCCATCTCAATCCAACCATCCGGGAGACCGGGGGGATCCGGGTCGAGCGAGTCACACCTGTATTGCTGTTCCAGCTGGCCGTCACTGCCGGTCTTCTGGACCCAACCGCCTTCTGGCAGTGTGATCCCGAGGTCGCCCGCATCGCGCCCAGTGCCGCGATCAACATCCTTGGTGTCGGCCAGCAGATCGATGACCTCTTCCAGTTGCCGCTCCTGCGTCGGAGCATCCCGGTCGGAAACTGCGAACAGCAGCGCCAGCACCAGAGCCGACACAATTGCGCTCGCGCCGCCGAGCAACCAGATTGTCCTGCGGCCCGCATGCCGTTTGCCCCGCTCGATCATTGGTTCAGCGTCTCCCGATCAAACGCCGCGATTGTCTCTTCCCATGTCCCCATGGCCTTCATGAGATGTTCGACCGCATCCCGCACAGCGCCGTGGCCACCCTCTCGCGGTGTTGTCCAGTCAGCGGCAGATCGAACTTCCGGGGCCGCGTCGGCCACGGCGATGGCGTACCCGGCGAATCGAAATGCGTCGAGGTCGACCAGGTCGTCGCCGACGAATGCTGTCTGCTCGGGCGTGGCTCCGAGCGACGCAAGAATCTCCGAGAGGGCGGAAACCTTGTCTTTCGAACCTTGCGTGACATGTTCGATGCCGAGTTCTGCTGCGCGGCGTTCGACGACAGTCGACGATCGGCCACTGATCAGCGCCGTGACTCCTCCGGCTCGCTGCCACAACGAAATACCCAATCCGTCCTGCACATGGAACTGCTTTGATTCACCATCGCCGTCAAGCCGAATGGTTCCATCCGTCAAGACGCCATCGACATCGAGGGCGAGCACGCGAATCGGCTGGGGTAGTGCTGACATCGTGCCTGTTCCTCAGAGCGTCAATTGCAAAAGATCGACTGTGCCACCGCACTGCAGATTCATTGCGATGGCTGCGTTTGCGGCGTCGGTGGCAAGGCCTTCGATGTCTTCACTGCGTTCATACATCGTGTACAGCACGCCCATGGCATATTCCGCACCGGAGCCGATGGCGTAGTAGCGGTTCAAGGGCGTCACTCCAAGGTCGGAAGCAACCGTGAAGATGCCGCCGGCGTTGGCGATGAGAAATGTGGAGTCGAGGTCGCTGAATGGAGTCTCGCGAGACACCGCCTGATCGTTCACGAAGGTGTAACTGTCTCGAAGGGACCGCCAGAACTCCAGGAAGAACGAGAAGATCTTTCGCGAACTGGAGAGATCGGGTGTTGGGCGGGTGGACAAGAAGTCGGCAAGAATGTCGTCGTAGACAGCCCAACCGGCACCGCCGACAAGCGAGTCACCGATGCGGCCGATCTTGCTTGCCCTCGCGTTGTCCTGCGGGACGCTACCGGAATCGCCGAAACTCGTCAGCGTGTCAGCCGCCATCACGAGCCTGTGGTCCTTGCGAATAGCGAGAATGATCGACATGGCTACTCCGTTACTACCTTGAGGGCGATGAGATCCTGCACATCGATCATTCCGATGGGACGATTGTCGTCATCCACCACGGGAATCTCGTCCACCCGATGTTCCGCGACAAGTTGCCGGGCGTCCCGGACGAGCGAGGAGGCGAGCAATCGCCGAGGATTGCTCGTGGCGACCGCGGCAACGGGGCGACTCATTGCGTCTGGGTCTTCGATGACCAATCGTCGAAGATCACCGTCGGTGAAGATGCCGGTCAGTCGTCCGCCACTGTCGATCAGGAGAATGGCGCCTGCTCGCCGAGTCGGCCGACCATCGTTGCCTGGCGCGGGGCGAGCCCGCCGCAGTGCTTCGCTGACGGTCAGCGCATCGGAAACAACCGGCAGGTTCTCGCCGACGCGAAGCCTGAGTACTTCGGTAATCGTTCGAAGCCCGGTACCCAGCATGCCCCCGGGATGATGTTTGTGAAAGTCGTCCGCGGTGAAGTTTCGTCTGCGGGAGAGGGCGAGTGCCAGAGCATCACCGATCGCAAGCGTAGCGGTGGTCGAGGCAGTCGGCGCCAGATTCAGCGGACATGCCTCCGTGAGAGACCCGATGGAGAGATGGGCATCGCAAAGCCGTGCCAGCGGCGTGGAGTCGTCGGAAGAAATGCCGATGCGAGGGATGCCATCTGTTCTGAGAAGGGCGGCCAAGTTGAGGACCTCTTCCGTCGTGCCCGAATAACTCATGAGGACGACGACATCATGCCTCCGAATGGAGCCGAGATCGCCGTGAACCGCTTCCGCCGGGTGAACGACATGGGAGGGCTGACCGAGGCTGGAGAAGGTCGCGGAGAGTTTGCCGCCGATCAGTCCAGTCTTGCCCATTCCGCTGAAGACGACATGCCCATCACAATCGCAGAGCAGATCGATGGCTCCTTCCCATGCGGTGGCCACCGCGGGATCGGCCGTCAATTGCCGCGCGACAGACAGGATGGCCTCTGCTTCCGCAACGAGCGAGTCGTGGAGAAGGGCCGTCTCGGCGTCCGTTTGCCGTTTCTCCGGTGGGCGTGTCGTATCCATGGAACCTATGATGGGCATTGTACCTCTCGTGGAGAGCAGGGGGAAAAGACCCCTTCGCAAGGCCATGTCGCTACAACAGGAACAGTTTCGAATCTCGCTTGATGCCTTTGACGGTCCACTGGACCTGCTGTTGTATCTGGTGCGGCGGGCCGAAGTGGATATCCACGACATCCCGATCGCCTCGATCGCTGACGCCTACTTGGCAACCCTGCAGCAGGCCGCGGCGGTCGATGTTGAAATGGCCGGCGAGTTTCTCGTCATGGCTGCGACGCTGGTCGAGATCAAGTCGAGGTCGCTCGTTCCACCGGAGGAAGCGGTTGCAGAGGAGGGCGGAGAAGGCGCGGACGATGCCTCGGGCGACCCTCGCAGCGATCTGATTCGGCAGTTGCTGGCGTTTCAGCGATATCGAACCGCATCCGAGGCATTGGACAAGCGCCGAGAAGAGGCGCTTCGGCGATTCCCGGTGCGTGCAGTGGCCGGTGAACAGGAAATGACTTCGGAGAGTGAAGGTATCGAGCTCGACCTCGAAGATGTGCATCTGTTGGATCTGGCCGATGCTTATGAGCACATTGCGTCATCGATTGACTTTGGCCGCCTCGGCGAACACCGCGTCGAAGTGGATGACACGCCAATTGCGCTGTGTCAGGAAGACCTACTGGATCGTCTGCAGCGTGACCCGGGTCGTCGACTGACCCTTCAGGGCACCTTCACCGGCCTCAAGGCGTCGGAGAGAATCGGCATGTTTCTTGCCACCCTGGAGTTGGTTCGGCAGCAGAAAGTGACGGTTCGGCAGGAATCAAAGTGGGGTGACATCATTCTTGAACTGCTCGGCGAAGCGCAGTAATTTCAGTCGGTAGCAGATCGCGCCACTGTCCGGGCCGCAGCCCTTTCAGTCGCAACGGCCCGACTTCAACCCGCAGCAGTCGTTTTACCGGGTGTCCGACATGGGAGAACATGCGGCGGACTTGGCGGTTGCGGCCCTCATCGAGGACCAGTCGAAGCCGCGTGCGATCTCGGCTGGCGTGGATGATCTCGACCGACTTCATTTGTGCTCGTTTCGCTCTCTTTCGGGTGTCGTGTCGGCTGTGGACATCGCTCAGATAGACGCCCTTTCGAAGTTTCGCGAGTGTCTCCGGTTCCATCTGGCCTCGCACGGTGACCTCATAGACCTTTGGCACTCCGTGACTCGGGTGGGTCAACTGCTGCAGGAGTTTGCGATCGTTGGTCAGGAGAAGCAGGCCTTGGCTTTCCATGTCCAGGCGTCCGACTGGGAGGATGTGGACGCCGCTGGGATGCTCAACGATGTCGGTGACACAACGGCGACCTTCTGGATCTGCGGTGGTACAGACGACGTCACGCGGTTTGTAGTACATGACCACGACGGTTGGTTCGTGCAGATTGAGGCGGTGGCCTTCAACGGCGATGCGATCTTGTATCGGGTCGACCCATGCGGGGAGAAAGTCCACAACCGTGCCGTTGACCTTGACCTTACCGCCCTCGATCAGTGCTTCGCATTTGCGGCGTGAGGCGACGCCGCCCTCGGCGAGAACACGCTGCAGTCTCCGGCCGCGGGCGGCATCGCGGTAGGGGGATGTGGCGTCGTCGCCAGCGGGATTCTTGCTTTGCTGTGTTGACCAACCCATCTGGGGTAGTCTATCTCGGGTGAACGTACGAAAGTGCATTGCGTGGCTCAAGTCGGCGGTGACGAATCCGCTGGAGGAGCTGAATCGCTGGGAGCGATTGGTGCGATTCTGTTACCACCTGCTGCGGCAAGGGGCGAGGCAGTTGTCGCAGGATCGAGCGTCGACGATGGCGGCGTCGCTGACCTATCGCACATTGTTCGGGATGCTGCCGGTGACGGTGGTTGGTGCCGGCGTGGCTCGGGCGATCATGGGGCAGGACCGGTTTGAGGCCTTCCTGCACAACGCTATTGCGTTAGCGGGGCTGGACGCGGTGAAATTGGGCGGGACAGAGGGGGAGAGTGCCTCGACTCTGGGCCTGTGGTTGCAGGATCTGGTCAGCCGGGGGATGGGTGTCAACATTGCCGCGCTGACCTGGATCGGCGTGTTGGTGCTGGTGTATTCAGCGTTGTCGCTGATGGTGGACATCGAGCAGAACTTCAATGTCATTGCCCACTCCAAGGGTGGCCGCCCTTGGCTGCGGCGGTTGCCGGTCTATTGGTTCGTGCTGACATTCGGCCCCGTGCTGGTGGCTGCCGCATTCTGGGTGGATACGGCGGTGGGGTCGATTCTGGAGGATGTGGTGGGCTGGGCGTGGCTGCTGACGGCTCTCAGCAGTCTCTGGGGGTTTCTGATGGCGTGGCTGTTTCTCCTGGCCCTATATCGACTTGTTCCGAGCACCCAGATCCGCCTGGGTCCGGCCATGACAGGGGCGTTTGTGGCCTGTCTATTGCTGGCTTTGGGTAGGGCTTCGCTGGGGCTCTATTTCAGCCATGCGATGTCCCTGCAGCACATCTACGGCTCTCTGGGGCTTGTGCCGGTCTTCATGTTCTGGCTCTACCTCATGTGGCTCGTGATCCTGCTCGGGCTGCAGGTGGCGGCCATTTTGCATCAAGTTGGCCCCCACATGGGCTCAGGCAGGCAAGGGGCGTGAGCATCTCTCCGCTTTGAGCAACGACCGATAAGGCAGATTCTGGCGAAGGTGAAAGGATTGCACTTTCTTCCTGCTTTTCGGGATGTCCACCTCAGCGGAGAAAGCAAATGTCCGATTACAGCGTCATGAACGGAATCAACGGAACGAACAGCGGTCCAACCGCGCGGCGATCACTCTTCGTGGATGTTGCGTATGACAGTGGCACGGTCACGGCGTATCTCGTCGGGCCTCGCATTGGTGAGCGAGAAGCGACGGTCGTCGCGAACGCCATCAACGCGAAGGTGCGGGAGTGGGGATCAAAGGCCAAGCACCTAGTCCTTGACTTCAGCGAGATCCAGTTCATTTCGAGCCTCGGACTGGGCATGTGCATTGATGTGAGGAACACGGTTGACGGTTTCGGCGGCAACACTTCAATTCGCGGGCTGAACAGTCATCTACGCGAACTCTTCGAGATGATGCGTCTTGATCGTCTCTTCGCCATACAGAGCCCTTCTGCGCCTTGGGACACCGCGGCAGCGTGAGGGAGTGGCATGCGAGGCGTGGACGACTTACCATGGCCGTGCAATGGGCCTCGAATCAGCTATTCCCGTCGACGGCTATCTGACGACACAGTTAAGCAAAGTCATCAATTGGGCCAGGCGCAGCAGCGTCTGGCCCATGCCATTTGCCACGGCGTGCTGCGGCATCGAGTTGATGGCGACGGCATCGAGCAGGTACGACCTTGCTCGCTTCGGGGCCGAGGTCTTTCGCTTCAGCCCACGGCAGGCCGATTTGCTCATCGTCGCTGGGCGAGTCGCCATCAAGATGATGCCGGTGCTGCAGCGGATTTACATGCAGATGACCGAGCCAAAGTGGGTCATTTCGATGGGGGCATGCGCATCGACCGGCGGCGTGTTCGACACCTATGCCGTCGTGCAGGGCGTCGACCAGTTCATTCCAGTCGATGTCTATGTGCCTGGTTGCCCGCCGCGTCCGGAGATGTTGATCGAGGGTGTGATGGCAATCCAGCGGATCATCGATCAGGACGATGTTCCCTACGACGGCGAGGGCCGTCGTGTGCCGCTGCAACTTTCTCTGGAACCAAACTACCGGCCTCAACCTCAGCCGGTGGAAGTCACGGTGGCCGTGACCTGAGTTTGGATTGAGCAGCACATGATGGAAAACATGACAGCCACGCTCGATCAAAAAGTTCTTGTGCTCAACCGCTATTACGCTGCGGTGCGTGTTGCGACTGTGCGGCAGGCGTTTACGCTGTTGTGCCGGCAGACGGCTGAGATCATTGCTGTCGAGGATGGTCGGTACAACAACTACGATCTTGCGTCTTGGATGGAGGTTGCGGAGTTGCAGCGGGAGTTCGAGCGACGCGAACACCACTGGATCAAGCTTCCTCGCTTTGAGATCGCAGTTCCAAAGATCATCAGGCTCCTATCCTTCGATCGCCTGCTTCGGCCGGCGGTTCGGTTGACCCGCCGGAATCTCTATGCCAGAGATCGTCACAAGTGCCAATACTGCGGGAAGCGAGTGCCGTCGTCGGATCTCACGATTGATCATGTTGTTCCGCGGGTTCAGGGGGGTTGCAATAGTTGGGAGAATCTGGTGTGCGCCTGTTTGCGGTGCAATACCAGAAAGGGCGGCAGGACCCCTCGGCAGGCGGGCGTCTCACTCATCCGCAAGCCCTTTGAGCCAAAGGCGAGCCAGACGATTCGCCTGCGGGTCGGCCCGGAACAGTACCGCTCCTGGAAGGCGTTTCTCAACGACGCCTATTGGTCCGTTGAATTGCACGAGTAAGGGTGTCCGGTACCGGACACCCTTAGTGCCTAAAGCACCGCCGTCCGGTGTGGATGAGGGTTACATGGTGATCTCGGCAAAGGTCGATCGTTTCCTGATCGCGGACCGATCCGCCCGGCTGGACGATGCATTTCACGCCGGCATCAATGAGTAGTTTGGGTCCGTCGGGGAAGGGGAAGAAGGCGTCCGATGCAGCGACGGCTGATTCGGCGCTTCCAATGCGATCGCCCGCTCGATCGATTGCCTGCTTGGCGGCAGACACACGGTCGACCTGCCCCATTCCTGCGCCAATCAGCGCATTGCCATCGGTGATCGCAACTGCGTTGGACTTGAGGTGGCTGCATGTCACCCACGCAAACGCCATGGATCTGCGCAGTGCGGGGGAGGGATCATTGCCGCATTGGATCTCCCAAGCTTCCGGGTCCACAGCGGCGGCGGCGATCGTCTGCATCAGCAGCCCGCCATGTACCGAGCGGATCGACGTGCCGGGGCAGACGCCCGCGATGTCACCTACTTCCAGCAACCGAATGTTCTTCCATCGCTTCTGCAGGAGCGTACATGCGGCATCTGAGAATGACGGCGCGATGATCACTTCGAGGAACTTTTCTCCCTCCGCGATGACCCGGGCGAGATCTTGATCGACCGGCGAGTCAACGGCCACGATGCCGCCGAACGCTGCAAGTTGATCGCCCTCCCATGCAGCAGTGAATGCAGATTCTGGAGAATCGGCAGTGGCTGCACCGCATGGATTGGTGTGTTTGATGACGGCGGCGGCGTGTCCCTGGTGAAGAGCGTGCAAATCCTTCACCAGTTCCAGAGCGGCGGCGGCGTCGATGATGTTGTTGTAACTGAGCGGCTTTCCCGCGACGGATCGTGCAGTGACCACGCTCGCGCCGTCTGTCGCGTCCGAGCGATAGATCGCCGCAGATTGATCTGGATTCTCACCGTATCGAAGAACCTGTTCCAACTCCGCGCGAACACAGAGTTGTGTTGGATAGAGGCCATCCTCGCCGTCAAACCACCCGGCAATTACGGCGTCGTATTCCGCAGTTCGTCTGAAAGCCGCCGCAGCGAGGTCGCGGCGGAGATCAAGCGTAGTCGCGCCATCGTGGGCGTTCAAATCCGCCATCACGAGGGGGTACTGCGATGCATCGGTGACCACTGTGACGAACGCGTGGTTCTTCGCGGCCGACCGGATCATGGCTGGTCCGCCAATGTCGATTTGTTCGATGGCCTCTAGTTCCGTGACATCGCCTCCGGCAACGGTGTCTTCGAAGGGATAGAGGTTGATACAGATCAGATCGATGGGCGCCATGCCAAATTCAGCCATGGCTTCGAGGTGTTCGGGGTTGTCTCGGCGCCCGAGCAGCCCACCGTGGACGGCAGGATGCAGCGTCTTGACTCGCCCGTCGAGCATCTCTGGAAAGCCCGTGACATCTTCGATGGGCGTGACGGGGATGCCGGCATCTTTCAGCGCCGCTGCCGTACCTCCAGTGGAGATGATCTCTGAGCCGGCATCGATCAATCCGCGCGCAAAGTCCGCCAATCCCTGCTTGCGGCTGACCGAGAGCAGGGCTCGGCGAATTGGTACAAGCGATGTCATTGGCCGGTTCTTGGGACGAGTCGCAAGATGGCATCATCTACGGTCAGCAAGTAGAGATCACCACTGTTCAACGAGTTGGTGAATATCTCGTTGATGTCGGGGAGATCCACCGTGGCAACGACATGCCCTTTCCGCGTCTCAAGGACTTGGATCCGGTGGCGTTCGCTATCCCAGGTGATCAGTCTTCCGCCGGAGGTTTTCGTGAGGACAGTCCCGTTGACATCACTGGATGTCCAGCGGCGATTGCCCGTCACTGTTGTCGTAAAGGCATCGAAGCATGCAAGCCCTTCGCCCGGGATCTGTTGGTACAGGGCGTTGCCGACGAGCGTTGGCGAGGATGTCAGAGGCGATGAGGTCAGCGTTTTCCAGCGGAGGACGCCGTCCAGCAGTCCGACACTTCGCAGGTACTGATCGGTCCCGGCAATGAAGAGCGAGGGCCCGTCGTCGGCACCGTTGTCTCCGATGACCGGCGGCGCGACTACGGCGTCGAGCAGTGTGGTTGACCAGAGTTGAGTGACCGTACTTCCATCCACGACCACAACTTCGCCGCGGGCTCCGACACCGATCACGATGTCGCCGTACACGAGCGGTTTGACCCGTATGGCATCCGCAATGCGGTAGGTTCGCCATGGAAAACCGATGTCATAGGCGTGCCAGACAAGTTCGCCTGAACGGCTGCCGTAGATGAGAAAGGGTTGAAGTGTGGCTGAGGGTGTTCCTGCGGTCCAGGGCAGATTCTGGATGGGTTTGTTGGCAGCGCGGGGGGAATCCTTTGCTTCGCTCTCCACAACCATGTTGCCGGTTGCGGCCTCGAGGGCGTAGACCGCACCGTCGCTGGTGATCAGTACTTGACCTATTTCTGGGAGGTAACTGACGCCCAGCACTTTGAAGATCTTGTTGCCCACCGGGGCTGACCAGCGGCGTGTGCCGGTGTCTACTTCGATTCGTACAAGATCATCTTCTTCGTCGATGGCGAACACGGAGTTGCCTTGTACGCTTGGAAGTCGGAGGGTGCGTCCGAGGGTGCTATTCATCCAGTCGATGCGATAGCCCAGTGTGCTGGCATCCTCAACTGGCAGGGGAGGCCGTGCGGTGGCGGTCATGGTCGAGACTGTCAGGGCTGCGGCGATCAGGGCGTGTGTCATGGTGTGGTGTGTGAGCATGGGCGATTCGGGGGGGGGCAGTATCGAGGGGTGGTCTTTGATCGGCAATGTACCATGTGCCTTGGAGTGTAGATGTTTACAGGTCTCATTCAACATGTTGCCGAGGTCGTGGAGGTGGCTGCGACGGGGGCTGGAAGCGTCCTTCGGGTGACCCGTCCGGGGGGAGGTGTGTTGGGTTGGGAGTGCCCGGTGGAGATTGGTGAGTCGATCAGTGTGTCTGGGTGTTGTTTGACCGTGGTGGAGGGTTCTGAGTCGTTGGCCTTCGACGTTGTTCCTGAGACGCTGTCCCAGACAACGCTGGGTGGGCTTCGGCCTTCTGATCGGGTGAATCTGGAGCGGTCGTTGCGGGCGGATTCGCTTCTTGGCGGTCATGTGGTGCAGGGGCATGTGGACGGCGTCGAGGAGGTGCTATCCGTTTCGCCGGAAGGTGACGCTGAGAGGCGCATTCGGATTTCTGCGGCGTCAATTGATGTGGACGCGGTTGTGCCGAAGGGTTCGATCGCGGTGGACGGCGTGTCATTGACCATTGCGGCGACCGGGGATGGATGGTTCGAGGTGGCATTGGTGCCAACGACGCTTCTGGGGACGACGTTGGGGGAGGTATCGCCGGGGGATGCCGTCAACATTGAAACGGACATCCTGGCCCGCACGGTGGCCCATGTGATGCGCAGGATCGGGCAGTAGGGCTCAGGCTGCGAGGCGGGGGGCGGCCTGGTCTGGCGTGGCGTGCAGGCAGAGCAGCGTGAGGTCGTCGTCATCGCTTTGCCGGTCAATCTGTTCAAGCCGGGCGTTCGCCTGCGATACGACTGATTCTTCTGACTCAAGGCAGTAGCGGTGGAACGTTGAAAGGTGTGGGGCCAGGTCGTCGTGGGCGGAATCGTTGCCGAATGCGGTTTCGAATCCGTCGGAGTACAGGAGGACCTTGTCGCCAGTCTGAAGGCTGACTGTGTCCTGCCCGAACTCACCGTCGGCGAAGACGCCAAGCAGTGGGCCGTTGGAGTTCAGCAGTTGGTGTGATCCATCGTCGGCGACGACCATTGCTGGCGGGTGCCCCGCCACGGCGATTCTCATGACGCGTGTGCGGCAGTTGATGATCGCGTAGGTAGCGGTTGCGAATCGAGATGCCTCTCCTCGTCGCTCCAGCAGGGCGTCATTGAGGGTTCGCATGACTTCTGCTGGTTCTCGAGCGTTTCCCTGTGCGCAGGTGCGATGTGAGGCGAGCGTTCGGCCGAGCATCATGGCGAGCATGCCGGCTGACATGCCGTGGCCGATTGCATCTGCGACAAAGACGCCGACATGGTCTTCATCGAGGCGTGTGACATCATAGATGTCGCCGCTGACGATGCCTGCGGGACGCCAGAGTGCAGAGAAGGACACGCCGTGTACCGGTGGGGTGTCTGGTGACATGAACTCTCGTTGCACGGTTGCGGCTGTTTCGAGTTCGCACTGCAGTTTGTCGAGATCTTCGGCGAGGTCCCCGTGCATTTGTTTCACGAGTCCCACTTGGCTTCGGAGTTGGGATACCTCTGGTTGTCGGTGCAGCATGCCTGCGAGGAGTCCGGCCAGTGTGGTGGGGTCGGTTGTGCTGGGCACGTGGATGACGCCGATGCCGTTTGTGAATCCGGTGTATTCATCGCCGCAGTCGCTGATGAGAATGGTGGGGATGTTGGAGGCGTGGAGGTGTGCGAGGACGGGGAGGGTGGAGGAGAAATCTTCGTTGTTGTGTGACCGGATGATGGCTGCGTCGATCTGTTCTGTCAGGTCTGTGTTTTCGACGAAGTTGATGTGGTCGTGTCCGGGCCAGGAGTTGGTCAGCGCGTCTTGCAGGCTGGTGTCGCTGTGGCTCCCTGGGGTCTGGGGGCGGGGGTTCAGGATGGCGATGGTCCACTGCATGGGGTGTTGTTGGGGGGGATAAAGGGGGTGTGGCGACGGCCTGACAAGGTCGAGGCTGGTGTTCTTCTTTCATCGACCAGGCTTCCTTATCCCTGCAGGGGGATGGGCGGGTGTTCCTGGGAAGATGGGGGGGTATTTCGGGTGAGGGGGCCCGAGATGCTGCTCAGGGCCTTGTCTACGGCCTGGCGAGTGCCTTGAGGCGAGGGAGATCGAGGGCGATGCGATCGTTGACGCGGACTTTCAGTCGGTCGAGTGATCCGGCGGTGAGTTCGATGGCGAAGCGTGCGGGTCCATTTGACCAGTAGTGTGGCAGTCTTCGTTCGTATTCGTATTGGCTTTCGTCTGGTCCTTGTGGTGACTCGGTCTTCATTTCGTGGACGGCGGTGACGGTGCCGCGGGTGTCCAGGAACATGAGGTCGATGTCTGCAAGGCAGTTGGCCATCCAGAAGGATCGTTCGCGGGAGTCGGGAAACACGAACAGCATTCCATTGCCGGGTTCGATCTCTGCCCGTTCCATGAGTCCGCGTATGCGTGCTGGTTCGTCGAGTGCAAGTTCAAGCGTGAACCGCTCGCCGGCGATTTCGACTACTTCGGCCGTGGGTCGCTGTGGGGCCTTGCATGCGGCTATGACTGCCGCCATTCCAAGTGTCAGGATTACCCAGCGAGGAGCCATGACTCGTGGTCCTTCGTGTAGGTGATGTCTTCTTTGGGCATTGTGTTGATGTCGAATTGCTTCATGAACTCGATTGCTTGCATGGGATGTGGTTCTTTGATTGTTCCGTTCCAGAATGCGAGCAGCCCGATGATACGCTCGGGGGAGACGCCGTGGCGAGCCCAGTGGGATAACCGCGAGTCACCGTGCCGTTTGGCGAGCCTGCGTCCGTCTTCGCCTCGTACGAGTGGGAGGTGCCACCAAGCGGGTGTGGATTGGTCAAGAGCCTTGTGGAGTGCGTCTTGAATGATGGCGGAGGGAAGCAGATCGTTGCCTCGGATGACATCGGTGACGCCTTGGCGGGCGTCGTCCACGACGACTGCCAGTTGGTAGGAGGGCGCATTGCGGCGGGTCCATACGACCGGGTCTTGTTTGGGGGGCGGTGGCCGTTTGTCTGAGAACTGGTCGGTGGTTTCTGGAGCCGATGGTGGCATGATGAAACGCCAGTTTGTCGCATTGCTCTCATGGGCGGCATTGTGCGCGGCGATGTCGCTGGGCCGTGTGTGTGGGGTGTTGTCTGCGTCGCCTTCATGCGGTGCGGCGGCTGCTGCGTCGACTTCCCGGCGAGTGAGATTGCAGTGGTAGATGTGGTTGTTGGCGAGGAGGTGTTGCAGTGCTGTTGTGTACGCATCGAGGCAGGCGGATTGCACGAGAATCTCACCGTCCCAGTCCAGCCCGAGCCAGCGGAGCAGTTCGATTGTTTCGGTGACGGTTTCCGGCTTGATGCGCGGGCCGTCCAGATCCTCGATGCGCAGTGGGAGGTTCCAGCCCTGCTGGCGAGCGATTGCCCAGTTCACAATAAAGGTACGAGCATTTCCGAGGTGCAAGGCACCGGTGGGGGATGGAGCGAGTCGAGAGCAGCGGGGCTCTCTCACGCCGCCAATCTCTCCCGGACCAGTCTGGAGCGTGCCTCGTCGAGCGCTTTGCCGTCCAGGTCGTCGCCAAATCGCCAGCGAAGATGGCCGGGTTGTATTTCGATGATCAGTTGATTCACCGTGTTGATGTCGATGTCCGAGAGGCGTTCCAGGCAGACGCCCATGCGGAGTCGTCCGAGCATGGTCATGGCTTCATCGAGATCCAGGAGCCGAGCTTCCCGAAGGAGGCCGCATGCGCGATGGGTGCGATCGTCGAGTCTGCCAAGGTCCCTCTCAATGAGGAGCATGCGTGCGCGTCGTTCATATTCGATGATGCCCGGTAGGAACTGTTCCGAGAGTTGTTCGCAGAGATCATCTTCGGTGCGGCCGAGGGTTGCCTGATTGCTGATCTGGTAGAGGTCGGCCACGGTCTTGGAGCCCTCACCGCGGTACCCGCGAATGGCCATGGAGGTGTCACGGCAGGCTTTGGCGACGCGTTCCAGTTCTTTGGTGATTCGAAGGCCTGGAAGGTGCAACATGACGCTGAATCTCGCGCCGGTTCCGAGATTGGTGGGGCAGGCGGTGAGGTATCCCCATTGATGGTGAAAGGCCAGTGAGACCTGTTGTTCAAGGCGGTCGTCGAGTACACGGACATCGGCGTGTACCGCGCCAAAGTCGAGTCCGGGGCGGATGCTCTGAATGCGAAGGTGATCCTCTTCGTTGACCATGATGCTGCGTGCCAGTTCGGGGCCAACTGCGACGGCTGCGGGAAGGACGGCGGATGCCAGTTGCGATGAGACCAGATGTCGCTCGACCATCATGAGTCTGGTGGGGTGGTCTTGCACTGCGAGATCGACCCATTCGAGCGTGTCCACCGATGTTTCTCCGGCGCAGACCGGTTTGACGAGATCCAAAATCTCGTTGCATACGCCTTCGGTGGCACGATTGATGAAGGGGAAACCCTTGATGTTGCGTGCCAATCTTGCGCGGCTGGAGAGCACGACATCTCCGAATGCTGTGGAGCCGCTGTTGTATGGACAGTTGCGATCGGGGTCGATTCTCACGAGTCGCCCTCTTCTTCTTCGCGAACGCGGCGCAGTTCATCCCGCAGTTCAGCGGCTCGCTCATAGTGTTCCGAACTGACTGCCATGTCGAGTTCTCGTACCAGCCGTTGGAGGGTCAACTGTCGATCGACATCGAGGCCTGCGTTGATCGGTGCCTTGCCGACATGCTGTGTGCCTGATTGGATGCGGGACACCAACGGCTCCAGATGTGACTCAAAGGTGGTGTAGCACTCGTCGCATCCCATCAGGCTGGACTTCTTGAAGTCGGCGATCGTCATTCTGCATGCCGGGCATGCCTGTGGAGATGTAGCGGGAAGAGCCTCGGGGAGTGAGATGGAGATGCCGAGTCCGCCATCGCCGATCTGAAGACCAGCTTCAGCGGCGTGTTCGGCGCACAGATGTACTTCTTCGGTCTTGCCGCCGCTTGCCCTGATCTCGTGGAAGACCGCCGGGTTGTCACAGAAGTCGCAGGTGGACATGATCGCTTTGGTCAGGCAGGTGGGTTATCGATCGTCGCGCCGGTTCGAACGATTTCGGCGATTGCTGCAGCGCGGTGCACCATGTCGGGTACAGCATGCAGCGGTTGCATCGTGCTGGCATCGGAGAGAGCGGACGGTGGATCCTGGTGGCACTCGATGAAGATCGCATCCACTCCGGTTGCGGCTGCGGCGGCGCAGAGCAAACCAGCACGGTCTGGGCGACCGGCCGTTTGATCGTGGCCTCCGCCGGGAAGTTGTGTGGAGTGAGTGACATCGAAGCAGACCGGGGGGCCAAGTTCCATCAAGTCGCCGAGACCGATGAAGTCGTTGACCAGCCGCTGATACCCGAAGAAGGTGCCGCGCTCCGTCAGCATGGTGTCACTGCACCCGGCTTCTTCAAGTTTGGCAATCACATGTGTCATGTCATGCGGTGACATGAACTGGCCTTTCTTGACATTGACCGGCCGGCCCGTCTCGGCACAGGCGACCAGAAGATCGGTTTGGCGGCACAGAAAGGCTGGTACTTGCAGAAGATCGGCGATCTCGGCTACGAGACCGGCTTGGGCGCATTCGTGCACATCGGTTGTCACTGGGACGCCGGTTGCTTCCTTGACGGCCGCAAGCATGTTCAGGCCGTCTGCCAGCCCTGGGCCGCGCGGGGAGTGCGTACTGGTGCGGTTGGCCTTGTCGTAGCTTGCCTTGAAGATGAAGGGGAGGTTTGCATCCCTGCAGGTATCACGGAGAAAGGCCGCGGAGTCGATGGCCTGATCGATTGACTCAAGGACGCATGGCCCTGCAATGACGGCCAGCGGACCGTTTCCGATGGTGATCTCGCCAACCTGCAACTGTCGCCGCATGTGCACAGGGTACCACTACTTCAGCGTCCGATATCGAGGCATCTGTGGCGAACATCCATGGATGTCTGGCTGTATTCCCTGCAGCGGCGTTCGCATCGGACCGATGACAGGTCATGTTGGGGAACAGAAGCGGAAACTGACCAATGGCACACATGCCTCGAGAACCCGAAGCCTTCAGCGAACAGGTGGTTCGCATTCTGCGTCGCCATTTTCCTGATCGCGATGTGCAACTGGCGGGACCGATGGACTTGTGTCTCGACGGGCGGCACCTTGGGCTTGAAAACCTGTACCGCATGGTCAGTGTGGAACCAAGTCGTGGCGTGGAGTTGGTCGAGGATTTCCTTGATCGTCTCTTTGATGGGGATCAGTTGTCGCAGTTGCCGCTGCCGCTTTCGATGGCTCAGCCCCGGATCATGCCCAGGATTCAGCCCGAGTCCATCTTTGAACAACTGGACTGCGAACAGGTGGCTCATCTGCCGTTCGTGAATGACACGGTCATTCTGTATGTGATCGACATGCCTCGAATGACCGTCAGTATCACGACGGAGCAGATGCTTCGTTGGGGCGTTACCGTTGATGAACTGGACGACATGGCCAGAGAGAACCTTGCAACCTATGAGCCGGGGCTTCGAATGCAGTTGGTCGAGGCACGAGGCGGCGGCCGGGCGGCCTTGTTCAACATGCAGGATGGGTATGACGCAGCGCGGCTGTTGCTGTCATCGCTCTGGGCCAAGCTTGCACCGCAACTTCGGGGCGACTTCTTCGTCGCTGCGCCTGCGCGGGATATGTTTCTCGCAATCTCCGCCGGCCCGGATCAGTTCGTGGATCGTCTGAAGAAGCGAGTGGAGCAGGACTACAGGCGACTGCCGTATCCGATCTGCAGCGATCTCTTCCTCGTGACGCAGGATGGCGTTGCGGGTACGCGAACGGCAGCCTGAGGGTCCTGGAAACGCAGCGCGTATACTCATCCGGGCGTGCTGCTCATCATTGACAACTACGATTCGTTCACCTGGAATCTCGTCCAACGGATTGGCGAACTCGATGCCAGCCGCAGGATGGAAGTGGTCAGGAACGACAAGATCACCGTGAGTGAAGCGGAGGCGCTTTCGCCATCACTGTTGCTTCTTTCCCCCGGCCCATGCACCCCGCAGGAGAGCGGAATCTGCAGGCCGTTGATCAATCACTTTCGCGGTCGCATACCGATTCTCGGTGTGTGTCTCGGCCATCAGGCGATTGCGGATACGGCGGGGATGGATGTGGTGCGGTATGACTCGCCCATGCATGGAAAAACATCGATGATTCACCATGATGGGGCCGGGGTGTTTCGCGGTCTCACCAATCCGTTTGAAGCGACGAGGTATCACTCGCTCATCGTCGATCAAGCATCGCTCGGTGACGATTTCACTGTTTCCGCGTGGACCGATGATGGCGTCTGTATGGGACTGCGGTGGAAGGGCGATGGGGCGCCGCTCGAAGGCGTGCAGTTTCACCCGGAGAGTTTCTTGACATCGGAGGGGCCGGACTTGATCGCGAACTTCCTGTCCTACGAGGAGTGTTCGGCGTGATTGGAGTCTCTGCCTGCGTTGCGGCGTTATTCGCCTTGCAACCGCACATTGAGGTCGGGAAGGGTGTGGTCTTGATGGAGGACATCCCCTTTGCCGAAGTGGCGACTGCGGAGGGTGGGCGGATGGTCTTGAACATGGATGCCGCATTTCCTTCGTGGGGCGGCGACGCTCCTCTCCCGGCGGTGGTGTACATCCATGGGGGAGGGTGGTTTGTCGGTTCACAGCACGAAGGTGCTGATGCAATTCAGGTGCTCGCGGAGGGCGGGTACTTTGCGGTGTCCATCGAGTATCGCTTGGGCGGAGAGGCACCTTTTCCCGCCGCGCTTGAGGACTGCTTTGAGGCGGTTCGGTTTTTGAGGGCCAACGCTGGCGAGCTCGGAATCGATTCGACACGAATTGGCGTGGTCGGTTACTCCTCCGGCGGTCATCTTGCGGCGTTGATGGCAACTGGCGGCAGCGGTGAGGTGCGATACGAGGATTCGAAGGGGGCGGAGGTGTCGTGGGCTGGCATTATTAACGGCCCGGTCATGCCCGGGCTGTTGACCGGGCAGGTCCGCAAGATGTTTCGGCAATGGGTAGGTGGGGAGGACACTGGTCGCAAGGTTCGCGACGCATCACCGGCAAGTTGGGTGGATACCGCCGATCCGCCGTTCTTTCTTCTTTGCGGGGAGGACGACGATGTCGTTCCGAGCGCCCAGTCCGAGTCATTCCATTCGCATCTGCAGCAAGTGGGCGTTGATTCGGCTGTTCAGGTGGTCCCCGGTGCCAGGCATGTGATCAGCGACCGATCGGCGTATCAGGAGTTGCTGCGGTCACTTGATGAGCATCTCGGCGGGCATGCAGCCATCAGCGAGCGGTGAGTTCTTCGAGAATCCGCGTCCAAGCCTCGCGGTGGGATTCCACCGTTGAGCCCGGGCCGAGCAGTCGCATGAACAGATTGCCGTCGGGATGTTCGAGAATGACGGCGAGAAACAGATGATCTGCTCGGTGCCACCCGGCGCCCATGCCCATGTACTCGCCGTGAATTTCAACGACTGTGGCGGGGAGGCCGGCGATGGTTCGCGTACTGAGGATTGGTCGCACGGGCCCGCCGTCATCCGATCGGAACTGACCTTTCCAGCGGTTGATGTTGGCGTCCACGGTGTTGCCGGAGTTTTCCTGAAAGCGGAACACAGCAAAGTCCGCTGGCTCTCCCCCGTCCTCTGCCGGCACGACATAGTTGAGGAGTCGCAGGGTGCTGCGGGGAGGGGACCAGGTCCAACTGGCCGGCCGTTCAACTCGAAGGTCAAGGAAATCGATGTACCGTTCGTCCTCCGGGGGCTCGATGCGGTAACGGGCGACCCAATCTTCTTCCTTTCGCCCATCGTCGAGTCTGTTGCCGAGGTTCTGGCGATCCTTCGCCTCTCCTTGAACCTGCCTCACGGGGGGTGGGGCGCTGGATTGTCCGTCCGGTGGTTCTTCTCCACTGGTACAGCCAAGCGTGCAAAGCAGCACGCAGGCGGCAGGCGGCAACAGGCAGACATGTCTCATGAGACAGGGTAGGCTAGCACTTCTCTCTTCGGTCCCATTCGGCATCGAATACAGGCCAACATGAGTGGTTCTCTTCATATCGACACGGGTTGCGTCCTCCTGAGCGGCGATGGGCAGCGCATCGCCTCATCGGTGACTATTCGGGACGGTTATGTTGTGGCGATTGACGAATCACCACCGGCCGATGCGATCCGTATTCAACTCGGTGATCTTGTTGCAATGCCGGGGCTTGTTGACTCGCACCTTCACTTGGTGGAAGGGGCGTGCGGTCTTGGTTCGGTTGATCTGCGAGCCGCATCCTCACGCGGCATGTTTGAGGAGGCAATGAATGATGGCGATGCCGCACTGCCTGATGGAGCATGGCTTGTCGCATCGGGTTGGTCGGAGCAGGTGCTTGGAAGCACCCCGGAGAAGTCGTGGCTTGAGGCTGCTGGTTCCCGGCCGGTAGTGTGTTATCGCACGGATCTGCACGCGGCCATGGTGAATGATGCCGTTCTGGATCTGCTGGACCCAGATTTGGTTGAGTCGTGTGCAGGCGGATTCGTGGAGGAAGAGAATGGTCGGCGGACCGGGCTGGTTGGCGAGGATGTGCTCTGGAAGTGTGTTATTCCACTCATTCCACAGCCACCACTTGCTCGCCGACGAGAGATGGTTGTGGCGGCTGCCCGTCAACTGCACGCTCGCGGTGTGACCATGGTGGGTGGGATGGAGAGTCCTGCGGATGTGCGAGATGTGTTGATGCCGATGCGTGCATCGCTTGACCTCCGGCTTCGGATCATGTTGCTTGATGCGGGTGACGAATCCAACAACTGGACGCAGTTTGACGAAGACGAGTGGCTGCGGGTCATCGGGTGCAAGGCATTCATCGACGGGACGCTCGGTTCGCGAACGGCGAGGATGTTTGAGGACTGGTCGGATCGGCCTGGGGATCGAGGCATGTTCATTGACCGCGGTGCGGACGGAACACTGGACGGATGGGCTGCTGCTGTGGCGGGCAGTGGTCTCGTGCCGTCGATGCACGCCATTGGTGATGAGGCGGTCCACCGCGCGCTGAATGCGCTGGACGGTTTGGAGGATGGAAGAATCGAGCATGCGCAGTTGATCGGCAGGGAGGACTTCGAGCGGCTGAAGGGGCGTTTTCTTTGTGTACAGCCGTTGCACCGCGCTGTGGACATGATTGGGGCCGAGGAGGCGTTGGGGGATCGCGTCCAGCGGCTGCATGCCTACCGAACAATGCTTCGCTGTGGCGGTCGACTCTCGTTTGGATCGGACTGGCCTGTTGCGGAGGCGGATCCCGTCGCTGGTGTTGCGGAGGCGGTAAACGGTTTGCGGGAAGAGGAGGCACTCAGCGCAGCAGATGCGTGGATGGCGACGACCGGCGAGGCCGCTGCATCGCTCCAGGAGCCCCGCGGCGGGCGACTTGACGTCGGTTGTTTCGGCGATGTGACCGTATTTGATCGAAACCCGCTCGATTGCGACTGGCGAACGGGTCGTCCGATTGTCATCATGACGATTGTTGGAGGCGAGATTGTGTATCGGAACGCGGAGGAGGACTGCATCTCATGACGGATCAACTGACGCACATTGACCAGCAGGGCCGCGCGTCGATGGTGGATGTCTCAGGTAAACCGCAGGTTCGTCGTGTGGCGGTGGCGGAGGGTTTTTTCGAGGCTGCTGCGAGCACGATTGCCGCGATTCTGGATGGCGACCTGCCCAAGGGCGAGGCGCTGGCGGTTGCGAGGGTGGCTGGGATTGGCGGCGCGAAGATGTGCGATCGTTTGATTCCGTTGTGTCATCCACTGCCACTTGAGCAGGTGACAGTGTCGTTCGACCGCGACGCCGACGATCGCATCCGCATTGAGGCGTCTGCAACGGTGACCGCCCGAACGGGCATCGAAATGGAGGCATTGACGGCTGTCTCCGTCGCTGCGCTGACCCTGTGGGACATGACCAAGGCGATCGACAAAGGCCTCCGCATCAGCGGCATTCGCATCATCCACAAAGAGAAGGGTGTCTGACACCGGTCCCAGGGACCGGTGTCAGACACCTCTGCTGCGGGCGGCGGCGCAGAATGCGCGGATCAGGTCCGGAGACTTTTCGCCGGGGGTGGACTCGACGCCGCTGCTGACATCGACGCCAAAGGGTTGGAGGGTGTGAATGGCGGCGGCGACATTCTCCGGATCAAGTCCTCCGGCGATGATCACCGGGTGTACAAGAGAGGGCATGATCGAGGCGAGTGGCTCGTGGTCGAACGACCTCCCCAGGCCGCCCCTTGACCCATCGACTAGCAGGGCCGACACATCGCCACTGGCATCCCATCGCCGAATCACACTGTCATTCCATTCGAATGCACGAATGACCGGGCAGGGTGCCTCTGCGAAGAGTCTCTCATCCTCCTCGCCACAGAGTTGCAGCCATCCCGGCCAATCAGCGAATGATTGAAGATCACCATGATTCTGCAGGACCGCGACCGGCAGGACCTCCGGCGGAAGTAACGCGCAGAGCCGATCGGCCTCGACTCTCGCCACACACCGCGGCGATGCATCGACAAAGACGAATCCGACGGCGTCTGCGCCGCAACTCACTGCTGCATCCAGGTCGCGCTCGCTGCGGAGACCACAGATCTTTATTCGAAGGTGATGGCCATCATGCCAGTTTCCGGTCATGTGTTCATCGCCTTCTCGACCTCGCCATGAACTGACTTGTACAGGATCGGGTGTGCCTGAGCCATGGTCTCGCCGAACTCCTCCAGCAGATCGTGCGCCCGCTGCGGCCTGTCAAGGCGGCGAATGTACTGGGTGCAGAGCAATAGCGCGACATCCGATCGATCCTCGGCCGCCCGATTCTGTGCGATGTGTTGTTCGTAAACCGTCGCAGCATTCTCGTACCGTCCGTGACGAACAAGCCAGTTGCCCATTTCAACCTGAGTCGAAGCATCCATTGCGAGCGTGTCGTCCTCCACCAACAGTTCAAGATATCGAGCAACTGCTGATTCTAGATCGCCGGATGCCGCAAGCCGCGCCACGACTCCCCGGCCCGCCGAGACAGCATCGGATATGCGTGGCGTTCGAGGTTTCAACACCGCAGTGGGCATGGTCGCATCCTCTGCGAGCACCCGCGAACGGGGCGCTCCACGAACAGTTCGGCGATACTCCGCCCTCCTTCGGGATTGTCGTAGCAGCCGGAAGAGGTCAAGTTCTCCTCTTGGAATCAGACCGGTCAAGAGCAGAGCGGCGGTGATGATGAATCCGCTGGCATACCCCGCCAAGTGGGCTACCCATGCAACGCGGTCACCACCGGCCTCCAACAGGCTGGCGAGCAGGCTTGCCGCATCAAACAGCACGAAGAGCCCGACAAGCCAGAGTGAGGGGATTGCGTAGACGCCGATGACAAAGAAGATCAGGAGCACTCGAACGCGAACTCGCGGAGCAATGGCAACGAATGCCGCGGTCACCGCGCAGACGGCACCGCTGGCACCGATGACCGGTGCAGGTGTAGACCACATGTGCGCAAGGCCGGCGATTGCCCCGCAGCCCAGAAAGAACACGGCGAACCCGATATGCCCGAAGCGATCTTCGATTGTGCGACCAAAGGGCCAGAGAAAGATCATGTTGCCTGCGAAGTGCCAGAAGTCGGCGTGCAGGAACTGGTAGGTGAAGAGGTTCGCCGTGTGAAAATCAAGTGATGTAAGTTGCCCGGCGGCAAACCAAGCGTCACCAGTTCGCGTTGAAACCGTCCGCTGCAGCATGAAAACCGCCAGATTTGCTGCAATGATGGCAGCCGTCACCAGCGGTTGTCGTCGCGTTTGGGCATCCGTGCCGATCGGCAGCAGCATTTGCACAGTGTAGGCTTGGATTCGACGCATTGAATGCTAGAATGGAGAGGCTGCGGATCGTCATTTGGTCCGCATCGGCGCTGTCGTGGATGGAAAGAGGCGACAGGCCGACACGGAGGGTGTATTCCGCAGTCTTTCCTTAGTTGGAGCATTACCCATGGCTGCTGTCTCGCCCGAGATGAACTTCGACATCGGACTCGTGAACACCATCGTTGCGAGGTCTTCCCTGTCCTGGATCGACGGGTTGAATGGCGTTCTCGAGTATGTCGGCTATGACATCGATGATCTGGCCCGGCACAGCACCTTCGAGGAAACCACCTTCCTGCTTTGGAACAGGCGGCTGCCGAGCCGAAGCGAACTCGATGCGTTCAACGCACAGATTCGCAGCGAATACGACCTCCCAGAGGCGATGTGGGACATGATCGTATCGCTCCCGCGCGATGCGAGTCCCATGCACGCGCTCAGAACCCTTGTCTCGGCGCTCGCGCTGCATGATCTTCACGCGGACGCACCGGACGAGAACGAGCGGAAGTCACTTGCGATGCTTGCGAAAATGCCCGCGCTGATCGCGGGATTCGACCGCCATCGAAAGGGACTGGATGTCATTCGACCGACTGGCGACTGCTGCATTTCGGAGAGTTTCCTTCGCATGATGCGAGATGAGGAACCGACCGAACGCATGGCGCGGGCGATGGATGTCTGCTTGATCCTGCATGCGGATCACGGCTTCAACGCATCAACGTTTGCTGCACTGGTGACGATTGCCACGCTCAGCGACATGTACTCGGCAATCACGACTGCCATCGGCACGCTGAAAGGTCCGCTGCACGGTGGCGCCAATCAGGGCGTCATGCTGATGCTGGAGGAGATCGGCCACATAGAGGCGGCCGAGAAGTTCGTCCTCGGCCGGTTGGCCAATCGTGAACGAATCATGGGATTCGGGCACCGCGTCTACAAGGCATATGACCCGAGAGCTACGTATCTGAAGTCGTTCTCGAAGGGCATCGCTGAGGACACTGGTAATCTCGATCTCTTTGAGATGAGCAGCCGCATTGAACAGATCATGGAACGGGAAGTCGGCGCAAAGGGCATTTTCCCAAATGTCGACTTCTACTCCGCGACGACCTATTTCTCACTGGGGCTGGACTTGGACCTCTTCACACCGGTCTTTGCCATGAGCCGAGTGTCTGGTTGGACGGCACACTGCCTTGAGTACCTCACCGACAATCGACTGATCCGTCCACGCTGCGAATACAACGGCCCGCACGGCCAGTCGTATGTGCCAATAAACCAACGATAACAGGCCGCCGCTGGACGCGGTTATTGAGGATACAGCAACAATCGATCGTGCGTCAAGAGCAGAATGTCCGATGCGCGGTCGCCGGTCAGATCGGTGATGATTGCTTGACTTGGTTCGAATTCCCGCGGTTCGCCCCCGGAGAAGATCCGCGACTCGAACACCTTGAACGCTGTGGCATGCAGCATGCGTCCACTGTCTCCGAATGTGAAGATCTCCAACATCTGTTCACCTGCATCCAATGACACCATGTCAACATGCCCATCGGCGTTCACATCGCCGACAGCAAGTTCGTGCTGTACCCGCCGCGTCTCTTCACTTCGCCACGACTGAACCTCATTGAGCGTGAGGCGATCGCCGGAGAGTCGAACGATCGCAAAGCCCGCATCCCCCATGATCAAGATGTCATCGCTGCCGTCGCCGGTGAAGTTTCCGGTATGGATTGGCCCAAGTTCGAAGCCGTTGACAAGGAGGCTGTCTGACTCGCCCCAGCTTCCATCTTTCCCGACGCCGATCAAAACAAGGCGGTCGTTGGAGGTGTCTGCGGCGATCAACTGATGTTTGTTGATACTGGCGAGCGAGGCGAGGCTCGATGATCCGTCGTCCATGTTGATCTGCTCGACCACCTGCCACCCGGGACTGACCGATCCTTCCGTTTCAGGCTCGTATCGAACACCTCGAACGAAGTTCTCGTCAGCGATGAGCAACTCTGGATGCCCATCATCGTCCAGGTCGTGAATTGATGTGTTGTCCGCAGTCGCTTCCTGCACGAGGCCATATTGGCCCATGTCGCTGTCGTCGAGAACTGTGAATCCGTCATCGACCGCGTGCAACATCTTCATGGGTCGCTCGCGGGTCAAGAGAAGCAAATCCATTCGGCCATCCTGATCCGCGTCAAAGGCAAGGATCTCATCCGGTCCGCGACTGAGCGAACCGAGTTCAATGGTCTCTCTGTTTCCTTCCGCGTCGACGAGATCCAGCACATAGTCCCGCTTCTGTTTGGAGACAACAGCCAGGCGCCAGCCTTCGTCAAGTTCAACTGTCTGGAGCGAAACGGGAGTATTCCCTGCCTCGATCGGTACAGGTTGAGGGAAGGGGACTTTGCCTGCGGACAGGGGTGACCGGCCAACGACTCCCTCATTCTCACTCAGGACGAAGATATCGCTCTTGCCGTTGCCGTCAATGTCGCACGCCGCGATGGCGTCGACTCCTGAGAGCGTCGGGCAGGACCTCGGTGCGTCCATCCCACCGTTTCGGATCTGGCGAAACACAAGGACAGTGTTGTCCGCACCGTTTGTTGCAATCACATCAAGAAGCCCGTCCTCATCGACATCTACAATGACATGCGATCTGGGCCCACTGTCCGAGTCCTCGAAGGCATGCACTTCGATCGCCGCTTCGCGATCCCCGAGTGTCTCAATGGATTCACGGACAAGTTCGTACAGGACGATTCTGCGACTCGCCCGTTCGATGATTGCCATGAGCGCCGCGTCGCCGTCGCGAGGTGTCACCGCCGCGAACTCGCGCAGGGTCGGCATCTCGAACCGAATCTGCGGCCCGAGCATGTGCTGACCACCGTATGTTCGGGCGAGCCAGAGTCGAACAGGGGACTTGTTGTCCGGCGCGATGCCCGCGATGTCATCAAGCCCATCGCCGTCGAAGTCTGCGATTTCAAACGCAACTACCTTTGTGCCCGCCGGCACTTCGGTGGCCTTGCCGAGTACATCGCCGGTGACCGGATAGATGACGATGTTGCCATCTGCAATGGTGATCAGTTCCGGCGCGCGATTGTCGATGATGTTGCGGATCGAAAAAGCAGCGCGATTTGCTGCGATGTCCTTTACGTGGTGTCGCCTTGCCTGCTCAAAGGTCCCGTCGGGAGTCTGCCGCAGGAACACGACATGGGAGGGCTGCGCGGCGTAGATGATGTCCATGCGGCTGTCATTGTCAAAGTCGTGTGTCGCAAGCGCCATGACCTTGTGCGGCACCATGATCTGTTCGCGATCGAATCGCCAGTGCTCAGGTATTTCGTTCGCTCGCGAGACCGCGGGGATGTCTGCTGGATCTCCATGGCGATTCTGCAGCAGAAGGTCGATGCGGCTGAAGTGATTGTTGATGATGAGAATGTCTTGCAGCCCATCACCATTCATGTCGGCGACATACATCGGACCGGCGTTATCGCCGATCTTGATGGCTTCGACACCTTGAAAGCCAAAGTAATCGGCCAGCGGAGCATCATCGGCGTTGGTGGCAGCACACAGGGCTGCGGCAACGGTCAGCAACAGGGTAGTCATGGGTTTCTCCTTCGGGATGTGCCACTATACTGGCGGGACCGTGAAGAGGATGGCATGCATCTTGTTGGTGACGCTGACGGCGCTTTCCGCGTCGGTTCTGGCGGATGTCGTTCGGCTCCGAGACGGCGCGGAGGTCACGGGCGAGATACTGAAACGAACTGACAGCCATGTCTGGATCGACATTGGCAGTCAAGTGATCGAGATACCGGTCGAGGATGTGGCCGAAGCCATCGTGGATGCATCTGACTCCGAAGTTGCCGTTGAGGACCACGGGTTTCTCTATCGCGTCGCCACAGGGCTTCCCGAACTGAGCCCACGCGAACAGGCGGCGCTCGTCGGCCCGTCGGTCATCAAGGTATCGACACCGAAGGCGCTGGGGTCCGGTGTTATCCTCAATGAAGACGGTTTCGCCGTGACGAATGCCCATGTGATACAGGGCGAAACCGATCTGCGGGCAACCGTGTGGCTTCCTCAGCCGGACGGGACACTTCGGCGCACCACGCTGGAGGACATCGAAATCGTCGCCATCAACAACCATCTGGATTTGGCGCTCTTGCGGCTGGTGCATCCCGAGGACAAACCATTCGACCATGCGCCCCTGGAGCGAGACGAATCCATCCAGGTTGGACAGACGGTCTTCGCTATCGGAAACCCGCTTGGTCTGGAACAGACGATGAGTCAGGGTGTGATTTCCACGACGCAGCGGAGTTTCAATGGCTTGACCTATATCCAGACAGACGCTGCAGTCAACCCAGGAAACTCTGGTGGACCGTTGTTCAATACCTGGGGCGAGGTTGTGGGTATCACCAATATGGTGCGGCGAGATGCGGAAGCGTTGAACTTCGCCATTCCCACGCGGTATGTCAAGGATTTCATTCGAAACCGCGAAGCCTTTACCTATGACGCTAAGAATCCGAACGCTGGGCACAAGTATCTGGAGCCCCCGTCCAGAAAACGAACTGGGACAGCGCCGCAGCTGAAAGGCAGCTGAAAGGCAGCGGAAACTGAATCCAAGCAGATGAAGATTAGAGGAGCACCGATATGTTGACGACCATCATGGCCACCACGCTTGTCCTGTCTGCGACGGCAGGAAGCGATGCTCGTATCGAGAATGTGGTGATAGGTGAGACGATTTTCGTTATGTCCATCGACAACCTTGGGAAGGCGACCTCATTCGCAGAGGACAATGGAATCTGCGACGTCATGTGTGAATCCATCGCTGCGATGATGGGGGAAGACAAATTCGACGAAGCCTGTGGTGAAATGTCGGAGACGTGGGATGAATTGCTTGCGGATGCTGACATCGACGAGGCGCCTGCTTGGCCATCGGGCTACGCTGGATTCGCGATGTATCCGGTTGTCGACCACGAATCGGGCGCGATTTCCGTCGGGCTGTTTGCCATGATCGAGATGGACGGCGGCGAGTGGGAGCCGATTATCGAGACCATGATCGAACGAGGCGAGGAGCAGGGACTGGATATGAGTGTCGAAACCGTCGAAATTGGCGGAAAGGATGTCTGGGTCATCATGGGAGAAGATGACTGGTCCGATCCGCTGAAATACATGGCCGGGGGCGACGGGGCAGATAGCCGACTGTATGTGGCGATGGAAAATGGGTACCTGCTGCTCGGCACGGATCCCGACGGGATTGCTCGAGGCCTTGTGATTGTCGGTGGCGATGCGGAGCCCGGATCGCTTTCCGAGAACGATGATTATCAGGCCGTTATGCGGCGGCTTGGGGACGATGGAGATGCGATGGGGGTCATCATGCTTGAGAACCTAGTGGATGCCATCATGCAGCCCGGTTTCAACCAGATGGCGGCCATGGGTCTACCCATACTGAAGGGTGCATTCGGTGACATTGACGCGTGTGGAAACATCGTGAACTTTGATCCTTCCGACGACACATTATTGGAGTCGAGGTACACGGTGTGGATGCGGGATGGTCGTGAGGGACTACTTGGTCTGATTGGTGAGGGCGGCTCAAACGGTGATGTGCCAGTATTTGTTGGACCAACAACCATCTCTTGCGGAAACTTTAGTTTCGAGTTTGCCAAGGTGTCTGAGTGGCTCAGCGATTTCATCGGCAGTCAACCGATGCTGCAGATGCAGGCCGGTCCACAGATGGATGCGGCCCTCGGCATGATCAAGATGGCGACGGATCCGCTCGGCGAGAGGATTGTCACTGTTACGACGCTACGACAGCCAATAGCTGCGGACAGCCTGAGTAGATTTCTGGCCATCGAGTGCGAGGATCAAGAGGCCTTCGAGGCATTCCTCAACATGGTTGCGCCAGGGTTTGGCACTGAGCCACGCGATTTCCTCGGATTCCGCGTGTTCTCGTTTGACCTTGGCGAGGGCATGATGCCCGGGCTGCCCATGTCTCCCGGTGTCGATATGACCATGTCACTGGCCGCGGCAGGGGGGTGGGCGTTCCTCGGAAACACGCCTGCGGTTGAGGATGCCCTACGGGTTATTGCGAACCCCGACGCCGCCGCTGTCTCGCACGGTCCTGATGAAGCAATTTACCTGCTCCCATCCGGCGACTCCGCAGGCTGGGGATATGGGGATTTTATGGAGGGCCTTGCCGCCCAGATGGAGATTCAGAGGATGCAGATGTCCGCGATGCTTGCTGAAATGGACGAGTTCGATCCGGAAATGGCCAACGAAATGCGTGAGGAATTCGGTGGCCAGATGGATGCGATGCCCATCGACAAGTTGACGGCCATCTTTGGTCCGACTTCGTGGACCCTGCAGAGCGACGACAACGGGTTTACCTCTCAGGCGTTCATCCTTCGACGAAAGTAAAACGGGAAGTGTCTGACACCGGTGTCCGGTACCGGTGTCGGACACCGTCGCGTCAGGTCCGACCGAACTGGAAGAAGATCGCCGTAAAGGTCAGGTCGGCAATGATGACCGCCACGATCGTCTGGACGACGGTATTGGTGGTCGCAATGCCGACGCCGGCGGCGCCGCCGGTGGTCTTCAGGCCGTTGTGGCAGGCAATCGCACTGAGAATGAGTCCGAACACGGCGGCCTTGGCGAGGCCGGAGACAAAGTCGCTCATGGCAATCTGATTCAGCGTGTTGGTCTTGTAGACCTCGTAGGGAACCTCGAGGAATTCTACAGACACGAAGCATGCCGTCGCAATGGCGATCACATCGCCAATGACCGTCAGCAGGATGAGGCTGAGCACGGTCGCAAGCACCCGGGGCATGGCGAGGAAACGGATCGGATTGAGGGCCTGCGATTGCAGCGCTTCGATCTCCTCGCCGACAACCATCGTGCCAAGTTCTGCAGCGATCGAGGCGCCAGCGAACCCCGTCAGCACGATCGCCGCGATGAGGGGCCCCAATTCCCGAAGCACCGCGATGCCGACAATGTTCGCGATCTTGTCCTGCTGCCCCAGTTCCGCAAGCGGAGGCTGCATCTCCATCGCCAGGATCAGGCCAATGCATCCACAGACCAGACAGACGATGCCCACGGAACGGCTGCCGATCCGGACAACTTGGGCTATCACCGCCGAGCGGCCGAACCTGACTCGCCGCGTAACGACCGACCGATACACCCACAGCCCGACCGCCCACAGGAGGGTCGCCACTCCGCCAACCAGATCAAAGACACGCACCCACAAATCGCCCCATGCCTCAAGCAGGCGAAGGGGCATGGAGTGGTCGGATCGTGGTGAACTGGACACGGCTTGCTTACTCAGCCATCGCCTGTTCGCGATTTTCCATTATTTCGAAAATCTGGTCGAGTCGGGCAAGTTCGATGATGGAGCGAACCCGCTCGCCAAGCCCGCAGAGAATCAGGCGAATCTCAGCCCGTTTGGCAAGTTGCAATGCCTCAACCAATGTCGCGACACCCGAGGAGTCCATGTATTCCACATTGTTGAGATCTACGATGATCCGTTGCGGGACCGCATCAAGAACCGGATGCAGACGCTCGCGAAGAATGGAGGATCGACTCAGGTCGATGTCGCCGGAGGGGCACACGATCGTGCTCTTGCCAGCCTCCTCGATCAAGATGGTGAGCTCATTGTCCGCCATGGTCAAGCACCTGTTGCCTCGCGTTGGGATTCGATTCTCTTCATGAGTGTGAGCCGCATACCACCGCCTTCCCGCTGATCCCAGCGAGAGGCATCCATGACCGACTGAATGAGGTGGACACCGAGACCACCTGGCCGAACTTCGTCAAGCGGCCGGGAACGAATGACCTTGGGATCGACCTGCAATCCGCGGTCCTCCATGACGATCTCCAGCCACCGTTCTTCCTCGCCGTTGACGGTCAATGTGATCTCAATGCGACCGTCCTCATCGCCTTCGTATCCGTGACGATGGATGTTGCACAGGGCTTCATCAGCCGCCAGCGCGATTTGCCCGGCATCTCGATCATCAAAGCCCAATCGCCTGCAGAGCCCGATCAGCAACAGCCGCACGGGGCCGAACCAGTCCGGGCGGGCAGGAATTTCCAGCCGCATGTCGCCTCGCTGTGGTTGCCTGCTCATCATCGCCGCTCCATGGTACCGAAAGAGAAGTCCGCCGCCGCTCCGTGGTACGATGCCCCGCTTCCCCAACAGGCCGACCCACGGGGAAACACCCTCACAATGACCGCAGGACACAATCCCGAGCACGGCCCCGAAACCATTCTGATACTGGATTTTGGGAGTCAGTACGCCCAGTTGATTGCACGGCGAGTGCGTGAGGCGGGGGCATTCAGTCTGCTCATGGCGCCGGATACTTCGGTCGAGGAATTGGCTTCGCATCATCCGGCGGGACTCATTCTCTCCGGTGGGCCGGCAAGTGTCGACGACGACGGTGCACCGATGTGTGACGAGCGGCTCTTCGAGTTGGGCGTGCCGATTCTGGGTATTTGCTACGGCATGCAACTGGCTTGTCGCTTGCTGGGTGGAAGAGTCGAAGGCGCGAAGGCCCGCGAGTACGGTCGGGCAAAACTCGCGGTGCTTTCTGGCAACGGACTGTTTCAGGGACTACCGGGAGAAACCGCTGTCTGGATGAGCCACGGTGATCAAGTCGAGGATGTCGGTAATGATTTTGAGGTCCTCGCGACCACACCCACCTGTCCGATGGCCGCCGTTCGACATCGCACCATGCCATTTCACGGCGTGCAGTTTCATCCGGAAGTAACGCACACGCCGCACGGTGTGGATGTACTTCGGAACTTCCTCTATGAAATCTGCGGTTGCCGAGGAACATGGCGTATGGCCGACTTCATGGAGGCCGAGTGCGAGCGAATTCGGCAAGAGGTGGGTGGCAAGGGCGTGCTGTGCGGACTGAGCGGGGGCGTGGACTCCTCTGTCGTGGCAGCCTTGCTGCATCGGGCGATTGGGGACCAGTTGACCTGCATCTTTGTGGACAACGGCCTTCTTCGGAAGAACGAGCGGGAACTTGTCGAGACGACCTTCCGGGATCACTTCGATATCGATCTCCGTGTTGTTGATGCGGCCGATCAGTTTCTCGGTGATCTGGCTGGGGTGATCGACCCACAAGAGAAACGGCGTCGCATCGGCCACCGCTTCATCTCCGTTTTCGAAGAGGCGGAGAAAGAGGTCGGCAGGGGCGGCAAGACGGAGTTCCTCGCGCAGGGCACGCTCTATCCGGATGTGATCGAATCGGGCCACGGGTATTCTGGGGCTGCGGCCAACATCAAGTTGCACCACAATGTCGGCGGGCTGCCGGATGATCTCAATTTCGAACTGATCGAACCATTGCGAGACCTCTTCAAGGATGAAGTTCGGAAACTCGGCGAGGTGCTCGGTTTGCCGGACAGCATTGTCTGGAGGCACCCGTTCCCGGGACCTGGACTTGCCGTTCGTTGCGTTGGAGAAGTGACGGGCGACAAACTCGACCTCCTTCGCGAGTGTGATGAAATCGTTCTGGAGGAGATCGTTGCGGCGAATCTCTACCGCAGCACCGATCAGGCGTTCGCAGTCCTGCTGCCGATTCAATCGGTCGGTGTCATGGGTGACGGACGAACATATGAGTCGGTGATCGCGATCCGTGTCGTGGAGACGCAGGACTTCATGACCGCTGACTGGGCGAAGATTCCATATGAAATCCTTGGCTCGATGAGCAACCGAATCATCAACGAGGTCCGCGGTGTCAACCGTGTGGTGTACGACATCAGTTCCAAGCCACCCGCCACGATTGAGTGGGAGTAGCAAGGCGTCGGACACCGTGTGCGGTTCTACGTACTCAACTTTGCAAAGATCATTCGCCCCGCAGTGGTCTGAAGCGTATTGGTCACAGTGGCGGAGACCATGGAGCCGACGCGATCACCGCCGTCTTCGACCACGACCATCGTTCCATCCGGCAGGAAACCTACACCCTGATCAGGGTTCTCACCAGTCCGAACGAGTTCGATATCTACCTTCTGGCCTGGAATGGCGCGGGTCCGGATCGCCGATGAGAGTCCGTTGAGGTTGAGCACACGGACATCCTCGATCATGCCGATTTTTTCCAGCGCACTGTCCGTCGTCATGACGCGGTAGTTGTTCTCCCGCGCGAAGGCCAGCAGTGACCGATCGACGGATGCCTCGGAAGGATCAGCCGGATCGACATGGACATCCAGTTCCGGAGACTTGTGGATCTGACCGAGAACAGTGAGACCCCGTCGACCGCGTTCCCGCTTCATTCGGTCCTTTGAGTCGGCCAGCGCGTGCAGTTCGTCGATGACGAATTGGGGCACGATGAGCGGTGCATCGATGAATCTCGTTGCAGCCATGTGCTCAATGCGACCGTCTACCAGGACGGAAGTGTCCAGCACCATGGGCCGGACACCGCGAATCTGGCGGCTGAATTCGACATAGGGAAGCACCAGTCGCAGATTGTCGCGCGTCGTGATGACAATGCTGATTGCGAGATAGCAGAGCGTGATGCCCGCGGCGAGTTTCAGGAGTGTGAGGTACTGGAGTGCGGCATCGCCGCGGCTGATGCCCCACGAATCCGCGATGAGATCAATGAGGAGGCCAACCGCCAGCGCGGCAAAGAGCCCCGCGACCAAGCCCAAATAGACGCCGAGTACTGCAGAGAGCCGCTTGTTCGGCGTAAGAATGTCGATGATCAGAATGATCGCCGTGAAACTCATGGTGGCGATCACGGGTCCGAGATAGTCAACAACGACCAGATGGAAGGGTTTGGATGACGCGGCGAGACTCCCTGCGAAGGGGAGAATCGACACTGCGATCATGAACACTACGAAGAGCAGGCGTACCGTCAGAATGAGCAGTCGTTGCGTTCGGCGGTCGCGATCATCACGATCTCGAAACGGAAGAGCGGTCTCCATACCTGCATCCGGCATTCGGGAAGTGTACTCAAGGAGGGGCCGAGAACCCGAACCTGCGGTGGTATGATGGAGGCATCGGGGAGAGGGGGAGGACGGTCGGGCCCCTTGGACGCTTGGCCCGTGAACCTGGTCAGGGCTTGACGGCAGCAGCCATAAGCGGCGTCATGCGAGCCTCGGGTGTTCTGGCCGTCCTCCGCCTGTCCCCGATCAGGAGGATTCCCTTGGGATACACGGTTCTTGCCCGGAGATATCGCTCGCGATCGTTTGACGATGTCGTCGGACAGGAGCCCATTGCGCGCACACTCCGGAATGCGATCTCCTCCGGCAGGACGGCACATGCGTATCTCTTCTGCGGCACGCGAGGCGTCGGTAAGACCTCGATGGCTCGAATCTTTGCCCGGGAACTCAATCTCGATGACGAACTGCGGGAGTCCGAGGAAATCGGCGAGTCGATCCTTCAGGGGCAGGACCTCGATGTGATCGAAATCGACGGCGCGTCAAACCGCGGCGTGCAGGAGGCTCGCGACCTCATTGCGGCGGCAGGGCTTGCCCCAAGCCGGTGCAGGTATCGCATCTACATCATTGATGAAGTGCACATGCTCACGACGCCCGCATTCAACGCACTGTTGAAGACGATGGAGGAACCACCGGCACATGTGAAGTTCATCCTGTGCACGACCGAACCCCACAAGGTTCCACCGACCATTCAGAGCCGGTGCCAACGCTTCGATTTTCGCGCCATCCAATCAGCGAAGATTGCCGAGCACCTCCGCTCGATTCTGAAACAGGAAGGTGTAGAGGCGGATGATGAAGTCATCGCTGCCATCGCCCGGTTAGGGAACGGTTCGATGCGCGATGCACTGAGCCTGCTTGACAGGTTGCTCGCTGGCGGGGAAACGTACCTGCGGCGCGATGACATGGAGGACATGCTCGGCCTTCCTCCTGCCGCGGCGGTTGCCGAGGTTGCTGACGCGGTCGCCGAAGGGAATGTGGCTGCGGCCATTGCAGCCGCAGATGCACTGCTTGCAATTGGCATTGCTCCCGACCGAGCTCTTGAGGAACTTGCAACGACTTTGAGATCGGCATTGCTCGTGCACTCCTGTGGCAGGGACACTGAACTGCTCGAACTCTCCGATGACGCACGCGATCGCGCCGCTCGGCATGCTGAATCACTCGATCAAGCGACGCTTGTGCATGCCATTGCGGTATGCGACGCGACATCACGAGCGGTTCGGCGTGGTGGAAGTGGCAGGGCTGTGTTTGATGCCACCATTGCGAGGCTCTGCATGACCGGGGAACTGGCAGAGGCTGGTGCGGCAATGAAGGGCGTTGATTCGGTACGAGGCGGGACGAAAAAAAAAAGGCCCCCCGCTGATAACGCACCAGTGAGGCCGCAGCCAGCGAAGACTGTCGAGAGCCCAGCAAACACGCTGAATCCTGACCGGGTATTGGCGGTCCTGAGGGAAACTGCGGGCCTCCGGCGACTGGCCGGTTTCCTGTCGGTGGAGTCGATCGAAGAGGGACACATTTGCCTGGCAATCACGAAGGAAGGGCAGGAGATGGCCCGGCTCATCGTTGGTCGCCGTGAGGACATTGAGAGGGCATTGCGAACGACTCTTGGCAAGCAAGTCGTCGTCGAATTCGCCGAGGTCAAGAAACCGCAGGCCGCCGCGGCGAACTCCGTGGAAGACGATGATCTGGTGAAGGCTGCGAGAGACCTGTTTGACGGGTCGGTCGTCAATGTGCGGGATGCAGGTGCCGGTAACGACTCGGAGAGTTCATCGTGTCCCTGAGAGAGTCGCCGGGTACGCCCGAGCCAATTCGCCGCCTGCTGGATGCGCTGACCTCGCTGCCTGGAATTGGCCGCCGAAGCGCGGAGAGGATCACATTTCATCTGATCAACGCGTCTGCGGAAGATGCGATAGCCCTCAGCCGGGCGATCGCGGACACAAAGCAGCAGGTGCGGTGCTGTTCCATCTGCAACAACATCGCCGACGACGACCCATGTTCGATTTGCGAGGACGACGAACGAGATGCGTCGAGTATTCTTGTCGTCGAGCAGCCACGGGATCTGATCAGGCTTGAGGCAACGGGAATGTACCGCGGTGTTTACCATGTGCTGGCGGGGCGGCTTGACCCTCTTGGTGGGGTCGAACCTGGCGACCTTGCGATCGAAGGACTGGTGGCGAGGGTAGAAGATTCCGGGCGGAACGCCCGTGGTGTGCAAGTTGGTGAGTTGATCCTCGGTCTCAATCCTACGCTGGAGGGAGACAGCACAGCGCTCTATCTGGCCGATCTCTTCAGCAGGCATGCGTTGACCATTACTCGTTTGGCACGAGGGCTTCCAAGCGGTTCGCACATTGAGTTTGCAAACCCACAGGTTCTTTCCGATGCCATCGAAGGGCGCAGCGGAATCCGCGACGATGCGGTTTGAAACCGGTCAGCATCTCGGCACCAGTCAACAGACCCGCCTTGCACCGCGGATCATCCAATCAATGGAGATCCTCCAGTTGCCTCTTCTGGCATTGGAGGAGCGGATCGATCGGGAACTGGAATCCAACATCGCAATGGAGTTGGTGGAGCCCGAGGGCGAGCGTGAAACCGAGCAGGGCGAGGCCGCAGATGCACCCGAAACGGAATTTGAGCGGCTAGCCGATTTCGAGCGGCAGTCAGGTGCGGAGTTCACCGACTCATCGCCAGCGACAGGGCGGCGGTTGTCGGGCGAGCGCGATCCCAAGATGGACGCCATGGCGAACATCAGCGCCCGCGGAGAGAGTCTGATCGAGCAATTGCAGCGGCAGTGGGCGTTTGCCGATGTCGATGAGTCGGTGAGGGAAGTTGGCAGACGACTCATCGACTTCATTGATGCCGATGGGCTGCTCTCGATGTCAGAGCAGGCGATGATTGATCGCATTGCCGAAGAGGGCGGGCCGACCATTGATCATGCGCTGGTTGAGCGGGCGACCGTTGCATTACAGAATGTCCTGGAACCGCGAGGCCTGGCAGCACGGGATGCACGGGAGTGTCTCCTGCTGCAGGTCGCGGACCTCGAAGAGGAGGAGGGGGAAGGCTGGGCAGATGTTCGCATCTTGATCACCAACCACTTCGATGAACTGCTGGAGAATCGCCTGCCCCAGATAGCAAAGGCGACGGCGTTCGAAATGGATCGCATCAAGGAGGCAATGGACAGAATGCACCGCTTCACGCTGTCGCCGGGAAGGCTGCTTGTGAGCGAGGATGTGCTACCGGTGATTCCGGATGCGGTCATTGAATATGACGATGCAACGGATTCGTTTGTGGCCGCGGTGTACGACGGCCGTCTGCCGCCCTTGCGGATATCCCCGCGGTATGAGGCGATGGCTGTTGACAAAAGTGTTGATGAAGAGGCGAAAAAGTTCATTCGCCGCAATATCAACTCGGCGAGGTGGATCATCGAAGCCATCGGGCAGCGTCATAACACGCTGCTTCGGGTCGTGGAGGTTGTGGCGGATCGACAGCGAGATTACTTCGACCGCGGCCCAGAGTTTCTTCGGCCGCTCCCGATGGTGGAGGTTGCCGACATGCTCGGTATTCATGTCGCGACGGTGAGCAGGGCTGTGGCGGACAAGTGGGTGCAGACACCGCGAGGGATCGCGCCACTTCGAAAGTTCTTCTCCGGTGGCACTGACAGCGGCGGTGATGGTCGGATGAGTTGGGAGGCTGTCAAAGCTCGGCTGCAGGCGATCATTGAGGAGGAAGACAAGGCCAAGCCATGCAGCGATGAGGCGCTTGCGGCCAAGTTGCGAGAGCAGGGTATCGATATCGCCCGACGCACCGTGGTCAAGTATCGACAGCAACTGGACATCCCCGCAGCCCGCCTGCGGCGGCGGTACTAGCAGGCCAGAAGAGAACGCTGGTGAGACGGATGTCGAACGAAATTGCAGACCTCCTCGACGTCGGCGGGACGATCGGTCTGTGCCGTAGCCTCGAATGTCAGAACATCCCCGAGCGTGGCCTGCGTTCCCTCGATCTGGGAGGTAATCACGGCCTCCTTGCGTGGTCGTGACTCGGTATTGGCCGGCTTGGCGGGTCATGGCTAGGAAAGGCTCCTTTCTGAGGCGACAAGACTAGGAAACGATCGCTTCTTTGACAAAAGCGATACACATTGATCGTTTCATTGTCCGTGATCCCAATCGAACACGAAAAACGCCCGGGAGCGGCCCGAGGCGTCGATCCTACACCCCGGAAGACCGCAGGCGTGGTGCATCGGTGGTCCAGTTGGGCTGGTGTGACCGCTGCGCCTCCGAGGTCACTGACGACGGGTTCGTTGGCGGGGAGGATCTTGGCCCGCTACGGGAGATCGGGGGGTCAGTTCGAGTCGATTTCCTTCGCCTTTTCTTCGCAAGTTGAATCAATGCGGGCGATGTGGGACTTGGTCAGTGTTTCGATCTCGGACTTGCCGTGTTTGGCATCGTCCTCCGAGACATCGTTGGTCTTGTCCTTGGAGAGTTTGTCGATGTGCTTGTTTGCATCGCGTCGCTCGTTGCGGATCGCTACACGGCTGTCTTCGGCCATCTTCCTCACCTGGACAATCAATTGTTGGCGCCGTTCCGCGGATGGTGCGGGAATGGCGATGCGGAGCGAGTCACCTTCGGTCTGCGGATTGAGCCCGAGATCCGCGGTCTCAAGTGCCTTGACGATCTCCTGCTTGGCGGCGGGGTCGTATGGTTTTACGACCAGATGGGTCGCGTCTACGACATTGATGCCCGCGAGATCACGAAGATCAGTGCTGCTTCCGTAGTAGTCCACCTTGACGAACTCGATCAGGGCCGTCGAGGCGCGACCGGTACGCATTCCCCGGAGCTCGTGGTCGAAATACTCCGCAGTCTTGTTCATGCGGCCACGACAGTCCTTGGTTATCGCTGCAATTGACATCGTTGATCCCTGTGCCTTGGTTCAGACAGTCTCCTGAACCTGTTCCTCGGATGAACTGTTCATCAGGAGTGTTCCGAGTGGCTCACCTGACACAACGCGGCGGATGTTGCCATCCACCTTGAAGTCAAACACGATGACTGGCAGGTCATGCTCCATGCACATGGAAAGTGCCGTGAGATCCATGACGCGGAGTTGTTTTTCGATGGCCTGCACGAACGTCAGGGTCTTGTATCGCGAGGCGTCTGGATGCGTCATCGGATCTGCTGAGTAGACACCGTCAACCTTTGTTGCCTTCAAGAGAATGTCGGCATTCAACTCAATGGCCCGAAGCGATGCGCATGTGTCCGTCGTAAAGAAGGGGTTGCCGGTTCCCGCTACCAGAATCAGAACTCTTCCCTTGTCGAAGTGTCGCAGCGCTCTCCCGCGAATGAACGGCTCGGCTACCGACTCGATGTCCAATGCGGACATGACTCGCGCGTGTTGACCAAGGCGCTCAAGCGCTTCCTTGAGGGCCAGGCCGTTCATGACGGTGCCGAGCATTCCCATGTAGTCCGCAGTTCCCTGATTGATACCCGCTCGTTCGGCCAGTTCCGCACCACGAATCATGTTGCCGCCGCCTACTACGACGGCCAACTCTGTTCCCAGCGAGGAGGCCTGCACAATCTGGCCGGCAATCGTCGCGAGTTCTTCGGTATCGATGCCGCCTTCGCCCGGTTTGCCGAAACTCTCGCCGCTGATCTTCAGGACGGCTCGGATGTACTTGGGGGGCTTAGGTGTGGACATGGCAGGTTCCTCAGTTCGTGCGTACGCATTCTCGCCGCAGGACCGGGCCGGGGTCAAGGCGGGCTATCATGCCTCTGCCTTTTCCGGGCAGGAGCCATGTGGATGTCGGAGACCCAACACCCTCAGATTGAACCACAGGAAGGCGGATTGTCGCTGGCAGCAGCCGGGCTGCAGGAGCAGCAGAAGCGGCGGTTTCGGCGTTCCATGGGGAGGTTGCTGTTCGTGGGGGTGCTGATTTCGCTCTTTCTGCATTTCGACATTCTGGTTCTGTTGCACCTGCTTCAACGGGGTGGTGGAGATCAGTCCGCCCCCGCCGCCATGCTTGTGGAATTCGCCGTTCGGGATGAGCAGGAGCTGACGCGGACGCCGCCGGGCGAGTTGGCCGAACAATCGGAACCGGCGACGGAAGCAAGCGATGACATCGACGACGCGAGCGAAGTCACGCTGGAGGCCGATGTCGGTTCATCACCTCTGGAGGCTCTGGAGCGATCGGCCATGCCGAGCCTCGGAGGCGCAGGGTCCGGGTCGGCGGGTGCCGGTAGCGGTGGCTCGGGTGGCGGAGGCGGCGCATCATTCTTCGGAATCTCTGCTGCCGGCAGTCGCTTCTGTTACATCGTGGATGTGTCAGGCTCGATGCGAAATCAAGGCAAGTTGGTTGCGGCGGTCGCGGAACTCACGCGGTCACTCAAGGCGCTTCCCGACTTTACTCGCTTTCATCTTCTCTTTTATAGTTCAGGGGTTCGGGAGCCGCTTGCGCAGAGTGGGTGGAACACCGCTCGCAGAGGTACATTGAGAAAGATCATCGCGGAACTCGGCGAACTTCACCCGAGCGGGGGGACGCAACCGGCACCCGCATTTGAACAGGCACTGAAACTGCGGCCGCCGCCGGATGTCATCTTCTTTCTGACCGACGGCGAAATCAGCGGGTTTACGGTGGCCGATCTTCGACTGTTGCTTCCAACAAGCGGCCGTGTTGTCGTCAACACGATTGCGTTCGGCGATGATGCGAAACAGCAACTGCTCCGAGACATGGCAAAGGCAACCGGCGGTCAATTCCGCTTTGTCAAACCGCGAGGGGCGCCCTGAATGATGCGACTCGCAATCACATTGATGCTGTGTCTGGCTGGTGTTGCAAGAGCGGACCGACTGGTGTTTCGCGGGCAACAGGACCCACTTGTCGGCCGAGTGGTCAGCGGCGGCGAGGAGGGAATCCGCATACAGGTGGATGACTCGCAGTCAATGCAGGTCGTGCCATGGCATGAGATACGAGCGATTGAAAGCACGGTGCGACTGCCGGAACAGGATGCACTGCTCAAACGGGGTGAGCGGCTCTGGCGAGCGAGGCAGCGGCTCGTCCGTGGTGACATCACCCTGGCAGAGCCGCTTTTCGAGCAGGTCTATCGCGAACTTCGCGGTGCCGGTGGAAGTGACGCGAGGCTTGCCGCAGAAGGGCTGCTCCGCTGCCGGCTTGCTCGCGGAGATGTGCTGGCCGCCGCGGAACCGTTTCTGGAAACCATCCGCCTTGATGAGGCCGGCGTTCCGACGCCGTTCTTGGAACTTGGGAATGTCATTGATTCGGAAACCGGTCTGTCGCCCGGCATGCCACCGGTTCGGAGCGAGTTGCCAACGCCTGAGGCGTTGGCGCCGTGGATCAACGGAGACTCGACACGCGCGGCAGCGGTGGCGAAGGGCATGCTTGCCATGGTCGATGTCGACCGTGAGCCACCCAGCATTCCCGGCGTCAAGGATGGCGGTTTCCTGGCGCAGATCATCAGTGTTTCGGACAGCACCCGCGCCGGGTATGGAAAGGCCCGCAGCGACCTTGAAAAGACTCTTCCGACGCTTGCCCCCTGGCGGGCAACTTGGGCGAGATGGTTTCTTGCCCATGGCATGCGAACCACAGGGGACGACGCTGACCGCCGCGGCGCCATGCTCCACCTTGCCCATGTGGCAGCTGAGCACGATGCGAGTCAGCGGTGGCTCGCCGGCGCAGCCATGTTGCTGCTTGCAGATGAACTTGAGAAGGATGGCCGTGTTGAACAGGCCGATCGAATTCGGATCGAACTGGCTACCACTATCCCCGCACACCCTCTTCTTCGTGACAGTTCGAGGATGAACATCGAAAAGGATGAAACTACACCATGACTCCCATTCTCCTGATCTCTTCGACCTGGCTTGACACCATCGGCAAGGGCGGGCCGGTCGGCTACATCATCATCGCGATGAGTATTGCAGCCGCGGCCCTCATCGTCATGCACATCACCCAGATCCGGCGCAGCAGCCTGATACCACCGGAACAATTGGAACAACTCGACCGACTGCTCGCCGAAGGCAAGGTCGAGGAGTCGCTTGAATACTGCATGAGTCCGGACAACGACTCCTATCTGACGCGAATTCTCGCCAGCGGCCTGCTGCGATATCAACGATCTGCCTTTGGCCCGTTCGAGTTGAAGAACGCCATCGAGGAGGCGGGCGAGGACCAGACAGCCCGGCTCTATCGCTCGACTGATGCGTTGGGGGTCATCGGGGCGATCGCGCCCCTGCTGGGCCTGCTTGGAACGGTACTCGGCATGGTTGGCGCATTCGACGCCATTGGTAACAGCGGGGCAGGGAACTACGAATCGCTGGCCACCAACATCAGCCTTGCACTGGTGACGACCTTGCTCGGGCTGGTGCTGGCCATTCCCTGTGTAGCGCTCTTCAGTTTCTTTCGGAACCGCATCGATGGATTGAGTTCCGAGGCGGCTTCTGAAATCGAGCGACTCGTCTTGCATCTTGAAGAGGCACAGGCTGGTACCTGATGGCGTTTACTCGTTCACGAGGCCGGTCTCTCATGCCCGAAGTCGAGATGACGCCGATGATTGACATCGTCTTCTTGCTCATCATCTTCTTCATGGTCGCTGCGCAGTTCGCCCAGCAGGCTCGGCTCGATCTTGATCTACCTCGCGAGCGTGGCGAACAGGTGGAATCGAAGGAGGAATCCGGTCTGGTCATCAACATCGGGGCGGATGGGTCCATTGTGCTGGAAACAGATCAACCGGCGGTGACGCTGGATGTGCTGGAGCAGCGCATCGCCCAGGCTGTGGCCAGCGGGCAACCCGACTGGCAGGGACTGATGATCCGCGCCGATCGGAATGCGGATGCGTCAGCATTGAACGAGGTCATTGAACTGCTGCACGATCAAGGTCTCTCCGCGACCCGTATTGCCACGGAGGTGCCCAGATGAGGTTTGCGGGCAAGTCATCGAGGCGCAGGATGGATCGGCTCAATCTGAGTCTCGCGAGCATGATTGATGTGACATTCCTCCTGCTGGTGTACTTCATGGTCACGACTGTCCTGACTGCGCCGGAAGACCGTCTTGCTCCCGCACTCAAGTCGGCGGAAGCCTCCGGCGCCGGCGTGCAAGCGGACTTTTCGCCGCAGGTCATTGAAGTGAAGATGATCGACGGCGCTCCGGCTTACCGCGTCGGGTCGAGAATCGTGTCGCAGCGTGAGGTGCTCGAGGAAGTTCTCTCCGATTTGCCCCTTGAGCCGGGTGTGTTCATTGAGGTGTCAAAGGGCGTTTCGGTGGGGTTTGCCATTGCAGCCCTGCAGGTCGCAAGAGATGTCGGTTTCGAAAAGGTGACCTATGTACCCGCGCACGATTAGTGCCTTGACTGCTGCAGTAGTTCTTCTGTGTGCGGTCACCGCACGGGGTGCCGACCCTGTTGCTGCATGGCTGCGACGCATTGGCTGCGATCAGTTGCTGGCCGATCACCTGGAGTCGCTGTTGGAAGGTGAGGATCAATCAGTTCGCCAATCGGCGGCCGAAGAACTCGCCGGGCTCTATGCAGTCATGCTCGCGCTGGCAACGGATGAAACGCGGGTGCAGGTGATGCGGCGTGCATCGTCTTTGTTGGAGCGGATTCCGGAGGCGGGAACTGACCGGCTGCGTCTGCAATTACTTCGCGGCTCGTATTTGGCTGCCGAGGAGACTCTTGAACAGCGCCGAATGCGGTTGGTCGATCAGACGATCGCCACTGCCGCGCTGGAACAATTGAGCGTCATTCGCAAACGACTGGCCACAATGGATCCGGCGCTGACGAAGCGTGCCCGGTCCGGCGGCCGCTCAGCACAGGCCATGGCCGATGCGGCAAATGCGACCTATCTGTTGGCATGGACGGAGTATTACCTCGCACGGCAGCGGCAGGATGCCGCGTTGGCGACGCAGGCGGCGAACCGATTCGCCTCGCTTCTTGAAGGGCGTGTTGCCAGCCTGCAGGAAGTCTCAACTGATCTTCGCAGCCGCGATGTCGGTGCTCGGAGCATTCTGGGCATCGCACTTTGCAAGGCTGTAGCGAAGGATCCGGGCGGCCCTGAGCCATGGCTTGAACTTCTGGAGGACGACACGGCCTGGGACGATGTCCGCAGGCGGGTGCCGTTGTGGCGACTGCGACTTGCTGTGGATAATCGGCGATGGTCCGTTGTGCTGAAGCTCCTGGAGCAGGACAGCGTACTGGTTGACACGATCTGGTACCGGCTTGCGGCGGTGCACGCGCTTGAGGATCCGCAGTCCAATGTTGCCGGGGAAGTGGCGCGGCAGGCAATTGCCGCCATGGCTGCTGCCGGACAACTGGAACAGGTCTACGACATTGCCGACCAATACCCCGAGTGGATTCGTGGGCAGCGGGGATTCGTTGCAGATTATGTTGCCGGCGCCATGGCGTTCCGTGAGGCAGAGGGAAAGGCCAAGGGCAGTGAGGCGGTCGTCGACCCGGTGCTGCAACGGGAGTTCCTTGAGGCTGCGAGATTGTTTCGAGAGGCACTGGCCGCCCCTGATGTCGCCAAGGCAGGCCGCGCCGAAGCCGCGTGCAGGGAACTGCTTGGTCGCTGTCTCTGGAGAGCGGGGGACGTCCCAGGGGCGTTGAAGGCCCTCGCCGGGGCATCGGAGGCCGGGCAAGGTGAAACGGCGACCTGGATGGCTATTGTCTGCATTGACCGGCTCGGCATATTGGACTTGGAGCAACAAGGACTTCGGGAAACGTTGGTCGATCGCTATCTGGCGAATTGGCCGGGCACGCCGAGGGCGGGGCGGCTGATGGTCCGCGAAGCGTCGCGAGAAGGCGCCTCGGAAGCAACCATCGGCGAGTTGCTGGATGTTCCAACCACACACGCGGGGTACGAGGATGCGCAGCGGCTTGCCGCCTCGATGCTGTTTGCCAAGTGGCGGGAGGCTGACCAGTTGCAGAAGTCCGAGGCCGGGAACGCCTACCTCAATGTAGCCGTACCGCTTGCGGTTGCGGACACAGCGGCAGCGGATGCTGACACGGCCCAATGGGCTGTCAGCAGGTGCCTTCGCATTCTGGAGGTGTCGCTCGATGACGCGGTGGGTAGGTCGGTTGCAGCGTCGACAGCGATGAAGTCCATCGAGTCGTTGACTTCAAGTGGCAAATTCGACGGAACGACGCTGGAGCGGGAGTTGGCGTACCGTCAGGCAAAGCTCCTCGCCGTGCAGGGCAAGACCGATGAACTCATCGCAGCCGCGAATGACATGGTGTCGAAGTGGCCGAGTGATCGGTGGGCATCGAGGGCGGCGAGGCTGGCGTTCAACGCCGCTCGACGAGGTTGGTCCGCCGGGCATGGCGACTTGGCCGCAGAGGTGTGGCGACTCGGGCAGGATGTGATTGAACGCGGCGGTTCCGGTTTCCTGGATGGGGACGCGGGTTTCGCTTCCGCTCTTGACACAGTGAGAAGTGGAACCAGCGTGTACCTCGCCAATGAGGACGAGGCGATGGGGACGGAGGTGCTCGGCCTTGCGAGGCGACTGGCTCGGAGAAGGCCCAAGGATGTCACGCTGCTGCGAACACGGGCAGTTCTGGAGGAAGAAGTTGGTGATCAAGCCGCGGCCATCGAGGCATGGCGGACTTTGGGAGCCGGCCTGCCTGATGAAAGCGAAGCGTGGTTCGAGGCGAGATTCCACCTCATTGAGGGTGTGGGGCGGATGGATGCCGACCGCGGCGGGAAGTTGCTCTCGCAGCATCTGGTGATGTACCCCGGCGGTGGCCCGCCGCCGTGGGGACCAAGGTTCGAGGCGATGAAGGCCGCGGAGGACGACTCGTGAATGTCGGCGAAGCCATCACCACCATCCTCGGCTTGCCTGCCGGCAGCGATCCCTATCGCGTGCTTGGACTTCGCCCGGGGCAGAACGACCCGGCATCCATTGACGCCGCTGTTCGGCGGCGAATGGCGCAGATATTGTCCCATCCACTTCGCAACTCCGACGAGGCAGAGGAGGTGCGGGCAGTCCTGCGGCGATTAGCCCGCTCGCTGAAACACGCTGCTGGGGGTAAGGAAAAGGCCCGTGAAGTCGCAGCCGCGCCGCCTCCTGTACTGACCGCCATTGACCGTGCAGTTCTGGCAGTCTTGGTTGGCGAGGGCGGATGGAATCGGCGCAGCCGCGCCAGACTTGTGGCCGTGGCCGCGGCCTATCGAATTCCCGTTGATGGTCTGGTCCAGGTGTTGGAGTCACTTGCGGACGCGGCACGGAGTGGCGGCGGGCCGCTGGCTCCGAGAAATCGCGGGCGGATGGTGGTGGATCGGTCGTGGACCGCGTTGCCCGGGAAGCCAAGTGCCATGAGCCGGCTTGACGATCTCTTTGATCAGGCCGCCCAACGTCTGACACCGGAACTTCGCGAGCCGGGTACAGGCACGACAATCAAGATGGCGGTGCTCTTCGGCCTGTTGGTCGTCATTGCGATGGTGCTCGGCGTCCGGCTGCTGCTCTCCTCTGGCCCTCAGTCGCAGCATGCCGATGACCGCGGCGGGCGCATCAGCGGGTTTGTGGAACGGCAGAGCGAACAAGAGGGGCGAGAGGTGGCGAGGTTGGATACGCCAGCCATGCCGACATTTGTCAGTGATGACTTTCCACCGGCCGCTGCCAACGCAGCCGACCGCGCGGCCGGGGCCATTGCGGTACTCGCCGAGTTGGAAACTGGCCTCATGGATCAACTGCACGGAGGGGGTGGTGAGGTCTCCGGTGCCGATCTAGAGGCTTGGCAGGGTGTCATTCTCGACGCCGCTATGAGCTGGCCGTATCTGGATGGGGCGCTGCTGGAGCGAATCCAGACAGCCGTCCTCCGCATCATCGCTGAGACCCGCGCTGTCCCTTCGATGGGCCTGCAACTGCTGGAGACATTCCCGGCAGGAGTGCCCGGCGAAGACGACCCCGTGTCGCTGCTGCAACGGATGTGGTCGTTGGAGACCTTTGCCATGGTCGCCTGTTCGCCCAATGTCGCTGGTGAAGTGCGTGATGATGCCCGTCGTCGATGGCAGGAGGCATTGCCGGGTACGCCCATGCCATGCGATCGCGCGCTGGCAAGATCCACCGTTCTGAAAGAGCACGCTGCGATGCTTGCCCGCGACTCTGAGCGTAGCGAGGGCGCGTACGCCATGTGGGAGTTGTGGCTCGCCGCAGTCGATCGGCATCCGGACCCGGCACTTCGTGACGGGCATCGATTCAGCGCGCTTGTGGCCATGCTGGCGATGGACATTGACTTGACTCGAGAGAGCCGTACACGCAACATCATTGGCCGGCTTCTTGCGAGCATCGAATGGCAGCGATCCGGTGCGGGTCGGGACGCCTTGCTCGCATTGATCGAGGACGCGGCAATGGATCCCGTGGATCTCTGGGCGATCACAAGCATGCTCGTGCAACTTGATCGAACATCATGGGTGTTGGATCGTCATGTTGTGCCGCCCTCGGCGACGACGGAGGAGCGGCGAGCGGTCGCGGATCTTCTTGCAAGAGACTGGCCAGCTGACTGGATGCCGACCCAGCATGAAACGCGGCTGTTGATTCCCGTGGGATTCTCCCTGGATCTGGTAGATGCGTGGACATCGGCACTGGACGGTGCGGTTGTCGAGCCTCAACTCGCCCGCCGCTTCGCCATGCTTCGACGCCTTGATGAGGCGGCCGTGGCCATCTGGTGGGGGCATGTCGATCATGCGACGCGGATTCTGGAGCATGTGACTGCGCCCGAGTTTCTGCAACAGGAGGAGGCCGCTGGCTCCGATGCCGGCCGCAGTGCCTACGGGAGAGGTGATGGCACCTGGAGCGAGGACATGCAGGCCCGCCGAAGTGACGGGGAAGGAAAGGCGGAGTTGCTGGACAAACTCATGGAGTCGGCATCGGGCGACCTTGGCCACAAGGATGCGGACACGTTGGCTCGGGCTGCGTTGACCGACACCGTGCCGAGCGTTCGCAGGGTTGCATCCGAGGTCATTGTGTCCAAGTTTCCTCGAGGGGAGCGGGTGGCCGTGGCGCTCGTCGACAACCTGTCACTTGCACGATCCGTGGACGGTGTGGCCGCACTTGTGGCGGACCTCACCGGGGTTGTCCTGCCGCCGGTCGAGGGAGCGGCGTGGCGTGTGGGTGTTCGTCGCGCGCTCGTGCAACATGCCTTTTCATGCCGCGATGCGAATGCTGCTGTCCTGGACGCGGCCGCCGAGGATGCTGCTGCATCCTGTCTTGCTGAAGCAACCATGATCGAGCCGTCATTATTGGCGCCAGGGGAAGCACTCGACCCGTTGCAATCCCTCGACGCACTCACCTCCACATGGCGGCGATGGGTCGAACAGGAGAGCCATACGGCAATCGCCATGGCCGTCAGTGCGCAGCGCACCCGCTCATACCGGGGTGATGAGGGTGGGGGCGGTTCGCTCCATGGATTTCTGCGGGGCCAACTGGATCTGGTGGAGCTCCTCGGCCTGCTTCACGCCCAGTGGCGAGGATTGCCGGTTGAGAACGCCGCAGGAATTCGGAGCGTCACCGCAGCACGCCTTGCTGACGAGGGCGATGTGGTTGGTCAACTGGTGATCCTGGAACAGGCCATCGCGGCGCAGTGGCGAGAGATTCTCTCCCATGCCTCGTTCGTTGCCCGTGCGAGGATGGAGGAGGGCGAATCGTGAACGCACTTCTTGCTGTACTCCTGTCATCCGTACTGCTGGTGTCGGCGACCGCCACCGAACGGGACCTCGATCCGGGCGATGGCTTGACAATGATTCGATCGGCCGAAGATGTGCTTGACGTTGGAGGCGGGTCTCCGGCGGCAGTGGCGGAGGCGAAGGCGTTGTATGTGCGGGCTGCTGCGGTCGAACCTCGCCTGCGGAGGAGCGCGATTCTCGGTCTACTTGTCATCGAAACGGACGCGAACACGCGGCGGCGATTGCGGGACATTCTTGCGGCTACTGCATCGCCGATGATTCCGATTTCCGCCGCGGGAATTGCTGCGAGGCCACCTCACCGCGATGAGGATGTGCTGGCGGCATGCAGGTCGCTGGCCTCATGGCGGCGGGGGAATCCTCGGCGACTCGATGACGCGATGAAAGTCCTCTCGCAGCGCGATCTTCTGCGGTACTACGAACACTATTTGCCGGCCGGGCTTGATGGCCTTCTCGCGGAGGAGCGAGGCCGGCGGCGGCGACTTACCGACACCGAGTTGCGAGGGACCCTTCGCATGGAACTGGCGATGCTGGGTGGTCGAAGGGGGTGGGCGGCGGAGGTCGTGGCGACGAATCGGCAGCCTATTGGCGGTGGCGGTGGAAGCGATATCGCCGACATCATGGGCGTCGATCTGCTCTCCGGAGAGTGACGGCTCGCTTTGTCAAGTGCCGTCGCGGTGCATCCACGCGTACTTGTTCTTCAGGACAGGCATGATGTCATCGACGGCTGTCACGGTCGGGATCGACCAGAACGCCCAAGTCGTGTCGTGGGGAGGCATGGCAAGTTCGAGCCCGTCACGAACGAATCGTTTGAGTCGCCGTGTTGGGAGTTGCTCGAGGAACTCGTGGGTGAACTGCGATGCAACCTGAAGATCCTCAGGGGAAGGAATGATGATGACTAATGCTTCGTCTCGGTCTTCCGGGGTCAGCGTAATGGTCCAGTACCAGCAGTGTCCGAACCACTTGAGGCATTGAGTCATCGGGCCGAGCGATTCGGTCTTGGATCGCAGTCGGTCAAAGGCCTTCTTGGGATCACCTTTGATGGGTGATCTCAATTGGTCAAGAGCCGGCGTGTTGTATTCGTCCTGCCAGGGGGAGATTGAGGCGTATTTGGCCATCTGGTGGTGTCCTTGTCGAGCCGCATAGCATAGCAATCCCATGCTGTTTGGTAGAGTGGCCCTTATGGCACATCCGGCAGATCAGGACGGCGTGGGGCAGGAGGCGAGTGAGTCGGTCGACATTTCCGGCGCCACTATCCTTCTGGTGGATGACAACCAGCAGAATCTCGAACTCATGCAGGCCTATCTGGAGGATTTGCCGTGCACGCTAAAGACCGCTGTTGATGGCGTTGAGGCCATTGAGATGATCGAGCAGAGCCCTCCCGATCTGGTGGTGTTGGATGTGATGATGCCCCGGATGAGCGGATTTGAGGTCTGTCAGAAGATCAAGTCACAGCCGGCCACGCGGGAAATCGTGGTCATCATGGTGACAGCGCTTCACGAGGTTGGCGATTACGAGCGAGCGGTGGAGTGCGGCACGAACGACTTCATTACCAAGCCAGTCAACAAGGTGGAACTGCTGACGCGAATTCGTTCGTTGTTGGAATTATCGCTGGTCAAGCGACGGTACTAGGGTGTTCGGTACCGGACACTCTATGCTGCGGGGCGGCGGGTGACGATTGCGGGGGTGTCCCCGGGGCGAATCCAACCGCGGCTTCCTCGCGGTTCAAGGGTCAGCAGCAAGTGCTCGTAGTAGGACCGAAGCGCCCGCAGTTCAAACGCCGCGAGCCAGGACATTGAGGCAGTCGGGTTCAGGCGGCGTATGGCGTCGATGACTTGGCTCTTGCTCAGCATGGGGGCTCTCCTTCCCAATGGCGTGTGATGTCGGCTCCGGGATGGGGCATCGGGCATTCTAAACAGGTCTCTTGACCCGATAACGGCCTATGGGCGGGCATGGGATGCCGCAGATTGCCACCCAATCACAACCCATTGAGACAGCACCAGCACCGAAGCCACTACATGTTGTGGTTCAGGGGGGGCAGCAAAAAGATCAATTCAAGGTCCGGCCAGCCCCGCGGCGAAGGGTGTGGGACCGCCCTGCGGGGAGCGAGCCAAAGGACTCTACCGAAGTGTCCATCCAGCGAATTTCGACTTCTTCGCAGGTTTCCTCCTCGCCGAGCCCAATGTGGGTGGCTGGGTCGTTGCTGGCCAGATAACTCCATCCCGCCTGCACCGGCGTTGTGTGCCGAATGCCACCTTGCCGCCACGAAACCCACGCGCCGATCGCATCCCGATTGTGTTCGTCCCTGACATGAAGCCGCACCCAGTTCCCCCGATCCGGCGCGATGTTCATGAGCAGGTTGGCTGGCGCATCCTTGTTGATGACCACAATGTCCATGCCGCCATCGCCATCTATGTCGCCAAAGGCGGCAGCGCGGCTCGTCAGAATGATGTCATTCACCAGCCCATCACCGAGCGGGTGCTTCCGCCAGTACAGCCCCTCTCCAACGAGAAGGTGATTCTCCTCAGCGTAGGGGTCGTCGGTCGTCGGGTGTGGCAAGCGTTGGACGCCACCATTTGCCTCGAACAGATCCAAATTGCCGTCGTTGTCGAAATCCACCCACCCAAGCCCGAATCGCGTTGCGTGCTGGGTCGCAGCTCGCACGCCACCGGCAGCCGTAATGTCCGTGAAGTAGTCGCCATCGTTTCGGAAGAGCGAATCGGACTCCCCGTAGAGGTTGCAGACGAGAATGTCGAGATCCCCATCGGAGTCAATGTCAGTGCTGGTCACGCCCATGCCGGCCTTCGACTTGCCTTCATCATCGACTGCGCACCCCGCAATGAGGCCGATGTCAGTGAAACTCCAGTCGCCGTCATTCTTCCACAATTGGTCGGGCATGCCGTCGTTGGCAACGAAGATGTCGATAAGGCCGTCACCGGTGTAGTCGTTGGCAAGAACCCCCAGGCCGGTGCCGAGACGCCCGCCGATGCCGGCAGCCTCCGCCATGTCCGTGAAGGTGCCGTCCCCGTTGTTGCGATAGAGCAGGTCGCGGGCCGGGGCGAGGAAGTTCTCCGGTGAGCAGTAATCCAGAATCCCGCGGGGCGTGTAGCAATCCAGCGACAGGTCGGGAGACCATACGAGGTAGTTGGCCGCGTACAGATCCAAATCGCCGTCGCGGTCCAAATCGGCGAACACAGTTCCAGCGCCCCAACCCGGATCACCGACCCCCGCATCAGTGGACACGTCACTGAACGTGCTGTCACCGTTGTTTCGTAGCAACACATTCGGGCCGACATTAGTAATGTAGAGATCATTGTCGCCGTCGTTGTCGTAGTCGCCCACGGCCAGGCCCATGCCGTACCCGGCATCGCCGACGCCACTGGATGTCGTCATGTCGGTGAAGTGACCACCGTCATTTCGGAGCAAGCGATTCACATCGCCGTGGGCCTGTACCAGATAGAGGTCGAGATCACCATCACCGTCAATGTCTACAAGGCCTGCGCCGCCGCCGATGATCTCGGGCATGAGCAGGTCGCCGGTTGCGCCGGAGTTCCAGACAAATCCAATGCCGCGGTCGGCGGCTTCATCGACAAACCACGGGGCTGGGGCTGGTCCCGGAGATCGCTCCGGCGGCGAGGCATCGCATCCGCAGAGGAATGACAGGAGAATGAGGGTCGCGGCTCTCCTCATTGTCCACCACCGATAAGGGATGCCGCCTGCGAAAGGGCCGGGTGTCCCGGGAACCGTTGTTGGGCAGCAGCGAGGATCTGCAGGGCCTCTGCCCGTCGCCCCAGCCTAGCCATGGCCATCGCCATGCCACCGATGCTTGCGGGTCGATCAGGATCGGTTCGCAGAGTGATCTCAAAGTGCTGCAGCGCATCGCTGTTCTCATTGAGATCCAACAACGCAATGCCGAGCAGTTCACGAACGGAGGGATCGATACTGCCAATCTGAACGGCCGCTTGCAGGTGCCCGGCGGCATCCTCCATACGCCCGGAAGCCATGGCAATACGGCCAGCCTGTTCCCGGGCGGGGGCCATGGCTGGTTGCAGTTCGATGGCCTTTTCCGCGAAGGCGCTCGCGCGATCCAGCGAACCCTCTGCCAGCCATACGCCAGCCAGCGTGATGTGAGAAGGAGCGTGTGACGGGTTGAAACGGATGGAAGCATGCAGGACCTCGATTGCGCCCTCGGCATCGCCCGAGCCGTGCAGTGCCGCACCAAGGTTGTTGAGAATGGTGGCATCGCGAGGACGCGCCTTACGCATTGCCTGCAGTGATCGCACTGCCCCAGCGAGATCGCCGGCGTCGAATTTCGCCATGGCCCGGGAGAGATCGGCTTCATAGCCGCGCCGCTCGGCAAGCACCTCGTGGTACCAGGGGTCGTTCCATGTCGGCGGGCTGGCATTTCCACGCCGAAGCAGGGCATCTGCATCGCGACCCATCCGCTGATACACCGTGCCGAGGAGATAGGTCAGATAGGGGTGATTCCCGCCCCTGTTTCTGATGCCCTCCAACACTGCCGCGGCTTCGGTGAGCCGCTGTTGTTGCATCCGGGCGCGGGCGAGCCCGATCATCGCGGCTGTATCGGTGGGATTGATGGACATCGCTTGCTCGAACTGGGTTGCCGCATCGTCGGGCCTTCCGAGATCCAGAAGCCAGAAGCCCGCACGCCAACAGGCTGGGGCGTACGAGGCCTCGTTCGCCGCGTGGTCGGAGGCCGCCAGCGCACGCTCGTATTCGCCGCCTCGTGCGAGCGCGATGCCGAGCAGATGCCACGCTCTGGCTTGATCGCCGCCTGCGCCGAGGTCGATGGCGACTTCGTAACAGGGAATTGCCAGCGGCTCCAGCCCATGAGCGTGGTAGAGGCGTGCCAACTGCAACCACGATTTGGGTTCATCAGAACCTACCTTGACATGATCGAGTGCTGCGCGAACGGCGGACGCCGCTTCAGGGGCAAGAGCGGACCATTCGGCGGGCTGTGGCGGCTCCGGTGGGGGTGGCGCTGTACCACATCCCCACAAGAGCATGAGGAACATGGCTGCTACTGCCAGGCGCATCACGATGTGGAACCTTGGAGAATAGGTGTGCCGCACTCCGGACATCGGTCTTCGGTTGTGGCAGAGAGGTCGTAGTGGCAGGTTCGGCAGTGCGGAGGTTCGAAAGAGAGGCGGAATTGCAATTGGCAATGCGGGCAGCGTGTGCGGCCCTGCGGAAGATCGATTGATTCTCGACAACGGGGACAAGTCGTTGGAAGCGTGATTCGATGTTCGGTTTCGAAGAACGCTGCGTTGACCCGCTGCAGTATGAGGACGGCAAACAGGCTAGTTGCGCCGAGGATGCCGAAGCCTGACGCGGCGCGTTCCAGTGCCCATGGCGGATGAGGGGTTTCGATGGACATTCGAATGAGCGTTAAGGTGCTTGCCAGCCCGGCGAACGTAAGCAACGATGCCACGATTCCCAGCCATCGCCAATTTGGCGGTAGGGGACGGAAGAAGAGCACGTTATTGATTGCCAGCCATCCACCGATTCCAGTGAGGGTCAGCACCGTGTGTATTTGCAGGTCTGATTCGTACCACTCTTGAGACACAAGCCAAGCGATACCCAGGATCGCAAATCCGAGCGTCAGTAGCCAGAACCCAATCTGGCGGGGGAGGTCGGCGTAGCCTCCTCGCACCAGCAGCATCGCTGCAGGAGCCGAATAGCCGGCGAGCGTAAAGGCAATCCTTGCAGGTTGAGATACCCCTTGCAGAGACAGCCACACAATTGCAAGCCAGCAGGCCGCAATCACAATCCAGCATGTAAGAAGAAGAATGCCGCCTGTGCGGGTCGCGGGATTTTTGAGGCATGCGGCTCCGATGAGGGCTGGTGGGGTGCAGGCGGTCAGAAGCAACGCAGAGAGACCGAGGTATTCCTCCAGGTTTGGACCTCTGCCGAACACCACCTCGCTCCATATCGATCCGAGGCTCGCGAGGTAGATCATCAGAATGCAAATGCCGAGCACCATGCCCAATGGCCTGATGGCCGCCCGCTCAAGGCAACGGACGGCGGCCAGTAGAAGGGTTGAGGCGACGGCGGTCAAAATGGCCGTTCCAAGCAGGCGGCCGACGATCTCTCGCCCCGGCACGAACAGTGCCGCCAAACCGGTTAGGGCGGCAAGTGCTAGTGAGGCGAACAAAATGCGTAAGGCCAACCGTCGGAGGTCCATGTACGGATTGTGGCACAAATGCCACCGCCATGACTTTTTCCAGCCACCAATTGCGACAGTCATTTGTTTTGGATGTCCAAAAAGAACCGCCCCCCGGCCGAAGCCGGGGGGCGGGGTTGACTCAAAGAGTCTTCTGCTTCACCGGCTCACGCCGGTGCACTCGGTGCATCAGTCGATGCAGATTGCCAGGTCGAAGCCCTGACCGGTTACCCAGCCAAGACCGTCACCAGCATCCATGGCAGAGTCGCCATCACCGACGCCGGAACTCATCCAGAGGAACCAGCAGCCCAGGCCGTCACTTGCGGACTGAACCGAGACCCACCCGACGTTGGACGCCGTGTGGTTCATGTCCCACTGCATCAGTTCGTACGCACCTGCATACAGTTCTCCGGTGGCCGTCTTGGTCGCCGGAGCATCCAACGTTTCGCTAGTCATGGTGCCAGGCATGCCGCCACCATCATCGTATCCGCGAATGTTGAAATTGTAATCAGTGCTGCAAGCACCCCAACCGCCGTTGTAGAACAGCTGGAGACCCCAGACCGTCATGTTGCCCATGGAGGCAACATTGACGAGTTCGGCACGCTCATAGTCTGCGCCGCCGGTGGGGTCATAGGTGGATGTACCAGCCGTCCAGGCATCATCGACACCGTGGACATTCTGGCTGACCTGCGAACCTGGGCACGCAGGCTGCGGGCAAGCGACTGTCGAGCAGTCGTCACCCTGGTACCACGTGCCGCCCGCTGCGGAGCAATCTGCACTGGTGTATTCACCAACGCAATCACCCATGACGCAGCAAGCTGCAGTTTCTGTGGGATCGTCAAACGAGATCGTCAACGTGCCCGCACCGGAGTCAGCCTGCCACCCGCCGAGGCGGATGTAGTACTTCGTACCGGCGACGCAGTTCCAGTCGAATGCGGAGTAATACGTCTGACATCCGCTTTCACCTGTTGAGTCACCATTGCACGTCACCTGATTGTCACATGAACCTTCGTACAACACCATCGAGGTGTCATAGGAGGCCCCGTCACACGTGGTGAAGTGGTGGGAACCATCATTGGTGGCCGTGAATGTGAACCAGACATCGTTGGAACCACCCCATTCGAGGTAGGTACCTTCGCACTGGGTCTCATCAGGATCTGGTGAACTCGGTGTTGCAGCCGAAGTGTCGAACGCGTTGGCGCCAAGGTTGGCAACCATCGGGTTATCACACTCGTCGCCGGCAGCACCGGCAGCGCAATCCACGCTATCGCAGACTGTGCCTTCGCCCATGAATGTGCCGCCCCAGTCAGTACACTCATCACTCATCAGATCATCCATGCAGGTCCAGTCGTCGATGCAGCATGCACCCGAAACCGGCTCGGCCGGCGGGGTGATGGTCAACGTACCCGGGCCAGCGCCATCGCCAAGGTAGGCACCAATACGGACGTAGTAGACCGTACCGGCTGTCGTTGCGTAGTCGATCTCGGAGTAGTACGGCTGGCAGGCGCCGCCATTGGCCGAGTCACCATTACATGCAACCAAGTTATCGCACGTTGCCTCGTAGAGCGCAAAGGACGTGTCATAACTTGCAGAATCGCATGATGTGAAGTTGGTCACGCCGTCCATCGTTGCGACGTACATGTACCAGCCATCCTGGCTACCCATCCAGTCAAGGAAGGTGCCTGGGCACAGGCTGTCGTCCGGCTCGTTACCGCTGGGCGTCATGTTTGTCGTATCGAAGGCGTTGGCACCGTCATAGACATCGATCGCATCGGCGCACTCGTCGCCAGGCGTCGAAGCCGCGCAGTCCCAACTGGAGCAGTCATAACCATCGTGCCATGTGCCACCGAAGCCGCCACAGGCGTCACCGGTCAGCATCAAGCAGTCAGTACCAACGCAGCAGGCGGCAGCAACGCAGCCACCATCTGAGCACATGCTGTTATCGCCAAGGTAGGAACCACCAGCGGCGGCACAGTCATCGGCGG
>CAZJIB010000013.1:0-19044 GCA_964546085.1 uncultured Isosphaeraceae bacterium
GTAGCCGTAGGGGAACCTGCGGCTGGATCACCTCCTTTCTAAGGGATTTCCTTAGGCCGGAAGGCAGAGCAATCTGTCCCCGGTTGTCAGCATTTCCTCGACCTGCCAAACCTTCGGGTGAGGCGGGGTACCTGCGTCGCGAGGCGTGGGGAGTCGGTATACCCAACTGTTCATCTCTCACGGAGTCCGTGAACCCCCGCGCTTTGCGCGGGGGTTTTTCATGCGCTACACTGGTTGCATGATCATTCGACCCACGCTGATTTTGATGCTGGCGATGGCCGGTTCAGCCGATGCCGCCATTCGCGTCGTGACCTGGAACATCGCAAAGCTGCAGGGAGATCATGATGCGGTGAAGCTCGTCTTGCAGGAGGCGTCGCGGGATGATGCACAAGGTTCCGCCATCCCCGTGACAGTCTTTGTCTTTCAGGAAGTGCTCCCTCGTAATATCGACACCCTGCACGACATGCTCGGCGAACAGTACACGCAGGCCACATTCACCGATGACGGAGACTCCAGATTTGGCGGCGCGCAAGCCATGTTCTACCGCGCAAGCCAGGCCATCGAGCATGTGGAGTCGCATGCCGACATCGCCACTGGTGCCGGGCGCCACGCTGATCGATGGAGACTGGACTTGCTCGGCATGGAAGAACCGGTGTCTCTCTGGATATACAGCGCACACTTGAAGGCCTCCCGCGGCAAGGACAACAGAGAAGTTCGTCGCAGCGGCGCAGCGGCAATCTGCGACGACATGGCAACGCTCCCCGACAACGCTGAGGTGATCGTCGCGGGCGACATGAACTTCTACACGAACAAGGAGCCCGCCTATGGGTTGCTGACATCATCCGAGGGTTGTGGGCTCCACGACCCTCTCGGCAGCGACGAATGGGCGGGCGAGGACGACGCCATCAAACACACGCAATCACCGCGAACGCAGCGGAGCGGCGGATTGGTGCACGGCGGACTCGATGATCGATTCGATTTCCAGTTGGTTTCCCCCTCAATCCTGGAGGAACCAGGACTTGTACTCATCGAGGGCTCCTATCGTGCGTTCGGCAATGACGGCACGCACTTCGATCTGGCAATCAACGCCGGCACCAACTCGTATTCGGACACGGCAGGCCTTGCAGAGGCACTTCATGAGGCATCCGACCATTTGCCGGTGATCGTTGATTATCTCGATTCTGTGCATCAGAAACCCGCATCCGATCCTCTTCCCTCTGCGGAGAATTGATTGGGTTTCGCCACTTTGCGGCGTACACTGAGAGACCGGCGATGCGCAGAGAATTCTTACCCATCTTGACAGCCGGCATCATTGGGATGCCCGCTGCGGCGCAGGTCCGTGTTGTCAATTACAACATCGCGGATCTGGCTGGCGATCACGCTGCTCTGACCGATGTGTTTGCCGAAGCGAGCAGCGATGACAGTCATGGGTTCGCGACGCCGGTCACCATCTATCTCTTTCAGGAAGTAGACGAGATCGACATTGGCACGATTGGAAAATTGCTTGGGCCCGCCTACACGATGGGCACTTTCACGGATCAGAATGATTCGAGTTGGGGTGGCGCGCAGGCCATGTACTACCGCGCCGATCAGGTGATTGAACACACGGCATCGCACGCGGACATCTATACCTATGCCAGCCGGCATGCCGATCGCTGGCGTCTGGACCTGCTTGGGTATGAGAATCAGTCGATCTGGGTCTACAGCATGCATCTCAAGGCGTCGACCGGATCGTCCAATCAGGAGACGCGCCGCGCCGGGGCGGAGAATGTTCGCGACAACATCATGACGCTGCCCGAGGGCAGTCATGTCATTGTGGCCGGCGACATGAACTTCTACAGCCCATCCGAGCCAGGGTATATCTGGTTTACGAATCCAGGTGACGGTCAAGTCATCGACCCGTTCGGCTCGGGCAGTTGGTCTGGCTCATCCAATGCGCTCAAGCACACACAATCACCGCTTGCGACCAGTGCCGGTGGCCTGATAGGTGGGGGGCTCGACGACCGCTTTGACTTTCAATTCCTCTCCGCCACCATGCTTGATGGCGACGGGCTCTCAGCAATCGACGGAACCCTCCGATCGCTTGGAAACGACGGCCAGCACTACAACGACGCCATCAACGCCGGCAATAACACCTATTTTCCGTTCGACACCCCTCGTTCCAACGCGCTTGCCGATGACTTGATCGTCGCGTCGGATCACCTTCCGCTGATCGCGGATTACCAGGTGCCTGCAGTGCTCTCTTGGGATGCTACCGGTGTTCCGGCGAGACTCATCATTGGCAGCGCCGCAAGCGCAAGCATCAGCGTGTCGAACGATGCGGATGTCGTGGTCGTCGAAGGGGCGGATACGCTGGATGTTCTGATGGAAGCTGCTGGTGACATGAGCGGATCGGCGAGTCATTCCATTCCCGCGTTGTCTGCACCAGTCGTCGAGTCATTCGATCTGGATACAAGCGTGTCGGGTCTCTGGTCCGGCACACTCACCCTGACCGCATCGAGCGACGGCACTCAGCCAGCGCCTGAGGTTGTGGAGTTGGAAGGCGCCGTGCTCGACCACGCTAACCCATCCTTCTCTCCGAGCGAGGATCTCGACTGGGCCATCATCGAATACGCATACGGGGCGGGCGAAGGCGTGCAGACCTGCACCGTCCCGCTCTTCAACTATGGATTCAACACCTACCAGTCACTGTTGGATGTGGACGCGATCGGGACACCGGACCCCCCGATCACCTTCGCAGGAATCTCGACGAATCAGGTCGGGTCGATTCCGGGCGTACTTTCATTCGACATCGACACGGATGCGGTGCTGCCGGGCCTATACGAATCATCGATTCCACTGGACTCCAGTGATGAGGATCTTCCCGGCGAAGCCGGACATGTATCAATGCTCGTGGTTCGCATCGAGATCACTACGGCAGCCACATGCCTTGGCGACATTGCCGGAAGCAAGGCCGGAGGCGACGGCGTAGTGGACATTCACGATCTGCTGCTAATCATCGCTGAGTGGGGTGAGGCAGGCGGCCCGGCCGACATTGCACCTGACGGGGGCGACGGAACCGTGGACATTCACGATCTGCTGGCCCTCATCGGGGCGTGGGGCGCCTGTCCTTAGGGGTGGGTCCATAGGGGCAGGCCAGAAAAAACAACGCTAGTTCGCCTATTTTCACTGTTGCCGGTGCCGTTTTCGTCGTAGTCTGAGGGGCCGACGAGTTGGTAATCGCGGCGCAGCTGCGCCGCCAAGGAGGAGAGAGACATGTTCAATAAAGCAATGATGGGTGTAGTTGCGTGCGCAGTAACGGCGGCAGCGTCCGCAGGCCCAAACGATGTTTGGCTGAACGAACTGCACTATGACAATGCCGGAGGTGATACTGGAGAGTTGATCGAGATCGCAGTTGGCTCGGCGATTGTTCCGTCCGACATCACGATTTCGAAGTACAACGGCAGTAACGGAGAAGTTTACGGATCACTCAACCCGATTGCGGACATGGACATGGGCGAGAGTCAGGGCGACATGACGCTCTACTGGGCTTTCCTGCCAGCCAACGGTCTCCAGAACGGCGGATCTGATGGCTTGGCGATTGATATCGCGGGCGTTGTCGTGCAGTTCCTGAGTTACGAGGGAACCTTGACGGCGACGAACGGCCCCGCCGCGGGCATGACAAGTGAGGATATTGGTGTTGCGGAGAGCAGTAGTACTCCGGTAGGTGCATCGCTTGGCATCATCGGTACTGGCTCAGGCTATGCGGACTTTACGTGGTCGGTGTTCAAAGTGAACTCCGCGGGTCAGATTAACGTTGGGCAGGAGATTACTCCCGATGGCGGCGGCGGTCCAATTACGCAGGTCGTGCAGCAGGTCGGATCCAGTTTCGATCCGCCGATCGTAGACGCCCACATCGGCGACACGATCCGTTTCGAGTGGACTGGCGGCAATCACTCCGTCGTTGACGGCGATCCGGACAACTGCTTACCTGAGGGGATGTATTTCAATGAGCCGCTGAACAGCGGTAACCCGTTCGTCGAGTTTGTCATTCCTCCGGATGCTCCGCAGGACATTGACTACCTCTGCGATATCGCGGTGCACTGCTCCAACTATGGGATGACCGGTTCGATCCATGTGATCGATGGCGCGGCGACCGACACCGACGGCGACGGCTGGCCCGATGACAACGACAACTGCGTCGATGTCGCCAATCCCGGTCAGGAAGACTGTGACGAGGACGGTGAGGGTGACGCGTGTGATCCTGATGCGATCGACTGCAACGCCAACGGTGTGCCCGATGCCTGCGAAGTTGCTGACGGTTCCTCCCCGGATTGCAACGAGAACGGCGTGCCGGATGAGTGCGATCTTGCTGATGGCACGCTACACGACGACAACGGTAACGGTTTCCCTGACGAGTGCGAAATCGACTTGCCCTTTATCCAGTTGCAGGAAATTCGCATCGATCAGCCCGGCAGCGATGTCGACGAGTACTTTGAGATCCGCGGTGATGCAAGCATGTCGCTAGTGGGTGTGTGGTATGTGGTAATCGGTGATGGAAGTGGCGGTAGCGGTGTAGTTGAATGTGCTATCGATATGTCAAACATGGCTATTCCGCTGCACGGATCTCTACTGGTCGCCGAGGATGACGATACGCTCGGTGCCCAGGCAGATTACGTGTTGCCTGGCGGGATTAACTTCGAGAATAACGATAACGTGACGCATGTTTTACTGGCTAACTTCTACGGCGCGGTCGGTGATGACCTAGACACCGATGACGATGGCAATCTCGATTTCACCCCCTGGCAGGATATGATCGACGGTGTGGCCTTGATTGCGGATCCTCTCGGCGGCGATTTAGTCTATCTGGTTGACGAGGGAGTTGGTCCCACGTCCGATGGCTTCGTACCGTCGCACGTGTATCGGTACACGAGCGCATGTGGATATTTCGAGATCGGGACCTATGACCCATACGATCCTGATTCGGCTGATACACCTGGTAGTGAAAATCCGGCTTGTCCAAGCGATTGTCCTGCGGACTTGGATGGCGACGATCAGGTTGCTATCGGTGACCTACTTATCTTAATCGGCGGGTATGGCGGCAACGATCCGACTCACGACCTTGACGGCAACGGGTCGGTTGGCGTTGGCGATATTCTTGTGCTCATTGGCGTGTGGGGACCCTGCTGACCGGGAGGTCGGAGCGGAGAGGACAGGTCCCTCACGAACTGAGACGGCCCGCTTCGGCGGGCCGTTTCTCATGGTCCGCGTTGTCCCCACGGTCCGTCAGCGTCTGCTTGGTGACCAGGGCCCCATGAAACTGTCGATGCGTAGAGACATCGGCGATCACACTGGCTCCAAAGAGCAATGAAGTCGCTGCGCCGATGATCGCAAGAACTCGCCACCCGGAGAATCTTCCGATCATTCGAAGGGAGAGCACGATCCAGAGAAAAATCCAACCAGTCGTAGCAAGGCCAAGCCGTGTACGCGTGGGAAGCGTTCGGTGCCAGAACGCAAGACGGGACAACCAGGAAGAGGAGGCCTTGTCCTCGGCATTGCCAGCAAGCGTGCGGGCGTGATTCAGATTCGCCGAGAGACGTCCGTCGCCGGGGATGTACCGCTCGGCTGCGAGATAGGCAGCGATGGCCTTGTCCGTTGCGCCGGCCTGTAGACGTGCATTGCCGAGGTCGAAGAACAACCGGCCGTTCTCGATACCTTCATCTACGAGCACTTGAAAACGATCGGCAGATCGCTCAAATGCGGTACGGGCCGCAACTGGATCCGTAGTCTGGAATTCGACGCCACGATCGTAGGCCGCCAATGCCTCGTCAAGCACTGCGGATTGCTGGGCAGGCGACAGGGGGGCGATCCCACCGGCCACTGCGAGAAGAAGTGCAGCAAAGATCATGGTGCGGGCCCCCCAAGCCGCGCCAATACATCGCGGGCATCCTCAAGCAGGACTTCATCTCCGCAACCGCCGTATTGAAGTGACTCGCACGAACGCAAGAGTCGCTCGAGCTTTGCTCGGGCTTCGGGATCGGCGACGGAGGAAAGGACATCGTCACGCGTCGCACTGGATTCCGGCATGCCTTCGCGGTCGGCGATGAAGGAAACGATGGCAGTCGAGATCGCGCTTGCCCGGTCGATGCCGACGCAATCCTCCGCGTTGGCCAGACGGCACCGGGCGCGTCCTGCGGCACCGCGTCTCCTGCGAACGCTCGCATCGCCGCGGCTTCGCCGCAGAATCAACAAGGTTGCGAGGAATCCAATGGGCCCGATACCGATGATCACTGCTACACCCAGTCCGGGGCGAACCTCATGCGACTGGAGAAGGTCTGCACCGGAGTAATTGGCGAGGATTCCGCCGGACACTTCTGTCAACGCTTCCTCGGGCGAGGATGCATGAGGAGATGACGAGCCGATCAGATCGCCTGCCGCAATGGTGGCGGTCTTCTCGACCCGCAGGGGAATTGGCTGACTCCATGCGGTTCGGTACTCTCCGCTGGCCGGGTCGAAACTCGAGAATGGAATCGGCGGAATCTCAGTGACCTGATCATCCCTTGCGCGAATCGTGTGCGTAAAGGTCTTTGCCCGGCCATTGATGATGCCCCCGATGGGATCATCCGGTACGCGGAAGTCATCAACCAGTGGCTGCACTCTGCTCAGCGCGGGTGGCTGCAGATAGTCAAGATTGGGTGTCGCGGACGAGCGGTCGGTCAAACGCATCGTGAGCGTAATTGGATCACCGACATGCACGACGAGCGGTTGGGCAGATACATGAAAGGCGTAGTTTCCCACTGCGCCGGTGTACCAGTCAGGCTGCCCTTCAAGCGGCGGAGTCAACACATCGATGGGGTCGACCATGGCTTCCGCAGCGAGCAGTTGCGATTGTGCGATCGGTGGGCCCGTAGTGCGGCCGAAGAACCCTTCGAACGGATCACGCCCGCGCTGCCGGGAGAGAAGGATCGGGTAATCCATCAGGACCTGTATGTCTCCCACATCAATCTGGCCGGCGGCCTGCGGCGAAATGGTCGTCGAAATCTCATAGAGATAAAACGCCACCGCTCGTCCCGCGTCGTCGGTTCCCCGGACACTCCGAAAAGACAGTTGTTCCGTTGTGAGCGCCTTGGTGAACACACCGAATCGGCTGTCGCCGCGAACGAGGCCGATCATCTGCCTTGGCTCCAGCGTGATTCCGGTGGCCTGGTCCGTGAATGGTTCGATGTAGATGCGAAGTGTGAGTTCCAGTGGCTCGCCCAGATAGACAGCCCGCTCGTTTCCGATGACTTCAACTCGGAAGACACCGCCGGTTGGCGGTTCCTCGGCATCAATCGTGATCGGATTGGTACGGAACGTTCGGCCGTCAGCGGCGATGTCAAATGCATCGATAGTGAACGATCCTGTTCGCCGAGGAGTCATCGTAAAGAAAACGGTCCGGGTGGTCGTCGTGGAAAACTGTCCGCCGACGATGGATGTGTTGGTCGATGTCCGCTCGCCGGGAACGCGCTGAATGTCGAGCCCGTCGACTATTGGAAATTGAATGTTCGGCGAGGCGTCTGTGTTTTCGAAGATGACCTGTATCTGCATCGGCACATTGACAAATCCATCTCGGGTCGGAATGTTGATGGAGACGGACTGCGCAGCGGCAATGGACGCGAATACCATCAACGCCGAGAAGAACATCGTAGAGAGCCTTGTCACCAGTCCTTCTCCACAGTCTGTCGCCTCGCCGCGGCCGCTCGGGCGCGTTCGGCGCGGCGGAGTTTCTCCCTGTCCCTCACAAGTTGCAACAACCTCTCTGCTTCCTCCCGCGTCAGACGGCCCGTTCGTGGCGAGGCACTCTTGCCTGTTGATGGCGAGGTCTCTGAATCACTCTCACCGGTCTGGAGATCACCCTCATCGACATCCTGCGGGTTCTGCGGTTGTTGTTGTTCACCCGGTTGACCGGGCTGTTTCTGACTCTCTTGTTGCTGTTGATCATGTTGTTCACCGGATTGCTGCTGGTCCTGTTGCTCCTGCTGCTGTTCATCCTGTTCACCGGACTGCTGTTGGTCCTGCTGTTGTTCGCCCTGTTCACCGGACTGCTGTTGGTCCTGCTGCTGTTCACCCTGTTCACCGGACTGCTGTTGATCCTGCTGTTGTTCGCCCTGTTCACTGGACTGCTGTTGATCCTGCTGTTGTTCGCCCTGTTCACTGGACTGCTGTTGCTCCTGCTGCTGGTCGCCCTGTTCACCGGACTGCTGTTGATCCTGCTGCTGGTCTTGCTCCTGCTGCTCCTCCTCCTCCTCCATCTGATCCTTCATCTGCTGCAACTGCTGCAGCATGCGCCATGCAAGTTGGCCATTGGCTCTCGCATCGTCGTCCCGCGGATTGGCTCTGATCGCCTCGCGATACCGGCCGATTGCACCGCGGAGCATGTCCTGCGCCGCATCCAGCCCCTCGATCGCTTCCTGAGTGGCTTGACCTGTGTCAGCGCCTTCGACACCCTCCATCGCCCTTTGGAACACGGTGTTCCCCAGGTTGTACGCACTCCGCGCAAGGAGCGCATCGTCGATGACGTTTGCCGAGACGCGCTCGAAAGAGTCGGCGGCCGCAGCATGATCGCCGCTTCGGTACTGCGCGACGCCCTCGTTGTAGATGGCCTCAGGAGAGAGCGGCGGTGCCGCAGCTGCCAGAGCAAATGTGATTGCAACAATCATGCTGCAACTCCAAGTTCAACGGAAGGGGGGCGAGATCGGCGGTGGAGGCTCATTCCCGAGTCAATGATGAGAAGCAACAAGGCTGGAATCAAGAACCACTGGAACCTCGGCACGAATTGTTCCAGTCGAACGCTGTCCATCGATCGCCCCGCCATGGTGGCGATGTCGTTTGCGTAGATCGAAGCGAGATCGAGATTGGCCGTACCGGCTGGAACGAATGCGCCGCCTCCGGAACGAGCGATGTCTTCGAGTGCGCTGGGATGCATTCTTGTCCAGACATCCTGCCCGTCGTGTTGAAGGTATCGGGTTCCGTAGGCATCGTGAATCGGAATGCGCGCTCCACGAATGTCATCGCCGAGCCCCACCGTAAAGACGCGAATTCCCGCGTTGGCCGCGTCCGCCGCAGCCTCCTCCGGGAAACTCCCCATGTCCTCACCATCGGTGAGCACGATGATGGCTTTGTGATCCGGGAGTTCATCGGAGAAACTTCGGGCTGCAACGCGAATACCGTCGCCGATCATGGATCCGCCGCGGCCGACACTGCGCGTGGAAACTTCATCGAGCGACAGACGCATGGAGCCGTAGTCGAGCGTCAGTGGAACGGTGAGCGCCGCATCGCCCGCGACCGTGATGAGGCCTGCGCGGTCGCTACCCATGATGTCCAGAACATCCGTAATTGCTGTCTTGGCACGCTGCAGCCGGTTTGGCCTGGCATCATCCGCGAGCATTGACTGCGATACATCCAGAACGAAAAAGGTGTCAATGCCCGACTGTTCAATCTCCCGATAGCGTGTTCCCCATCGAGGGTCGAGCATCGAAAGGCAGAGCAATGCGAGTGTCGAGGCGATCAGTACGCTTCGCCACCGGCGGCGACCGTTGCAACTGGACTGCGACAGCCGCCCAATCAATCGGCTCGAAGCGAATCGACGAAGCAGTGCGTTGCGTCGTCCCATCGCCCAAGCGAGCAGACCGGTGGCAATAAGCACGGCCCATACCCAGTAGAGCGCGTCGAGATTGAGAAAACGAATGTCCATCAGTCAGTGGTCCTCAGAATGGTGGTTCGCAATACGACCTCACTCAGGAGGGCAAGAAAGGCAATGAGCAGAATGGGAGGCAGGCGCATGCCGGCAATCGAGACGCCTTCAACCGCCATGTCAACCTTGTTGACATAGGTTCGCTCGGTGATTTCCGACCGCTCCATGTCATTGATTGCACCGTAAATAGCCTCAAGTGACTCGGTATCTGTCGCACGAAAGTACGCGCCGTTGGTTGTGTCCGCGATAGCCTGTAGCGTCTCCTCGTCGATGTTCACAGGTTGCTTGATCATGCGGCGACGGCCGAAGACATCGGTCTGGGGAACATTCGCCCAACCCTTCGTGCCGGCACCGATCGTGTACACCGTGATATCCATCGCAGCGGCCATGTCGGCAGCGGTCAGGGGATCGATCTCGCCGGCATTGTTCTCGCCATCGGTCAACAAAATGATGACCTTGCTCTGGATGTGGTCGCCTGACTCAGCCTCAACCCGCCGGTCGAGCGATGCAAGTCGTTCTACCGCCATCGCAAGCGCGTCCCCAATGGCGGTGCCATCCTCCGTCCGATCGTTGACGATCTGGACAGCGCCGAGCACATCTCTGACGAGGAAATCGTGGTCAAAGGTCATCGGGCAGTTGCTGTCGGCGAAGCCAGCAAAGGTGACCAGGCCGATGAGATCGCCCGCTCGACCTTCGGATTCTCCCATGCCGGTAACGAAATCGCCCGCGACTTTTCGCACTGCTGTCAACCGATCGACAGGCCGGCCGTCGATCGTGAAGTCATGGGCGAGCATGCTTGATGAACGATCGATGACCATCTCAATCGCGACACCCTTGGCGTCAACTTGCGTGTGTTCGAAGAGTTTCTGAGGGCGGGCGAGACAAATGATGACGGCGGCGAGTGCAATCACGCGCAGAACAAATGGGAGGAACGCCAGTCGCGTGCGGATGGTGGACGGCAGCATTCCTGCATCGGCAGTGCTGCTGAACATAATGCCCGTTCGCATGATTGGTCGGCGCCATCGCCACCACAGAAAGGGGATGGCAACAAGCAGCACGAGAAACCAGATGGAGGGAGTGTGAAATGTCATGCCGCTACTCCCGCTTCCATCGCGGCGGTTGAGGACACGAAGACTTCCGCTTCATCAATGGCGGCACTGGACTGGCTGTTGTCAGGTTCGAGTCGAGCGAACTTCACCATATCCGCGGCGGAGAGAAACTTGCCCAGTTCGTCACGCTGCGCCACATCCAATTGTGGGCTGGTCCGCGCATCGGCGAGAAACTCATCGGTCGTCTGCTCTGGTGCCCGGATCGCAAAGCGGTCCTCGAGATAGTGCCGAATGATGCAACTCAGCCGGTCATAAAACAGGAGAACATCGTCATTCGCCAGATCGCCCATCCGAAGCGTGTGGAGGTCGGAAAGCGCTTGTTCGTGGGGCAACATGGTCTTCGATCGTCGCAGTCGCCGGATGATGATCCACCAAACGGCCATGCCGATGACCAATCCCCCCGTGATGCTCCAGATCCACCAGTACCCGCCCGGGAGAGGGACCTCTCCCTTGATATCCCGCATGGTGGTTTCCTCGGCGAGGACGGACGCCACCTCCACGGGGATTGGCCCCAGACCGATGGTGCCTGTCTCATCACTTCCGCGTGACCAACCGATCAGCAACTCGGGGAAGGCCGTTGCGGCGTCGTCGAAGGTATCGAGTGACAACACCCACTGCCAGTGGCGGCGACCATCCTCCATGGGAATGTCAAGCCGCTCGGTCCGGCCGGTGACCGTGAATGAGCCGAGTTCCTTCCCCGGTGGAAGAACAAGGAGCGTGCCCGGCTCTGCGTCCGCTTCAATGGCAAGTGTCAACGGCTCGCCGACGGTGAAGGCTGCGGGGGAGAGGGTAGCGGAGGCTCGGATACCATCCTGCTCGACTGAAACGGATGCCGGCACCTTGGCGAGCGCCATTGCGGCAATCAGGGTGAATGTGATCATCGCCGCGCTTCCCTCCGTCGAAAGAAGCGGTGGAGAGCTTCGGAGAACGGCGTGCCGGTCTGGAGCGTGATTTCGTCCACGCGAGATCGGCGGAGCGTCTGCTCCACTGCAAAGGAATGCTCTATCGCCAACTGCCGCCAGGCTCGTCGAACCCGTGGGCTTGCGGTATCGACGAGGGTGGTGCCGCCTCCCTCGGCATCCTCCAGTTGAAGGAGACCGATGTCGGGGATGTCGTTCTCAGCCGGGTCGCCGGTGCGGACGACGATCATGTCGTGCCGTCGCTTCGCTATCCGCAACGGTTTCGACCAGTCGTGATCGATCATGTCGGAGATGAGAAAGACGATCGCGCCTCGCTTCTGTACGCGATTGAGGAATTCGATGGCGGTGCCAATATCGGTTCCTTCGCCCGTTGCTTCAACGGTCAACAGTTCGCGGATGACGCGGAGGACATGGCGAGAGCCCTTTCGCGGCGGAATGTATTTCTCGACTCTGTCGGTGAAACAGATCATGCCGACCTTATCGTTGTTTCGAATGGCCGAGAGCGCCAGCGTCGCACAGACCTCGGCGACGAGTTCATCCTTGAATTGTTCGTGCGTGCCGAACCGCTGCGAGACACTGACATCCACCAGAAGAATGACGGTCAACTCTCGTTCTTCGCGATGCAGTTTGATGAATGGTTCATCAAAGCGCGCGGAGACGTTCCAGTCGATGGAGCGGACATCGTCGCCGATCTGGTAGGGCCGAACCTCTTCGAACTCCATGCCGCGTCCCTTGAACGCGGAGTGGTAACTTCCTGCGAGGACATCGTCCACAAGCCGCGAGGTGCGGAGCTCGATGCGTCGTACTTTCTTCAGGAGTTCCTGAGGAACCAATTCGTACTGCCTCCGTCAGGGAACCGGGACGAAGTCGAGGATGGCGGAAACGATGTCGTCACTCGTTTTCTCCTCGGCTTCGGCCTCATAGGTGGTTGCAATGCGGTGGCGTAGAACATCGTGTGCGAGGTCCTTGACATCCTGTGGAACGACATAGCCGCGGCCGTCGAGAAAGGCGTTGGCTTTTGCACAGAGCGTCAGCGCGAGAGTTGCGCGGGGAGATGCGCCACACTCCACGAACTCAGCGAGTTCTTCGCTGACCGTCGCCGGTTCACGAGTGGCTTGCACGATGTTGACGATGTAGTCCGCGATTCGGTCATCGACATAGATCTCGTCGATCAACTCGCGGGCCGCCATGATGGAATCTGGATGCATGACAGCGGAGATGCTCGTGTCTTGATGCGTCCGAGCCATGCGGCGAAGAATCTCCCGCTCCTGTTCCCGTGTTGGGTAATTCACGACGACCTTGAGCATGAATCGGTCGACCTGAGCCTCGGGAAGGGAGTATGTGCCTTCCTGCTCGATTGGGTTCTGCGTCGCGAGAACCAGGAATGGCTCGGGGAGGCTGAATGTCTCCTTGCCGATTGTGACCTGCCGCTCCTGCATGGCTTCCAGCAACGCGCTCTGCACCTTGGCGGGGGCACGGTTGATCTCGTCGGCGAGAATGATGCTGGCAAAGATCGGGCCCTTGTTCACGACAAAGGTGCCGCTATCGGCGCGGTAGATCTGCGTCCCGATCAAATCGGCGGGAAGGAGATCGGGAGTGAACTGCAGTCGCTGGAAGCTGGTGTCGATGCCGTCGGCAAGACAACTGACTGCGAGCGTCTTGGCCAGTCCAGGCACGCCTTCGATCAGGAGATGTCCATTGGAGAGAAGCCCGATGAGCATGCGGTGAAGCAGGTCGTCCTGCCCCACGATGACCTCATGCATGGTGTCCTGAAGGACGCGGAAGGGCTCGCTGGCGGCTTCAACTCGGGTGGACAACTGGCGAATGTCGCCGTGAGAGGGGGTTGATGGTCTGTCAGTCATGGGGTCACGAGTGCCTCTTTGGGCGTCAAGGGTGGTCATGAGCGATCCTACGCCGCTTTCCCCGGTGAGGTTCAGCATACCGCCAAAGGGGACACGCCCGGGGGCGGCGGGGGGAGTAGAATGGGGACATGACGGACTCGAAGGACGTGGAGGGACGACTGGTAGCACTGCACTGGCCGGAAGGCATGGCGGGCGCGACAGTTGAAATCGACCTCTCCCAACCGGTCGCGGCGACTGCCGAGATCGAGGACGAGGGCGGCGTGACGCAGCGGATCAAAGTCTGCGTGAACTGGGATGCCGACTATCTCGTTGGCAAGAGAGTCCGCACACAGGGCGCCGAAACCGGCACAACCTTGGTGCCGGCGGAATGATGGTTCGCACGCGAAACTCGCTCGCGATCACCGCAATGGTCGCCCTGCTCGGCGCTTGCGAGCCCTACAGCGAACAATCCCAGCCGCAGCCGCAGGCTGCCAAGAAACCTGCGCCACCGGTCATGCAACAGGGCGGCTCCTCAACTGGATACGGCAGCGGCGCACAGTCCACCTATGGCCGTGCGACAGATTCTGCCCGCGGCGTGCAGGACAAGTACAACCGACACGGCCGCGATATCGAAGACGCCATCGACGACGTGGATTGACAGGCCAGACGCCTGCCGACTACTCCCGCTCCACCAGACGATCAATAAGAAACGCGGACTGTTCCAGCGCCTGCTCCGAAAAGTCTCCGAAGTGGTCGTGCACGCTCGCAAAGAGTGCGGCGAACTCCTCCCGGTCACCTCGCTCGACAATGCCCCGCAGTTCCTCGCCAGCACACACAAGTGCATCCAGCACCTTCGATGTCTCCGGATTGTGCATCTGAATGGACGCGTACAGATCGGCTGACTGCGCAAAGTGCCGAGCAGCCATCAATAGTTCCATCAGGTAGATCGGTGATGTGAACTGCAACGTCTTCTGAATATCGACATCCAACAACTGCAGCGATCGCCCCAGCACTTCCGTGGCATGGTGGGTCAACACCTGCACGATGCCCATCGCCGCATCATGTTCCTCCGCCGTCGTCTCAAGCAGTACAAGGCCGCGGCCTCGCATCAGCGTGGACATCCACTCCATCCAGGAACCGGAGTCCCTTCCGGGCACCAACACCAATCGCTGCCCCTGAAGGGAGTGAACACTGGGACCAAAGAGGGGATGCATGCCAATGACGCTGGCCGTGGTTGCCCCAAGCATCGCAGCCATCGGCGCACACTTGATCGATGTGACATCCACCAACAGCCCGTCCTCTTTGCACCGCGGACCGACCTGTTCGATCACCGCAATCGTTTCCTCGATTGGAACGCTGATCAGCGTGACATCCGCTGCCGCCGCGGCATCCGCAGATGTGAGGGTCGTATCGACATCGGCAATGAGTACTTCGTGCCCGAACTCCCGAAACAGACGGGCCATCAAGGATCCCATCCCGCCATTGCCGCCGATGATCGCTACGGTCCTGGTCTCCATCTCCAGAGGTAACTCGGCGCCAAGTGCCGCCTGCCTGTCGCGGCTCGCCCAGAGGATCACCCGGAAGAGGCTCTCCACGACCTCCTGGCGGACGCCTGCTTCCCCGCCCCTTTTTCCCCTGTCAGCCAACAACTGCCGCTCCCGGGCATAGTCGCGAATGCCGTACCCCGATCTCCTCTTGATCGCCGCCACCTGCCCGATGAGTTCATTTCGCTCCTCCAGCAATCGGAGCAAGCGGTGATCGACATCGTCGATACGGTCCCGCAACTCCTGCAGCCCCTCCGGAAGTTGGCCCTGATTCTTCGGCTCTTGGGGGGTGGTCATGGGGGAGGGGTGGAGAGTACCATGTTCTCTTCTCGACGAATTCCTTACCCGGAGCACGCGCAATGACAACATGCAGCAGCGCCAAGGTTTCAAGCACACCCTTTGTTGACGACTTCATGGCGATGGTCGTGGACCGAAGCCCGCACGAGCCAGAGTTTCATCAGGCCGTGCATGAAGTTGTCGTGTCGCTTGAGCCGGTCATGGATCGGCGGCCGCAATACGGCAAGGCCAGCATCCTCAAGCGTCTGATCGAGCCCGAGCGGGTTGTGCAGTTCAGGGTCCCGTGGGTAGATGATGCCGGCGATGTGCGGGTCAACCGGGGATACCGGGTTGCCTTCAACAGCGCCATCGGCCCCTACAAGGGTGGCCTTCGTTTCCATCCGACTGTCGATCTCAGCGTCCTGAAATTCCTTGGCTTCGAGCAGATTTTCAAAAATAGCCTGACAACGCTGCCCATGGGGGGTGGCAAGGGTGGTGCGAACTTCAATCCCAAGGGCAGAAGCGACGGCGAAGTCATGCGGTTCTGCCAGTCCTTCATGAGCGAACTCTTTCGGCACATTGGGCACAACACCGATGTGCCCGCTGGTGATATCGGCGTGGGCGCTCGCGAAATCGGCTATCTGTTCGGCGAGTACAAGAAACTCACCAACTCCTTTGTCGGCGCGCTCACCGGCCGCGGCTTGGAGTGGGGCGGCAGCGTTCTTCGCCCCGAGGCGACCGGCTACGGTTGCGTATATTTCGGCTGCGAAATGCTCGCCGATGTGAACGACACGATGGAAGGCAAGGCCTGCATTGTTTCCGGATCGGGAAATGTCGCGCAGTACACCGCCGAAAAACTCATCGATCTCGGCGCCAAAGTGCTGACACTCTCCGACTCCGGCGGGTGGATTTTCGACGGGGACGGTATCTGCCGCGAGAAACTCGCCTGGGTGATGGATCTGAAGAACAATCGGCGAGGTCGAATCCACGAATACGCTGAGCAGTTCCCATCCGCTCAGTTCCACCCGCGTGACGATGCGCTCGACCACAATCCAATGTGGTCAGTTCCAGCGGATTGTGCATTCCCCTCGGCGACCGAGAACGAAATCAACGGCAAGGACGCTGAGAACATGCTCGCAAACGGTGTCATGCTTGTCAGCGAGGGGGCCAACATGCCCAGCGAGTGCGATGCCCAGTCCACCTTCCTGGAAGCGGGCATTCTCTACGGGCCCGCCAAGGCGGCCAACGCCGGAGGTGTTGCGGTGTCGGGGCTCGAAATGGCACAGTCAAGCCAACGCGTTACATGGACCCGGGAGGAAATTGACAAGAAACTCCGCGAAATCATGCGTCGCATCCACAAGAAGTGCATCGACGCAGCCGCCGAATTCGGCTGCGACCGGAACTATGTCCATGGGGCGAATATCGCCGGATTCGTGAAGGTCGCTGAAGCCATGATGGCGCAGGGTGTGGTCTGAGCGGCATTGATTTTGAGATGTTGAGCGGTGATTCCAGAGGATTCCATGCTATAGTGAGGACAGGGCGGGGAATTCCGGGCTCTTGGGAATGTAGCGAATTGAGTCGGTTCGGTCGGCAAACATGCCACCGTGCCGCCGGAGCATGCCTCCATTGACCATCATGCCAACACTCCAGTTTGGTGATCGAGTTCGCCACAACACTCGCCCAGAGTGGGGGATCGGTGATGTTGTCAAGGTCGAATCGGTTCATGCGGATGGTCAACCTATCCCCCGCATCACTGTTCGATTCCCCTCCGAAGGACTGAAGGTACTTACCGGGGAAAGCACGCCACTGGAACCGATCGCTGAGGATCGTGCCGCGGCAGGTGAGAGTGGCCATCGCCGCCCGCCGATCGCGGAGATCGAGGATCTGGAGCGATCAGGCATGACCACCGCGGTCGAGCGAAAGATTCAAGAGATGATGCTGGCGATTCCCCTGCCTTGCTGCGACGGATTCAATGCACCAGATTTTCGATTGAAGCGAACGCTCGACCTGTACCGCTTCGATCTGAGTGGTCGAGGGCTGATGGATTGGGCGATCATGCAGACTGGCATGGACGATCCGCTGACCCGGTTCAACCGAACCGAGTTGGAATCGTGGCTGAAGCGATGGTCCTTTGAGCGAGACAATGTACTCGCGGGCATCCTCAACGACATGCGGGACGACAAGGCGGCAGTCGATGCGATGCTCCGCGCCGCGCCGCAGTCGGCCCGCCGCGCAGTCAATCGCATCCGCAGCGGCCGGTAGGGCCAGTCAGTCGGCGCCGTGTCCGCCGTAGTAATTATCGTCTGAATCGCGCCGCGGTGATCCATCCCGCCGAATCTGCTCAACCAACTTCCGCAGGTAGACGTTCTCTCTGCGTGTTGCTTCCAGATCAAAGACGAGGTACTTGACGCTCAGACGCAGGTAGTCCAGTGAGTCCTGCAACTGGGCCATGGATTCCTCGATGCGTGAACGCTGCTCGCGTCCCTGAGTGCAGAGTTCCTCAATCGGCCGCCGATGCTCTTCCGGCAGAGCTTGCACGTGTTCGATGAGTTCGCTCAAACGGCTCTCGATATGTCGCTCGTTCATCTCTCTTGCCTCTCTCTCTGTCGGGTCTTCACATGGGGTGGCTACTCTCCAATGGCCACGCATCAACCCTGCGCCGGTTTCAGCTGATGTCCACCCCATGAGGCAGATTGCTGGTGGAAATAGCGCTATGAACGATGCTCTCGGACCTTCCCCGTTCGGTCTGTACCGGCTGGGCAGGTCGTAGAATGCCCGCCATGTGCGGTCGTTTCCTACTTGCCACGCCTGCCGAAGTCATCGCTGAGGCGTTTGGGCTCGCTGAGACGGTACATGTCGATCCTCGATACAACATTGCACCGACGCAGGAGGCGGCTGTCGTCCGGAGCGGGGGCGGCCTGCGAACGCTTTCAATGCTTCGCTGGGGCCTTGTTCCGCGGTGGGCCAAGGACATTGCAATGGGCAATCGGATGGTGCAGATGGTCGAGAAACTGGTCTCCGGCATGCAGGTGCGCGGGTACGAACAGGAATTCATCGACCGGTGCGTCCGTTAGGTCCACGGTTTCAGCGAGTATGGCTTTCCGGAATCGCACGCGGCGAGCTTTGCGCTGCTGGTCTACGCCTCGGCATGGCTGCGGTGTCATTACCCGGCGGCATATGCTGCCGCACTCCTGAACAGCCAGCCGATGGGGTTCTACGCTCCGGCGCAGATCGTGCGGGACGCATGCCTTGAAGGTGGTGCGCTGCGGCTGGGCATGCGGCAGGTTCGAAACTTGCGTGAGGAGGAGGCTCATCGCATTGCGTGGGCGGTTCGCAAGGAAGGTCGGTTCACGACAGTGACGGCGCTCTGGCGTGCGAGCGGGGGGCGTGTGGCGAGTCTGCGGCACCTTGCGCGGGCCGACGCCTTCAGTTCGATGGGATTGTCGCGTCAACAGGCAATCTGATCGATTGCCCGTTTTCGTGATGCGCCGTGTCCGCTGTTTGATGCTTGCGGAGAGGATGACGATGTTCGCTCATCACTTCCGGGGGTGCATGCGGTGGACGAAGTGGCGAAAGACTACGCATCCGTCGGCTTGTCATTGCGGGGGCATCCGATGGAGTTTGTGCGCGGAGAACTTGACG